>NZ_JBIOKZ010000002.1:0-711766 GCF_044142885.1 Pseudorhizobium flavum
CGCTGACCAATGCGCTGCTCGCCGAGGTGGCGAAGACGGCGGATCGCGTCGTCATCATCGAGGATACGCGCGAGCTGCAATGCGCCGCGCCCAATCTAGTGGCGATGCGGACGAAAGACGGCGTGGCGACGCTTTCCGATCTGGTGCGTTCCTCGCTGCGCCTGCGCCCCGACCGCATCCCCATCGGCGAGGTGCGCGGATCGGAAGCCCTCGACCTCCTGAAAGCGTGGGGAACGGGACACCCCGGCGGCATCGGCACCATCCATGCAGGCACCGGCATCGGTGCGCTCCGTCGCCTTGAACAGCTCATCCAAGAGGCTGTCGTCACCGTCCCGCGCGCCCTGATCGCCGAGACAATCGACCTTGTTGCTGTCCTTTCCGGGCGCGGTTCCGCGCGCCGGCTTGCCGAGCTTGCCCGCGTCGAAGGGCTGGGGCCGGACGGCGACTACCGCATCACCCCCGCAATCCAAACCAGCACAGGAGAATCTTCATGATCCGCACGATTTCGCGCGGCTATCGCTTCGCCGCGACCGCCGCATCCACCCTTGCTATCAGCTTCATGCTCGCCCCGGCCGCCCATGCGTCGGGATCGTCGATGCCGTGGGAGCAACCGCTTCAGCAAATCCTTCAGTCCATTGAGGGACCCGTCGCAAAAATTATCGCGGTGATAATTATCATCGCCACCGGCCTGACCCTCGCGTTCGGGGACACCAGCGGCGGCTTTCGCCGTCTGATCCAGATCGTGTTCGGCCTGTCGATTGCTTTCGCCGCGTCGAGCTTCTTCCTGTCGTTCTTCTCGTTCGGCGGCGGGGCGCTCGTTTGATGGCCGTCGCGTTCGAGCAACTGGACGCCGTGCCGGGCTTCACGGTCCCGGTTCACCGGGCGCTGACCGAACATATCCTGCTCGGCGGCGCTCCGCGCGCCATCGCCATCATGAACGGAACGCTGGCCGGAGCCGTGGGCCTCGGCCTGCGCCTCTGGCTGATCGGCATCGCCATCTGGGCAATCGGCCACTTCGCGGCCGTATGGGCGGCAAAGCGCGATCCCCTCTTTGTCGAGGTCGGGCGGCGGCATCTCCGCATCCCCGGTCATTTGGCGGTTTGAGGGTGCAGCCATGATGAACCTTTCCGAATTCCGCCGCACCGCCGCGCGCCTCTCTGATTATCTGCCATGGGCCGCGCTGGTCGGTCAGGGCGTTGTGCTCAACAAGGACGGCAGTTTCCAGAGGACGGCGAAGTTTCGCGGTCCCGATCTGGATTCCGCCGTCGCGGCCGAGCTAGTCGCCGTCGCCGGCCGCATCAACAATGCCGTGCGCCGCCTCGGCTCCGGCTGGAGCATCTTCGTCGAGGCGCAGCGCAGCGAAGCCGCCACCTATCCCGACAGCACCTTTCCCGATCCCGCGTCGGCGCTGGTCGATGCCGAGCGTAAGGCCGGTTTCGAGGAAGCGGGCGCGCATTTCGTGTCCGGCTACTTCCTCACCTTCCTCTGGCTGCCCCCGGCCGAGGAAGCCGCCCGCACTGAGGCATGGCTCTACGAGGGCCGGGAGAAAACGGGGGTGGACCCGTGGGAAGTCCTGCGCGGCTTCATCGACCGCACCGACCGCGTGCTGGCCTTGCTTGACGGCTTCATGCCCGAGTGCCGTTGGATGGATGACGGCGCGACGCTGACCTATCTCCATTCCACCATCTCGACCAACCGGCATCGTGTGCGCGTGCCCGAGGTGCCCATGCACCTCGACGCGCTGCTCGCCGACCAGCCCTTGACCGGCGGGCTGGAGCCGCGCCTTGGCGACGCGCATCTGCGCGTGCTGACCATCGTGGGATTCCCGACCGCGACGACGCCGGGCCTGCTCGACGAAATGAACCGGCTGCCGTTCCCATATCGGTGGAGCACCCGCGCGATCCTGCTCGACAAGACCGATGCAACCCGGCTGCTGACCCGCATCCGTCGCCAATGGTTCGCCAAGCGCAAGAGCGTCGCCGCGATCTTGAAAGAGGTCATGACAAACGAGGCGTCCGCGCTTGTGGACACCGACGCCGCCAACAAGGCGCTCGACGCCGACATGGCGTTGCAGGAGCTTGGGGCGGACGTGGCGGGCATGGCCTACGTCACGGCGACCGTCACCGTATGGGATGCCGACCCGCGCCTTGCCGACGAGAAGCTGCGCCTGGTCGAGAAGATCGTTCAGGGCCGCGACTTCACCGCCATGCCCGAGAGCGTCAACGCGGTTGATGCATGGCTCGGCAGCCTGCCCGGACACGCCTACGCGAATGTCCGTCAGCCGCCCATCAGCACTTTGAATCTCGCCCACATGATCCCGCTATCGGCGGTGTGGGCGGGGCCGGAACGGGACGAGCATTTCGGTGCGCCCCCTTTGCTCTTTGGAAAGACCGAAGGCTCAACCCCGTTCCGGCTAAGCCTCCATGTCGGCGACGTAGGCCATACCCTTGTCGTCGGCCCCACTGGCGCGGGCAAATCCGTGCTGCTCGCCCTCATGGCCTTACAGTTCCGGCGCTATGAGGCCAGCCAAGTCTTTGCCTTCGACTTCGGCGGTTCGATCCGCGCCGCATCGCTCGCCATGGGCGGCGACTGGCACGATTTGGGCGGCGGCCTCACGGAAGGGGCCGAGACGTCCGTTTCGCTCCAGCCGCTTGCCCGCATCCACGATACCTATGAACGCGCATGGGCGGCGGACTGGATCGCCGCCATCCTCATGCGCGAGGGGCTAACCATCACGCCCGAGGTCAAAGAGTATCTTTGGACGGCGCTGACTTCGCTGGCCTCGGCCCCCGTCGAGGAACGCACCATCACCGGCCTTGCCGTGCTGCTGCAATCCAACGATCTGAAACAGGCGCTCCGGCCGTTCTGCGTCGGTGGGGCCTATGGCCGGTTACTCGACGCCGAGACAGAGCATTTGGGATCGGCGGACGTGCAGGCGTTCGAGATCGAGGGGCTGGTCGGGACCGGCGCGGCTCCGGCCGTGCTCGCCTACCTGTTCCATCGGATCGGCGACCGGCTCGACGGGCGGCCGACGCTTCTCATCATCGATGAAGGCTGGCTCGCGCTGGACGACGAGGGTTTCGCCGGCCAGCTCCGCGAATGGTTGAAAACGCTGCGCAAGAAGAACACCAGCGTCATCTTCGCCACGCAAAGCCTGTCCGACATTGACGGGAGCAACATCGCGCCCGCCATCATCGAGAGCTGCCCGACGCGGCTCTTGCTGCCGAACGAGCGCGCCATCGAGCCGCAGATCACGGCCATCTATCGCCGCTTCGGCCTCAATGACAGGCAGATCGAAATCCTCGCAAGGGCCACGCCCAAGCGGGATTATTACTGCCAAAGCCGCAGGGGCAATCGCCTGTTCGAGCTTGGCCTGTCCGAAGTCGGCCTCGCGCTCTGCGCCGCATCCGCCAAATCCGACCAGACGCTCATCGCGCAGATTGTCGCCGAACACGGCCGCGATGGCTTCCTCGCCGCATGGCTACAGGCGCGCGGCGTCGATTGGGCTGCCGACCTGATCCCGAACCTCACCAATCTCGCCGACCGACCGGAATCCGCCGCGCCGGCCGCGCCGGATATCCACCCCACACAGGAGATTCTTCCATGACCTATTCCAAGATCGTCGGGGCCTCGGCCCTCGCGCTGGCGCTCGCCGTGCCCGTCGCGTTGTCGCCTATGCTGGCAAGCCCGGCCCATGCGCAATTCGGTTTCGGCCGCATCGTCTATGACCCGTCCAACTATGCGCAGAACGTGCTCACGGCAGCGCGCACTCTGGAGCAGATCAACAACCAGATCACCAGCCTCCAGAACGAGGCGCAAATGCTCATCAATCAGGCCCGCAATCTGGCGAGCCTGCCGTATTCCTCGCTCCAGCAGCTCCAGCAGAACGTCCAGCGCACGCAGCAGCTTCTCGGCCAAGCGCAGAACATCGCGTTCGAGGTCGGGCAGATCGACCAAGCGTTCCAGCAGCAATATGGCAACGTCTCGCTTTCGGCGACCGAAGCCCAGCTTGTCGCCGATGCGCGCGGCCGCTGGGAGAATACCGTTGGCGGCTTGCAGGACGCGATGCGCGTTCAGGCGGGTGCGGTCGGCAACATCGACAGCAACCGCGCCGAGATGGCCGCGCTTGTCGGCCAGAGTCAGGGCGCGACCGGGGCATTGCAGGCGACGCAGGCCGGCAACCAGCTTCTCGCGCTCCAGTCGCAGCAGCTTTCCGACCTAATCGCGGTCATCTCGGCAAACGGCCGCGCCGACGCGCTGACCGAGGCAGAGCGCGCGACCGCCGCCGAGCAGGGCCGCATCCAGCGCGAACGGTTCCTGACGCCGGGCAGCGGATACCAGCCCGGCAACGCGCAGATGTTCAACGGCAACAACTGACGGGAGGCTCGCCATGGACGGCAAGATGCTGGCCCGGCTCGGGGCCGTGGTGTTCATCGCCATCGCCGTCACGGCGACCGCAATCGACATGGCGCGGAAGGACGAACCTTCCGTGCTACCCCCGGCGTCGGCCTTCCAGCCACCGGCCGATCCCCTGCGCGAAACCCTGCGCCGTTGCCAGCAGCTCGGCGAGGCGGCGGCGAGTGACACCGACTGCCTCGCCGCATGGGCTGAATCCCGCGACCGCTTCCTCGGCCGTGACCGCAGCGAGGCGCGCTGACCATGGGCAACACGGGCGTCATCGACAATTTTCTCGGCGTATTCACCTCCTACATCGACAGCGGTTTCGGGCTGCTCGGCGGCGAGGTCGCCTTCATCGCCACGACGCTCATCGTCATCGACGTGACGCTTGCCGCGCTCTTTTGGGCATGGGGCGCGGATGACGACATTATCGCGCGGCTGGTCAAGAAGACCCTGTTTGTCGGTGTCTTCGCCTACATCATTTCAAACTGGAACAACCTCGCCCGCATCGTCTTCGAGAGCTTCGCCGGCCTCGGCCTCATGGCGTCGGGTACCGGCTTTTCCGTTTCCGATCTGATGCGGCCGGGCCGCGTGGCGCAGACCGGCCTTGATGCCGGCCGGCCGCTGCTCGATTCCATTTCCGACCTGATGGGCTGGATCGCCTTCTTCGAGAATTTCATTCAGATCGCGTGCCTGCTGTTCGCGTGGGCGCTTGTGGTGCTCGCGTTTTTCATTTTGGCGATCCAACTTTTCGTGACGCTGATCGAGTTCAAGCTGACCACGCTGGCCGGCTTCGTGCTGATCCCCTTCGGCCTGTTCGGCAAGACCGCGTTCATGGCCGAGAAGGTTTTGGGCAACGTGGTGTCGTCCGGCATCAAGGTCTTGGTGCTCGCCGTCATCATCGGCATAGGCAGCACCTTGTTTTCGCAATTCACGGCCGGTTTCGGCGGGGCAACCCCGACCATCGACGAGGCCATGGCGATTGTGCTTGCCGCGCTGTCTCTGCTCGGCCTCGGCATCTTCGGTCCCGGTATCGCCAACGGCATCGTCTCTGGCGGCCCGCAACTCGGCGCGGGCGCAGCCGTGGGAACCGGCCTTGCGGTCGCAGGTGCAGGCGTCGCCGCTGGCGGCGGGGCCATGCTCGCCGCCAAAGGTGGTGCTGCTGCCCTGTCCGGTGGAGCCGCGGCCGTTCGGGGAGGCGCGACCGCCGCGGGCGCGGCGACCGCTGCCTATAACCTCGGCTCGCTCGGCCAGACCGGAGCGGCGGGCGTTGCCTCCGGCCTCGGCGGTGTCGCCCGAGCGGCAGGCTCGGCCGCCGTCTCGCCGCTCAAGCGCGCAGCCTCCAGCGCAACATCCCAAGCAAGCGAAAGCGTCAAGTCCAGCTTCTCCGCTGGCGCAAAGGCCGGCTTCGGCGCGACTGGCGGCAGCTCGACCATGAGCACGGTCGGCGGCGCGAGCGCCGCCCCGGCCGCCGCGCCGCCGACTTTCCCCGATGGTCCCCCGGCTTGGGCGCAGCGGATGCAGCGCCGGCAGGCCCTCAACCACGGCACCGCCATGACAGCCCATGCCGTCCGCTCCGGCGACAGCCACGGCTCCGGTTCCTCCGTCAACCTTTCCGAAAGTGACCGCTCATGAGCATCTTCAAACGACCCGCAACTCATTACGGCAAATCACCCGAACCCGAGACGCCCTACCAGAAGGCCGCGCAGGCGTGGGACGAGCGCATCGGCTCTGCCCGCGTGCAGGCAAGGAACTGGCGGCTCATGGCCTTCGGCTCCCTGATCCTTTCGGCCGGCTTCGCCTCGGCGCTGGTCTGGCAGTCGGCGCGCGGGACCGTGGTGCCTTGGGTTGTTCAGGTCGATAATCTCGGGCAGGCGCAGACCGTCGCGCCGGCCCTAGCCGACTATCGCCCGACTGACCCGCAAATCGCTTTCCACCTCGGCCGCTTCATCGAGCAGGTCCGCGCGATCCCGGCCGATGCGATCATTGTCCGCCAGAATTGGCTTCGGGCTTATGAGTGGACCACGGATCGAGGCGCGGCTGCCTTGAACGACTACGCCCGCGCCAACGACCCGTTCACCCGCGTCGGCCGTCAGCAGGTCGCCGTCGAGGTCTCGAGCGTCATCCGCGCGTCCCCCAACAGCTTCCGAGTGGCGTGGACCGAACGCCATTTCGAGAACGGCCAACTCTCCACGACCGAACGCTGGACCGCGATCCTGACCATCGTGATCCAGCCGCCTCGCAATGCCGAGCGCCTGCGCGCCAATCCGCTCGGAATCTACGTCAACGCAATTTCGTGGTCGCGGGAGATGAGCCAATGAAAACTTCAGCTTGCATCAATCACCTCGCTGATCTTTCCCTCGGAGATCATGAAAAACGAGGTGCCCGTCATCTCGATCTCCTGCCCGGCCTTCCAGCCATTGGGCAGGTCGGTCTTGACCTTGGCGCGATAGCCGATGCGCACGGCTGCACGGTCGTCTATCGCGATACAGTCGAGGATCGTCTGTTCTCTTTCAGCAAACAACTGGACGCCCTGTTCCGCCAGCGCGCGGAATGCCTCGATCCCGTGCGTTTCGTTCGTCGTCTCTCCGTTCGATCTGTTGATAAACCGAACGTCGCCCGACAGGCAGTCGAGCATCGCCTGAACATTCATCCTGTTGTAGGCGTCGATATACCGGGCAACAATCGTCGGCACAGAATCCATTCTGTCGATTCCTCCTTACTGATCCTGAAGTCGCTAACCTATGCGATTTTTGCGACGGCGTTTGCAATTACTTTGGCAGGCTGCGCGACCAACCGGACACCGCAATTCAGCTACGATGCCAGCGTTCCGCCGCTGCCGACCGTGCAGGCGGCGGCAACCGACAACACGCCCCGGCCGCTGCATGTGCCCCCGGCATGGACCGTGGCGCGCGGCGGCACCGCCGCAGGCACACCGACCGGCCGCGTCGAGAACGCAAATGCCGCCGCCCGCGTCGAGCCGCGCCGGGAAGGCTACTACAACGCCATCCAGATTTATCCGTGGTCGGAAGGCGCGCTCTATCAGGTCTATGCCGCAGTCGGGCAGATCACGACCATTGCGCTGGAGCCAGGCGAGAGCCTGACAGGCGCGGGGCCGATCGCGGCCGGCGATACGACAAGGTGGATTATCGGCGACACAGAGAGCGGCAGCGGTGCAAACCGCCGGGTCCATATCCTCGTGAAGCCGACGCGCCCCGACATTTCCACCAACCTTGTCGTCACCACCGACCGGCGCACTTACATGCTCGAGCTGCGCGCGCGGGAATCGCTCTACATGCCGGCCGTGGCATGGGCCTATCCCGCACCGCCTGCCGGCCAGCGCCAGACCGTTCCGGCCGCACCCATCATTCCCGCCGAGGCAGCGCGGAACTATCGTTATGGGTTGCAGGTGCAGGGCGATAGCCCGCCATGGCGGCCGGTTTCCGTCTTCGATGACGGCAGGCGCGTTTATATCGTCTTCCCGGCTGGGATCGTGCAGGGCGAGATGCCGCCGATCTTCGTGCTTGGCGCGAACGGCGAGCCGCAGATCGTCAACAGCCGTGTCCACCAGAACGTCCTGATCGTTGACCGCCTGTTCGGCACGGCCGAACTGCGCCTTGGTTCTGGCAACCGCCAGCAGACGGTCAGGATCGTCCGCACCAACCCGACGCAGGCCGCAGCCCAGCCGGCCAGCGCGACCACGGGAGGATCGTCCTCATGAGCGATACCGATACCGCCGCACCCATGCGCCTGCGCGCTGAATCGCCCCGCGTCACCCGCCTGTCCCGCAAAATGCTGGCAGGCGTCGGAGCCGTCGCGCTTCTCGGCTTCGGCGGGGCGCTGATCTACGCGCTCCAGACCCGCGACGGAGGGCCGGACGGCGGCGAACTTTACTCGACCAACAACCGGCAAACCGCCGATGGGCTGGCGGGCCTGCCGAGCGACTATAGCGGCCCGGTGCTCGGTCCCGCGCTGCCGGGCGACCTTGGCCGCCCGATCCTTGACGCGCAGAACAGGGGCCAGCCAGTCGCGCCGCCCGTCATGACGACGCCCGCCGTCGATCCCGAGGAAGAACGCCGCAGGGCCGAGGAAGAAGCCGCGCGCTTGAGCAACGTCTTTTTCCAGTCCGGCCCGCGCACGGTAGCGCCAGCCGGCACGGCCATGCCCGGCCTTGCCGGTCTTGGCCTCGGCGGGCAGCCCGCGACACAGGATCGCCACGCGGCGTTTCTCAACGGGCCGGTGGACCGGCAGACCGTCGCCCCGGATCGCGTTGTGCCGCCAGCATCGCCCTATATCCTTCAGGCCGGGGCCGTGATCCCGGCCGCGCTCATCACCGGCATCCGTTCCGACCTTCCGGGCCAGATCACCGCGCAGGTGACGGAGAGCGTCTATGACAGCCCGACCGGCTCGCTGCTCCTGATCCCGCAGGGCACCCGCATCATAGGCCAATACGATGACGGCGTGACCTTCGGCCAGCGCAGGGTGCTCTTGGTGTGGAACCGCCTGATCCTGCCGGGCGGCCGCTCCATCGTTCTGGAGCGCCTGCCGGGCGCGGACGCCAGCGGCTATGCCGGCCTTGAGGACGGTGTTGATTACCATTGGTGGGATCTAATGAAGGCCGCAGGGCTATCCACGCTGCTTGCAGTCGGCTCGGAGCTGGCCACGAGCGACGAGGACCGGCTGATCCGCGCCATCCGCGACGGGGCGCAGGATACCGTCAATCAGGCCGGCCAGCAGATCGTCCAGCGCCAGTTGCAGGTTGCGCCGACGCTCACCATCCGGCCGGGCTTTCCGGTCAGGATCATCGTCACCCGCGATCTTGTGTTCGAGCCGGCAGGAGGTTGACCATGACGAAACTGAAACTCGGCCCGCTGCCCGACGACAAGCCTGTCAAGGTGACGGTGGAACTGCCCGCGCCGCTTCACCGCGATCTGATCGCCTATGCCGAGGTGCTGGCCCGCGAGAGCGGCCAGCCCGTTGCCGATCCCGCCAAGCTCATCGTTCCGATGCTTCAACACTTCATCGCCACGGATCGCGGTTTCGCCAAGGCGCGGCGAGCCTCCAGCTAACCCCATTCCGGCAGGGGTGCCGCCAGCGCATAGGCGCAAATGCGGCACGCTACAGGCCGCCGACTGCCCTCCATGGTTCGCTTAATTCCGGGGCCAATAGCGCCCCGGAATCCGCCAGAACCAAGGAGGATTCCATGTGCGCAGAGCGCCGCCGCGCCCGCAAAGGGCGACCGCGACAGTCGATCCCCGAACCACTTCCCGACGATCTGTTCGACTACGCCGACGATCCTACGCCGGACGACCGGACGCGAGCCGGCAACACTCCACTTCTCGGCCCGGACGGCCAGAGGATGCGCGTTACCGACGATTGGCCGGAGGACATTCCCGTTACCGAGGCCGAGATTGACGTGTTCGAGCGCTGGTTCGGCGATGTGTTCGACGAACTCTTGAACCCGGGAAAGCCGGATGACAGCTTGCAATTCCTATCTCAAACTGATAGGAAAAAGGCATGAGCGCGGATCGTGATCCGGGCCTCGACACGCTTCTGGACCTCGACGGACAGATGCTCTTTGTCGATCCAGAGGGCGGCCATTGGGTGAAGTTCGTCGTCACCCGCGTTCCGGCATCCCCGGAGAAGCCGCACGGCCTCGATTATTCGCTCACGCTTCACGGGCCTTCGGGCGAACGACTGGTCGGCTTCGACAATGCCCACCCGGTCGGCCGGGGCAGGCGCGGCGAGCCGATGGACCATCGGCACCGCTTTCAGACCGTGAAGCCTTACGCCTACGAGGATGCGGCCACGCTGCTGGCCGACTTCTGGCAGACCGTGGAAGCGGTATTGAAGGAACGAGGTGCCCTATGACCACATTGAAAGTCGGGATTGCCGACTATGAAGAAATGAAGGCCCGCACCATGCGGATCGCGCGCGGCGAGGAAAAACCTGCGCCCAGCGATCCGAAGGTGTGGTTCACCTCGACCGAATCCTTTGCCAAGGTGCTGTCGGCCGGCAACCGCGAACTGCTGCGCATCATCGCCGAGAAAGCCCCGGCATCGCTGGAGGAACTGGCGGAAATCACCGGCCGGGCCGGCTCCAACCTGTCACGCACCCTGAAAACCATGGAGAGCTATGGCCTTGTGCGGTTTGAACCGGGGCATGGACGCAAACTCGCGCCCAAGGTGGTGCATGACCGGGTGGAGCTGGCGTTGCCCCTGATCGACCGCCCCAAGGCGAAGAAAGCTATGGGAGGCCAAGCATGAACAAGCACAGCCCAACCACTACCGCCCGTGCCGCCCTCTATCTGCGCGTCTCGACTGCCCGGCAGGCCGAGCATGACATTTCCATTCCCGACCAGAAGCGGCAGGGCGAAGCCTATTGCGAGCAACGCGGCCTGCAACTGGTGGAGACGTTCATCGAAGCAGGCGCAACCGCCACCAACGACAAACGCCCCGAGTTTCAACGAATGATCGAAGCGGGCACGACCAAGCCCGCGCCCTTCGATATTGTCGTGGTCCACTCGTTCAGCCGGTTCTTCCGCGATCACTTCGAGATGGAGTTCTACGTTAGAAAGCTGGCGAAGAACGGCGTCAAGCTGGTGTCCATCACGCAGGAGATGGGCGACGATCCCATGCACCAGATGATGCGGCAGATCATGGCGCTGTTCGACGAATACCAGTCGAAGGAGAACGCCAAGCACGTCCTGCGCGCCATGAATGAGAACGCCCGGCAAGGCTTCTGGAACGGCGCACGGCCGCCTATCGGCTATCGCATCGTCGCAGCCGAGCAGCGGGGATCGAAGATCAAGAAGAAGCTGGAGATCGACCCGCTGCACGCCGACACCGTGCGGCTGATCTATCGCCTGTTCCTCGAAGGAGACGGCACGTCCGGCGCGATGGGCGTAAAGGCCATCGCCACCTATCTCAACGAGCGCCGCTTCTTCACCCGCGACGGAGGGCGTTGGGGATTGGCGCAAATCCACGCCATCCTGACCCGCACCACCTATATCGGCGAGCACAGGTTCAACACCCGCTCGCATAAGGACCGGGAGAAGAAGCCGGAGAGCGAGGTCGCTATCATGGCGGTGCCGCCCCTAATCGAGCGCGAGACGTTCGACGCGGTGCAAGCCCGCCTCAAGTCCCGCAATCCCATGGTGACGCCTGCACGTGTCTCCAGCGGCCCGACGCTCCTGACCGGCATTTGCTTCTGCGCCAAGTGCGGGGGAGCGATGACCCTTCGCACCGGCCAAGGCAGCACGGGCGCGACATACCGCTACTATACCTGCTCGACCAAGGCCCGGCAGGGCAAGACCGGCTGCAAGGGTCGCACAATCCCCATGGACAAGCTGGACCATACGGTCGCCGATTATATCGGGGACCGCCTGCTCCTGCCCAAGCGGTTGGAAACCGTCCTTGCCAGCGTCATCGACCGCCGACAGGAACGCACCGAACGCCGCCGCGAGCATCTTGCCGAGCTTCAAAGGCGAATCACGGAAGCCGACCAGCGGCTCGGCCGTCTCTTTGACGCCATCGAAGCCGGCATGGTGGACAAGGACGACGCCATGGCAAAGGAACGCATGGTGAGCCTCAAGGCATTGCGGGATCAAGCCGCCGCCGACGCGGAGCGCACGCAGCTCGCGCTCGATAGTTCAGGCAATCAGGGCGTCACCCCCGATATGCTCAAGGGGTTTGCCCGCAAAGCCCGTGAACGGATCAAGCTCAACGATGGCGGCTACCGCCGCGACCATCTACGCGCGCTGGCGCAGCGTGTCGAGGTTGCCGACGACGAGGTTCGCATCATGGGATCGAAGTCGGAACTGCTGCGAACGTTGGTCGCCGCTTCAAGCGTAGAAACGGCGGCGTTCGGCGTTCATAGTTCTGTTCTGAAATGGCGCACCCGACAGGATTCGAACCTGTGACCTTTGGAATCGGAATCCAACACTCTATCCAGCTGAGCTACGGGTGCTAACCGCCGGCGAGTCTCGCTCGCCGCTCCGATGGCTGGTACTTAACCCAGGATGCGGCCGGCATCAATGCCCATGATTGGTTGGCGCGGAAAATAGATCGCGCGCCTGAACCGGTGGCCGGAGCGCCTCGTACAGGGTCATGATAAGGCCGGTCAGGCGGCCGCAGCCGCGTCTGCGGTCAAGGCGAGCGGGCAATGCCAAGGGGAAGGATGAAGTCTCTGCCATCGGGATACCGTGCCTTGGTCGTCGGCGCGAGCGGCGGGATTGGTGCGGCCGCGGCGGAGCTGCTGCGGGACGAGCCCGGCTGCGGCGGCGTCGAGACGTTGTCGCGCCGCGACGACGGTCTCGACCTGACGGAGGAGGGCACCATTGCCGCTGCCGCTGAAAGGCTGCGTGACGGCACGCCGTTCGATCTCGTGTTCGACGCGACGGGCGCTCTGACGATCGACGGCATCGGGCCCGAAAAAACCATCCGCGTGCTCGATCCGCAGGCGATGGCGAAGCAGTTTGCCGTCAACGCGATCGGGCCGGCGCTCATCTTCAAGCACTTCCTGCCGCTCCTGCGCCGCGATCGCCGGGCGGTCTTCGCGACCCTGTCTGCCCGGGTCGGCTCGATCGGCGACAACCGGCTCGGCGGCTGGATCTCCTACAGGGCCTCGAAGGCGGCGCTCAACCAGATCGTCCGGACCACCGCCATCGAGGCGGCGCGGACGCATCCGCAGGCGGTGATTGCGGCGCTTCATCCCGGTACGGTGACGACGCCGTTGTCGGAGCCTTACGGCGCGGGGCGCGAGCGCCTGTCCCCCGATCATTCGGCGCGGATGCTGCTCGACGTGCTGGACGGTTTGCAGCCGGCCCAGAGCGGGCGGTTCTTCGCCTATGACGGCAGCGCGATCGAGTGGTGACACGATCGGGCAGAAAGGGAAGGGGCTCCGAAGAGCCCCCCATTCATGCCATCATCATTGCACCCGGCCCAGGCGTGGCGCCGGGCGGGCACTTGCCGAGGATGATCATGCCGAGCACCTCGTCCTTGGTCACGTCCTCTGTGCGGGCATGGCCAACCACCTGTCCGTTCTTCATGACGAAGACGCGGTCGGCGAGGTCGAAGACGTCGTGGATGTCGTGGCTGATCAGGAAGATGCCGATGCCTTCCTTCTTCAGCTGCTTGATGAGGTCGCCCACCTGCGCCGTCTCGTGCGGTCCAAGGGCTGCCGTCGGCTCGTCCATGATGAGGATGCGGGCGTCGAAGAGGATGGCGCGGGCAATCGCCACCGACTGCCGCTGGCCGCCCGAAAGCGCCTTCACCGGTTCCTTGAAGCGCTTGAAGTTGGGGTTGAGACGCCCCATCACCTTGCGCGCATTGGCTTCCATGGCGACATCGTCGAGCGTGCCCCAGGCCGTCTGCAGTTCGCGGCCGAGATAAAGGTTGGCGGCGGCATCGACGTTATCGGCAACGGCGAGCGTCTGGTAGATCGTCTCAATGCCGAACTTCTTGGCGTCTCGCGGGTTCTTGATGTCGGCCGGCTCGCCGTTGATGAGGATTTCACCGGCATCGCGGCGATAGGCGCCCGACAGGATCTTGATCAGCGTCGACTTGCCGGCGCCGTTGTGGCCGAGCAGGGCGACGACCTCGCCCGGATAAAGGTCGATGCTGGCATTCTCCACGGCATGGATCCCGCCGAAGGAGATGGAAATATTCCGCATTTCCACGAGCGGAGTATGTTGGTCCGTCACGATGAAAACTCCTGTTACTTGGCGCGGGCGCGGTAGACGGTGTCGAGCCAGACGGCGAGCACCAGGACCGCACCGACGACGATGCGCTGCAGCGGCGTGTCGATGCCGAGCAACACCATGCCGGACTGAAGGGACTGCATGACCAGCGCGCCGAGCATGGCGCCGGCGATCGTGCCCATGCCGCCCGAGAGCGAGGTTCCGCCGATCACGGCGGCCGCGATCGTGTAGAGTTCGTCCAGTTCACCTTGCGCATTCGTCGCCGCGTTCAGGCGGGCCGTGGAGATGGCGGCGGCGATGGCGCAGAGCATGCCCATCAGCGCGAAGATGCGGACGGTCACCCAGCGGGTCTTGATGCCGGCCAGCTCCGCCGCCTCCGGATTGCCGCCGATGGCAAAGACGTAGCGGCCGAACCGCAGGCGGGTGGCGATGAAGGTCATGACGATGCCGACGCCGATCGCGATCAGCACGGGAATGGCGATGCCGTGCGAGATCAGGAGGCCGCCCTCCGGCCAGTCGATGCCGCTGGCTTCCGCGTATCGGCGGGCGATGGCGACGGGCCAGTAGTAGCTGTTGGCCACCTGCACCACACCCAGAACGACCAGGCAGCTGATGGCGCCGATCACGTACTCGGCCCAGACAGGCTTGCGGGGGAAAGCAAAGCGCTTGCGTTGGCGGCGGGCGTTGATGATGGCCGCGATGATGGCAAGGCAGGCGACGAGGCCGACGATCCAGCTCCAGGTGGCGCCGATCGAGCCCTCCGTGCCCCCGCCCATCAGTCGGAATGTCGGGTTCATCGGCGCGACCGTCTGGCCACTGGTGACGAACCATGTGGCGCCACGCCAGATGAGCAGCCCGCCCAGCGTGACGATGAAGGAGGGGACGCCGAGGAAGGCAATGATCGATCCCTGCAATGCACCGATCATTGCGCCCACCAGCAGGCCCGTCGCAAGCGCTACGATCCAGATGGCGGGATGATTGAAACCGAGCAGCTGCGGGAGGATCTGCGCCTGCATCACGCCCATGATCATGCCGGTGAAGCCGAGGATGGAGCCCACCGAAAGGTCGATGTTGCGAGTGACGATGACCAACACCATGCCGGTGGCCATGACCGCCACCGACGATGTCTGTACCGTCAGGTTCCACAGGTTGCGGGGCGTCAGGAACAGCCCGCCCGTCAGGAAGTGAAAGCCCAGCCAGATGATCAGCAGCGCACCGATCATGCCGAGAAGGCGTGTGTCGATCTCGGTGGCGCGGAAGAAGCGCGTTACCGGGTTGGCATCCGCATGGCGCGGCCCGCCGGTTGTCGTAGAATGCATCGTATCGGCCATTCCTGCCGTTCCCCACCTCTTGAGCGCATCCGGGACGTCTTGCATCCAATCGGGAGTGCGCCGTCTGCGGGCGGATCGTCGAGAACCGCCCCTTCAATGACAAATCCCGGCGTTACGGCGATGGGCTGTAACGCCGGGACTTCCCTGGCTATCGGCTGGCGATTAGTCGCAGGCGGCGACCGAGCCGGCCTTCACGCCCTGGCAAGCCTCTTCCTTGCTGATCCAGCCGGCTTCGATGACAACATTGAGGTTGTCCTTGGTGACCGGAAGCGGAGCGAGGAAGACCGACTTCATCTCGGCACCCTTCGGGCCGCCCGTGAAGGTCTCGACATTCGGGATCTCGTCCATGGTCTTGCCACCGGCGAGAGCCAGAGCGATCTCGGCCGCATTCTTGCCGAGTTCACGGCTGTCCTTCCAGACAGACACCGTCTGGGTGCCGAGCGCGACGCGGTTCAGAGCTGCCTTGTCAGCATCCTGGCCGGACACCGGCACGGAACCGGCAAGGCCCTGGGCGTCGAGAGCGGAGATCGCGCCGCCGGCGGTGCCGTCGTTCGATGCGACGACTGCATCCACCTCGTTATTGTTGGCCGTCAGGAACTGCTCCATGTTCTTCTGGGCGTTCTCCGGCTTCCAGCCGTCCGTATAGGCTTCGCCGACGTTCTTGATCTTGCCGGAGTCCATGGCTTCCTTCAGCACTTCCATCTGGCCGGAGAACAGGAAGTCCGCGTTCGGATCGGAGGAGGAGCCCTTGATGAAGACGTAGTTGCCTTCGGGTGCCACCTTGAAGACCTCGCGGGCCTGCATGCGGCCGACTTCCTTGTTGTCGAAGGTGATGTAGAAGGCTTCCGGGTTCTCGATCAGGCGGTCATAGCCGACAACCGGAATACCTTCCGCGGTCGCCTTCTCGATGGCCGGGCCGATCGCGTCGCTGTCCTGCGCCAGGACGATCAGCGCGTTTGCGCCCTGCGAGATCAGCGACTCGACGTCGGTAAGCTGCTTTGCAGCGGACGACTGGGCATCGGCGGAAATGTACTTCGCGCCGGCTGCCTCGAGGGCGGTCTTGATCGCGGCTTCATCGGTCTTCCAGCGTTCTTCCTGGAAGTTCGACCAGGAAACGCCGACGACGAGTTCCTGCGCCAGAGCGGCGGTCTGCATGGTGACGACGATGGCTGCACCAGCCATCAGCTTGACGATTGACTTCATGATGTCCTCCCGAATGACGGCGGATGGCCAAAGCCTTCCGTGCTCTCCCCCCGCCAGATTAGCTGCCAGACAAAGCAGGATCGCTTTTTTCTCGACAGTCGAGAAATTAACTGTCAGAGATTTTCCGGGGAGTCAATGAGGTGGATTGAGTGAAGTCGCCTCTTCGACTATCGGAGGATGAACCCGAGGGAGATGCAGGCGTAGATGCTGGGCAAGTCGAGTACCGAACTGGTCCGGCACCAGAACAGCGCGCTGGTCCTTTCCGCTCTGCGGCGCAGCGGCAGGCTCTCCCACACGCAGCTTGCCGAAGCGACCCGCCTTTCCTCGGCCACCGTCTCCGCCATCACGGCCGAACTCGAGCGCAGCGCGATCATCGAGAAGAGCGAGCAGCAGGCGGCTACGGGGCGCGGCCGCCCGCGGGTGCTCTTCAGCCAGACGCGCGGTTGCGGCTACGTCATCACCGTCATCGTCTCCTCCGATTTGATCCAGTATTCGCTCGTCGACTATGCCGGCACACTGCTCGATCGGTTCGCCGAGGCAAGGCGAGGGGCGGCTCCGGAATTCATTGCGGCCATCAACGCCGGGCTGGAGCGTGCGGTGGAGCGTTCGTCTATCGGCCGCGAGCAGGTGCTCCTCGTGTCGATCAGCAGCAAGGGTCTCGTCAGCGCCGATGCGCCGGTGCTCGTCTGGTCTCCCGTGCTTGGTGCCGATGCCGTCGATTTCCGGCTGGCTCTTGGCGACGAGTGGGGCGGCAAGGTCATCCTCAACAACGAAACCCTGCTGGTTGCAAAGGCGCTGCAGCAGCGTCTCGCCCGCAAGGGCGAGGCCCCCGCGTCGCTGGCGGCGCTTTCGCTCGGCCACAGTATCGGCCTCGGCATCGCACGCATCACCCGCGACGGGGAGACGGAAATCTCGGCGCCGAATTTCGGGCATATGCTGCATATTCCCGGTGGTGCGCTCTGTCGCTGCGGGGCACGCGGCTGCATCGAGGCCTATGCGGGGTCTTATGCCGTTCTGCGGACGGCGTTCGAGGTGCCGGTGGACACCGTGCCGGCGAAGTTCGTTCCGCTGCCGGAGGTGGACAAGATCGCCCAGCAGGCGCGACAGGGACATCGGATGGCGGGCTTCGCTTTCCGGCAGGCGGGTATTGCGCTCGGCAACGGCCTGTCGCGTCTCCTCAGCCTGCACGGCCACATGCCGGTCCACATCACCGGGCCGGGAATGCGCTACTACGACCTGATGCGGGCGGGCGTCGAGGAAGGACTGGCGCAGACCCACGTGGTGCGCCTGTCCGGCATGCCCCAGCTCGACGTAGTGCCCGATGAGCCGGCACTGGTCTTCGAGGGGCATCTGGGGCTTGCGTTTCAGCGCATAGATCAGGATATCCTCTCCCTGCGTGCACCAATCCAGGCGGCCGGAGAATGACGACATGATCGACCTCGACCATCCCTTCTACAAGCCCCTCTGGGCCCGGTTGCTGATCGTCGGCGTCTGTGCCGGCTGGGCCGGCCTGGAATTCTGGAGCGGGGCGCCGGTCTGGGGAATGATCGTCGGCGCGCTCGGGATCTATTCCGCCTACAAGCTCTTCTACGAATTCAACCGCAGGCCATCCGCAGATGCGGCCCAGAAGTCTGCTCAGGAGGAGCGCCAGTAGAGGTCCTTCATGGCGCGGTCGATCAAGAGGTTCGCGGTCTTCATCCTCAGCGTCGCATTGTCCCGCAGCGCCTCCGGCACCCGGTCCGGATGATTGTCCTTGGCAAACCGCCTCCGCTTTTCCGCCAGCGTCTCGGCCGTGTCCGTTTCGCTGACGGCCAGTTCCTCGGCAATCTCTGCTTCGGCAAGCCGGAGCAGGTGCGGTGGTGTCGGTTCTTCGACCGGCTGCTCCGTCACCTGTTCACCCCTCGGCTCCGTTTCGGGTTCCGGGATGTCGGCCAGCAGGTCGAGATAGGCGTCTCGGGCGGCGTGGCCCGTCGCCTCCGAATCGGTATCGGCCTCCGTCGTGGCGGCGACGAAAGCCGTCTTCAACCCAGCCTGCCGGAAGGCGGGCTGGTACGTCTCGTCCTCATCCTGTTTGCCTTCCTCGTCCAGCCGGGTCAGTACCGACTGGAACAGCGATTGCCCGACCAGCATGTCTGTTTCCCGGTTCAGGGAGACAGGATCACACGGAGTTGGCGCCGGGCTTGCGGGCGGGCGCTCGCCACGGCGGATGGCAACTCCCGAACGTGTTTCTTTAACGGCCTGTATACTGGTTCGCTTCTACTGTTCGCGCGTCTGGGTCTGTCTTTGAGTACGGGGGCATTATGAGTGAAATACAGAATCGGGCTGTCCAACTTCTGCAGCTTCAGCATCCCTCGCTCGACAACAAGGCCGCCGATTTTCGCTTCCAGATGCTGAAGGCGTCGCTTCTCCTCTACCGCAGTATCGGTGGCTCGCCGAGCGTCGGCCACGAGCTCGTTCGCGAAGCCTTTGAGACCGATCCCGGCGATGTGGCCGATTGTGTCGGCGAACTGATGAAAGCGATTGCCGCCGTCAGCCATCTGCAGGATCTCGACATGATGCAGGCTGCCTACAACACGCTCGACGTCAGCTTCCGCCGCGTGCTCTCGCTGCAGGCGAAGGTCGCCTGAGGGCCGGTACCTCCGGCGCTGCTCCGCGCCCTCCGGTTCTTCCTGCTCAACCGGACTGATCCTCGCTGTCAGCATTTCTGCTTTGACGTGCCGCCGGTCGGCGACTAGGAAGGCCGTTCCCTCCTTGCCGTCTGCCGGGACTCCTTCATGCTCGACCGCCTGGCTCCGGCCCTCTTCGTCCTTCTCTGGTCCACCGGCTGGCTGGTCGCCAAGTTCGCGGTCGCGCATGCCGATCCGCTGACCTTCATGGCGGCCCGCCATGCGCTGGCGGCGATCGCGTTTACCGGCCTCTGCCTCGCCGTCGGCGCGACCTGGCCTTCAAGCCGCAGGGTGGCCGGGTATGCGATGCTCTCCGGCGTCTTCCTGCATGGCCTCTATCTGGCCGGCGTCTGGTGGGCGATCGGGCAGGGGGTGCCGGCGGGGCTGTCCGGGATCATCGCCGGGCTGCAGCCGCTGCTGACGGCTGCCATGGCGCCGTTGCTGATCAGCGAACGGCTTCGCCCCCGCCAGAAGATCGGCATCGTCGTCGGCTTCGTCGGCATCCTGATCGCCATCTCGCCGCAACTTCTCGACACGTTTGAGAAGGGACTGGCAGGACTGGGCTTCCCCGTGATGGTCAACCTTCTCGCGATGTTTTCGGTCACCTATGGCACGCTCTACCAGAAGCGCCACCTGCAGCAGGGCGACCTCCTGACGATCGCTGTCTTGCAGTTTGTCGGCGCTTTTCTGGTGACGCTGCCACTGGCGCTTGCGTTCGAGGACCTGCGCTTCGACTGGACGGGGGAGGCGATCTTCGCCATGGCCTGGTCGGTCTTCGGCATTTCCATGGGCGCCGTTGGGCTGCTGCTCTACCTGATCCGTCGTGGCCAGGTATCGCGTGCCGCTTCGCTCATCTACCTGATGCCGCCGGTGGTGGCGATCGAGGCCTTCTTCCTGTTCGGCGAACCGATGACGCTGCCGATGATCGTCGGAACGGTCATCGTCGTCGCAGGCGTCTACATGGTGAACCGCAAGGCATAGCGGGACTGTTTTCGGGTCAGGGAACGGGTGTCGGCAAAAGCCGGCACTGACTAGGCAATGGGTCTCAACAGTGAAGGAGATCCAGATGCTTGAGAACAAGGTTGCCATCATCACCGGCGCGTCCAGCGGAATAGGGCTTGCCGCCGCAAGGCTGTTCGCGGCCGAGGGCGCGGCGCTCGTCCTCAACGCCCGCCGCCAGGAGAACCTCCAGGCGGTGGTCGAGGAGATCACGGCTGCCGGCGGGCGTGCCTGTGCCGTTGCCGGCGACGTGGGCGAGGAGGAGACCCATCGGAGGATGATCGAGGCGGCGCGGGACATGTTCGGCGGCCTGGACATCGCGTTCAACAATGCCGGCTCGGTCGGACCGTACAAGCCGCTTGCCGAGGTGATGCCGGAGGAATGGGGAGAGGTACTCGCCGTCAACCTCACCGGCGCCTTCCTCGGCGCAAGACGGCAGATACCCGCCATGCTAGAACGGGGAGGCGGGTCGATCATCTTCACCTCCACCTTCGTCGGAACAAGCGTGGGCATTCCCAATATGGGAGCCTATGCGTCGGCCAAGGCCGGCCTGATGGGATTGGTGAAGGCGATCACGGCCGATTACGGCTCTCGCGGCATTCGTGCGAATGCGCTGCTGCCCGGCGGCGTGGATACCCCGGCCGCTGGCGATGCGGCACAGAAGGAATGGGCGGCCGGCCTGCACGCGCTGAAGCGAATCGCGCAGCCGGAGGAGATTGCGCGCGCGGCGCTCTTCCTTGCCGGACCGATGGCGAGCTTCGTTGCGGGCACGGCACTGTTTGCCGATGGAGGCAATGCAGCGGTCAAGTAGCCGAAACAGAAAGAGGCCGCGATGGCGGCCTCTTTCGTATCATCTGGCCGAGCGAACCGCTCAGGCCGGACGGCGGCTGCGGCCTTCGTTGCCGCCGCCGAAGCGGACCGGGCCGGGATTGCCGCTGGCCTTCTGGGCCGGGCGGCCATGGCCGTTGCGGCTGCGCTGGTTGCCGCTCTCGTGGGCGCCGTGAGCTGCCGGGCCATTACCCTTGCGATGCTCCTTGCGCGCCGGCCGGCTGCCGTTCGCGTGCGCCGGGCGTTCTCCAGCTTCACCGCGACCTTCGCCGCCTTCCGCTGCAAAGAACGGCTTGCGGGCCAGACGCTTGCGCTGCTGCGGGCGTCCTTCACCACCGGCCGGCTGGCCGTTGCCGCGACCGCGATTACCGCCGCGGCTGTTGTTGTTGCCGCGTGCCGGGCGATTGAGCCCCTCCGGGCGCTCGCCAGAGGCCGTGGCGATCTCGATCCCCATCAGCTTCTCGATGTCGCGCAGCAGCCCGGTTTCTTCTGACGTGCAGAAGGCGATCGCGATGCCGTCGCGACCAGCGCGTGCTGTACGACCAATCCGGTGGATATAGGCATCCGGGACTTCCGGCAGGTCGTAGTTGAAGACGTGGGTGACATCGGGGATGTCGATGCCGCGGGCAGCGACGTCGGTCGCGATCAGCGTCTGGATCTCCCCGTCACGGAAACCCTTCAGTGCCCGCTCGCGCTGGCCCTGGCTCTTGTTGCCGTGGATGGAGGCAACCGAATAGCCCACCTGGTCGAGATGCTTCATCAGCTTCTCGGCTGTATGCTTGGTGCGCATGAAGACGATCGCCCGGCCACCGGCATTGGCGGTCAGCGTCTTCTTCAGGAGCTCGGTCTTGTCGTTCTTGCCGCCGACGAAGTGCACGTACTGCTCGACCTTGTCGGCAGCCTTGCCCGGAGGCGTCACCGACACCTGGATCGGATCCGTCAGGTAGTCGCCAGCCAGTTCGGCAATCGCCTTCGGCATGGTCGCCGAGAAGAGCAGGGTCTGGCGCTTCTTCGGCACCATCTTGGAGATCTTGCGAAGGTCGTGGATGAAGCCGAGGTCGAGCATCTGGTCGGCCTCGTCGAGGACGAGATAGCGGACGGTGGTCAGGCCGATCGCCTTGCGGGCAATGAGGTCCAGCAGGCGGCCGGGCGTTGCGACGAGGATGTCGGTGCCCTTTTCCAGCATCTGCTGTTGCTTGTTGATGGATGCGCCGCCGACCACCGAATTGACCTTCAGCGGCATGCCACGGACATAAGCCTTCAGGTTGACGGCGATCTGGTTCACCAGTTCGCGAGTCGGTGCGAGGATCAGAGTACGCGTCGTGCGGTTGTCGGGACGCTTGGGGTCCTTCGACAGCATCTCGATGAGCGGCAGGCCGAAGGCGGCCGTCTTGCCGGTGCCGGTCTGGGCGAGACCAATGAGGTCGCGGCCCTGGAGAAGATGCGGGATAGCCTCAGCCTGGATCGGCGTCGGAGTGTCGTAGCCCAGGGTGGAAAGGTTGGCTACGAGCTGCTTGGCGAGGCCAAGCTCATGGAAATTCGTCAAGTCGAATACCTTTTCGGGGCGCCAAAAGCGCACGACCGGCTACGGCACCATGCCGTCCGGTTTGCCCTTGGCGTCAAGAACCCCGCGTGAAGTGGGAACTTGTGTGTTGGAAATTGCTTCCCAGCGCGTAAACCCTCGGGAGCGAGGGCGATCTGTCTGTGCGCCTTGTTCCTTCTTCGCGAACCTGTGTCGCAGGGCCAGCTCACGCGGCGGCCGGAAGGTGAAAGCTGAGCCTCATTTGGTGGATGAGTGGTCGAAAGTCAAGCTGCGATTTCGCAACCGCAAAAAGAAGGGCCCGCACCGGAGTACCGGACGCGGGCCTTTCGAACTGCTGATGAATGGATCAGTAGCAGACGCGGGCGCGATAGGCTTCGCCCCATTCATTCTCCACCCATTCGTAATGGCAGCGTGGTGCCGCGCGATAATAGGTGCGGCGGTAGACGGGTCGCTGAGGGGGCGCGTATTCGTATTCCGGCTCGACGTAGACGCGGCGCGGCTGGGATGCGATGGCGCCGCCGATGATCCCGCCGGCCAGGCCTGCCGCGACACCAACCCAGACGTCGTCATTGTGGCGCCCGCCGGCCTGGGCCGCAGGCGCCGTCGAAATCATCGCGCCGGCCAATGTCAGCGCGACCAGACCCGCAGAAGCACTTTTCTTCAGTATCGACATTTCTCGTTCCTCTCCCTTTCCGGGCACGTCAGGAGCCTCAACTATGATGGTGGCAGTTTGATGGAATTCTAATGAACGCAGGCTGAACGGCTGGTTCAGCAACATCTACCGTTCGCTCCGAATTGGCCCTCGGGCATCGGTGGCGGTCGTGCAGGCGCTGGAATTGACAAAAAGCAACGAAAATCGGCCCGCCAGCCGGCGCGGGAAGAGGTTGTTAACCCTAACCGTGATGAGATTGCCGAATCGGAGGATAGAGAGATCGCTGCGGCGCCGGCCGGATGCGGTTGGAGCGGAAGACGGTGGAGATGCATGGCGAACTCCTGATGACGGCCTGCGCGCGGATCGAGGATCTGCGCGAACCGGCGTTCATCAAGGACAGCACGCTCAATTATGTTGCCGTCAACAGCGCCTATGCGGCGCTGTCCGCGATGATTCCCGATGATTTCGTCGGACAGTCCACCCGCGATGACATGGCGGGTCTCTCTCAGCCGGATCGCAAGGAGCGGGAGTGCCGGGCGCTCATCTTCGGCACCGAGGAGATTGTTCACTGTTTCGATGCGTCAGGTGCGCTGCGCCACGAGATCATGATCGAGCGTTTCGTGACGGAAGACGATCGGACCTATCTCTTCGGGACCTTCCTGCCGGCGGGGGAGCCGGGCAGGGTGCCGATGCCTGAACCGAAATCTGGGGGAGGAAAGACGATGAGCCAAGGCGGGGATGAGCAGGACCTGCAGCTGGAGGATGCGCTGGACCTTCTCGATGTGGGGATCGGCATCTACGACGAGACGGACACTCTGGTCTACTACAACGCCCAGCTGATCGACTTCTTCGATTCGTTCGACGTGCGTCTCCAGATCGGCGTGACGTTCACGCAGATCTGCGAGCAGGTCTACGACAAGAGCGTTCGCAACAGCCCCCGCCTTGCCGGACGCGAGCCCCCGGAGCGGACCGCATGGGTGCGCGACAGGGTTGCGACATTCCGTTCTCCCTATTCGGAAAGCATCGAACAGCTTGCCGACGGCCGCTGGCTGAAGAGCGTCAACAAGCGCCTCGACAACGGCCTCGTCATCACACTCCGGTCGGATGTCAGCGATTTCAAGGAGCAGGAGCACCTCCTGCGCAAGAACATCGGCGAAACTGAAATCCTGCGCGCCGTTCTCGAAGACCTGCCCGTTGCAGTCTTCATGCGCGACAGCGAGCAGCGGCTCGAATTCGTCAATGCCGCCTATGAGCGGATGTTTGGCGACAAGCGCGAGAACATTCTCGGCAAGACCGACGCGGAAATGTTCCCCTGGAAGGCCGAACGCAGCCAGAGCGAGAACGACAGGATCCTGGCCGATGGCGAGGTCGCCGAGAAGGCGGAAGACAAGGCCTTTCCCGATGGGCGCGTCATTCCGGTCATCACGCGGCAGATGCGGGTCGTGGACGCCGACGGCCATCCGCACCTGGTCGGTTCGATTACCGACATAACGCCCTACAAGGAAGCCAAGGAGCACGCCGAGAAGCTTCGGGAGGACATGCAGACGATCCTGCACGGCATTCCCGTCGGCATCGGCATCCTCGACAAGGACTTCGTTTTCGAATCCGCCAATCCCGCCTTCTACGGCTTCTGGGATGCCGGCGAGCAGTTCGATCTAGTGGGCCGTTCCTACCGGGACTTCCTGAAGGTCAATTACGACCACGGCATCTACGGGGATACCGACAAGAGCTTCGAGGAAATCTACGAGCAGCGCATCGCCAACCTGACGAAGGACGGCGAGCGGCCGCCAATCGAGGTGCGCAGCGCCCAGGGCCGCGTCATCCTGATTTCCGGCACGAAACTGTCCGGCGACAAGCTGCTGCTCAGCTATACGGACATCACCGCCATCCGCAAGCGCGACGAGGAGGTGCGCGCGGCTCAGCAGGCGCTGGACCGGCAGGGCGCGCTCATGCGCGAGGCCACGGGGGCGATGTCGCAGGGCCTGCTCATTCTGCATGACGGCGTCATTATGTTCTCCAACAAGTCGCTGCCGGCGATGCTGGAAATCCCGGAAAGCCTTGGGTCGCCCGGTTCGCTGTGGCGCGATGTCTTCCGCTACTGCGTCAAGCGAGGCGATCTCGGCCCCACCGACGAGGCGATGGAGATCCTGCGGCTATGGGAGGAGAATGTCAGCCAGGGCAATTCCGTCGAGGCCACCTTTCGGATCGAGGGCCGCAAGTGGATCAATGTCGAGGCCAATCTCAGCGGTGACGATCATTGGCTGGCCGTCTTCACCGATGTCACCGACGTGAAGGAACGCGAGGCGGAGCTTACCCGCCTGGTCGAGCGCGCCGAAGCCGCCGATCGCGCCAAATCGGAATTCCTTGCCAATATGAGCCATGAGATCCGCACGCCGATGAACGGGGTGCTCGGCATGGCCGAACTCTTGGCGAAATCGGACCTCGACACGCGCCAGAAGACGTTCATCGACATCATCGTCAAGTCCGGCAATGCGCTCCTGACGATCATCAACGACATCCTCGACTTCTCCAAGATCGACGCCGGCCAGATGAAGCTCCGCAAGGCGCCCTTCGATCCGGTCGAGGCGATCGAGGATGTGGCGACGCTCCTGTCGTCTTCCGCCGCGGAAAAGGACATCGAGCTCATCGTCCGTGGCGATGCCTCCGTGAAGGAGACGGTGCTCGGCGATGCCGGTCGCTTCCGCCAGATCATCACCAACCTCGTCGGCAATGCGGTAAAGTTCACCGAGAAGGGGCACGTCTTCATCGACCTCCACTCGGAAGCCGTCAGCGATACCGACATGATGCTGACCGTCCGGATCGAGGATACCGGGCTCGGCATTCCCGACGAGAAGCTGAAGTCGGTCTTCGAGAAGTTCTCGCAGGTCGATACCTCCTCGACCCGCCGGCACGAGGGAACGGGGCTCGGCCTTGCCATTACCGCCGGCCTTGTCGAACTCTTCGGCGGCCATATCGAGGTGACGAGCGAGGTCGGCAGGGGATCGGTCTTCACGGTACACCTGCCGTTCCCCGTCGTCAGCGAGCGCGGCACCAACACGGTTCTGCCGATCAACACCGCCGGCGCACGGGTGCTGGTGATCGACGACAATGCCGTCAACCGTCGCATCCTGACCGAACAGCTGACCATGTGGGGCTTTGATACCGTGGCCGCCGATGGCGGTGCCGAGGGACTTGCCTTCATGAACGAAGCATCACGCCTCGGGCTCGTGATCGATGCCGTCGTGCTCGACTACCATATGCCGGAGATGAACGGCCTGGATGCCGCCCGCCATATCCGCGCCGACCGGAGGTTCGACGACCTGGGGATCATCTTCCTCACCTCCATGGACATGGCCGGCGACGAAAACCTCTTCGCGGAACTGAACATCCAGGCGCACCTCATGAAGCCGGCGCGTGCCAACCTCCTGCGCGCAACGATCATCGACGTCGTGCGCTCCGTACGGATGAAGCGCCGCACCGCGCCCGTTACGGCTGCCGCGCAGGCAGTTGCCGCACCGCAGCCTGTCCAGCCTCTCGAAGGCGCGGCGTCCACGCCTGTCGTCCGCTCGCTCCCCGCGCTCGACGTGCTCGTGGCCGAAGACAACGAGGTCAACCAGATCGTCTTCACGCAGATCCTGCAGGGGACCGGCTGGCGCTTCGAAATCGTCGAGAACGGCGCCAAGGCCGTTGAGGCGTGGCAGGAAAAGGATCCGGCGCTTATCCTCATGGACGTCTCCATGCCGGTCATGAACGGTCACCAGGCGACGCAGAAGATCCGCGAGCTGGAAAAGCAGGCGGGTGGTCACGTGCCGATCATCGGCGTGACGGCCCATGCGCTTGAAAGCGACAAGGAACTCTGCCTCGCAGCCGGCATGGATGACTACATGTCCAAGCCGATCAGCCCGGAACTGCTGGAGCAGAAGATCAAGGCCTGGCTGGGAGAGACCGCAGCCTCTAGATCGTCGTTCTGAGGCGCTTCCGTCCGCACAGCATTTCGCGCTTCCCCGCAAAGCCCGGCCGTCGCTCGACCGTGAAGCCCGTTGCCTGCAGGTTGCGGCGGACGAAGCCTGCCGCGGCATAGGTGGCGAAGCTTCCGCCATCGACGGTGCGGTCGTAGACCGCCTGCATCAACTCAGGCGACCACATGTCGGGATTGCGCGACGGCGCGAAGCCGTCGAGGAACCAGGCGTCGAAACGCGCTGGCGCAGCCACGACGCCCTCCAGCGCGGGACTGACGACGACCGTCAGGTGCGTCTGGGCATCGGCGGCGATCTCCAACCGTCCCTGCGGCGCCGCGGGCCATGCCGCCACCAGCGCCTGCCGCTCCGTATCGATCTCCGGCCAGTGCGACAGTGCCCGGTCGATCTCCTGCGCCTGCATCGGGTAGAGCTCGAACGAGATGAAATGCAGGAAGGAACCGGGGCGTCGGGCGAGCTGCCACTGCCGCCACGTCTCGCAGAAGTTTAAGCCCGTGCCGAAGCCGAGTTCGCCGATCCGAAAGTCGCCGCCCGCCTGCCATCGATCCGGCAGCCCGTTGCCGGCGAGGAAGACGTGGCCGCATTCGAGCCGCCCGTCGCTGCGGCAATAAAAGTGGTCGCCAAACTGGGTGGAAAAGGGCATATCGCCCTCGTGCCACTGAAGGCCCTCGTCATCATTTTCTGAAATGTCGTCGCTCATGGCTAATGCCGATAGTCTCGCCGCCGGGGCCGGTCAATCGCTTCCCGCCTCTGCCGATCTGCTCATCCTCGGAGGAGGGGTCATGGGATTGTGGGCAGCCGTGAAAGCGGATCGGCTCGGCATCCCTACGCTTCTCCTTGATTCAGGGCGGATCGGCGGCGGGGCGAGCGGCGGGCTCCTCGGTGCGCTGATGCCGCATACGCCGGATCGCTGGAACGACAAGAAGCAGTTCCAGCTCGAAGCGCTGGTGTCGCTGGAGGAGGAGGTCGCCCGGCTCGAATCAGAGACGGGTCTTTCGACCGGCTATCGCCGCTGCGGTCGCCTGATCCCGCTGCCGAAGCCCCACCTGCGGGACATCGCCGTCCGCAATGCCGAGGAGGCGCGGCGGAACTGGACCGCCAGTGGGCGCAGCTTCGATTGGCAGGTGCTGGAGAGCGCCCCCGAGGCTGCATGCCTCGACGCGACTGCCCGCGATGCCGGCCTCGTGCACGAGACCCTGTCCGGCCGCATCTCGCCACGGCTGCTGACAACCGCGCTGCGGGCCCGGCTGGAGCTGTCGGATCATGTACAGGTCGCAGAGAATGCTGCTGCCGAGCGAATCGATCCGGAGGCGCGGCTGGTGCATCTTTCCGGCGGGACAAGCATCGCCTTCGGCCACTGCATTGTCGCAGCGGGTCACCAGTCGTTTCCGCTCCTGCAGGCAATCGAACCGGCCCCGAACCGTCCGCTCGGGCGTCCGGTAAAGGGGCAGGCGGCGCTCCTGCGGGCCGATATCGATCCGACCCGGCCTGTGATTTTCCTCAACGGCCTCTATGTCGTGCCGCATGACGACGGCACGGTCGCGATTGGCAGTACGAGCGAAGAGGAGTTTGCCGATTCCGCCACCACCGACGGCAAGCTCGACGACCTGCTGGAGCGTGCGCGCCAACTGGTACCCGACCTGCAGCAACCCCAGGTGCTCGAGGGCTGGGCGGGTCTGCGCCCGAAGGCGATCGGCCGCGAGCCCATGGTCGGCCCGCATCCGGACCATCCCTCGCTCGTTGCGCTGACGGGCGGCTTCAAGGTGAGCTTCGGGCTCGCCCACCGGTTGGCCGATGCCGCACTCGCGGGTGTGGCTGGCAACCCTATGTCGTTGCCGCCGCCCTTCGTGTTTGCGGATCATCTGCGGCTGGCGCGGGACCCATCCTGAGGCTCAGGAATCTGCCATCTCGACAGAGGGTGGAGGGCTGGCTACCGTCAGGCTTCTTTTTCGCAAGGTGATTTGATGTCGTCGAAGGACTATCCCCGCAATCTCGTCGGCTATGGCCGCAACCCTCCCGATCCGAAATGGCCGGGCGGCGCCCATGTCGCCGTCCAGTTCGTGATCAACTACGAGGAGGGCGGCGAAAGCTGCATTCTCGACGGAGATCCGGCCTCGGAAAATCTGCTGTCCGAGATCGTCGGCGCGCAACCCTGGCCAAACCAGCGCAACCTCAACATGGAATCGATCTACGAATACGGTTCCCGCGCCGGCTTCTGGCGGCTGTGGCGAATATTCACCGAACTCAAGGTGCAGACGACGGTCTACGGCGTGACGCTTGCCATGGCGCGCAACCCGGAAGCGGTCGCGGCGATGAAGGAAGCCGGCTGGGAAATCGCCAGCCACGGCTACCGCTGGCTCGAATACAAGGACTTCCCGGAGGACAGGGAGCGCGAGCATATACGCGAGGCGGTCCGCCTCCACACCGAGCTGACGGGCGAGCGCCCCTACGGCATGTATCAGGGGAAGCCTTCGGACAACACGCTGCGGCTCGTCATGGAGGAGGGTGGCTTCCTCTACTCCTCCGACAGCTATGCCGACGACCTGCCCTACTGGGTGCCGGGGGTCGACGGGAAGCCGTTCCTGATCGTCCCCTATGCGCTGGAAACCAACGACATGCGCTTCGCGACGCCCCAGGGTTTCAATTCCGGCGACCAGTTCCTCACTTACCTCAAGGACGCCTTCGACGTGCTCTATCGGGAGGGCCAGGAGGGTGCGCCGAAGATGATGTCAGTTGGCCTCCACTGCCGCCTCGTCGGTCGACCAGGTCGGGCCGCAGCCCTTCGCCGGTTCATCGAATACGTGCTCTCCCACGACAAGGTCTGGATCCCGCAGCGGATCGAGATCGCCCGCCACTGGCACGAACACCACAAGCCGGGAGATGCCGTATGAGCGCCCGTGAGGATTTCATCGTCCGCTTCGGGGGCGTCTTCGAACACTCCGCCTTCATCGCCGAGCGCGCCTATGACCGCGGGCTGATCTTCGTGCCGCTGACGGCAAGGGGCGTGCATCAGGCAATGGTGTCGGTCTTCCGCGAGGCGTCGCAGGAAGAGCGGCTCGGCGTGTTGCGGGCGCATCCAGATCTTGCCGGCAAGCTCGCCATCGCTGGCGACCTCACCGAGGACAGCCGCCAGGAACAGGCGGGCGCCGGCCTCGATCGGCTGAGCCCGCAGGAGCATGCGCGCTTCACCGAACTCAACACCGCCTATACGGAAAAGTTCGGCTTCCCCTTCATCATCGCCGTGAAGGGGCTCGACAAGGACGACATCCTCGGCGCCTTCGAGCGCCGCATCGGCAACAGCCTCGAGGAAGAGTTTGAGACTGCGTGCGCCCAGGTGGAACGCATCGCCAGCCTTCGGCTTGCGGCACTCTTGCCGGAAGGTTGAGCAGCTTTCCTCAACTCGCTTCCCCGCCTATATTGAGGAGGCATATCGAGGTGATGCCATGAGACCGTCCGAAGTCCTGGAGAAGAATCGCGAGGCGATCCGCGAAGCGACGAAGCGCTTCAACGCGGCGAACCCGCGCGTCTTCGGTTCCGTGGCACGGGGGGAGGACAAGGATGGCAGCGATCTCGATATTCTCGTCGACGCGCTGCCGGGGTCGACTCTCTTTACGCTGGGCGGGCTGCATTCGGAGCTCGCGATGATCATGAGGGATGTAAAGGTCGATCTCCTCACTCCTGGCGAACTGCCGGAGAGCATCCGCAGCCGCGTCCTTGCCGAAGCCAAGACCATATGAACGATCGGCTGCAGCTCTACCTTGAACAGATGGAGAAAGCGGCGCGGGAGGCCTGCGAGTTCACGCACGGCAGGGATTACGAGGCCTTTATCAATGACACCAGAACCCAGAAGGCGGTTGGAATGACGCTCATTATCCTTGGCGAGGGGGTGACGCGTCTTGAGCGCGACTATCCGGCTGTGGTTCGCGACCATCCGGAAATTGAATGGCAGCAAATCATTGGTATGCGTGACCGTGCGGCTCGTGGATACCTGACGCTTGACATGAACATCATCTGGGAAACGGTGCAGAGCTCGATCCCCGACCTGCTTGACCGGCTCCAAACCCTCCGCCACTGGCGTCGGCAAGGAGAATGATGATGCCGCAGCATCTCCTGATCCAACCGCTTACCAAAGCCGCCTTCGCCCCTTTCGGTGATGTCATCGAGGCCGATCCTGCCACCGTCCGCCTCATCAACAATGGCACAACGGAGCGCTTTCACCGCCTCGGCACAGTCGAGACGGAAGGCGAGGGCGCCATCATCAGTCTGTTCCGTGGCCAGCCGCGGCAGTTCCCCTATGCAATCGACATGATGGAGCGGCATCCGTTCGGGAGCCAGAGCTTCACGGCTCTCTCCGGGCGCCCCTTTCTCGTGGCGGTGGCGGAGGATGTCGGGAGCCGCCCTGGCGAACCTAAGATATTCCTCGCCCGCGGCGACCAAGGGGTCAACTACCGCCGCAATGTCTGGCACCATCCCCTGATGGTGATCGGATCGCCCAGCGATTTCCTGGTCGTCGACCGCGACCGACCGGAAAACAATCTCGAGGAATTCTTCTACGATACGCCTTACTTGATCTCGGAGCCAATCCCATGACCGGCCTTACCACCCATGTCCTCGACACTGCCCGCGGCGTTCCAGCCAAGGGGCTTAAGATCGATCTCTATCGTGTTTCGGGGGACGTCCGCGAGAAGGTGAAGAGCGTCAGCACCAATGCCGACGGCCGCGTCGACGACGGCCCGATCCTCGCCGACGATACGTTCAGGGCGGGGGAATACGAACTCGTCTTCCATGCCGGCGACTATCTGCGCATGACGGGCCACTCCCTGCCGGAGCCTGCTTTCCTTGACGTGATCCCGATCCGCTTCGGTATCGCCGATACGACGGCGCACTACCACGTGCCGCTGCTGCTTTCGCCCTTCGGCTATTCCACCTACCGGGGGAGTTGAGTCTCTTCCAGTGGCGGCGGAAACCTTTCGGAAACCATAGACGAGGATACTGCGCCGGAATCGATGAGAGGTTCTGATGGCCAGTTCCAGACGAAAGCCGCAGCGCAGAAGCGGCGGCAGGAAGAAGCGTACCGCAAGCGGCCGCGGCGGGTCCACATGGCTTTGGGGTGGAGCGCTGATCGCGCTCGTCGGAGGAATCGCCGCTTACGACAACTCTGCTGATCTGAGGCGCTTTGCAAGCAACCTGACGGGCGGCGTGGAGCAGAAGGTTGCAGCCCGACCATCGCCGCTGAAGGCGCAGCAGAAGCCGGCGTCGAAGGACGCCGCCACTGTTCGGCCGGTTGCACCCGTTCCACCGCGCGACCTAGCCTCGAAGGAAGAGAAGCGGCAGGGTGCGCCCCAGCGCCAGGATGCGCTGCAGACGGCAGCTATCACGCCACCGGCGCCGATCGGCCGTCCGGCCCCGCAGCGTCCCATACCCGCTGCCGTCAAGCCCGATGCGCCTTCCGCCGCTCTCGGCCGCCACCAGACCAAGTTCTACCTTTGCGGCACCGCCAAGCAGGATGATTGCGTTATCGCTGGCGACAGCTTCATGTTCCATGGCGAGAAGATACGCCTCGCGGGAATAGAAGTGCCTGATATCGACAAGCCCCGGTGCGAGGCGGAGCGGATCAAGGCGAGCGATGCGGAACTGCGGGTGCGGGCCTTTCTCGACTCCGGTCCCTTCGAACTGGTCGCTGCGGGAGCCGATGATGCCGATAGCAAGGGCCGTAAGGTCCGCGCCGTGATGCGCAATGGCGTGTCTCTCTCCGACGTGCTGGTGCGCGAGGGGCTGGCCCGGAAACCCGGTGCGTCCGGCGGCTGGTGCTAGCGACATTCGTGCGCTCTGCTTCGCGGCGGGCGTGCTTCAGGCGGAGCGGGAGCCAGGCCTGTTGTGGCTGTCCTTCAGTTTCGCAGTACGGTAGCTGTTCAACGGCTGTGAAAGGGGTGCTCCATGGATGTCGCATTTGGTCAGTTGCTGCATGTTACGACCCGCGCCATCGAGGTCGCAGGCGTGGCGGTGATCGTCATTGGAATGTTCTTCGCGGCCTTCAACTTCCTTAGGGAAAGGTCGCGCGAGGGGGCCTATCATGGGCTGCGTGCCACGCTTGGCAGAGCCATCCTGCTGGGCCTGGAACTCCTGGTGGCGGCGGACATCATCAACACCGTGGCGATCGAGCCGACCCTCGACAGCCTCGCCGTGCTGGCAGGCATCGTGCTGATCAGAACCTTCCTGAGTTTTTCGCTGGAGGTGGAGATCGAAGGAAAGTGGCCCTGGCAGCAAGCCAGGCCTTCATCCGGTCAATCCTCGGAAAGCTCCGCGCGGACCGAGCTTGTCGATCGTCCGCACTGAGACCTTCCTGGTAACCTCCACGGACCAACCAGCCTGCTCTCTGCCTTGCTGATCCCGGTGCTTGAGGAACCTTTTGATTCCTCATGGATTCTGCAGGCGATGCAGTCACAGGAGGAATGCAAGATGAGCCAGACAAACCGTGGACGTGCACAGGATCGGGCCCGCGTCGCCGCCGGCCAGGATCACGAAGTGCGCTACGAAGCCGACAAGGAAGGCGTGTCGAAAGCCGACGTCAAGGACGCGGTGCATGAGGTGGGCAACAGCCGAAACAAGGTAGAGCAGAAGCTGGAAGAGGGCCGCTGAAGCAGCCCTCGCTCATGATGCGGCTCTGGCGCCGTCGTCAGAACCGCGTCTCGGCAATCACGCTGCGGTCCACCGTCTGGATGTCCCGCTTGCCGCAGAGCGCCATGGTGACATCCATCTCCTTGCGGATGATCTCCAGCGCCGTCGTCACGCCCGCCTTGCCCATGGCGCCCAGGCCATAGAGATAGGGGCGGCCGATATAGGTGCCGCGGGCGCCAAGCGCCACCGCCTTCAGGACGTCCTGGCCGGAGCGGATGCCGCCGTCGAAATGGACTTCGATCTTGTCGCCGATGGCGTCGACGATGCGCGGCAGCATGCTGATCGATGACAGCGCGCCGTCCAGCTGCCGGCCGCCATGATTGGAAACGACGATCGCGTCCGCGCCGCTCTCGGCCGCCGCCCGCGCATCCTCCTCGTCGAGGATGCCCTTGAGGATCAGCTTGCCGCCCCAACGCTCCTTGATCCAGGCCACATCCTTCCAGGAAAGCTGCGGATCAAACTGTTCCGCCGTCCAGGACGAGAGCGAGGAGAGGTCGGAGACGTTCTTGGCGTGCCCGACGATGTTGCCGAAGCCGCGGCGCTTGGTGCGCAGCATGTCCATGCACCAGAAGGGCTTGGTGGCCAGTTGGATGCCATGATGGACGGTCCACTTTGGCGGCGCCGAGAGACCATTGCGCAGGTCCTTGTGACGCTGGCCGAGAATCTGCAGGTCGAGCGTCAGCATCAGCGCCGAGCAGTTCGCTGCCTTGGCGCGGTCGATCAGATTGTTGATGAAGTCGCGATCCTTCATCACGTAGAGCTGGAACCAGAAGGGCCTGGAGGTGACGGAGGCGACGTCCTCGATCGAGCAGATCGACATGGTCGAGAGTGTGAAGGGAACGCCGAACTCTTCCGCCGCCTTGGCAGCCAGCATCTCGCCATCGGCATGCTGCATGCCGCACAGCCCGGTTGGCGCGAGTGCCACGGGCATGGAAGCATCCTGGCCGACCATGGTCGTTGCCAGCGACCTGTTTGTCATGTCCACCAGCACTCGCTGGCGAAGCTTCACCTTCGAGAAGTCTTCCTCGTTTGCACGGTAGGTGCCCTCCGTCCAGGAGCCGCTGTCGGCATAGTCGAAGAACATCTTCGGTACCCGGCGCCGCGCGCGCATCTTCAGGTCTGCGATTGTGAGCGGCTTGGACATGATCGGAAACTCCCCCGGCAGAACGTACCGTCAGCTAGCATGAGTCATTCGAACCCGTCAGCAAAAAAGACGAGAAAGGTGTTCAATGTATGCAAAGGTCGAATCGACCAACAGCCGATAGACAAGGCCGGAACATATGCTCCTCTCAGCGGAGGAGCCGCGGCGTTTGTCTTCGGAAGAAGCCGCATCCTCCACCCGACCATGGCAACTAAGTCTTGCTGTTACGCAGCCGACTTGGCTGGCCGGATGGGCTGGATCAGCACTTCTGCTGGGATATCCAACTCGGCATTGAGGCGCCGGATCATCTCAAGGGAAAGGGGACGTTTCCGATTGAGGATTTCCGCGACCCTCCCGCGGCTGCCGAGGACAGGCTCCAGATCCTTGCGGGTAAGTCCCTGCTGTTCCATGCGGAACAGGATCGCATCGACAGGATCAGGCAGATCGACCGGGTGGCGGGCGCTTTCGTATATGTCGATCAGGGTGACCAGCAGGTCGAGCCTGTCGCCCTCCGGCGTTCCGCTTTCGGCCCCCCACAGGGTCTCGAGGAGCGTCATTGCCTGCTGGTAATCGCCTTCACTGCGGATGGGTCTAATCTCAGTCATGTTCCACCGTTGCGGCATCGATCCGGTCATAGTCACCGTGTGTTCCGATCCATTTGATCCATACTGTGGCTCGTCCGAAGTCCACCGAGGTGATCAGCCGATAGTCATTTCCCTTGATGTTGAACACGACGCGTTCCGCATTAATGATGCTTGCATGGACGTATCGCTTCTTGATGTCGGCGGATGATCGCCACTCCGCCTTGCTTGCTTCATGAAACCAGGAATCCAGCGCCGCCTTCAAAGCCGGTCCGCCTTTTTGGCCCTTTGGGCTTTCGGCAAATTGCCTCAACGTTCGGCGCGAGATTATTCGCATTGGAGACTATCATGCTCCCAAATTGGGTGCAAGAGCTTGTTTCATCGCCTTGCCCGCCACGTAAGCCTCCGCCACAGCCCGGTCATCGCCCATGGTCTGCAGAAGGAAGAGCTCTTCCGGCAGGGTTGTCACGGTTTCCATTCTGAGCGCCATGGCCGACGTCGCGGCCGCGTTAAGCACCACGAGGTCTGCGTCCGTTCCGACCTCCAGCGTTCCGATCCGGTCGACGAGCGATAGCGCCTCGGCGTTGCCGCGGGTCATCAGGTGGAAGCTGTCCAGCGGGTTCAGCCGCTCGCCGAGAACCTGCTGGATCTTGTAGGCCTCGTCCATCGTGCGCAGCATGGAATAGCTCGAGCCGCCGCCGATATCGGTTGCCACCGCCACCCGCACCGGCTTGTCGCGGCGCCGGATAGCGTTCAGCGGAAAGAGGCCGGAGCCGATGAAGAGGTTGGAGGTCGGGCAATGCACGGCGACCGAACCCATCTCGCTCAACACGTCTGCCTCCCGGTCGGAAAGGTGGATAGCATGGCCGAGCAGGGTCTTTTCGCCCAGCAGCCCGTAGCGGGCGTAGATATCGGTATAGTCCTTCGCCTGCGGGTAGAGCTCGCACGTATATCGGATCTCGTCGAGGTTCTCGGAGAGATGCGTCTGGATGTGGAGGTCCGGAAATTCCTGTGCCAGCGCCTGAGCGGCCTGCATCTGCTCCGGCGTTGAGGTGATGGCGAAGCGCGGCGTAATCGCGACGTGGTTGCGCCCCTTGCCGTGCCATTCACCGATCACCGCACGCGTCTCGTCATAGCTCATCTGCGGCGTGTCGAGCAGGCCCTGCGGGGCGTTGCGGTCCATCATCACCTTGCCACCGACCATGCACATGCCACGCTTCACGGCTTCAGCGAAATAGGCGTCCGCGGATGCCTTGTGGACGGAGCAATAGGCGGCGGCCGTCGTCGTGCCGTGGCGGATCATCTCGTCGTAGAAACGGGTGGCGATCCGCGCAGCATGATCGCTTTCGACGAAGCGGCATTCCTCATGGAAGGTATAGGCGTTCAGCCATTCCAGCAGGCTGCCGGCATAGGAGGCGATCACCTGCATCTGCGGAAAGTGCAGATGCGTGTCGATCAGCCCCGGCAGGATGAGATGCGGCCGGTGGTCGATCTCATGGGTGTCCTCGGCCGCCTGCGCCTTGATCTCCGCATAATCTCCGATGGCGGCGATGATGCCGTCCTTGATCAACAGCCCGCCGTCGTGCTCGTAAGTGTAACTGTCCGTATCGGTGAGGCTCAGCGGCGCGCGCTTGAAGGAGAGCAGTCGGCCGCGGATCAGGGTCTTCGTCATTCGGAAACTGTACTCTCATACCAGGCGGCGAGCAGCTGGCGCTCCTCCGCCGAAATCTCTGTAATGTTGCCGGGCGGCATGGCGTGGCTCCGGCCGGCCTGGATGTATATCTCGCGGGCGTGGGCGGCAATCTCCCGGTCGGTCTCCAGCTTCACGGACTTCGGCGGGAAGTTCACGCCGTCCCAGACGGGTTCAGCTGCGTGGCACATGGAACAGCGGGACAGCACAACGTCTCGGGCGGCGTCGAAATGGGCGTTGGAAGCGAATTTCTGCTGCACCGGGGAAAGGGCTGCATCCTCGGTCTCGCCGGTCAGCACCTTCGGCACGGTCGAAAGCCACATGATGGCGATGAAGATGAGCAGCGTCACCAGCCAGGTCCAGGTCGGCTTGCCCTTCCTTGCATGGGTCGTGTTGAACCAGTGACGGATCGTCACCCCCATCAGGAAGACCAGCGCCGCGATGATCCAGTTGAACTCCGTCGCGAACGCCAGCGGGTAATGGTTCGACACCATGAAGAAGATGACGGGAAGCGTCAGGTAGTTGTTGTGCAACGAGCGCTGCTTGGCGATGACGCCGTATTTCGGGTCCGGCGTCCGTCCGGCGATCAGATCGGCCACAACGATCTTCTGGTTCGGGATGATGATGAAGAAGACGTTCGCCGACATGATGGTGGCGGTGAAGGCGCCGAGATGGAGGAAGGCGGCGCGGCCGGTAAAGACTTGGGTATAGCCCCAGGCCATGGCGACGAGTACCGCGTAGAGGATCGCCATCAGGCCCCAAGTATTCCGGCCGACAGGCGACTTGCAGAGCTGGTCATAGATGATCCAGCCGACCGCCAGTGAAGCGACGGAAATGCCGATCGCCTGCCACTGGGAAAGCTCCATCACATGGCTGTCGATCAGGAAGAGGTCGGCCCCGGCATAGTAGACGATCGCCAGCATCAGGAAGCCGGAAAGCCACGTCATGTAGCTTTCCCACTTGAACCACGTTAGGTGCTCCGGCATCTGCGCCGGCGCCACCAGGTATTTCTGGATGTGGTAGAAGCCGCCGCCATGCACCTGCCACTCCTCGCCATAGGCGCCGACCGGCAGATGCGGCCGCTTCACCAGGCCGAGATCGAGCGCGATGAAGTAGAAGGACGAACCGATCCAGGCGATGGCGGTGATCACGTGCAGCCAGCGTGCGGCAAACGACAGCCATTCCCAGGCCACGGCATATTCATACATTCGGCAATCCTCTGGAACCCCTGTTCTCCGACTCGCCACATTGCGAAAAAACAGCGGGTGAGGGAAGGGGCGAGGCAGAGGGATAAAATCTCGTGGCCGGAACTTCCTCCGCGACCTCCGGTTAGCGCGAGCACGCTGCGCTGGAAGATTCGCGGCGCGCGGACCCGGCGCGACAGACGCCCGGTCACAACCAGTTGCATGCCAGCCGGTGACAAGGGTAGGTAGGGGCTCGCCGGCTGTTGATCATTCGTCAACGGAGAATGAGCAGATGCGCAACCTACCACTGACCCTGCTTGTGGTCTTCCTCTTGTCCGCCCCGGCCGTTGCCCACGATGCCCATACGGGCTGGGATTATGACAAGTTCTGCTGCAATGGCGACAACCACAGCGGTGACTGCCAGATGATCTCGACGAAAAACGTTCGGATCATCAATGGCGGCTATCAGATCTCGCTCGGTCCGGGCGACCACAGGCTGGTGACCCGCCCGCACAATTTCAGCCTCCGACAGGACGAGGCGCGGCGGTCGCAGGACGAGGAATATCACATCTGCCTCTACCCGACGGAGGATACGCTGCGTTGCTTCTATGCGCCCGATATGGCGTTCTGAGACAACGCTCTATGTCTGGAAATCCGGCATCATCTTGCGCATGAACTCGCGGAAGGCGCGGATCTTGCGGGAATTGCGCCGTGACTCCGGGTAGACGAGCCAGTAGTCGGAGCCATCGCTGGCGAGCAGGTCGAACGGTTGATAAAGCCGTCCGAGGGCAACGTCGTCGGCATAGAACTCCGGCCTCAGGATCGCCACACCCTGTCCCGCAATCGCTGCGGCTGCATGAAAGTACTGTGCACCGTACTGCGTCGCGGGAAAGCGCGAGAAGTCGGCGTCCTTCAGCCCGGCCCGGGAAAACCACAGCGGCCACCACTCGTCCTGCGGGTCGATGATAGGGAGTTTCAGCAGGTCCGCGGGCTCATGCACACCGCCGATGGTTGCCGCCAGCGTTGGGCTCAGCATCGGCGTGAAGTGACTCTTCATCAGGAAGTGTGACTTCAGCCCCGGCCAGACGCCCTTGCCGGAGCGGATCGCCACGTCTCCCTCCGTGCGCGCAAAGTCGATAACGGACTGTGACGTTTCCAGCCGAACCGCGATCCCCGGGTTTTCGACTTGGAATGTGCCCAGGTGATGGGCGAGCCAATGGGAAGCAAAAGTTGCGGTCGTGTGGATTGTCAGCGTCGCTTCCGATTGATCGCGGATGCCGCCCAGAGCTTCTGCCAGCATGTCGAAGGCTTCACCAACTTTCGGAGCCAGTCGCTCACCCACCTCGGTCAGCGCGACCTGTCGCGGGCGCCGCAGGAAGAGAGGTTCGCCCAGCGTGTCTTCCAGCAGCTTGATCTGGTAGCTGACAGCGGTCTGCGTCATCCCCAGTTCCTCGCCCGCCCGGGTGAAGCTCTTCAGGCGAGCGGTTGCCTCGAAGACGCGCAGGGCATTGAGGGGAAATTGTCGTGATAGCTTCATGAATAAGTTCTCTTGATCCATCCAGACGATTGTTCGATTGGATCATGGGTGCAAGGAGGCTCATTCTAAACCCACCAGACGAACCAATGGAAGTGGGTATTTCGATGTCCTTCGCCCTGAATTCACGCTGTGATCAACCATGCCCGCCAGATCGCGGGCGTCTCCTGTCGAAGATCTGGAGCCGGTTTTTCCTGAGACCTCGCGGCATCAGCCAGATTGATGTTGGCGACCTGCCGGACGATGTTCTGCGCGACATCGGGCTGCGGGATGGGAAGGCGGCGCATCGGCACGTCTGCGGCAGTTCTGCCTGGCGGGACGCGATGCTCAGCTATCCGCCCCGCAGTCTCTGAGAGGGTGCCGACGACAGCACCGTGAGCAGCTCGGCAGCAACCATGGCAGCGATCACTTCCGGGCGCTTGTCCTTAACGGCGCTTCCGCCGATCGGCAGCACCAGCCGTTCCGCCATCTCCGCTGCCATGCCCTCGCGCCGGGCCCAGCTGGCAAAGGTCGCACGCTTCGTCGCCGATCCGATCATTCCGACATAGGCGAGATCGGTACGCGCGAGCGCCTCGCGGGCGATCAGGAAATCCAGCGCATGGTCGTGGGTGAGGATGACCGCGGCGCCGCCTGGTGGAATGTCGGCGACCAGCGCCTCCGGCATTGCGGCGTGGCGCGCGGTGACGTCCGGCGAGACGTCCTGAAGCGCGTCTGCCCTCGTTTCCACCACGGTGATCGAGAGCGGCAACGGAGCAAGGGCACGGGCCAGCGCCCGGCCGACATGACCCGCGCCGAACAGAAAGACCGTCGAGTAGCCCTCTTCCTCCTCCGCGCGGCGCTTCGTGAGTTCCACCTCGATATCCGGCGTCACCAGGCGAAAGGAAAGAAGCGTTCTTCCCCCGCAGCACTGGCCGATCTCGGGCCCCAGCGGAACACTCATATGCGCGTCGCCTCTGCCGTGCAGGATCGCACGGGCATTGTCGATCGCCATGAACTCCAGCTGCCCGCCGCCGATCGTGCCCCAGCAGGCTTGGTCTGCGACGAGCATGGCCGCGCCTTCTTCCCGTGGCGTCGAACCCTTTGCCTCGGTGATCTCGACGAGAATTATGCGGGGATGTGCCGCCAGGAAGGCCGGAAGGGAACGGGTTGTCATGGTGGATCAGCCTAGCATTTGCGGCGCTCCGCCGCACCCGCAATTCCGCACCCGAACGAATCTCCGTCCATGATTGCCGTTAAAAACTTGTAAGCATCTCTCCCTTATTTCTGGGGATACAAGAATAACTCTCTCTGGAGCCTGCGGACCAGATGGCCGCGGGCAATACCCATGACAAGCAAGCATTTTCCGGACGTCTCCCGTGACACTGCGCCTCAGGATATTTATCGCAAGATCGTGTCAGAGATCGATGATGGCGTGATCGGCATGGACGCCGACGGCATCATACGCCTCTGCAATCCTTCTGCGGAACGCATCTTTGGCTGGAGGTACGGAGAGCTTCTTGGCAAGCCGCTGGATGTTCTGCTTCCGGACCATCTGCGGGCCTTCCACGCCAAGCTTGTCTCGAACTTTTTCGCGGGCGCCGATGAAGCGCGATACATGGGTGCCAGGACTGCCGAGATCGTCGGGCTACGCGCCGACGGTTCCGACGTCCATCTGGGGATCACGATCCTCAAGACATCGACGACGTCTGAGCACATGATGATCGCCGTCATCCGCGATATTTCAGAGCGCATTTCCTATCAGCGGGAGCTGCTGCGACTGGCGCAGACGGACCCGCTCACGGGGCTCCTCAACCGGCGGGCCTTCCATGAAAGCTTCGCCGCCCGGATGGTCCATGGCGAGCCGGCGATGTCGTCGGTGGCCCTGCTCGACCTCGACGAGTTCAAAGCGCTCAACGACCGTTACGGCCATGACGCCGGTGACGAGGCGATCATTCGCTTCGCCGATATCCTCCGGCAGACCATCCGCAGCGGCGATCTCGCCGCGCGCTGGGGTGGAGAGGAATTCATCCTCTTCCTCCCCAACACCTCGTCGCAATCCGCCGTGGCCGTGGTCGAGCGGGTGCGGGCGGCCTTTGCCGACGCCGTCTTCGAATGGCGGCGGGGCGGCTCCGGCAGCCTGACCGTCAGCGCCGGCATCGTCACCGACCGGATCGGCAAGGGCGGGCTGGATGCGGCCGTCGCGCGCGCCGATATCGCGCTCTATGACGCCAAGAGGGGCGGGCGGAACAGGATCGTTCGCATTCGCGACCCGCAGGATACCGTGGCAATGTCTGCCGATCACTGAACCGTTCTTGTCCCGTCACGTCGATGCTGTGCTAGGCTTGGCACGACCAACCGGACGGACATCCCATGACCAGACGCGCGCATTCCCTTGCATGGTTGCTTGTCGCTCTCCTTGCAGCCGCCATGTTCTTCATCAATCCGCTGGCCGAGACCGCGGCCGGCTTCAGCCGCGAAGTAACGCTCGGCAGCGGCGCGCTCTACGGCACGCTGCGTGTCGCCAACTCGCTGATGAGCGTCGCCAAGGATGCTGACGTCACGGGCGGGGTCGGCGTGGCCTCCGTCACCGCAAGCCCCGGACAGCTCCTGCAGCCCGTAACCAACACCATCGACCGCATGGCCGATCTTCTCTTCTACCTTGCCATTGCGTCGGGCATCCTGTCGCTGGTGCTTGTCCCGGTAGCCAAGGTTGCCTCGGCGGTGCTCGCGCTCGGAGCCGGGGCCATTGCCATCCTGCTCTTCAAAGCGCGTTCTGTGCCGCCGGCGCTGGACCGCTTCTCGCGTTCGGCTGCGGCCATCGGTCTCCTCGGCGCCGTGCTTCTGCCGGCCTCCTATTCTCTCGCCTTCCATGCCGGCAATGCCATCACCGAGGGAGCCTGGAAGGATGCGACGGAGATCTTCCAGCGCATGGACGCGCAATATGAGACCGCGGCCGTGCAGGGGCAGGTGGAGGCGCTGCGCGAGGGATTGCCGGCAGAAGGGGCCGCTCCTCCACCTGTCGAGGACGAAGGACTTCTCGGCCGCCTCGGCTCCGCCGTCGATGCCTCGCGCTCGGCGCTTTCCGGTACGCTCGACGCCGCCTCGGGGCTTGCCCAGTCGGTAACGGGCGGCGTTACCGCCAATGCCCGGATCATCACCGAGGGTCTGGCACTATCAGCAGACCTCTTCACCGCCTCGATCGGCATCGCCGTGGCCTATCTGGTGAAACTCCTCGTCCTGCCCATGCTGATCCTCGGGGCGTTGCTCTATCTGATGCGGGCCCTCGTCCGCTGAATGCGCCAGGCTTGGTTTTTCAAACAGGTGCTCTAGGTTTCCTGCGTGGTAACGGTTGCGCCGGAAGGCGTATTGGGCTGTCTGCGAGATAAAAAATTCCGCTTCTTATGGCACACGACATTCAGAATGACGTTGAGACGATGCAGGGTATCGCAGCGATCCCTGCCATCTTGGAAATGGTATGCCGGACCACCGGAATGGGGTTTGCCGCCGTCGCGCGCGTGACCGAGGAGCGCTGGGTAGCCTGTCAGTTGCTGGACAATATCGGCTTCGGCCTTCCCGCCGGCGGCGAGCTGGATGTCCAGACGACGCTCTGCCATGAGGTGCGCCAGCTTCGCGAGGTGATCGTCATCGACAATGTGGCGGAAGACCCCGTCTATTGTCAGCACCACACCCCTCGGCTCTACGGCCTGCAAAGCTACATTTCCGTCCCGGTCATCCTGCCCGACGGGCGTTTCTTCGGCACGTTGTGTGCGATCGACGCCAAGCCGGCAAAACTCAGCGACCCGCAGACGGTGACCATGTTCAAGCTGTTCACCGACCTCATCGGCTTTCAGTTCGACGCGGCCGAGAAGTTGAATTCAACCCGTGCCAGCCTGATCGATGCAAAGACGGCCTCGGAATTGCGTGAGCAGTTCATCGCCGTGCTCGGCCATGACCTGCGCAACCCCGTGGCGTCGATCACCGGGGGCATCAGCATCCTCTCGCGGGAGCCGCAGAGCGACAAGTCGACGCGGGTGCTGAGCATGATGCGCGGCAGCGTGCTGCGCATGTCGGCCCTGATCGACAACGTGATGGATTTCGCACGCGGGCGTCTCGGGGGCGGTATCGCGCTGCAGAGAGACCAGGAAACGTCACTTCAGCCAACGCTGGAGCAGGTCGTTTCGGAAATACTCTCAGGGCATCCCGAGCGGAGTATCGAGGCGAACTTTCAGCTGTCCGGCGTGGTTCCGGTCGATCACCAGCGGATCGCCCAGATGTTCTCCAACCTCCTCGGCAATGCCGTCACCCACGGCTCCCCGGGTCACCCGATCCGCGTCGATGCTATAATTGCCGATGGGGAGCTGCGCCTGTCGGTCGCCAATTCCGGTTCTCCAATCCCCGAGCAATCCTTGCAGAAGCTGTTCCAGCCGTTCAAGCGCGGCGAGGGCAGTTCAAGCCTGCAGGGTCTCGGGCTTGGCCTCTATATCGCGTCACAGATCGCCGCAGCGCATGGCGGGCAACTGGACGTGCATTCCGACGAAACGGAGACGAGGTTCACGTTCCGGATGCCGGTGGAGGATGCCCCGTGAGGAGCTCATAGCAGCCGATCCAAAGGCGGACGGGCGGCAACTTCTCATTAAAATCCCGCGAAAAAGAATAACGAAGTGAAAAGCTGCTGGCCGTAGACTTGGCGCATGAGCCAGTTTACCGGAGTTGTGGTTCTTGCATCGGTCGCCGCCTTTGTCGGCGCCGGCGGCTATACGTTGTTACCCCGCGCAACCTATGACTCGGATTGTACGATCAAGGGCAACATCTCCATCAACTCCGGCGAGCGCATCTATCACGTCCCCGGGCAGGAATATTACGCCGCTACCAGGATCAGCTACGAGCACGGCGAGCGCTGGTTCTGCTCGGAAGAGGAGGCGCGCCGCGCCGGATGGCGCAAGGCGCGTCGCTAGGGTCACATCGCCTTCAGCCGTTCCACCGCCATCAGCACCCGTTCCGGCGTTGCCGGTGCGTCGAGGCGAGGGCACTCCCGGTAATCAGCGATACTGGCGACCGCCATCGAGATTGCCTCCAGAACCGAGATCGCCAGCATGAAGGGCGGTTCTCCGACGGCCTTGGACCGGCCGATGGTCGGTTCGGCATTCTCGGACCATTCCGCGAGCTTCACGTTGAAGACCTTCGGTCGGTCGGAGGCGAGCGGAATCTTATAGGTGGAGGGTGCATGGGTGCGGAGCCGTCCCTTGTCGTCCCACCACAACTCCTCCGTCGTCAGCCAGCCCATGCCCTGCACGAAGCCGCCCTCGATCTGGCCGATGTCGATCGCCGGATTAAGCGACCTGCCGACGTCGTGGAGGATATCGGTGCGATCCACCATGTATTCGCCCGTCAGGGTGTCGATCGAGACTTCCGAGCAGGCTGCGCCATAGGCGTAGTAGTAGAAGGGCCGTCCGCGGCCCGCCTCGCGATCCCAGTGGATCTTCGGCGTCTTGTAGAAGCCGGCGGCGGAGAGTTGCACCCGGTCGTAATAGGCAGCGCGTACCAGCGTGTCGAAAGGCACCACTTCCGCCCCCACGCGGACCCGGTTCGGCAGGAATTCCACCTCCTCGTGCGGCACATCCCATTGCCGCATGGCGAAGTCGATCAGCCGTTCCTTGATCTGGCGCGCGGCGTCATAGGCCGCCATGCCGTTGAGGTCGGAGCCGGAGGAGGCCGCCGTTGCCGAGGTATTCGGCACCTTGGCGGTTGTCGTGGCGGTGATCTTCACCCGCTCGATGTCGACGTTGAAGGTATCGGCCACCACCTGCGCCACCTTGACGTAGAGGCCCTGGCCCATCTCGGTGCCACCGTGGTTCAGATGGATCGAGCCGTCCTGGTAGATATGCACCAGCGCGCCGGCCTGGTTGTAGGCGGTCATGGTGAAGGAAATCCCGAACTTCACCGGCGTCAGCGCAATGCCCTTGCGGATGACGGGGCTGTTCTCGTTGAACGCGATGGTCGCGTGGCGCCGCGCCTGGTAATCGGAGGAGCGCTCCAGCTCCTCCACCACGCGGGCGATCACATTGTCCTCCACCTCCTGGTGATAGGGCGTCAGTGTGCGCCCGGATCCCGGCTGGCCGTAGAAGTTCAGCTTGCGGATCTCCAGCGGGTCCTTGCCGACAGTATAGGCGATCTCCTCGATGATGCGCTCGGCACCTAGCATGCCCTGCGGCCCGCCGAAGCCGCGGAAGGCGGTGTTGGAGACGGTATGGGTCTTCAGCGGCTGCGAGGTGAGGTGGACGTGCGGATAGAAGTAGCTCGAATCCGCATGGAAAAGCGCCCGGTCGGTGACCGGCCCGGACAGGTCGGCGCACCAGCCGCAGCGGGCGGCATAGGTGGCATCGACGGCATGGATGCGGCCGTCGTCGTCGAAGGCGACGTCGTAGTCGACGCGGAAATCGTGGCGCTTGCCGGTGACGGCCATGTCCTCGTCGCGGTCCGGGCGAAATTTTACCGCACAGCCAAGCCTCTTGGCGGCCACCGCCGCAAGGCACGCGAAGTGGTTGCCCTGGGTCTCCTTGCCGCCGAAGCCGCCGCCCATGCGCCGCGTGTTGATCGTCACGGCATGGTTCGGGATGCCCAGCACATGCGCCACCATGTGCTGCACCTCGCTCGGATGCTGGGTGGAGGACCAGACGGTGACGTCGTCATCCTCGCCGGGAATGGCCATGGCGATCTGGCCCTCCAGGTAGAAGTGCTCCTGGCCGCCGATCTCCATGCGGCCCTGCAGGCGGCGCGGCGCCTTGCCGATCTCCGCCTCCGGCTCGCCGCGCTGCAGCGTCATCGGCTTGACGACCAGAGGTGCGCAGTTGGTGACCGCGCCTTCGATATCGGTCCAGTGCGGCAGGTCGCGGTATTCGATCTTCGCCAGCCGTGCGGCCCGACGGGCCTGGTCGCGCGTCTCGGCGATCACCGCGAAGATCGGCTGGCCGTGGAATTCGACCTTGTTCGTTGCCAGCAGCGGCTCGTCGTGCTGGCCGGTGGAGCCGACGTCGTTGAAGCCCGGAATGTCATCGGCCGTCATCACCCAGACGACGCCGGGGGCTGCCTTCACCGCATCGAGGTTGACCGACAGGATCTCCGCATGGGCCCGGTCCGCCATGCCGAGGGCTGCATGCAGCGTATCTGCAGGCTCGCGAATATCGTCGATATATTCGGCGGTTCCAGTTACATGCTTATGCGCCGAATCGTGCCGGAGCGACGCGTGCATGGGGCCGTTGATGGCGTTCTTCGTTTCGAAAGTCGTCTTGTCCATCCTACGCCTCCTCCAGTTCGTGCCGCTGAAGCTCGGTCGGCGCGCCGGCGGTTTCCAGGAAGAAGCGGGTCAGCAGGTTCTTGGCCGTCAGCGACCGGTACTCGGCCGTCGCCCGCCAGTCGGTGAGCGGCTGGTAGTCCTGGTCGAAAAGTTCGCGAACGGCGGAAACCGTCGCCCAGTTCCAGTCCTGCCCCGTCAGCGCTTCTTCCACATGGCGCGCCCGCTTCGGCGTCGCCGCCATGCCGCCGAAGGAGATGCGGGCGCTTGCCACGCGACCTTCCATATCGAGCTCGACATGGAAGGCGCCGCACAGGGCGGAAATGTCCTCGTCGCGCCGCTTGGAGATCTTGTAGACGGCAAAATAGGCGTCTTCCCGCGGGCGCGGCACGAAGACCTTCTCGACGAACTCGCCGGCCATGCGATCCTGCTTGCCGTAGGCGAGGAAGTAATCCTCCAGTGGCATGGTCCGCTTGCCGCTGTGGGAGCGCAGGGTGAGTTCAGCGCCGAGCGCAATCAGGGGAGGCGGCGTGTCGCCAATCGGCGAGCCGTTGGCGATATTGCCGCCGATCGTGCCCATGTTGCGCACCTGGCCGCCGCCGATCCGGTCGATCAGCCGTGCCATCTGAGGGGTTTCTTCCGACAATACCTCGAAGGACTGCGTATAGGTGACACCGGCGCCGATGGTAATGCCCTTCTCATCGGCGCTGATCGACTGCAGTTCCGTCAGGTGATTGATGAAGACGACGGGGTCGAGCAGGCGCATCTGCTTCGTCACCCAGAGCCCGACGTCGGTGGAGCCGGCGACGATCGTCGCCTTCGGCTCGTCCGCGATGAAGTCTGCGAAGGCCTGGAGGTTCGCCGGGATGACAGAACGGGCGCCGTCCTTCTCGACAATGATGGTCTCGGGATGGGCGCGAAACTCCCAGAGCCTTGCGGAAATCTCCGTGCGGTCACGCTCCAGCGGGTCGAAGAGGGAACTCGGCCGCTCCGCCGCCACCTGTTCGGCCGCCTTCACGATCGGCTCGTAGCCGGTGCAGCGACAGAGGTTTCCTTGCAGCGCACTCTCGATCTCGGCCCGCGATGGCGCGTCGTTGGAGAGCCAAAGGCCATAGAGCGACATGACGAAGCCCGGCGTGCAGAAGCCGCATTGCGATCCGTGCTGGTCGACCATCGCCTGCTGCACCGGATGAAGCGTCCCATCTTTGGCGGCCAGATGCTCCACGGTCACCACATGGGTTCCGTGCAGCGAGCCGAGGAAGCGGATGCAGGCGTTCACCGTCTCATAGCGCAGGATACCGTCGATCAGCCGGCCCACCAGCACCGTGCAGGCGCCGCAGTCGCCCTCGGCGCAGCCTTCCTTCGTGCCGGTCAGCCGGCGCCTCAGCCGAAGGTAGTCGAGGAGCGTTTCGGTCGGGCCGAAATCGCCCAGGCTCACGTCTTCGCCGTTGAGGATGAAGCGGATCGCATCTGTCATGCCATTGTTCTCTTTATTGGGCGGTCCAGCCGCCATCGATCGAAATATGGGTGCCGGTGATCTGCCGTGCCGCGTCGCTCGCCAGGAAGACGGCCGTCGCGGCCACTTCCTCGATCGACACGAACTCCTTCGTCGCCTGCAGCCTCAGCATCACGTCCGTCTTCACCTGCTCTTCCGAAATGCCGCGCTCACGGGCGGTGTCCGGGATCTGCTTCTCGACCAGCGGTGTCAGCACGTAGCCGGGGCAGATCGCGTTGACCGTAATCCCGAATTCGGCAAGTTCCAAGGCAGCTGTCTTCGTGAGTCCTAAAATACCATGTTTTGCCGCGACATAGGCGGATTTGAAGGGTGAAGCTGTGAGCGCGTGGGCGGAGGCGACGTTGATGATCCGGCCCTTGCCCTTTTCCTTCATCAGCGGGATTGCCGCGCGCATGGTGTGGAAGGAGCTCGTGAGGTTGATGGCGATGATCTGGTCCCACTTCTCCGTCGGGAAGTCCTCGATCTTGGCGACATGCTGGATGCCGGCATTGTTGACGAGTACGTCGACCGAGCCAAAGGTCTCCTTTGCGGTGCCGATCAGGTCGGCGATCTCCTCCGGCTTCGTCATGTCGGCACCGTGGTAGATGACCCGGCCGCCGCCAAGTACTTCCATCTCGCGCCGCGCGGCCTCGATCTCGTCGGGGTTTCCGAAGCCGTTGATGACGACGTGACAGCCCTCGGCCGCAAAGGCCTTCGCGATGCCGAGTCCGATCCCGCTGGTGGAACCGGTGACGACGACTGTTCTGGACATGCCCGACCTCCCAATCCGTGGCTGTTGTGCACTGCACTGATTTGGCGAGGTTATGCGCAAATGCCCGGTGCTGGCAATGACGGCCAGACGCCTCTTGCCGATTGTTGGCGCCGATGCTCGCAGATGCTATCGTCAGCGCGGGAGAAGGAGATGGCTGACATGGGACAGGCATCGAATGCAGTATTCCACACCCTTTCCGTCATAGGCCGATCGGTCACGGTCGCCGCGCTGGTGGCGATGGCCCCGACCGGCATTTCGGCCGAGGCTGCCGAGCCGGTCACCGTGGCGATGGCCGGCTTCGACTTCGTCGACACCTCGGGCGAAACGCGGGATCAGACCGCCGAGCACGACCGTCGCCTTCAGGCGCTGGACCGGACCATCCTCGACAGCCTTGCGGTCGAGAAGAACCTCAGGACAGTTCCGCTGGATTGCGTGGACAAATGCACTGTCGGAAGCGCCGGCGTCGAAGCGCTCTCCAGGCAGGCGGTAGAGGCCGGGGCGAGCCATCTGCTCATTGGTCAGGTGCGCAAGATGAGCACCCTGGTCGGCGGCGTGAAGTTCGCGGTCATCGACCTTGATACCAACAGGCCGACCTGCGATCGCTTTCTCAGCTACCGGGGCGATACGGACGAGGCATGGAGCCGGGCCGCGGCTTACGCGGCGCAGGATGTCGCAAAGCACTGCCTGCCGGGGCCCTGAGGCTGCCGATCAGGGCTGCTGAGGGATGCGGGCGATCACCTTGATCTCGAAGTCGAAACCCGCCAGCCAGTTGACGCCGACCGCTGTCCAGTTGGGGTAGGGGGCTGCGGGGAAGGCCTCGTTCTTCACGGCCATGATCGTCTCGAACTGGTTCTCCGGATCGGTGTGGAAGCTCGTGACGTCGATAATGTCGTCGAAGCTGCAGCCGGCTGCCTCGAGGACCGCCGACAGATTGGCAAAGGCGCGCTCGACCTACGTCTTGAAGTCCGGCTCAGGGCTCCCGTCCTCGCGGCTGCCGACCTGGCCGGAGACGAACAGGAGGTCGCCGGAGCGAATGGCGGCGGAATAGCGGTGCGCATCATAGAGCGCGTGCCTGTCGGTCGGAAAGATTGCCTGGCGCTGGGTCATCCCCGGCTCCTTTCTTGATGGTGTTGAAAACGGCCGAGCGCGGCCTTCACTCCGGCCACGCACGCTGGTATACGGTTCGTATGTGAAATAGAAATATACGTGGCGTATGTCAACTCAAATACGCCTCGTATGTGAGATTGTAGGGCAGCCTTGGCGAACAAGCGCGCGCAGACGATGGAGGAGAACCGTGCACGGCTGATCGCTGCCGCACGAAAGGCCTTCGCCGAGCAGGGCTATGCTGCCGCATCGATGGACGAGCTGACCGCGCAAGCGGGCCTCACGCGCGGGGCGCTCTACCACAATTTCGGGGACAAGCGGGGGCTGCTCGCGGCCGTCGTCAACCAGATCGACGCGGAGATGGCCGCGCGGGCGCAGGAGATTGCCGCAAAGGCAGGTGACGGCTGGGAGGCCCTGTTGGCGGAGGGCGCCGCCTATATCGAGATGGCGCTCGAGCCGGAAGTGCAGCGCATCGTGCTGCTGGACGGACCTGCGGTTCTCGGGGATCCCTCGCGCTGGGACAGCCAGAACAAGTGCCTGGAGGTGACGATAATCACCCTAGAGCGCCTGATCGCCGAGGACGTGGTGAAACCGGTGGATCCGGAGGCTGCGGCCCGCCTGATCAATGGGGCAGCGCTGAATGCCGCGCTCTGGGTTGCCGCGTCCGATGAACCGCGCGATGTGTTGGCAAAGGCCATCGAGGCGTTCCGTGCTCTGGCAACCGGACTCCTCGCCAAGCCGGCCTGACCTTCGCCTGTTCCCTTCCTCCAACTGTATACATCCTGGGCGTCAACCCGCGCGCCGTCACGCAAATATGAAACGCTTTTCCCATTGCGTGACGGTGTCACCGAGAGCAGGATGAATACATGCGGGAGGCGGAGAGGCCTCCGGTATCCGGCTATCGGGGAACGGGAGGAGACGTTTTCGGTGCCGGAACTTCAGTGTCTGCCAGAGGAGGAGCACGCATGAATGTCATGGCTACGCCCGGAACGGCCTTTCGCGCCCCGGACAAATTCTTTATCGGCGGCGAGTGGGTCGCACCCCGCTCGTCGGCCACGCTCGACGTGGTCTCGCCGGTCACTGAAGAAACCATCCTGCGCTATCCGGAGGCCTCGGTGGAGGATGTCCATCTTGCGATCGCGGCCGCCCGCGAGGCGTTCGACAAGGGACCTTGGCCACGGATGTCGCCGCGTGAGCGCGCGGGCTATCTGCGAAAGGTGGCGGAGCACCTGAGGGGCCGGCTGGACGAGATCGCTCGTGCCTGGACGGTACAGGTCGGCGCGCCGATCATGATAACCTCCAAGCTGGTCGGCCAGAACGCGCAGCTTTTCGATTTCTACGCCGATCTCATCGACGGCAATGCCTATGCCTTCGAGGAGGAGCGCACACGACCCGGCGGCGGCAGGACCCGGATCGTCAAGGAGCCGGTCGGCGTCTGCGCGGCGATCACCCCCTGGAACGCGCCCATGGTGCTCCTGAGCTACAAGATCGCCGCCGGGCTCGCGGCCGGCTGCACGTTCGTCGCCAAGCCGTCCCCGGAAACGCCGCTCGAAGCCTATATCCTGGCGGAGGCGATCGAAGCCGCCGGGCTGCCGCCTGGCGTGTTCAACCTCGTCCCGGCAGGACGGGAGGTCGGCGACCATCTGATCCGCCATCCGGCCATCGACAAGGTAGCCTTCACGGGCTCGACGCCTGCGGGACGTCACATCGCTGCCGCCTGCGCCGAGAGACTGACCCGCGTCAGCCTCGAACTCGGAGGCAAGTCCGCCGCCATCCTGCTCGACGATGCCGATTTCACGGCGGCACTGCCGAGCCTGATGGTCTACACCATGCCGATCACCGGGCAGGTCTGCTTCGCGTTGACCCGCATCCTCGTGCCGGAAAGCCGGGCACAGGAATTTACCGACCTCTATGTCGGCGCCGTCGGCAACATCAAGGTCGGTGACCCGTCCGACCCGAGCGTGCACATGGGCCCGCTCGCGCTTGGCCGCCAGCTCGACCGCGTAATGGATTATATCGAGACCGGCCGCAGGGAAGGGGCGAAACTCGCCTGCGGCGGCGGACGGCCGGAGGGGCTGGAGAAGGGCTATTTCGTCCAGCCGACGGTGTTCACCGACGTGACGCCGGAGATGACGATCGCCCAGGAGGAAATCTTCGGCCCCGTCGTCTCGATCATCACCTATACGGACGAGGAGGATGCGATCGCCAAGGCCAACGACAGCATCTACGGGCTGAACGGTGCGATCTATTCGGCCGATCCGGAACGGGCCTATCGGGTGGCGCGCCGCATCCAGTCGGGGCATCTGTCGATCAACGGCAATATCGTTGACATCACCATGCCCTTTGGCGGCGTCAAGCAGTCCGGTCTTGGCCGCGAGGGCGGTATCGAAGGGCTCGACAACTATGTGGAGGTGAAGACGGTCAACTTCGCCTGACCAGACGGCTGCGCCCCGTGTTGCACGGGACGCAGCCTGTAGCTCGATGGTGAATGAGGCGCGGGAGTGGCAGGCGCTAGAAGTCTTGCCACTGATGGGCGGCTGCCGCGGCGCTTGCGCCCATGCCCCGTCCGATTCTCTGCGTCAGCTGGTGCACAGGAGAGGCGGCAGCGGCACGATGATTGTCCTGTGCAGGTGTGGCCGCGGCCGGTTCGCCGGCCTCGACGCGGAACTGCGCGAGCAACTGGAACAGCGCCTGGGCTTCGCTCGCGAGGCTGTGGCTCGCCGCGTTCGACTGCTCGACCATGGCGGCATTCTGCTGCGTGCCCTGGTCCATGGTGTTGACGGCGACGTTGATCTCCCGCAGCCCGACGGCCTGTTCGCGTGCACCCTCTACGATCGCCGCGACGTTGACGTTGATCTCCTTGACCTGCTCGACGATCCGCGCAAGCGCTTCACCAGTCTCACCGACCAGTCCGACGCCGGTCTTGACCTGTTCGCCGGACTGGCTGATCAGCGCCTTGATCTCCTTGGCGGCGGTGGCCGAACGCTGGGCGAGTTCACGCACCTCCTGCGCAACCACTGCGAAGCCCTTGCCGGCTTCTCCGGCGCGGGCGGCCTCGACGCCAGCGTTCAGGGCAAGCAGGTTCGTCTGGAAGGCGATATCGTCGATCACGCCGATGATGTTGGTGATCTCCTTCGAGGACTTCTCGATCGCGCCCATGGCGTTGATCGCCTTGCCGACGATCTCGCCGGAACGTTCCGCATTCTGCCGTGCATCGATCACGAGCTTGCCGGCTTCGTCCGCGCGGCGGCTGGAATCGGCAACCGTCTGGGTAATCTCCTCCAGAGCTGCCGCCGTCTCCTCGACGGAGGCGGCTTGCTGCTCCGTGCGGCGCGACAGGTCGTCGGCTGCTGACTTCATTTCACCCGACCCGGCTGCGATTGCCTTGGCGTTCTCGCGGATACCGCGCATCGCCTCCCGCAGGCGGGCCGCTGTCTGGTTGAAGTCGACGCGAAGCTGCTCCAGGCTCGGGATGAAGGCGCGGGGGATGTCGCAACAGAGATCGCCCGACGCCAGCGATTGCAGGCCCTTGCCGAGCGTCACTACGTTTTCCACCCGGCCGGTGACGTCGGTTGCAAACTTCACCACCTTGATGACCTTGCCGTCGGGGCCGACGATCGGATTGTAGGAGGCCTGGATGTAGATCTTGTTGCCGGCGCGGCCAATGCGGGTGAATTCCTCGGAAAAAACTCGCCGTCGCGCAGCCGCTCCCAGAAGCGCTGGTAGTCGTCGGTGCGGACGTAGTCCGGTTCGCAGAACATGGCGTGATGCTTGCCGACGATTTCGGAGAGCTGGTAGCCTAGCGTCTTCAGGAAGTTCTCGTTGGCGGTGAGGATGTCTCCGCTCGGCGTGAACTCGATTACTGCCTGGGCGCGCGAGAGTGCGGCCAGCTTTCCCGCATCTTCGGTGCTCCTCAGCTTGCTCTCGGTGATGTCGGTCGCGAACTTGACGACCTTGACCGGCTTGCCTCGCCGGAAGACCGGATTGTAGGAGGCCTCGATCCAGATCTCGCGTCCGCCCTTGGCGATGCGGCGGTACTGGCGCCGGTCGAAATGGCCTTGGGCGAGACGATCCCAGAACGCCTTGTAATCAGAGCTTGATGCTTCGGCGGGGTCGACGAACAGCCGATGGTGCTGGCCGATGATCTCGGAAAGCTCGTAGCCGAGCGCCTTGCAGAAGTTCTCGTTGGCAGTCAGGATGCGTCCTGTCAGGTCGAATTCGATGATTGCCTGCGAGCGGGCGACAGCCTCCAGCACCGCTTCGGCGTCGCGGTTGTTCATGAACGGTATTCCCATAAACCTCTCCTCTGGCCGTTGTTGCGGCCGTGCTTGATCGCCGCTGTCGCGTCGGCGACAGGCGTCATGGTTGCTTTGAAGGCGTCCCGACGGCTCATCAGGTGGCGGCACGCGGATATACGCTGGTAGTCTCCCGCTGCGGGCGGCAGGTTGCGGACAATCATCCGCCTCCGGGTCCTCGGCCCGCACTGCAAGATCTAATAGTGAGTCATTGACGGGTGATTAACGAAGTTCTTGTGCCTGCGAAGGAACATTTTTTCGAGACATCGCCTGCATCGGCGACCGTGTTCAATGCCATTTACGGCGATTGGTTGCGACCGGATCAGGCCTCGATCAAGCAGGGTTAACAGGGACTTATCAGCTTGGCGCGCCGTTCTTCGGTTGGTGCGCGTCAGGTGGAGCGCCCGCCCAGCAGGTCAACAGGGCTCGGTGGAAATATTCCGGCGCCAAGCCATTGGCTCGTCCTCACCGGCGTCGTTCGCGCGGGTGCCACAACCGCCGTCTCAGGTCTTCGCGGCGAGATAGTCCACTGTCACGGCATGCAGGGGCGTGCCGCTGTCGCGGAAGCTCACGATGTTGCCGATGGTCGTCTCGGCAATTGCGTCGAGTGCCTCGCGGGTGAAGAAGGCCTGGTGGCCGGTGATCAGCACGTTGGGAAAAGTCAGGAGACGGGCGAAGACGTCATCGCGCAGAACCTCGTTCGACAGGTCCTCGAAGAAGAGGTCTGCCTCTTCCTCGTAGACGTCGAGGCCGAGGCTGCCGATGGTGCCGTCCTTGAGGCCCGCGATTGCCGCATGGGCATCGATCACCGCGCCGCGGCTGGTGTTGATGAGCATAACCCCCGGCTTCAGGAGCGGCAGGGTTTCAGCGCTGATCATGTGACGGGTTTCAGGCGTCAGCGGGCAGTTCAGGCTGAGGATGTCGGACTGCCGGAAGAGTTCCTCCCGCTCCACGTAATGCATGCCGAGCGCCTCGCATTCCGGGTTCGGCCGGACATCATGGCCGAGCAGCCTGCAGCCGAAGCCTGCGGCGATCTTCGCCAGGACCGCGCCGATCTTGCCGGTTCCGACAATGCCCATCGTCTTGCCGTTGAGGTCGAAACCGAGCAGGCCATCCAGCGCGAAGTTGCCTTCACGGACGCGGTTATAGGCGCGATGGATCTTGCGGTTGAGCGACAGGATGATCGCCATCGTGTGTTCAGCCACCGCATGCGGCGAATAGGCGGGAACGCGGGCGACGGCGATGCCGATCTCGGCGGCCGCTTCGAGATCGACATTGTTGAAGCCGGCGCTGCGCAGGGCGACCAGCCGCACGCCAAGCTGCGCCAGCCGCTCTATCACCGGGCGGGAGAGTTCGTCGTTGACGAAGGCGCAGACGGCTTCCGAGCCCTCGGCCAGCGCTGCCGTGTCCAGCGAGAGGCGCGATTCCGAATAGCGAAGCTCGATCCCGCGTGCGGCGGCGCGATCGAGGAACAGGCGGTCGTAGGGCTTGGTGCTGAAAACGGTGACTTTCATGTTTCCCCTCGTTCGCTTCGCCGGGACGATGCCATGTCGCTCGCCGCCAGTCCATCGGCGGCGGCGAGCGACATGCCGGCCGCCGGGGAGAAGGCAGCCGAAAGGAAGGGGCTCGGTCAGCCGCCCGGCTGGACGGCAGCTTCGGGTTCGGTCGCCGGCACGTCCGTCTGCGGCGGCGCCGGGCGCTCGCCACCTGGTGCGGCTTCAGGAGCTTCACCGGCCGGCGGGGTTTCGGGGTTCGCAGGCTCCGCCGGAACGACGCCCGGGGTTTCCGCAGGCGGCGTGTCCGGAACTGATGCAGGCGGAGCGGCTGCGGGTGCCGTGCCCTCAGCGGTGCCCGGTTCTGTCGCCGGAGAGGGCGCGGCCGTGCCGGCTCCGGCCGGGGCAGCGCCGCCCGCTGCACCCTGCAGGGGCTGGTCCGTCGCGATCGGCTCCGGAATAGTCGTGCCGTCGGCCGGTGCAACGCGCCAGACCGTGTTGCCGGAATCATCGGCGACGAGCAGTGCTCCCGTACCGTCGATCCCGACACCGACCGGGCGGCCGCGGGCATTGTCGCCGTCGAGGAAGCCGGTCACCACGTCCTGCGCCATGCCGGACGGCTTGCCGTTCTCGAAGGGGATGTAGATGACCTTGTAGCCGTTGAAGGCGCTGCGGTTCCAGCTGCCGTGCTCGCCCACGAAGGCGCCGTTGGCATAGGGCTCCGGCATGGCCGATCCGTTGGTGAAGGTCATGCCGAGGGCGGCCACATGGCTCGACAGGGCATAGTCGGGCTTGATCGCCTTTTCGACCAGGTCCGGCCGCGGCGGATGCACGCGTTCGTCCACGTGGTCGCCGAAATAGCTCCAGGGCCAGCCGTAGAAGCCGTCTTCCTGCACGGAGGTCATGTAGTCGGGAACAAGGTTCGGGCCGAGTTCGTCGCGCTCGTTGATGACGGCCCAGAGTTCCCCGGTCTCGGGATGGAAGGTGAGGCCGTTGGGGTTGCGCAGCCCCGAGGCAAAGATGCGCGAGGCACCGGTTTCCCGATCGACCTGCCAGATTGCGGCGCGGCCCTTTTCCGCCTCCAGCCCGCGCTCGCCGGCATTCGAATTGGAGCCAGCCGAGGCGTAGAGGAAGCGACCATCCGGGCTGAGTGCCAGGTCCTTCGTCCAATGGTGGTTGATCGGCCCGCCGGGAAGCGGGGCGAGAACGTCGGGCTCGCCGCCAACCGTCGTCTCGCCGAGCCGGTAGGGATAGGCGAGGATGGCGTCCGCGGCGGCCACATACAACGTGTCGTCGGCCCAGGCGACGCCGAAGGGCGAGTTCAGCTTGGTCAACAGGTCGTGTCGCTCATCCACCTCGCCGTCTCGGTTGGTATCGCGCAGCAGGGTGATGAGGTTGCTCTCCTTCTGCGCGCCTCCGCCTCCGCCGCGGGCCATCGACATGATCCAGTCGCGCACGAGGTCCTTGGGTCGCTCCGTCGGCTTGCCTTCCGGTGCCTTGCCCTGCACCACGAGGACATCGCCGTTCGGCAGCGTGTGCACGGTGCGCGGATTGGCAAGATCGGTGGCGTAGGCGGAGATCGTCAGCCCTTCGGGCACCGTGGGGGTCTCGCCGTCCTGCCAGCCGACCACTTCGGCCACCTTCAGGTCCGGGAGGAGCTCGGTCGACGGCTCCGGCAGCACCGGGTCGGGTCCGATCTGCTGGGTGACGTCGAAATCGCCGTTCTGGTCGCTGCAGCCGGCAAGGGCGAGCGCCAGGAGCGAGACTGTGGCGAGGGTGGAGGTTCTGGTCATAAAAGTCATCGTTCGACACTCCAGATCACGCGGGACCGTCGGCGGGCGGCAAGGATCACGGTCAGGACCGCCAGTACGACGGTGACGACGGAAAGGATGAGGCCGTTCGGCACGACTGCGGTCCAGCCGTCGCCTGCATGGACGAAGCTGTTGACGACGGCCACGGCGAGCATCAGGGCATAGCCGATGGCGGCTGCCCAACCGGGCCCCAGGACGCGCGTCGAGCGGCGCAGCATGTCGACGAGCCCGGCCAGCAGACCAACGGCGCCGACGACCAGGCCGAAGAAGAGAAGCCAGGACGAGAAGTTGCTCCACATCAGGAACGAGGTTCGCCAGTAGGCGATGTCGGTTACCAGTGCGAGCGTGAAGCAGACGAAGGGAAAGGGCACGAAGAAGGTCCGTAGCGGAAATCCGGCCCTTCCGGTCGTGGTGGTGGTATAGGTGGTGGTCATCTCGGCGCCTCGATGCGAGTGGGTCGGACACGACAGTTACGGCTGACGACGACTTTTGTTCCAAGTGCTGGGACCGCTTGCTCCCATCCGCTTTGATGCCGGGCTATTGGAGCGGCCCGGACTCATGCTAGAGAGGCGCCAATTGCACCTGCGCCCGGCAGGCCGTCCGGCTCGTCCGGCGGCGGATCGAACGGCCATACCTTGAACGCGACCCTCTTTCGCTCCGTCCTTCACATTTCAGCATTGTGCGGCCTCTATCTGTCCGCTGCCATGTTCGTGCCCGCCATGGCCGATCTCTATGTCGGCCATCCGGACTGGCAGGTGTTCGCGATGTCGGGAATTCTCTGCGGCGGCATCTTCACGCTTGCGGCCGTTGCCACGAGCGGCCCGCCGCCCGTCTTCACCCGACGTTTCGGCTTCCTGCTCGTCAATGTAATGTGGACGACCTTCACCATCGTCGGCGCCATTCCCTTCTACCTGTCGAGCTACGACCTGACGCTGGCGCAGGCTGTCTTCGAATCGGTCTCCGGCATCACCACGACCGGAGGAACGGTGCTCGTGGGGCTGGACAATCTTCCGCCCGGCCTGCTGCTCTGGCGTTCTCTGATCGTCTGGCTTGGGGGCATCGGCATTGTCGGGCTTGGGCTTTTCATCCTGCCGGACCTGCGCGTCGGCGGATTGTCCTTCTTCAAGCTCGAATCCTCAGACACCAGCGAGAAGACGTTCTCGCGTCTTGCCAGCTTCACGCGCGCCTTCATGGCAATCTATTTCGGCATCACGCTCGCCTGCGCGATTGGCTATGCCTGGGCCGGCATGAGCGTTTTCGACGCCGTCAATCACGCCTTCACCACCGTCGCGACCGGCGGTTACTCGACCCACGACGCTTCGTTCGGCTATTTCCAGAGCCTCCCGCTTCTTTGGGTGGCAACCTTCTTCATGACGATCAGCAGCCTGCCTTTCTCGGTGATGATCCTGCTTGCGCTGCGCAAGCGGATCTCCGTGCTGCGCGATCCGCAGATCCTCGCCTTCCTTGGCTATCTGACGGTGCTGTCCACGCTCGTCGGCATCCATCACCACCTCACCAGCGACGTGGAAATCGGGCAGGCGCTGACGCACGCCTTCTTCAACATCAGTTCGCTTCTGTCGACCACCGGATTTGCCAGCCAGGACTATACGCTGTGGGGACCGTTTGCAGTGACTGTCGCTTTCTTCGCGACCTTCATCGGCGGCTGCACAGGGTCGACGGCGGGCGGCATCAAGGCCTATCGCTTTGTCGTCCTGTACGGCGTGGTGCGGGCAGGCCTTCAGCGGCTGATCTATCCCAGCTCGATCGCCATCGTCCGCTACGGCCGCCAAACCGTGGAGCCGGAGGTTCAGCGGAGCATCTTCCTGTTCCTCGCCCTATACATGCTTCTCTGGGCTCTGGGTGCGATCGCCCTCGGGGCGCTTGGTTACGATGTGGCAACCGCGCTCTCCGGTTCGATCACCTCGCTCTCCAACGTCGGGCCGGGGATAGGCACGATCATCGGCCCCGCCGGCAATTTTTCCACCATCAGCGATCCCGCCCTCAACGTCATGTCGGCTCTCATGCTGCTGGGACGCCTGGAGGTGTTGACCGTGCTGGTGCTCCTGGTGCCTGTCTTCTGGCGCGATTGAGGCGGCAACCTGCAACCCGTTGACAGCCCTTCTGCGCATCTGCTCAAACCTTGGCCAGGAATGAGGAGCATGAGGAGGGCCCTATGGCTGGTTATGTGCTGGCGATCGACCAGGGAACGACGTCCAGTCGCGCGATCGTTTTCGACGAGAACATGAAGATCGCCGGGGTCGGCCAGAAGGAGTTCACGCAGATCTTCCCGAAATCCGGCTGGGTCGAACATGACCCCGAGGAAATCTGGGGGAGCGTGGTGCTGACGATCCGCCAGGCGATCCGCAAGGCCGGCATCCGGGCCTCCGACATTGCCGCGATCGGTATCACCAACCAGCGCGAGACGGTCGTGGTCTGGGAGCGCGAGACGGGCCAGGCGATCCACAATGCCATCGTCTGGCAGGACCGACGCACCGCGGGCGACTGCGAGCGGATGAAGGGGGAGGGGCTGGAGACCCTCTTCACCGAAAAGACCGGCCTGCTGCTCGATCCCTATTTTTCCGGTACGAAGCTCTCCTGGCTGCTCAAGAACGTCGAGGGCGCCAGGCCGCGGGCGGCGAATGGCGACCTCTGCTTCGGAACCATCGACACCTACCTCATCTGGCGGCTCACCGGTGGCCGGAGTTTTGTCACCGACGCCACCAATGCCTCCCGCACGCTGATCTACAACATCGCACAGAACCGCTGGGACGATGACCTTCTCGACATCCTGGACATTCCCGCCGCCATGCTGCCGGAAGTAAAGGATTGCGCCGATGATTTCGGGGTGACCGACGAGCGGCTGTTCGGCGCAGCAATCCCGATCCTCGGGGTTGCCGGCGACCAGCAGGCGGCGACGATGGGCCAGGCCTGCTTCGAGCCCGGCATGATCAAGTCCACCTATGGGACCGGCTGCTTTGCGGTGCTGAACACAGGCTCCGAGATCGTGCCGTCGAAGAACCGCCTGCTGACGACCATCGCCTATCGCCTGGATGGCGAGACCACCTATGCGCTGGAAGGCTCGATCTTCATCGCCGGCGCCGCCGTGCAATGGCTGCGCGACGGGCTCGGGATCATCCGCAAGGCGGAACAGACCGGGCAACTGGCCGACAGTGCCGATCCGGAGCAGGCCGTCTATCTTGTGCCGGCCTTTACCGGCCTCGGCGCCCCCCATTGGGACGCCGAGGCGCGCGGCGCGATCTTCGGGCTGACCCGCAATACGGGGCCGGCGGAACTGTCGCGGGCTGCGCTGGAGGCTGTCTGCTACCAGACCCGCGACCTCCTCGATGCAATGCACAAGGACTGGCAGAGCGATGGCCGGCAGACGGTGCTGCGGGTGGACGGCGGCATGGTCGCCTCCGACTGGACGATGCAGCGGCTCGCCGATCTGCTCGATGCGCCCGTCGATCGTCCGACCATCCTCGAGACCACGGCGCTCGGCGCCGCCTGGCTTGCCGGTTCAAGGGCAGGCGTCTGGCCGGGGAGGAAGGAGTTTGCGCGCCGCTGGGCCCGCCAACGCTGCTTCGAGCCGCAGATGGACGATGATGTAAGGGAGGCGAAGATCCGCGGCTGGAAGGATGCGGTCAGGCGGACGCTGACCGGAGGATGACGGCGCCAGTCGGCACCTATTCGATGCGCTCGCCGGGATAAACGCCCCAGAGCGACGACTGGTCGACATAGCCTTCGACGCTGTTGCGGGGCAGGCTGACCTCGCACCAGCGGCCGTCGCAGGTCTTCACCTGCATCAACACCCGGGGGGAGAGCTGTGCCCGGACCGATGCGCCGGACGAAGCGGATCGCCTGAGCGGGATCGGTTCGTCGAGCCATGGCCCGACGATGGCGGTCCGGTCTCCGGACAGAAGCGCGCCCGACATCCAGCCGCTGACGCCCTCGAAGTCGCGTACGCGGCGCCAGTTGCCGTATTCCTCCGTGATTTCCAGCGGCAGACCTCGCTGCGTATAGAGCCAGCTGGTCGCATAGTCGGTGGACGGACCGATGCGCATGCGCGCCTTGGCAGCCTTCAGCGAGACGAACCGGGGAACGGCGTAGCCGGTTTCCCGGCCGCTGCGGAAGCCGGAGCCGGCATCCGCAGCGATTGCCGGCGGCAGGCCGGCCACCAGGGCGGCGACTGCAACGAGACCGGCCGCGCAATGGCGTGTGAATCTTCTGCTGATCATGCGGGTGCGAATGTCGTGCAGGCGAGCTTCGCCGCGATCAGTTGCACTTGCGCACTTCGTTCAGCGCCGCGGTCACGCCCTTCAGGGAATAGGCATAGCTGGTATTGGTGCCACGCTGCGAGGTCGCCTCGATGACGAGTTCGCGACCGGCCCGCATGGCGTTGACCATTTCCGGCTCATTCGCCTGGTTCTTCACCCAGGCAGCGTTGTCCTTCGGCGCCATGGTAAAGCTCTTGTCGTCGACGCGTACCCTGACCTCGGCCGCCGGATTGAGGGTGTAGCCCATGATCGCCTGCGGCGCGTAGCTCGAGCCCTGCGGCGCAACCAGCACGAAGTTGTCCCCATGATTTACGTTGCCCGGCTGCTTGGTCACGGGAACCGACAGCGCGTAGCAATTCTTCTGGCCGTTCTGGGTATAGGAATAGACGCCCCAGGCATCGAATTGCTTGATCCTGGTGGGCTGTGCGCTGGCGACCGCGGCCGATCCGAGCATGAGCGAAAGAGCAAAGCAGCACGTCCGGGTGAACATCTTGCCTCCATCTGTTTGCGTGCGTGGATGATGGCCCGCATGTCGCTGCGGAGCCGTCTCTGATAAGGCTCTAATACAGATGGTGAGGGTTACCGGGAAGTTAAAAGCCGACCCGGAATAGTGCATCTCCCGCTCACAAAGGGGTGAGGAGGAGCGTGAACGAGGGCGGGCGGCACGCGCCGCCCATCCTCTCTTCCGGACATGCGCGAACTTATGACGTCACGGGCTCGTTCATCGCCCAGAGGACCCCGAAAGGGTCGCGCAGCTGGCCGTAGCGGTCGCCCCAGAACATCACCTGGAGCTCCGTCACCACCTCCATACCGGCGTCCACGGCACGCTTCCACCAGGTGTCGATGCCCTCGACCGGCAGCATGACCGTGAAGGCCTGCGGTTTTTCGAGCGGATAGCCGTAGTCGGGGTAGGGGTCGCACAGCATCAGCGAACCACCGTTGATGTAGAGATGCACGTGCATGGTCCGGCCCTGATCGTCCGGCGGATGGGCGCCCGCGAATGTGGCACCTAGAGCGCGCTTGTAAAAATCGGCCGCCTTCATTGCTCCGTCCACCTGCAGGTAGGCGACAATACCGCCCTTTACCGGTTCGGCTTCCTGCTGTGGCGTATTGGCTTCGACAGTCGTGTCCATCTCATTACCCTCCTGTTGCTCGCCCGCGTGGGCGGGTGCTTCAAGGACGGCTCAGGGGCGGCCGCGCCGACACGTCGGAGCGAAATTTTCAGGCGCGCGCCAGGAACTCCTTGGTCAGCGCCTCATAGGCTTCCATGGGCGGGAACTCCGGGAAGCTGTGGGTGGCGCCGGTCGTGGCCCAGGGAAGCTTGGCGCTGGTGTAGGTTTCGACAAAGGGGGAAAACCATGAGGCGTCGTCGAGCATAGTCGGGCGGATGTTGACGAAGGCATCGAGGAAGGTCGCCTTCGTGAACATCCAGCTCTTGCAGTGCGGGCAGTGATAGTGATGTAGGTCATCGCCATGAACGCCGCCGATCACCGGTTCGCCCTCGAGTACCTCGAAACCCTCAGAAGGAATGGCGGCGCTGCAGGAAAAGGCGCTGGCGCTCATCTTCTGGCAGCCACGGCAGTGGCAGGCCATGGTCAGAAGCGGCGGCGCGCTGATGCGGATGCGTACCTGACCGCAGCGGCAGGAACCCTCCATCGGCAGGACTGGCATGGGCATGAGGTCTCCTCCCTACGATCTGGCCGGAATGGTCAGCCCACGGTCCACCGCGGGTCTCGCGAGACCTCGCTCCAGCCATCGGGGCACGTGCTTCAACTCGTCGTACTGTACGAGTTCGCCAGCGCCATAGAAGCCGATCAGGTTGCGAACCCAGCCCAGCATGGCGATGTCGGCGATCGTGTACTCGTCGCCCATGATCCAGTCGCGGCCGCCGAGCCGGGTCTCCAGTACCCGGATCAGACGGGCGCTCTCCTTGGCGTAGCGGTCGCGCGGGCGCTTGTCCTCGTAGTCCTTGCCGGCGAACTTGTGGAAGAAGCCGAGCTGGCCGAACATCGGTCCCATGCCGCCCATCTGCCACATCACCCACTGGATCGCCTCGTAGCGTGCGGCTGGATCGGCAGGAAGGAGCTTGCCGGTCTTTTCCGCCAGGTAGACCAGGATCGCGCCGCTCTCGAACAGCGCCAGAGGCTGCCCGTTGGGGCCGCCAGGATCGAGGATCGCCGGGATCTTGCCGTTCGGGTTCAGCGACAGGTATTCCGGACCCCAGGTCTCGTCCTGACCGATGTCGATGTAGTGCGCTTCGTAGGGCAGGGCCGTCTCCTCCAGCATGATCGACACCTTCACGCCGTTCGGTGTCGGTGCCGAATAGAGCTGGAGGATGTCCGGGTTCTTCGCCGGCCAGCGGCTGGTGATCGGGAACATGGAGAGGTCGGCCATAGGATCCTCGCAGGCGTTGCAGTCGTGCAGAACTATAGAGCGCCGGGTAATGGATGCCAGTCGAGCGCCTGACGTTTTGCGGCCGAAATGTGGCGGAAGGGGTTGTCCTTGCGAGGCGGCTGCGCCATCTACGCCCTCCTGATGCCGGCCGCCTCCCGCTCCGCGTGGGCAAGGCGAGGCTGCAGCGATCGCGCGTGTGCGAGGTGCCCCGGCTTTCGCCGACCCTATCCGGACGACCCGAAGGTCGTGGCACCGGCCGAAGAAAATGGAGCAGATGATGACGGACCTGAGCGCTTCGAGCGCAGACGAAGCCATTCCCGCGCCGGAGGGGAGAACGCAGATCATCGATACCGAATACGAGATCGGCCAGGACAACATCAACTACCGGCGACGCTTCGTCTTCGAGCTCGACATCCACAACATCGTGTTCAGCGTCTCGGCGCTGACGATCGTCGCCTTCACCTTCCTGACGCTGATGTTCCAGACGACGCTCGGGCCGGTCTTCACCGCCATTCGCGACACGCTGACCTCGAACCTCGCCTGGTTCTTCCTTCTGGCCGGCAATATCTTCGTGATTGCCTGCGTTGCCCTGATCTTCCTGCCGGTCGGGCGTGTCAGGCTCGGCGGACCCGATGCAACGCCGGACTATAGCCGCATGTCTTGGTTCTCGATGCTCTTTGCCGCCGGCATGGGGATCGGGTTGATGTTCTACGGCGTGTCCGAGCCCCTCGGCAATTACACCGCCGCCTTCGAAGGGCCGGTGGTGGAGGATGGCGTGCGGACGGACTGGGCGCCGCTCGGTGGCGTTCCAGGTGACGAGGAGGGCGCACGCCGTCTCGCCATGGCCGCCACGATCTTCCACTGGTCGCTGCATCCCTGGGCGATCTATGCGGTCGTCGCGCTGTCGCTGGCGCTGTTTGCCTACAACAAGGGTCTGCCCCTGACGCTCCGCTCCGTCTTCTACCCGATCTTCGGCGAGCGCGTCTGGGGCTGGCCGGGCCATGTGATCGATATCCTGGCCGTCTTCGCCACCATCTTCGGCCTGTCCACATCGCTTGGCATCGGTGCCGAACAGGCGGGGGCAGGGCTTAATTTCCTCTTCGGGCTACCCTCCGGCGTCGGCATGACCGCGTTCCTGGTGATCATCATCACCGGCGTCGCCACTGCTTCGGTCATCGCCGGCATGGACAAGGGCGTGAAGCGCCTGTCCGAAATCAACATGGCGCTGGCCTTCCTGCTCCTGATGTTCGTCATCCTCGTCGGCCCGACGCTGCAGATCCTGCGGAACTTCTTCCTGAACCTGCTCGCCTATGTGGAATACCTGCCGGCGCTGTCGAACCCATTCGGCCGCGACGACGACAATTTCCGGCAGGGCTGGACGGCCTTCTACTGGGCCTGGTGGATCAGCTGGTCGCCCTTCGTCGGCATGTTCATCGCCCGCGTCAGCCGCGGCCGCACGGTGCGCGAGTTCCTGATCGCGGTGCTGCTCATCCCGTCACTCGTCTCGACGATCTGGATGACGGCGCTCGGTGGAACGGCGATCAGCCAGGTCGCTTCGCAGGGGCTCACCTCGGTGCAGGACGCGGCGCTCGAGATCCAGCTCTTCGAGATGCTGGCGCACCTGCCGCTGACGCAGCTGACCTCGCTGATCGGCATCATACTGGTGATCGTCTTCTTCGTTACCTCGTCCGATTCCGGGTCGCTGGTGATCGACACGATCGCGGCCGGCGGCAAGGTGAATGCGCCGGTTCCGCAACGTGTCTTCTGGGCGACGTTCGAGGGACTGGTTGCGATCGCCCTGATGCTGGGTGGCGGGCTTGCGGCGCTGCAGGCCATGGCGGTCTCCACCGGCTTTCCGTTTGCCATCGTGCTGCTCGCGGCGACCTGGTGCCTGTTCAAGGGCCTGATGGCGGAACCGCGGCCGCTCTCCGGGACGCCCAAAGCCGCCTGAGGCAGGCTGCCGGCCGCAGATTTTTTTGCTGCGGCCGGTCGGCGGTGGCGCTACTCCTTCGTCTTCCAATGGAGAAGGAGTTGACGATGCTTTACGCAATCCTCTGCTATGCCGACGAGGAAAAGGTGTTTGCCTGGTCGAAGGAGGAAGAGGCGGCCGTGATGGGGCGCCTCCAGGCCGTGCAGGAGCCGCTCGCAAGGGCTGGCAAGCTCGGGCCCACCGGACGGCTGATGCCGACGACGGCGGCCACCACAGTGCGCAAGGGCAGGGACGAGCCGCTGGTCGTCGATGGCCCCTTTGCCGAGACGAAGGAAGTGCTGCTCGGCTTCTATACCGTCGACGTCGAGAACCTCGATGAGGCGATCGCCTTTTCCAAGGAGCTCTCTGCCGTCAACCCTGGCTCCACCTCCTATGAGATCCGGCCATTCTACGTCTTCCATCCCGGGAGTTCCCCCACATGAAGGACCTCGCCTGGATCGATCTTGCGCTCACGGCGGCCCGGCCGCAGGCCATGGGCGCTCTCTTGCGCTATTTCCGTGACCTCGACACGGCGGAAGAGGCGTTCCAGGAGGCGTGCCTGAGGGCGATCCGAACCTGGCCTGACAAGGGGCCGCCGCGCGATCCGACCGCATGGCTGATCTTCGTCGGGCGGAACAGCGGCGTCGACCAGATCCGCAAGACGGCGCGCAACACCGCGCTGCCGGACGAGAAGGTGCTCTCCGACCTCTCCGATGCCGAGGCCGACATGGCCGAGCGGCTCGATAGCTCGCATTACCGCGACGACATCCTGCGGCTGATGTTCATCTGCTGCCATCCGGACCTGCCGGCGACGCAGCAGATCGCGCTGGCGCTCCGGATCGTGTCCGGCATCAGTGTCGGCCAGATCGCGCGCGCCTTCATCGTGTCGGAAAGCGCGATGGAGCAGAGGATCACCCGGGCCAAGGCACGTGTGGCCAAGGCGGGACTGCCGTTCGAGGCGCCAAGCGCCGCCGAGCGGGCCGAGCGGCTGCCGCCGGTCATGGCGATGATCTACCTCGTCTTCAACGAGGGCTATGCCGCGGGCATGAGCAATCCCGACGTCGCTGCCCTGTGCGGCGAGGCCATCCGGCTCGCCCGCCTGCTTCAGCGGATATTCCCGGCTGAGCCCGAGATCATGGGGCTTGCCGCGCTGATGCTGCTGCAGCATTCCCGCCGCGAGGCACGCTATGACGGAGAGGGGCAGATCATCCTGCTCGAGGATCAGGACCGCTCGCTCTGGGACCGACGGCAGATCGACGAGGCGCTGGCGCTGCTCGACAAGGCGATCCGCCACCGCAAGCCAGGGCCCTACCAGGTGCAGGCGGCGATCGCCGCGCTGCATGCACGTGCCGTGACGGCAGGGGAGACGGACTGGAAGGAGATCGAACTCCTCTACCAGCTCCTGGAAAAGCTCAACCCGTCGCCGGTCGTCTCGCTGAACCGGGTCGTCGCCTTTTCGAAGCTGCGCGGGCCTGTCGAGGCGCTCGCCATGCTGGAACCCCTGGCGGATGCGCTGGACGGCTACTTCTATTTCCATGGCGTGCGCGGCGCGCTGCTTGCCCAGACGGGCGAGACTAGGGAGGCGAGGGAGGCATTCGGCCGGGCGATCTCCCTTGCCCGCTCGCCAGCGGAGGCCGCCCATGTGCGGCTGGAACTGGACAAGCTGAAGGAAGAAGCCATCCCCTCCTGAAATCTTAACCTCGCCATGTCGGCAAACGCCACGGTCATCCGTCCTTGGAACATCACCAGATCATCGGAGGGATTTAAGATGGACATGACGAACAAGACACCGGGCCACGAACTCGTTCTGGTGCGCGAATTCGATGCGCCGCGCGAGAATGTCTACAAGGCCTGGACCACGCCGGAGCTGATGAAGGTGTGGTTCTGCCCGGAGCCCTGGAAAGTGACCGAGGCCGATCTCGATCTTCGCGCCGGCGGTCGCTGCAACATCGTCATGGAAGGGCCGAACGGCGAGGTCATCCCAAACCAAGGCGTCTACCTCGAACTGATTGAAAACGAGAAGCTCGTGGTGACCGACGCCTTTACCGAAGGCTGGGTCCCGACGGACAAGCCCTTCATGGTGGCGACCGTGCTCCTGGAGGAACTGCCGGGCGGGCGCACCCGCTATACCGCCAGGGCACTGCACTGGACGGAGGAGGACAAGAAGGCCCACGAAGAGATGGGCTTCCACGAAGGCTGGGGCAAGGCAGCCGACCAGCTGGCCGCGTTGCTGGCGCGGATGTGAACGGGCGCCAGTCGAAGACGAGAGGGAAGGGGTGATCCCTTCCCATCTTCCGGTTGAAGCGGTTGGTCTCCAAGTGTCCGCTAGGCCATGCCCACCGCGCCAAGGCCTAATCTGGTTCATGAGAGACGCAAGAAACGGTCTGTTGAGCCGAAGCGAAACTCATGCAGACATGGGCGGCACTCGTTTCGACAACTTCGGCCCGACCATGAAAGCTCTGCCTCTCGCTATCGCATCGTTTCTTGTGTTTGCCGCTGCGGCCTCCGCCCAGCCTGCGCCATCGCTCTACACGACCTGCGAGAAGCTGGTGGAGGATTTGAAGGATTTCCATCCACCCGAGGGCGATCTCATTGTTATCGAGGTGACCGGCCCGCTGGAAGTGGCCGAGACCGGTGACGGCCTCGCCTATATGGGCGTCTGCGGAAACCAGGCGCCGAAGGTCATGTGCGTCACCTACAAGCTGAACGGGTTCGACGTCGGCGATCGCGTCACCGTTACCGGCTCCTTTCGGCGGCTGGAGCCGGACTTCATCGTGCTCGACCCCTGCCTGAACTCGCCTCCGGGACGGGAGTAAGCCAGTTCCGGAAGCACATGAACTGCTTCTCGCTTCGATTCCGCTGTCATGCGCAAGCGATTGACGACGCTTGTCTATTCAGCCCATTTGATCCAGCTGGACCTGTCGCGTCTCTCGCCTTGCGCGGTCGCTGCGGGCGAGGTAGAGCTCGGCGAGGATCAGGTTCGGCACCCAGGCCAGGAAGGAGATGATCGGGTAGCTGACATCGAAGGGGATGGTGAGCGCCCCGGCAATTGCGAGATAGACGCGCAGGTTGACGGCCGCAAAGGTGAGGGCCCAGGAGCGGATCATCCAGCGGCGGTGGTCGGGGAAGCGGCGCTCGCGAGCCCGCTGCCAGCCATAGCCGATCGTGAGCGCCCAGATCACCGACAGGCTGCCGAAGCCGGCGGTGGCGACCGGACCCATCGTGGTGCCAAGCGCGAGGACCAGCCCGGTGACGGCGCCGATCAGGCAGGCGACGGCGTAGACGCGGCCGGTCCACCGGTGTACCGCGGGCCGCGTTCGCAGCAGCCGCCCGACGAACTGGAAAGACCCGATCAACAGGGCCGTGGCGGCGGCAGCCGCGTGGAGGGGGAGCCAGGGCATGGCAAAGGCGTTGGCGACAATCTTCGGCGGCATGGGGCCGACGCCGATGACGTAGCGGTAGGAGGCGGCTGCGACCGCTACGCTGGCGAAGGTAGCGATAAGCCAAGTGACATTCCCAAGCGCCGGTACGCGTTGCATGACTGCATTCATGGGTCGATCTCCACATGTTGCTGCCAGAAAACTCGCTCCCTACCGAAGCCGGCGCCAGCCGGATTTCGCCAATGGTGCCATGGCTTCGCGAGCGGTGCGGGATCGGGTAGGCTCGCATCTCGACTTCCGTCCTTCCCTGGGGCAAGAAACGGCAATGCGGCACGTCTCGGAGCTTGGCCTCTTCATCCTGATCGGCGCGGTTCTCGCGGTCCTTGGGCCCTATGGCACGGTGGAGGATCCAGTCCTTCCGCGAGCGCTCTTCTGGCTGGGAACGATTACGGCCGGCGGTGTGGTCGGGATCCTGTTCGACATGGTCGTGCAGCGAAGGCTGAAGGAGCCCTGGCTGCGCATGGCGGTCGTCTCGGTGGTAATGACGCCGGTGGTGACGCTGATCGTGCTGCAGGCGATGAACCTGCTGCTCGGCCATGACCATGACGTCATGTCGCCCTTCACGCGGCAGCTGCTCTGGCAGGTCCTCATCGTCTGCCTCGTCGTCATGGGATTGCGGACGCTCGTGCAGCGAAAGCCGGAGCCGGTGGTCCAAACGCGCACCGTGATTGCGCCGCCGTTGCCGGAGGCGGAGGCGAGGCTGCGCGGCCGGCTTTCCGCCCGGCGGCGGACGGCGCGGCTGATCGCGCTGGAAGCCGACGATCATTACGTGCGGGTCCATACCGATGCTGGCATCGAGCTCCTCACCCTGCGTTTCTCCGATGCGGTGGAGGAGCTCTGTAGCGCGCATGGCTATCGCGTCCACCGGTCCTGGTGGGTGGCGGCCGATGCCATCCGTTCGGCCCGCTGGCGGCGGGGAAGCGGAGAGCTGGAGCTGGAGGACGGGTCACTGGTTCCGATCAGCCGCAGCGGCGCGCCCTTGCTGCGCGCTGCGGGCTGGCTCTGAGGCCAGGCGACGGCCGCGGGGGAGGTCCTTCCCGCGGCCATCATCCGGTCCGCCGCCGTGGTCAGAGGCGGGCTTCGAGGATCAGGTTGAACGGCGTCTGCATCGCCCGGCGGAAGCGGGTGAAACCCGCCTTGCGGAAGATGTCCTTCAACCTTGCCTCGCCGGCCTGGGCGCCAAGGACGGTGTGGCCTCCATCCGAGATCGCATGGGCGCAGCAGATGGTCGTCGAGGCCGCATAGTAGAGCCGCCCGACAGGCGAGATATTGTCCTCGACCCGGTCGTTGGCGAAGGGCTCGACCAGCATCACCGTCCCATCCTTGGCCAGGGCCTTGGCCGCATGCGTGGCGGCTGCCACCGGATTGCCCATGTCGTGCAGGCAATCGAAGAAGCAGATGAGGTCATAGCCGGTTCCCGGGTAGTTCTCTGCCCGTGCCGTGGAGAAGGTTGCGCGGTCGGAGACGCCAGCCTCCTTCGCAACCTTGTGGGCCTCAAGCACTGACTTGTCGTGCGTATCGAAGCCGTGGAACCTGGACTTGGGGAAGGCTTCCGCCATCAGCACGGTCGAATGGCCGTGGCCACAGCCGACATCGGCGACCCGTGCCCCTGCCTTCAGCTTCGCCACCACCCCGTCGAGCGCCGGCAGCCATTCCGGCACGAGGCTGGCGCGGTAGGCGTTGCGGTAGAAGGACGCGACCCCGCAGAAGAGCCGGCCGTCATGGTCACCCCAGGGAATGCCGGCGCCGGTGCGGAAGGCCTCCACCGCCTTTTCCTCGTCGGCCCACATCGAGGCCGGAGTCGCCCAGGCATTCGGGATGAACACCGGGCTGTCCTCGTTCGCCAGCACGAAGGCCTGTTCCGGCGTCAGTTCATAAGTGCCGCTGACGGCGTGGTAGGTCACATAGCCGCCCGCGACCTGCGAGTTCAGCCACTCGCGGACATAGCGTTCGGCGCAGCCGGCGCGGCTGGCAATCTCGCGCGAGGTGAGCGGCCCGCGGTCGGCCATCGCCTTGTAGAGGCCGAGCCGGTGGCCGAGGCTGACCATGACACCGCCATAGCCGGCGGAAAGGTCGCTGACGACGCGGCCGACCAACGTGTCGAGCTTGGCGCTGTCGATTGCCCTGGTTTGCAAGGTATCCATTATGTTTCTCCTGGTTAAAGACCTCCGTTCGAGGTGAGGGGACCATCGCAGGCCGAGAGGTCGTCCGGCAGAGCGGTGCCGGCCAGAACCGGGCCATTTGCGCCATCGGATGATGAAGCGCTTCATCTACGCCATGGTGCCCGATGCGCTTCGGGCATAAGATGGTCGTCGGGGACGGATGATGGACAAGTCAGTCGGAGAAAAGAACGGCGGGCCGCAGCCGCTTCATGTCAGCCTCCTGGCGTTGCCTGAGGCGGCGGTCTCGACGCTGAGCGGCATCTTCGACGTCATGAACGCCTTCTCCATCGTGCCTGCCGGCGTGGGCATCCCGAAGACGCCACCGTTCCACGTCGAGATCGTCGGCGAGCGGGCCGGTCCGCTGACGCTTGCGAGTCACGTGCCGATGATGGTGCAACGGCCAATCTCAGACATCGAGCGCACCGATATCCTTATCGTACCGTCGGTGGTGCTCTCGGCAGATGGCTGGGCCAAGGGTCGCTATCCCGAGCTGGTCGACTGGTGCCGCAGGATGCACGCTAAAGGCGCGCTGATCTGCTCTGCCTGTTCGGGGATTTTCCTGCTTGCCGAAACCGGAATCTTCGATGGCGCCGACGCGACCGTCCATTTCGGCTATGCCGACACCTTCCGCCGCGCCTATCCGCAGGTGCCGATCCATCCGGAACAGGTGCTGGTGGTCGCCGGCCAGAGAGACGAGCTCATCACCTCTGGCGCGTCGATGACGTGGCACGATCTCGTGCTCTACCTGATCGCCCGCCATGCGGGGGCGACGGCGGCGCAGACGGTGGCGCGCTACTTCGCGCTGCAATGGCATCAGGACGGGCTTTCTCCCTACATGGTGTTCGAGGGCAGGCGCGACCACGGCGACCAGGCGATCCAGACGGCGCAGGACTGGCTGGCGGGCCATTTCTCCGTCGCCAATCCGCTGGAGGAGATGGTGAGGAAGGCGGGGCTGACGGAGCGGACCTTCAAGCGACGCTTCAGCCAGGCGACCGGCATGAGCCCGATCGCCTATGTCCAGCGCCTGCGGATCGAGGAGGCCAAGCGCCGGCTGGAACGGACCGAGGCGTCGGTCGACGAGATCAGCTGGCAGGTCGGCTACGAGGAGCCGGCCTTCTTCCGCCGGCTGTTCAAGCGGGTGACGGGGCTTTCGCCCGGCGTCTACCGGCGCCGGTTCCAGGTGCCGGATTTTGCCAAGCGGGGAGCGGGGCCACGCTGAGCCGCGAGCCATTCAGTCCATCGAACGGATCGTTCAACGGAATAGCATTTGCCGATCGCGCCACAGCTCTCTATCTCCGGGAAAACCTTCGGATTGGATGATGCGCCATGGAACTCGGACTCTATACCTTTGCCGACGTCGACCCCAACGCCGCCGACAAGGGTGCGGCGGGAGCGCAGCGGCTGAAGAACCTGCTCGAGGAGATCGAACTGGCCGACCAGGTGGGGCTCGATGTCTTCGGGCTCGGCGAGCATCACCGGCCTGACTACGTGGTTTCCTCGCCGGCGACGGTGCTGGCGGCAGCGGCGGTGAAGACGAAGAATATCCGGCTGACGAGTGCGGTTTCGGTTCTTTCCTCCGACGAGCCGGTGCGGATATTCCAGCAGTTTTCCACCCTCGACCTTCTCTCCAACGGCCGGGCGGAGATCATGGCGGGGCGCGGCTCCTTCATCGAATCCTTCCCGCTGTTCGGCTACGATCTCGGCGATTACGACCAGCTGTTCGCCGAAAAGCTCGACCTGTTGATGGCGATCCGCGACCAGGAAGTGGTCACCTGGACCGAAGGGCAGTTGCGGCCGCCGATCAATGGCCGTGGCGTTTACCCGCGGCCGCTGCAGGAGAAGCTGCCGTTGTGGATTGCCGTTGGCGGTACGCCGCAATCGGTGGCGCGAGCGGGCGCGCTCGGCCTGCCCGTGGCGCTCGCCATCATCGGTGGCGAGTATCCGCGCTTTGCGCCGCTCTTCCACCTCTATCGCGAGGCGGCGCGGCGGGCCGGTAACGACCCCGCGACGCTGAAGACCAGCATCAACGTGCACGGCTTCATCGCCGACACGACCGAGCTTGCGGCCGACCAGTTCTACGGACCGCAGGCGGCGGTGATGGACCGCATCGGCCGCGAGCGCGGCTGGGGGCCGACCAATCGTGCGCATTACGATGCTGCGCGCGGACCCATCGGCAACCTCTTCGTCGGTGATCCGGAACTGGTGGCGGAGAAGATCGTCGCGGCCCACAAGGTGTTCGGAAACGACCGGTTTCTGATCCAGATGGCGATCGGGCTGATGCCGCACGACCAGATCATGCGCGGGATCGAGCTCTACGGCACGAAAGTCGCGCCGCTGGTCAGAAAGGCATTGACCGGCTCGGCGGATGGCGGCAAACCCGCCGCCAAAACCGGATGATGGAATGATCGTTAGAACGGAAGACGAGCTCGCCAAGCTCAAGGATGTCGGGCGCCTCTGCGCCATCTCGATCGAGACGATGGCGAAGGCGCTTGAGCCGGGCATCACCACCGCCGAGCTCGATGCGATCGGGCGCAAGGTGCTGGAAGATAACGGCGCCCAGTCCGCGCCGGAATTCTGCTACAAGTTTCCCGGCGCCACCTGCATCAGCGTCAACGAGGAAGTCGCCCATGGTATTCCCGGTGCGCGGGTGATCCAGGCGGGCGACCTCGTGAATATCGACGTGTCTGCCGTCAAGGACGGCTTCTTCGGCGATGCCGGCGCGTCCTACGCAGTGCCTCCGGTGACGCGGCAGGTCGAAAAGCTCTGCCGTGACGGGCGCCGGGCGCTCTGGACCGGGCTGCAGCAGGTGAAGACCGGCCGGCCGCTTGCCGGGATCGGCAATGCCATCGGCGCCTTCGCCAAGAAGAACCGCTATACGCTGATCCAGAACCTTTCCAGCCACGGCATCGGCCTGACGCTGCACGACGAGCCCAAGGAGGTACCGACCTGGCCTGACCCGACGGAGACGCGGGTCATCGAGGAGGGGCTAGTCTTCACGGTCGAGCCCTTCCTGTCGCTCGGTGCCGACTGGGCCGAGGATGGCGACAACGGCGATCCCTGGACGCTCTACAGCGAACCGCGGGCTCCAACGGTACAGTACGAGCACACCATTGTCGCCACGAAGAACGGGCCGATCATCCTGACGCTGCCGGATTGAGCGAAGAATGCGGGTCCCGGCGAAGGGTTCAGTCATTGAACCGACTTCGCCAGGGGTGTCCCGCACTGCTGCGGGGCGGGTGGTCCGGGGCGGCTTCATGCCGTCCCGTCGCTGGCGACATCATGTCGCTGATCCGAATCGATTCGACTTCCTGACTTTAAGTCACAACCGCCGCTGAGGTTCAGACGCCGCAGTGGCGGTCCGCGGTCGCGGTTAACGGGCCCCTAAGGCGGGCCCCACTTCCTCTGCCATCTCGTGCATGCCGTGCCGAAGTGAGGCAGACGTGGCGCGCTTCTGAGCCTTTGGCGTTCGGGGGGTTGTGGAAAACCGTCCACGCGGGAACGGCAGACCAGCAAAAGGCCACGGAAGCGGAGTTCCGCGGCCTTATTGTGCTCGTGTACTTGAGCCGGATCAGGAGGACGCCATCCAGTGGACCTGGCTCAGGTCCTTGTCGAGATAGACCTGGAGCGCGATCTCCGAACCGCCCGTTTCGGGCAGCGTGGTTGCGTAGGCACCAAAGCCCTGGTCCAGCAGTGCCGCCAGAAGTCCGGCCGAGGCGGACGGAAGATAGCCAAGCTGGCTGCCGTCGCCACGCAGAACCGCGATGCTGGCTGGGTCATAGGCCCGCTCCGGGCGCCGCTCCAGCTGCAGGATTTCGTTCGGCTCAGGCGCTTGCGCCTGAGGGAACTGGTCCCGGTTGGCGACATAGGAACGCAGCAATCCGACCCCGCCCGTCGGTCCGGATGCCGCCGCGGCGGCACCCGTTGCGAAGGGAAGCGCAGCCAGGGCCCCGCCTGCTCCCGCAAGGAAGGAACGCCTTTCCATGACGACCTCCTAGAGCTGTTCTGCCTGGGCGCCGCTGTTGGGCTTGGCCCGGCCGAGGTTCGGCTTTTCGCCCAGCGGCTGCATCGGACGGCTGGAGAAGGAGCCGTTGCCGTCGATCGACTGGCCTTCGGTCCAGCGGCCCTGCACCGGCTCGCTGCCGTCGTTCTGGAAGCCCAGGAAGGCGTAGCTGAATTCCTGGTTCTCCTGCTCCTGCGGGAAGCTGTTGGGGATCGGGAAGACATCCTGCGCGCCGCCGAGTTCCTCGAGAGCTGCCATCCACTGGTTCTGGTGCATGGTATCGCGCGCGATCAGGAAGGACAGCATGTCCTTCATGCCTGGATCATTGGTCATGTTGTAGAGGCGAACCGCCAGGATGCGACCCGTTGACTCCGCCGTCACATTGGCCGTCATGTCGGCGGCGATATTGCCGCTGGCGTAGATATGCGACATGTCGAAGGGCACGCCGTCGGAATCGACCGGCATGGCAGAAAGACCGGCGGACAGCAGGTTCTTCAGGTTGATGCCGCCGAGCACGGCGCCGCCGACCGGGTCATTGGCGACCTCTTCGCGAAGGCTCAGCGGAGCGCCTTCAAGATTGAGGGCCACGGCCGTTGCCAGCATCTCGATATGGCCGAGTTCCTCAGCTGCGGTGTTCATGAGCAGGTCGCGGAACTTCGGGTTGCCGCGGGCCCCGCAGGCCTGGAAGAAATACTGCATCGCCACGCGGATCTCGCCCTCGACGCCGCCGATCGCCTGCTGCAGCGCACGCGCGAACAGCGGATCGGGATTTTCGACACGCACGGGATATTGCAGCTTGCCGTCGGTATAGAACATGACTCTCTCCTTCATGTTGGGGACGGGCGCCGAACAAGACGAATCCGGCAAGGTTCCTGATCGATTTTTTGCGGGCGCGCATTTTTGTGATGCTGGCTGCGACCGCGATCGCGGGTGGCCCGACATGTAGGCCACCTCCTTTGCTCATGAGAGATGGGCTACGGATGCGTTTCAGGGCCCGAAGCGCTCGATTACATCCGCCAGAGAGACGTGGCCGAGGCAGGCATTGCTCGGTGGCGCATCTCGGCCCTCTTCAAGTGCGGTGGCGTAGGCGACTGCTGGATCGGCTTCCAGCCTCCGCCGCAGTGCCGAGAGTCTTGGCCAGCGCTCCCGGTCGGTCACCTCGTGGATATCCAGCCATCTTGCTACTCCGACGAACAGCGCATCTGCCAGCGTCGGCCGGTCACCGACAAGGTAGGGCATCTGCTCGATCATCGCCTCCAGCTTGTCGTGGCGCTCGATGACCGCCTCGCGCCCCGCCCGGCGCAAGGCGGCCTGATAGACCGGATCGGGATCGGCCAACTCCATCGCAGTCCAGAGCGGGGAGAAGGCGCCGGTGAAGCCGGTGTTCACATAGGCCATCAACTGGTGCATGCGATCCGCCTCTTGCGAGAGCGGATCGAAGCTGATGCGCCGCTGCGTATCCCGCGCCTCCAGCCAGGCTGCGATGGCCATTGTCTCGGACAGCGGGTGCCCGATATCGGTGACCAGTACGGGTGTCTCGTGGCGTGCGTTGATGCGAGCGTAGGAGGGGTGCCGCATCTCGCCCAGCATGTCGACCCGGCACAGGCGGTAGGGCCTGCCAAGCCATTCGAAGGCCGCGACAAGGCCGAGCGAGCTTCCGGCAGGGGAGCCATAGAGGAGGATCGGTTCCATTCTTTCGTTCTCCGTGATTTCTGATGATCACGCTGCGCAGCGAACTGGAAGCTAGCCGAATCGCGACTTAAGTAAATTACGCACATTTCTGTAACCGCGGAGGATCATCATGAAGGACCTCGTCTCCCGCTGCCCCATCGAGGAGGTCATGCAGGTCCTGAGTGGCCGTTGGCCGACGCTGCTGATCTACTACCTGAAGGACGAGACCAAGCGGTTCAGCGACCTTCGCCGGGATAATCCGACTGTCTCGCATCGCATGCTGGCGCTCGAACTCCGCAAACTGGAGAATGCCGGTATCGTGCGGCGGACCAGTTACGCGGGCTATCCGCTCCGGGTGGAATATGATCTGACGCCTGCCGGGCGGCAGCTTGTGCCGCTGGTCGACGCAATCGGCGACTGGTGGGAGGACCTGCATCCCTTGAGTGGTGAGGTTGCCGAGGCCCGGCCCGTCGCGTGAGTCAACCTGGCGAGTAGGGGTGATCGATCATCTCCCACGGCGAGATGCATGAGGATTTGTGGTTTGTCGTACCGGCGCGAGGGTGCGATAAGCCGTTCATGGCAGCACGCTTTCCTGGCGAACACGCTTCTCCCTTCCTGATCGGCCTTGCCGGCGGTGCCGCCATGGCCGCGGCGATGGGTTTCGGTCGCTTCGTCTATACGCCGATCCTGCCAGGCATGATGGAAGGGGCCTCGCTCTCCGCCGCCGATGCCGGGCTGATCGCGGGTGCAAACTTCGCCGGCTATCTCCTGGGTGCCGTTCTTGCCGGGTTCGGATGGGCAGCGGGGCGGGAGAGGGCGGTGGCAGTGCTCGGCCTCGTGGCGACGGTCGTCCTGCTCGCGGCCATGGCCGTGGTCGACGGCCTTGCCGCCTTCACGGTCATCCGCTTTCTCGCCGGACTGGCGAGTGCACTCGCCATGGTCTTCACGTCGTCCATCGTGCTGGCACAGTCGGCACGCGGCGAGTCGGTGCAGATCCTGCATTTCGGCGGCGTCGGCCTTGGCATCGCGCTTTCGTCGGCGCTGGTCTTCGTCTTCAACCTGATTGCCGGAGACGGCGCCCATGGCTGGCGGAGCGAGTGGATCGGCAGTGCGGTTGCCGCTGGTATCCTCGTGATGCTTGCCATGCGGTTCCTGCCGCGCCCGACCGGCGGGCAGGCGACGGTGCGCGAGCCGCAACTTCTCTGGGACCGGCCGCTTCTGCTGGTCACCGCGTCCTACGGACTGTTCGGCTTCGGCTACGTGATCACCGCCACCTTCCTGGTGACCATGGCGCGCGCGGCTGATGCCGGCACCTCTATCGAGTTCCTGGCGTGGCTGGGGACAGGTCTTGCGGCCGCCCTGTCGCTCGTTGTCTGGCGCGGGCTCGTGCGGCGGTTCGGCCTGGTCGCCACCTATGCCGCCTGCATTGGCGTCGAGGCGGTCGGGGTTCTCGCTTCGGTGCTGCTGCCACCGGCGGCCGGCGCGCTTGTCGGTGGCATATTCCTGGGCCTTACCTTCATGGCGGTGACGGCTTACGGCCTGCAACTAGGACGTCGGTTGGCGGCGGACAGCCCACGGCGGGCGCTTGCATCGATGACGGCGGCCTTCGGGACAGGTCAGATCATCGGGCCGCTGGTGGCGGGTTGGCTGGCCGAGGCGAGCGGCTCCTTCACCTGGCCGACGGTGCTGGCGGCATCCGTGCTGGCGGTTTCCGCGGCGCTGGTTGCTCCGCTTCTCGCGCCCGGTCCTACAATCCGCTGAGGGTATTGCCGTCGTCTGGACGGTGCCGCTGATTACAATTGGGTAAGGGAGCGGCGACGGCATTGCTGGTCACACAGTTCTGCCCTAGTTTGCGGCCACCTAGCAGAGGCCCTGACGGGCGAAATCCAGCCAAGCGAGCCTGCCCCACGTGTTCAAGTCATTCTTCCCGCAGCCGAAGCTGTTCTTCACGTCCACCGCCATTTGGTCCATTCTCGCCATCGTGTTCTGGTACACGATGGGCGAAGACCTCGGCGCCGCCTTCGGCATGCCGCCGGTTCCCGTCAACGACGCGCCGGAGGTCGGCATATCTACCTTCTGGTCGCCGGCGTTCCTGTGGTTCTACATCTACTTCGCCCTGGTCACGCTGGTCTTTGCGGCGTTCTGGTTCTGGTACCAGCCGCATCGCTGGCAGATGTGGTCGGTGCTCGGCTCTGCGCTCATCCTCTTCACGACCTATTTCCAGGTGCAGGTGAGCGTTGCGATCAACAACTGGTACGGGCCGTTCTGGGATCTCGTGCAGCAGGCGGTATCGCAGTCGGCGCCGGTGACGGCCGAGCAGTTCTACGGGCAGATCGCCATCTTCCTCGGGATCGCCATGGTGGCGGTGGCGGTGGCGGTCATGACGCGCTTCTTCGTCAGCCATTACATCTTCCGCTGGCGCACGGCGATGAACGAATACTACATGTCGCAGTGGCCGAAGCTGCGCCATATCGAGGGTGCCTCCCAGCGTGTCCAGGAAGATACGATGCGCTTCTCCTCGACCGTGGAAGGGCTCGGCGTCAGCTTCATCGATTCCATCATGACGCTGATTGCGTTCACGCCGGTGCTGATGCGCCTGTCGCAGAACATCACCGAACTGCCGCTGGTCGGCGAGATTCCTTACCCGCTGGTGACGGCCGCCATCCTCTGGTCGCTGTTCGGCACAGTGTTCCTGGCGCTGGTGGGCATCAAGCTGCCGGGGCTCGAATTCCGCAACCAGCGTGTCGAGGCCGCCTACCGCAAGGAGCTCGTCTATGGCGAGGACCATGCGGATCGCGCCGAGCCGATGACGGTGGCGGAGCTGTTCGACAACGTGCGCCGCAACTACTTCACGCTCTACTTCCACTATCTCTATTTCAACATCGCACGGATCTTCTACCTGCAGATCAACAATATCTTCTCGCTGCTGATCCTGGCGCCGTCGATCATCGCGGGGAAGATCTCGCTCGGTGCGCTGAACCAGATCTCTGGCGCCTTCGGCCAGGTGACGTCGTCCTTCCAGTACCTGGTTTCCTCCTGGCCGACGATCGTCGAGCTGCTATCCATCTACAAGCGCCTGCGCGCCTTCGAAGCCGCGATCGACAACCAGCCTCTGCCGGAGATCGACCAGCATTACCTGGAGCGGGAAGCAAGAGGCGGCGAATTGGAAGCCGACCGCCCGACCTGACGGCAGCATGCTTGGCCGCGCCGGAGCGATCCGGGCGGTCGGGTGGGGAGAGGGCAGGCGGTGGCATAAGGGGTTGGTGTTTCAGGCGTTCCGCCTGCCCCGGCTGCATATTCTGTCGGAAATCGTACCTGCACTTCCGGCAGTCCTCACAGCCGTCACCGGCGCCGAGCCTTGAACCCACGTGGGCAGCCGGTTCGCGACCCGGCATCCCCTTCCGATGACGCCGCCATTGTCGCAGCATCGGCGGGCGGGGGGATGAACAGGGAGGATGGCGGTCGCTATGTCGTTGAAGATGCAGGACTGAGGCTCCGCGACGGACGGAAAACGTCCCCGCACCGAACCTGTCTAAGCCGGCTCCGGGTCGATAGCACTGACGACCCGGGCAACGATTTCCGCCATCGTCGCCTCGTCCAGTGTTTCGATGTATTGCGCCGTCCGCTGCTGTATCCGAGCCTGGATGTCGAAGCTTCGCACCTGGTTACAGACGGCGACACCGGTGGTGTCGTGGCCCGTCACCGGAACAGCGAGACCGACGTCGCGCGAGAAGGCTCCGCCTGTCGTTATCGGGACCATCATCGAGACGCCCAGCGCATTGATCTCGCGCGGGGTGATGACAACATAGCGATGCCTGTTCTTCATCTCGCGCCCGGCGACGGGATTGGGATCGATCCAGTAAACGTCGCCGCGCTTCGGCACGTTGCTGCGGATCATCAACCGATCTCACGACCGACGGGATCGCCGTCCAGCGGTGTCGTTTCCGCAAGTTTGGCCATCTCGTCGGATCCTTTCAGCAGTTCGCCGAGCGTGTACCGTTTCCTTGCCGCCTGGACCGGGCGGGCGACGAGGGCTCCGTCGGTCACGACCAGGGACAACCGATCGCCGACTTGCGTCTGCATCAACTGCAGGAGCGCCGGCGGGATGGTGACGACTGCGGCCCCGCCCTGTCGCCTGATCTTCGTGGTGATGGTCATTGTGTCGCTCCGGGTATGCTACATATGTAGCACATTTGGAGCCCATATCCAGTCAGCTGCTACAGGCCTGAGACATCTTGGCCCTCGCGACCCTCCATCTCCTTTATCGCCTCGCGATAGGTGACGCAGCCGACGTCCGGTTGGCCGCAGACCTCGGTGACGAGGCGCTCCATGGCCCGCCAGTAGGCGCCGCCGTTCATTTCGACGAAATGGAGGCCGATCTGCAGAGGGATGCGGTCGCCTTCATATTGCCGGTCGAAGGCAGCGCGGAAGGCGGCATAGGCACGCTCCTCGAATTCGGCCGAGCGGCTCGGGTTCTCGACGCCGGCCGAGTGGCGGATGAAGAGATTATAATCCATGGCGATGATCGGGCGGCTCTTCGGTCCTTCCGGAATAAGGGGAAGACCAAACGCAAGCACGCCCTTCCGCTCCTTCGGCATCAGCGGCCCCTTGGTCACCGTGCTGGCGTCATAGACGAAGCCTTCGGCGCGCGCGGCCTCGAACAGGCTGTCGGGGGCGGAGAGATAGGGCGCGCGAAAACCGTCGATGCCGGCCACGAAGCCGTTCCAGCCCTCCGGTTCCTCCGCCGCCGCGTCATTCGCCGCCCAGGCGCCCGAGAGGATGGCGCGAAAGCTCTGCATCTCGTTCTTCCAGTCGGATACCGACCAGTCCGCGCCATCGAAATGGCCGCAGGTGTGGCTGGCGATCTCATGGCCTTCCCGGTGAGCCTGCCAGACATGGGAAAGCCGGGTGCGGGCTTCCTCGCGCGTTTGCGCAAAGCCGATATTCGAGCGTCCTGCCTTGTGATGAGGGCCCTTATAGGCGGTAGCGTCCTCGCGGGCGATGACCAGCGAGCAGGAGAGGAAATAGGTGAAGCGGATATCTGTCTTGCGGGCGAAGTCGCGGCTGCGCTGCCAGAGCCCATTGTCGCCTCCGCCGTCGAAGGAGACAAGCAGGAGCTGGCGCGGCCGATTCGCCTCTTCCGCGATCGAAAGGGTGGAAAGGCCGAGGAAGAGGGCGAGGGAGAGGGAAAATCGATAAAGCATGGGCACCACGGATACAAAGGCAGGCTGCCTTGTGTGGCGCGAATGCGGCGAAGCTTTGGAGAGGCTGGCAGGTCGCGGCGTTTCCGGGTAATTCGAGAGCAGGGATTCACATCAACGGGGACGTCCGCATGCTCCTGCTCGTCATCAGCCTCATCCTGTTCCTCGGCATCCACCTCACGCGCGTGATCGCGCCCGGCTGGCGGGCCTCGGTCATTGCCGCCAAGGGTGAGCGGGCATGGAAGCTCGGCTATACGCTCGCCAGCATCGCGACGCTCGTCCTGGTCGTCTATGCCTTTGGGCAGGCGCGGCAGGTGACGGGGATCCTCTACACGCCACCGGTGTGGATCGCGCATCTGTCATCGCTGCTGATGCTCGTCGCGATGATCTGTCTGGTCGCGAGCCTGATGCCGCCCGGCCACATAGCGACCAAGACGAAGCACCCGATGGTGTTGTCGGTGAAGATCTGGGCCTTGGCGCATCTGCTCGCCAATGGCGAAACCTTCTCCGTCATCCTGTTTGCAGCCTTCCTGGCCTGGGGTGTGGTGCTGAGGATTGCCCTGAAGCGGCGCGAACGGAACGGCGAACTGGTGCGTAAGCCCTTCGTGTCGGCGCGCTATGACGCCGCTGCCGTGGTGATCGGCACCGTGGTCTACCTGCTGTTCATCTGGCGGCTGCATGTCTGGCTGATCGGCGTCCAGCCGCTGCCGATCTGAGAATCGCTGCTTCACCCCTTACATCATGCGGAAAATGCGCTAGAAGGCGCCTTTCCGCATGATCGATGATGATGGGCCCTGCGGGGCCGGAGACTTTGATGGCGCAAGACAACGACAGCTTTATCCGCGAGGTGAACGAGGAACTGCGTTCCGACCAGTTCAAGAACGCCTGGAGCCGCTACGGCAAGATCGCCATCGGCGTCGCCGTCGTCATCGTGGTCGCCACGGCGGGCCATCGCGGCTACGAATACTGGCAGGAACACAATGCATCTCAGTCGGGCGACCGCTTCCTGGCGGCGTTAAACCTTGCTTCCGAAGGCAAGCATGACGAGGCGCTGGCGGCCTTCCAGGCGCTCGAGCAGGATGGCACCGGCGATTATCCCGTGCTGGCGCAGATGCGGGCGGCGGCCGTTCTGGCGGAAAAGGGCGACACGGCAGGCGCAGTCACGGCGTTCCGGGCCGTTTCCGCCCGCAGTTCGGCACCGGACGCCATGCGCGACGTGGCGAAGCTCAGGGCTGCCTGGCTGCTGATCGACACCGGCACCTATGAAGAAGTCTCGGCCGAGGCGGAGGTGCTGACCGGGGGCAATCACGCGCTCCGCAATTCCGCGCGCGAGGCGTTGGGGCTTTCCGCCTACAAGGCCGAGGACATGGCGCGTGCGAAGGAGTGGTTCCAGGCGATCGCCGACGACGCGACCGCGCCACGCAATGTCGCAAGCCGCGCGCAGATCATGCTCGACAACATCGCCGCATCCGGCAAGGCGCCCTAAGTCCCGCAAAGGGAAGGGCTGAAGGAATAGACGCATGAGCTTCACCGTCGCGATCGTCGGACGTCCGAATGTCGGCAAGTCCACGCTGTTCAACCGGCTGGTCGGCAAGAAGCTCGCGCTGGTCGACGACACGCCGGGTGTGACGCGCGACCGCCGTCCGGGCGACGCCAAGCTCGTCGACCTGCGCTTCACCATCATCGATACGGCAGGGCTTGAAGAGACAGGGCCGGACACGCTGGAAGGCCGTATGCGGGCACAGACCGAGATGGCGATCCAGGAAGCCGACCTGACGCTCTTCGTCGTCGACGCCAAGATGGGCCTGACGCCGCTCGACAAGACCTTCGGCGAACTCTTGCGCCGCAGCGGCAAGCCGGTGGTGCTGGTCGCCAACAAGTCCGAGGCGCGCGGCTCCGACGGCGGCTTCTACGACGCCTTCACGCTGGGGCTCGGCGAGCCCGTGCCGATCTCGGCCGAACACGGGCAAGGCATGATCGACTTGCGTGACGCGATCGTCGAGGCAATCGGCGAGGAGCGCGCCTTCGGCGATGACGAAGAGGACGAGGCCGTCACGGACGTCGCCGTTCGGGCTTCCGAGGTGGAAGGCGACGAGGACGAGGAGATCGAGCCGGCCTATGACGAGACGAAGCCGCTGCGCGTGGCGATCGTCGGGCGGCCGAACGCCGGCAAGTCGACGCTGATCAACCGATTCCTCGGCGAGGAACGGCTGCTGACGGGGCCCGAGGCGGGCATTACCCGCGATTCCATCTCGGTGGAATGGGACTGGCGCGGCCGCACGATCAAGATGTTCGATACCGCCGGCATGCGGCGCAAGGCACGCGTGCAGGAGAAGCTGGAAAAGCTCTCAGTCGCCGATGCGCTGCGGGCGATCCGCTTTGCCGAAACGGTGGTGATTGTGTTCGACGCGACCATCCCCTTCGAGAAGCAGGACCTGCAGATCGTCGACCTCGTGCTGCGCGAAGGCCGCGCCGCCGTGCTCGCCTTCAACAAATGGGATCTCGTCGAGCATCCGCAGGAAGTGCTGGCGGACCTGCGCGAGAAGACTGAGCGGCTCCTGCCGCAGGCGCGCGGCATCCGCGCCGTGCCGATCTCCGGGCAGACCGGCTACGGGCTCGACAAGCTGATGCAGAACATCATCGACACCGACAAGGTGTGGAACAAGCGCATATCGACGTCCAAGCTCAACCGCTGGCTGGAAGGGGTGCAGGTGCAGCATCCGCCACCGGCGGTTTCCGGGCGCCGGCTGAAGCTCAAATACATGACCCAGGTGAAGGCGCGACCGCCGGCCTTCATGATTTCCTGCACGCGCCCGGATGCGGTGCCGGAACACTATCTGCGCTACCTGACCAACGGCTTGCGCGCCGATTTCCAGATGCCGGGCGTGCCGATCCGCATCCATCTCAAGGCTTCTGAAAATCCTTTCGAATCAAGGAAGAAGCGACGCTAGCGCAGAGGCAGGTTCAGGCACCGGAGGCGCCAATGCGGCGGGGGGAACCTGCCATCGCCGCGCGTCGTACGTTGTCCAGGAACTGGCGCGTCGCGGCTTCCCATGTGAACCTCCGTGCCAGCGCCCGAGCGTCTTCCCTCGAGCACTCCAGCGCAGCAATGCAGGCTTCGCGCAGATCCTCCCGCAGCACGCCGGCCCGGCTTTCTGGTTCGATGATGTCGATCGGACCGGTGACCGGATAGGCGGCGACGGGAACCCCGGAGGCCAGCGCCTCGAGGATGGTGTTGCCGAACGTGTCGGTGCGCGAGGGAAAGACGAAGACATCCGCCTGCGCATAGGCTTCTGCGAGCTCCGTTCCCGTCTTGATGCCGGTGAAGAGGACGTCCGGATAGCGCTGCTGCAAGTCTGCCCGCGCAGGCCCATCACCCACGACGACCTTGGAGCCCGGCAGGTCGAGGTCGAGGAAGGCCGGCAGGTTCTTCTCCGGAGCGATGCGTCCGACGGTCAGGAAGATCGGCCGTGGCAGACCGAAGGGCAGGTGAGCCATCGGGCGCGGATAGAACACACCCTGGTCTATGCCGCGGCTCCACCGCCTGAGATTGCGAAGCCCCAGTTTCGAAAGCTCGCGCTCCAGGCTGGCTGTCGCCACCATGCAGCCGTTGCCGGCATTGTGGAACCAGCGCACGAAGGCCTGCACGCAGCGGATCGGCACGGGGAAGCGGGCCGCCACATATTCCGGAAACCGCGTGTGGTAGCTCGTCGAGAACGGGACCCTGTTCTTCAGGCACCAGCGTCGTGCGAGCAGGCCGAGCGGGCCCTCCGTCGCGATATGGACCGCATCGGGCGTGGAGGCCTCGATGGCGCGCGCGACCTGCCAATAGGTGGCCACCGACAGGCGGATCTCCGGATAGGTGGGGCAGGGGATGCTGTGGAAGGTCTCCGGCGTAACCATGGTGACCTCCAGACCCATCCGCTCGAGGTGGCAGCAGGTGTTCTGGAGAGAGCGGACGACACCGTTTACCTGCGGATACCAGGCATCGGAGACGATGGTGATCTTCTTCACGACGGCAGCCTCGCTCTGCGGGCGTCGACTCAATAAGTCAGCGACGCCGATGCGGGCATGCTAAAGGCGGGATTGTTACAGGCGGATGTCAGCCGGGGTTCAACTCGGCAGCAGCGCCGGATTGATCAGCGCGCCGTGGTGGCCAATGACCACGGAGGCGACGGCAGCACCATAGGCGGCGGCATCTTGCGGGGAAGCACCGCATATGAGGCGGGAGAGAAAGCCGCCGTTGAAGCTGTCGCCGGCGCTCGTCGTGTCGACCACCTGAGGAGCTGCGACGGCAGGCACGTATGCCCGGTCGCTGCCGAAGCTCAGCGTCGCGCCGTGTTCGCCGTTCTTGACGACGACGCCTTCCACGCCCAGGCCGTGGTAGCGGGCGATGGTTTCCTCCACCGAGGAATCGCCGAAATGGGTGGTTTCGTCGTCGAAGCTCGGCAGGACGAGCGTCGCGGCGCGGGCGCCGTCGCTGATCGTCTTCAGCATCGTGTCCTTGTCGGACCAGAGCCGCGGGCGGATATTGGGGTCGAAGGCGACGCGCTTGCCGGCCGCCTTGGCGCGGCGCAGTTCCGCCAGAAGGGTGTCGTTCGCTTCCGGCGTCAGGATGCCGATCGTGATGCCGGAGAAATAGACGATATCGGCAGCCTCGATGCACTTGCGCAGGTGATCGGCATCATCGGCAAGCCGGCGGGCGGCGGCGGTGTCGCGCCAGTAACTGAAGGTGCGCTCCCCGTTCTTCAGGGTGATGAGGTAGAGGCCCGGCGTCTTGCCGGGGATGCGGCGGATCGCGTGGGTGCCGATGCCCGCTTCCTTCATGAAGGTCAGCATTTCCGAGGACATCGGGTCGTCGCCGAGGGCGGTGAAGTAGTCGACCGTCCACTCCGCCGGCAGGCAGGCGCGGGCATACCAGGCAGTGTTGAACGTGTCGCCGGCAAATCCTCGGCGCAGCAGGCCTTCGCCCGCCTGCGACAGCTCGACCATGCATTCCCCAATGGATAACAGACGTCCCGCCACGCGCGCTCCCCCCTCAACAGTGTGGGGTCTGGCAATATTCTGAACTTCTGGCCAAGGCAAGCTGGCGGCGCGGCATCAGGGTACGCTCGGAATGGGTTTGTCTTTTCGTGCCATGGCTCTAGGTTGCCATCGCGACACGAGACAGGAGGTCGGAATGGCAATGGACAGAAGCAGGGTGGAAGACGCAGACTGGTGGCGCGGCGCCGTGATCTACCAAGTCTATCCGCGCTCCTTCCAGGACACCAACGGCGACGGGATCGGCGACCTGAAGGGCATCACCCAGAGGCTGCCCCATATCGCCTCGCTCGGCGTCGATGCGATCTGGCTGTCGCCCTTCTTCACCTCCCCAATGGCGGACATGGGCTATGACGTCTCGAACTATTGCGACGTCGACCCGATGTTCGGCACGCTGGCCGACTTCGACGAGATGATGGCGGAGGCGCATCGCCTCGGGCTCAAGGTGATCATCGACCAGGTGATCAGCCACACCTCCGACAAGCATCCGTGGTTCGTGGAGAGCCGCGCCAGCCGCACCAACGGCAAGGCCGACTGGTATGTCTGGGCCGATCCCAAGCCGGATGGTACGGCGCCCAACAACTGGCTGTCGATCTTCGGCGGTCCGGGCTGGGAATGGGACGGCGTGCGCAAGCAATATTACATGCACAACTTCCTGACCTCGCAGCCGGACCTCAACTTCCACAATCCGCAGGTGCAGCAGGCGGTGCTGGATGCCGTCCGCTTCTGGCTCGACCGCGGCGTCGACGGCTTCCGTCTCGACACGGTGAACTATTACTTTCACGACAAGCATCTGCGCGACAACCCGCCGATCATCTACGATGCGGAAACGGCGGGGCTGGAATCGGACACCAATCCCTATTCGATGCAGAACCACCTGCACGACAAGAGCCAGCCGGAGAACATCGACTTCCTGAAGCGGCTGAGGGCGCTGATGGACAGCTATCCCAACCGTACGACGGTGGGGGAGGTGGGTGACGGACCGCGCTCGCTGACGACGCTGGCGATCTACACGAGCGGCAACGACAAGCTGCACATGTGCTATACCTTCGACCTGCTGGGGCCGGCGTTCTCCGCCCGCTTCATCCGCCGCGTCGTCTCGACCTTCCAGGATACGGTGGTGAACGGCTGGGTGTGCTGGGCCTTCTCCAACCATGACGTGGTGCGTCACGTGACGCGGTTTGCCCAGACGCCGGCGGAGCGCGAGCAGGTGGCGAAGCTCTCGATCAGCGTGCTGGCCGCACTGCGCGGCTCGATCTGCCTCTACCAGGGCGAGGAACTGGGGCTGACGGAGGCGGAGCTTGCTTTCGAGGACCTGACCGACCCCTATGGCATCCGCTTCTGGCCGGCCTTCAAGGGGCGCGACGGCTGCCGCACACCCATGCCCTGGGAGGTGCAGAAGCACCATGCGGGCTTCACCGAGGCCGGCCGTTCCTGGCTGCCGGTACCGCCGGAGCACGCGGCTGCGTCCGTGGACGTGCAGGAGTTGGATCAGGATTCCGTGCTTCAGCATTACCGGCAGACGCTGGCGTTCCGAAAGGCGCATCCACCGCTCCTCGATGGCGAGATGACCTTCGTCGACACGCACAACCTCGACCTTCTCGCCTTCATCCGTGAAAAGGACGGCGAGCGGCTGCTTTTCGTCTTCAACCTGACCCGCGAAGCGCAGGATTTCCCCCTGCCGGCGCCGATGCGCAACTGCCTGCCGATCCCCATGCCGGGATTTGCGCCGGAGGTGGACGGCGGAGTGGTCAAGCTTTCCGCGCTGGATGCCTTCTGCGGGAGGATCTAAGAGGGCTGAAGTGTTGAAAAGATACCGCCGCAAGTGCCGGCCGATTCGATGAGCAGCGCTTCCGATCCAGGCGGGAAGGCTTGATCGATGATCAATGCCCTCGCTTCCATCTCGTTTTTCGCCTTCTTCGGATCGGCGATCATCGCCCCATTCCTCCCGTTGGTTCTTCTGTGGAGGACGGTTGCGTTTTCAGCTCTGATGTTCCTCGCCTACCAGTTGGTGAAGCAGCCGCTCCATTGGTCGGACGGGCGGTTTGCGGATGCTCTGGGTCTGGTTCTTGCCGTTCTCGTCGTAGGGGTCGCCACGATTCTCCTGACGATTCGGCTTGTTGTGGCTGCCTACCGCGATAAGCTCAGGAAAGAGTTTCTGATCGGGAGGGGCATGCGGGGGATAGACCGGCTTCTGCTAGTTTTAGCCGGTGCCGTCGGGGGGCTCCTGCTGACCATCCAGCTTGCCTATTTCCTTGGTTTGACAGGGGGCGGAGTCTTCTTGGACCTCGGGATAGCGATCGCGGCCTTGGCTGCTGGCATGTGGATGGCGTTTCGCGCACGGAAGCCTCGCTTCATCCCACTTGCGGTAGCCTTCTTCGTCTTGGCTATGATTTCGCTTGCTGGCGCCGGTCAAACCTCTCGAATTCTTGCTGGCGCCGAAGTCCTTGCCGACGGTTCCCCGTGGTGCATCTATGGCCCAAATCCGCGAGACCAGGAAATCACGATTGCAAAGTTGGGCTTCTTCTCCCTCCGCAAGGGCGGGGTTCTTCCTCATCTCGGTCTGTTGATCCAGAATGGAAGCTCCATCAAGCGTGCCCATTGGTCGATCCGCAAACAGCGTTTCATGGAAGGCGTCTTCCTGCACGATCGATCATGCGAGGCTAGAATAGATTTCGCGAAGGGCCTTAAGTGGTAGCGGGCAGAGCGACCGGAGACTGCGTATTGACGAGAGTTTAAGCGCCACGCATGCGTATCTCAATTCACACGCTTGGAACGCGCGGTGATGTCCAGCCGTATCTCGCCCTGGCACTTGGGCTCCAGGCGCGTGGCGACGAGGCGCTGATTGTGGCGCCGGCGCAATTCGAGCACATGGCGAGTGCACGAGGTCTCGCATTCGCGCCGCTGCCGGCGGAGTTCCTGGCGATCCTCGAGTCGCCCGAGGCAAAGGCGATGATCGGCCGCTCCGGGGCTGGCTTCGGCGCCGGCTTCAAGCTGCTCAAGCATTACCGTCACCTGGCGCGGAGCCTGCTCGATGCGGAATGGGCGGCGGCCCGGGAGTTTGCCCCGGATGCCATCATTCATCATCCCAAGGCTCTGGGAGCACCTCACATTGCGGGTAAGCTCGGCGTCCCGCTTTTCCTGGCCTCGCCGCTGCCGGGGTTCACGCCGACCTCGCAGTTCCCGACACCGATGCTGCCGTTTGCCTCGCTTGGGCCGCTCAACCGGGCAAGCCATGCCCTGATGATCCATGGCAGCAAGATGCTTTTCCCAGGCACTGTTCGTGCGTGGCGTCGCGAGGTGCTGGGGCTGGATTCAAGGAGCAAGCCTCCCGAGCTGTTGGGAACGCTCTACGCCTACAGCCCTCATGTTGTGCCGAAGCCGCGGGACTGGGGGGCGGAGGTGGCGGTGACCGGCTACTGGTTTCTCGACAGCCCGGATTGGCGGCCTGACCCGGATCTAGCAGCGTTCCTCGCGGTAGGCGAGCCGCCCATCTATGTCGGCTTCGGGAGCATGCCTGGCACGGATCCCACACGATTGACCGAGCTGGTGGTCGATGGCCTACGCCGCGCCGGCAAGCGCGGGCTGCTCGCGACAGCGGGCGGCGCGCTGGGCAATGCTCACGCTCGCAATGACGTGCATGTCATTGCCAGCGCACCCCATGACAGGCTGCTTCCACACGTCCAAGCGACGTTCCACCATGGCGGGGCTGGGACGACGGGTGCCGCGCTTCGTGCCGGCAAGCCGACTGCACTCTGCCCCTTCATTGGTGACCAGCCGTTCTGGGCGCGTCGGGTTGCCGAGCTGGGGGTGGGCCCGGAGGCGCTCGACAAGCGGAAGATGACGGCGGAAGACCTTGCCACGGCTTTTCGGGCGATGGATGACCCGGAGATGCGACGCCGCGCCGCCGATCTCGGCACCGCGATCCGGGAGGAAGAAGGCGTCGCCGTTGCGGTTCACTTCGTGGAGCAGAGGCTGGCGGGCTTCGGTTGAAAAGGCGCCGCTGGCGGCCGGCTTTTGACCCGGTCTAACTCATCCCGCCGGCGGCATGCGGGGAATTCGGTCAATGCCGGATCAACGTGATCCCATCATTGGGCGGCATTTGCCTCGGCCAACCGCTCCAGTTCCAGCCTCAGCCGCCCTCGTTTTCCAGTATGGCAAGTCGTCGCGCCGTCGCACTGTCAAATTTCAGTCGAGCACCAACCCTTGCTCTCTAGGACAAGCCCTGCGGCCTCCGGGCGGAGGCATCTGCCTTCAGCAGCTGCTGGTTTAGTAGATCAAGCATATCATCGACTTAATCATCGACACCCGAGATACAAGATCAACGAAGTGCGACCCTTTGTAGCCTGATGGCTTCTTATCTCGGTCGGTGGCCGTGTTGGTCTCGCGCGGCGTCACAATCTTCCGGTCCGTTCCTGCGAACGGTGGCAAGGAACCCGCGTTACGGGTCGATTGCGATTAGCTCGTCGCCGGTCATGCGGTAGATTGTACGGCCTTGTGTCAATGGGAGTATGCTTGCAGCCAAGAGGGCGGCGCCGATGTCCCGCTGCCCGGCAGACCAGCGGTGGTCGATCGAGCCCCTCGAGAACTCGAAGAACTTTCCGCCGATCTCCTGTCCGTCGCTCGAATAGGAGACATGGAGGATCGCCGTCTTGCCGCTGGCAGGAGACGGGGCGCTGTCCTGAAGCCGGCGCAGCGCGTGCCGGCTCTGGCTCGCAAAGACGAGGTCCTGAGTACGGCCGATGGCCTCGTCCATGAACTGCGGGACCTTGCCCGTGGCGGGGACCAGATCGATCGCCAGGCACAGCACGTCGTCTTTAACTTCCTCCCTAAACAGCGGCGCGATCGGCAGGTTTGCCGAGACGCCGGGATCGACATAGACCCTCCCCTCGATCCTCACCGGCGGAAAGGCGATCGGGAAGGCCGTGCTTGCCATGATGTGCTCCACCGTAATGCCGCCGGCATGACTGTCGAAGGTCACGTCCTCTCCGGTCTCGATGTCCACTGCCGTGACCAACAGCCGGACGGGTCCCGCATTCAGTCGGCCGAAATCGATAAGTTCCGTGAGTGTCCGGCGCAGCGGCGAGGTGTCGAAGAGGAATGGTGGCGACGGGACGCCGGGAAGGAGCGCCGACAACCCCGCGAGCGTGGGGTGGAACAGCCCGGGGCGGCCGCCCGCGAGGGTTCGCGACAGCGACAGCCATTTCTCCTGCGAGTGCGGAAGCGCGGAGGCCATGAAAGGGAGAAGGCCATCCTGCGCGGACGCCCTTTCCCAAAACCGGCGCAGGCGGTCCAGACGATCTTCCGGAGCATTGCCGGCAATCAGGGCGGCGACGACAGCGCCGACGGACGCGCCCGCGACGCGGGAAGGGCCGATACCTGCCGCCTCAAGCGCCTGATAGGCGCCGGCATGATAGGCCCCTAGCGCATTGCCGCCGGACAGGCACAGCCAGATGTCCCGCTCTTGTTCGCTCATGAATGCACGCAAGCTCCCTGTGTGGCCGTATTGGCCAAGGATGGATCATGCGTAAAGGCGGGATCGCTAGGGAAGTTCCTTCGGGAGTTGCTGACCGGCCCCTTCATTCCTACCAAACTTATGTCATGGCACCTTACCCTGCCGGCGGCATGCGCGGGAAGCTGGCGGCGGTGGGGTCGACATGGTCCCATGCCTGGGCCGCTTCGGTCCAGGTGACCAGTGTCGGCTTGTAGTGCTCCGGCTGATCCAGGCTTGCGGGGCGGAGGATGAAGATATCGGGCGTGGACGGGAAGGTCATGAAGACGGGAGAGCCACAGGTCGGGCAGAAGGCCGGGCGCTTGAGGGTGCCTCCGTCACCGGTCATCTCCCAGGCAGAGGTGGCGCCATGGATTTCCACCTCCGCCGCCACGAAGACCATGTGCGACTGGTGGCCGGTTCCGCTCTCGCGCTGGCACTGCCGGCACTGACAATCGACCATGGCAACCGGTTCGCCCGATACATTGTAACGGACAGCACCGCAGGCGCAGCCGCCGGTGTAGGGGATGTTCATGGCATTTTCTCCTCACGTGTTCCGGCTTCCGGCGGGGCTACCCCCGCGCGGAAGCCGGAGCGGATCTCAGGCTGGGATGCGTTGCTCGTATTCCTGCCTGAGGCGGTTCCAGCCCGCCCAGAAGGATTCCGGCGTCGTATCGCTGAGGCGGGCGGTCAGGACATCGAGATGCAGGTGCCAGCCAGCGCCGACCATGACCATGTTCGAGCGATCGGAAATGCGGCGGTGTGTGATGGTCAGAAGGATCTCCTTGCCTGCCGGCTGAAGCTCGAAAGAGACTTCTCCACCCGGTGGCCAGGAAAAGGCCAGACGATGGGGCGGATCGAAGGCAATGATCTCGCTCCGCATCGTGTGTTCGGCGCCGAAGCCATCCGGCCTCTCATCAGAGCTGTCGCTCAGCTCGTCGTTCCGCCAAGTGAGGTCGAAGGGTCGGCCCACCTCCTGGGGCATGATCCCCGAGGCGAGCCACTGTCTGCGCAGGTCGCTGTCCGTCAGATAGGCCCAGATCCGTTCGGCGGGACCGGGGAGCTTTCGCTGGATTGTCAGGGTCATGGGGCCGGTAACCTTGCCATAACCGTTCATGGGGCTCATGTCGTTCATTGATGTTCTCCCGTTTCTGTCTCTTCCGTGGAGGGGGCCGCTGATGTCGGCGGGGCCGGGGCCTTCGACGCATCGGCATCCTGCGTGCGCAGGAGACCCTCAAGGATGTCGAGCCTGTCGGTCCAGAACCGTTCGTAGAAGGCAAGCCATTCATGGGCAGTGGCGAGCGGCCCGGGCTCAAGCCTGCAGATATGCGTCCGGCCGTTGATCTCCCGGCGGATCAGGCCGGCACCTTCCAGCACCTTGATGTGCTTGGAGGCCGCTGCAAGCGACATCTCGTGTGGTTCCGCCAACTGGCCAACGGTTCGCGCTCCCGATGAAAGTTCGCGAAGCATCCTGCGGCGCGTGGCGTCGCTCAGGGCGTGGAATACGGAATCGATCCGCGTATCTAATAATTCAACCATGTGGTTGAATATGCGCGTTGCAAGAGTGACTGTCAACCGTCTGGTTGAATTTTGTCTCTACAGATAGCCTGGAGGTCAGGCCTCGGCGAACCGCTCCGGCTCCTGCCTCAACCGCGCGACGTCCTGGATGGGAGGGGCGCCGAAGAGGCGGCGGTATTCGCGGCTGAACTGCGAGGGGCTGTCATAGCCGACGCGCTGGGCCGCCGTGGCGGCATCGACCGCGCTCGTCAGGATCAGGCGGCGGGCCTCCTGCAGGCGAAGCTGCTTCTGGTACTGCAGCGGGCTCATGGCCGTGACGTCGCGGAAATGCTGGTGCAGCGAGGAAGGGCTCATGCGGGCTTCCGCCGCGACCTGCTCGATGGAGAAGGGGGCGGCGTAGTTCTGGCGGATCCAGGTGATCGCCCGGGTCACCTGCTGCAGGCGGCTGTCCGGCATCAGCATGCGGCGCACCTTGTGGGCCTGCGGCCCGCGCAGGAGGCGGTACATCAGTTCCCGTTCGGCCAGCGGAGCGAGGTAGGCGATATCCTCGGGGCTCGCCAGAAGACGCAGGAGCCGCAGCGCGGAGTCGAGGAATTGCGGCGAGCTATCGGCAAGGCAGACGCCCTTGCTGCAGCCGCCCGCCGGCTCCCCCGTCGCGGGGGTAATCTCCATGAACATCTCGCCGAGCGCCGGCAGATCGAGATCGAGACGCATGCAGAGATATGGCTTTTCCGGGGTCGCCTCGATGATCTGGCCGGTCACGGGCAGGTCAACGGAGACGACGAGATGCTTTGCGGGGCCGTAGACATAGATTTCGTCCGCCAGCATCACCTGCTTGGAACCCTGCACGACGATGCAGAGCGCCGGATGCTGCAGTGTCTGGCACGGCTCCGTCTGCCGGGAGAAGCGAATGAGGGAGAGGCGCGGGATGCTCGTCTCGAGCACGCCATCGTCGCTGGTGTTTTGTGCAATGATAGCGGAAAGCTCGTCCAGCTGCGGCATATGGGTCGGCGTAGGGAGCATGGAAATCTCCGGATTTGGGGCGCTTTTCTGCGATAATCAATACGTTCGGTCCAGGCGCGAAGGAAGCGGAAAATTACCGTTTCGGAGAATCGTGCAATCACTTCGGAGCTTTTGTCTACCGCCTGTTGCCGTAGATGCTCCATATTCCGCCTCGTCCGAACGAGCCAACCCGGACAGAAATGGAGATGGTGATGGACAATTTCCAGCGTCTACTCGAAACCCCATTCCGCTGGCTTGCCGGCCTCGGCGGCCGCCTTTTGCGGCTGATCGGCCAGGCGCTTTCGCGGCGCCAGCAGCACTCTGTCAGACGGAAATACATGAATGGCTGAGTGTGGTCTTCGCCACCACCTCGCCATGGCCGCCTTTGCCGCGGCCTTCGTCTTCATTGCCGGCGTGACGGCATTCGCCGCCGACAGGAACCAGGAGATCACCATGAGCAAGCACCCCTATGTCGGCCTGTGGGTCAGCCAGGACGACTACATCCGCTACGAACTGCTGCCGAACGGCCGCTATTTCGAATCCCGCGGCTTCCGCGAAAGGGTCTATCACGGCGAGTACCGCGTGACCGGCGATCACATCGACTACAAGGATGACAGCGGCTTCATCGCCGACGGCGAGTTCCGCAACGACGTGCTGTATCACGCCGGCGTGCGACTGATGCGGGCGTAATCACGCACCAATCAGGACGAAGGGAAGGCCGGCCGATGCGCCGGCCTTTTTCGTCAGATCAGTTCGAACCGGTCCACATCGACCATGCCCTTGTCCGAGATTTTCAGGTGCGGGATGACGGGCAATGGCAGGAAGGCGACCTGGAGGAAGGGTTCTTCCAGCGTGGTGCCGAGCGCATAGGCGGCCTTGCGCAAATCATGCAGCGTATCGCGGACCACTTCATACGGTTCGAGGCTCATCAGGCCTGCGACGGGAAGAGCGATTTCGCCCGTGACCTTTCCGTCTTCGACCACGACGAAGCCGCCCTTAATCTCGCCGAGGCGATTGGCGGCGAGCGCCATGTCGTCCTCCGAGACGCCGACGATGCAGATGTTGTGGCTGTCGTGGCCGACGGTGGAGGCGATGGCACCCTTCTTCAGCCCGAACCCCTGGACGAAGCCGTTGGCGTGGTTGCCGTTCCTGCCGTGGCGCTCAATGACGGCAACCTTGATGATGTCGCGGTCGAGATCGACGCTGGTCTGGTTGCCGGAGGCGGGCAGGCGGTAGCGGCGGTGCTCGGTAATGATCTTGCCCGGCATGACGCCGATCACGGGCACCTCGCCCTCGCTCACGGGCACGCCGAAGTGCATGGCCTGGACGGGACGCGCCTTGACGCTGTCGAGACCGACCGGGGCGACGGGCCTGCGGGTGGCGAAGAGATCGTCGGTTACGCGGCGGCCGGCGGCGAAGACCATCTCCGCCTTGCAGTTCTCGAGGCTGTCGAGCACGACGAGGTCGGCCCGCCAGCCGGGGGCGACGAGGCCGCGATCGCGCAGGCCAAAGGCGCGGGCGGCGGAGATGGAGGCGGCGCGGTAGACGGCGATGGGGTCAACGCCGTTCGCGACGGCTGTGCGGATCATGTAGTCGAGATGGCCCTGCTCGGCGATGTCGAGCGGATTGCGGTCGTCGGTGCAGAGCGCAAGGAACGGCGACAGGCGCTCGGTCAGGATCGGCATCAGCGCGTGCAGATCCTTGGAGACGGAGCCCTCGCGGACGAGGATATGCATGCCCTTGCGAATCTTTTCGAGCGCCTCTTCGGCTGTCGTACACTCGTGATCGGTTCGGATGCCGGCGGCGAGATAGCCGTTCAGGTCATTGCCGCGCAGGAGCGGCGCATGGCCGTCGATATGGTCGTCCCAGAAGGCGTCGAGCTTGGCGAGGCACCCGGGGTCCTTGTGGATGACGCCGGGGAAGTTCATGAACTCGGCAAGCCCAATCACCTTTGGATGGTTGCGGAAGGGCAGAAGCTTCTCGATCGGCAGGTCTGCGCCGGCGGTTTCCAGATGTGTGGCCGGGACGCAGGAGGAGAGCTGGACGCGGATGTCCATGATCGTTTGTTCAGCGGAATCCAGGAAGAAGCGGATGCCTTCCTCGCCGAGCACATTGGCGATCTCGTGCGGATCGCAGATGGCGGTCGTGACGCCGTAAGGAAGGACGCAGCGGTCGAACTCGTGCGGCGTGACCAGCGAGCTTTCGATGTGAAGGTGCGTATCGATGAAGCCGGGGACGACGATGCGGCCGGAGATGTCGATCTCGGTTTTGCCGGCATAGTCGCCGCAGGTGCCGACGAGGCGCTCGCCGCAGATGGCGATATCGGATTCCACGAGTTCGCCGGTGACGAGGTCGAAGAAGCGGCCGTTCTTCAGGACGATGTCGGCCGGCTGGCGGCCGGTGCCCTGGTCGATCAGCTTTTCGAGGCGCTGGCTCATTTCGGTTCTCCGCATTGTTCTTCTTGAGGGTTCTAGGGGCTGCAGGGCGTCGGGGGAAGTGCCGCGGCGGCGCTTGCGAGCCAAAACCACTGGATGCGGCATGGCGGATCGACTAAGGATCTGCGGATGAGCAAGTCCTGGAAAAATCCCGTGCTGATCTCGATCGGCGAGCCGCGGGTGGAGACAGCCATCGATAGCGTGCAGGCGGCCTCCTGGGCCATGATCGAGGATTGGCCGCTGGACGAAGGGCCGGCACTCGACAGGGCCCTTCATGCCTGCACCTGCGTGATCGAAGGCAAGCGCAAGGCGGAGGATGCACGGGCGGCCTTCGTGGCCGCGGCGGAAGAGGCGGGAATCCTGATCCGGGCGTAGACGGCGGCGGCACACGCGACGCTCGACATCAGGTCGGCGGTTCCTATGTCACGCCAGATGAAAAGAGCGATCGTGACAGGTGGTGCCGGGCTGATCGGCACAGGTTTATGCGCAACACTCCGGAAAGCCGGCTTTGAGGTGGCATCCTTCGACCTGGAGCAGGGGCCGGAGGGAACGCGCCAGATCCACTGCGATGTCGGTGACGAGACGTCAGTCGCCGGTGCCTTCGAGGAACTCGGCTGGGACAGTCTCGACCTGCTGGTCAACAATTCGGGGATCTCCGGGCCGGGCAACGGGCCAATCTCGGACTTGTCGCTGGAGGACTGGCGAAAGGTGATCGACAGCCACCTGACCGGCGCCTTCCTGATGACGCGCTCGGCCGTGCCACTGATGGGCGAGGGTGCATCGATCGTAAACATGGCATCCACCCGCGCCTTCATGTCGGAACCGCAGACGGAAGCCTACGCGGCGTCGAAGGGCGGACTGGTGGCGCTGACCCATGCACTCGCCGTCAGCCTCGGGCCGAAGATCCGCGTCAACGCGATCGCGCCGGGCTGGATTTCAGATGACGACGAACTGCGGCCGGTTGACCACGAGCAGCATCCCGCCGGGCGTGTCGGACGGCCGCAGGATGTGGCGGATGCGGTGCTCTATCTCGCTTCCGCTGGTTTCATGACTGGCCAGGTGCTGGTTCTCGACGGCGGCATGACGCGGAAGATGATCTACGCGGAGTAAAGCCTGAGAGGTCAATCAAGGTCCGTCTGAATCCAGCGCGGCGAATGGTGGATGTCGATTGTCTGCAGCCGACCCTGCCCGATATTCTCGAAGCGGTGCGGAACGCCGGCGGGCCCGAGGACGGCTTCTCCCGCGCCGGCCTCGATGACCTCGTCACCGACGAAGAACCTTGCCCTGCCTTCGACGACGACAAAGGTTTCGTCGTAGGGATGGACATGCAGCCGCGGACCTTCCCCCGGTGTGTCGTTTCCATAGGCGAGCACGGTTATCTCTCCACCGATCACCTCTCCGGCGAGAAAGCCGCGCCAGGGACCATCCGCCCCGGCGTCGAAGACGGCGCCCTTTGCCGCGACGCGTCCGTCCGGCTTCACGGTCTCAGGATCAAAATCTCTTCGCGCCATCGAAACTCTCCCCCGCTGTGACGGTAGCAAGATGGCAGCGACCAGCCCGCCCGCCAACAAAAAAGCGGCCGTCTCCGGCCGCTTTTCGTTGTGCAGATGGCTTGTCGTTACTCGACGGCGACGATCTTGCCGTCTTCCCACTTGAAGAGCGAGAAGCTCTGCGAGGTGAGGTCGCCGGTTTCGCCATAGGTGACTTCGCCGATGGCCGTCTTGATCGGCTGTCCGTCCTTGAGTGCTGCCGCAACCGCCTCGGTGTCCTCGGCGCTGCCCGCCTTCTCGATGCCGGCCTTGATGACCTCGACGGCCGCATAGGCATTCAGCGTGAAGGCCTCGGCCGGGATGTTCTTGGCGGCGAGAGCATCGGCAGCGGCCTTGGAATCGGGGTTCTTGGTGGCGTCTGTAGCGTTGGTGAAAACGGTGCCCGCGGCCTCCTCGGTCGCAATGTTCCAGTATTCGCTGTTCGACAGGCCGTCGCCGCCGATGATCACCGCATCAACGCCGGCATCGGCGAGCTGGCGCGCGAGCAGACCGGCTTCCGGGTGGTAGCCGCCGAAATAGATGAGCTCAACGCCATCCGACTTCATGCGGGTGGTCAGTGCGCTGAAATCCTTGTCGCCTGGGGTGAGGGCATCGTTGAAGACTTCCGTCACGCCGCCTGCATTGAGGGTCGCCTTGAAGGAGTCGGCGAGGCCCTTGCCGTACTGACCCTTGTCGTTGATGATGGCGATCTTCTTGTCCTTGTGGTTTTCCAGAACATAGTTTGCCGCCACCTCAGCCTGCTGGTCGTCGCGACCGCAGGTGCGCAGCACGTTGGTGAGGCCGCGGGCGGTCAGGTCCGGTGCGGTCGCGGTGGGCGTGACCATGAGGATGCCGTTTTCGGCGAGGACGTCGGATGCCGGGATGGCGACACCCGAGGTGACGGGGCCGACCACGAAGCGCACGCCTTCGCCGACAAGCTGATTGGCGGCGGAGACGCCCTGCTTCGGCTCGCCGGCGTCGTCGGCGATCTTCAGCGTGACCTGCTCGCCGTTGATGCCGCCGGCCTTGTTGATCTCTTCTACGGCTACTTCGGCGCCGTTCTTGACCTGCTCGCCATAGGCGGCGACCGGGCCGGTCAGCGGTGCGATGAGCCCGATGACGATTTCGGCATGGGCGAGGGGGGCGAAAGCCAGCGAGGCGAGCATGGTCGCGCCGGCGAATAGTTTCCGGTTCATCTTGGTTCTCCTTCTAGGGTCGAAGACCCGTCAATCCGCACCTCGTCCGCAGCGCGTCGACCGGGAGAGGTCGTGCCAAGACGCGCGGCCGGTGCAGGCTTCAATCCGGCGCGCCATGTTTGGCTGCGGCGCGGACCTCACAAAGTCGTAGAGCGTCCCCGGAGGCTTCGCAAGGATATTGCCGAAAATGTAGTCGCAGACCTCAAGAGGATGCCGAAGATTTGAGCGAGGGCGCGAATTCTGTCGCCGCTACGCCGTACTGGCTTCGCGCGTTCTATCTGTCGGCAGAAAGTGCCTTGAGGAGGGTCCGGATCTGGCCATTGAAGGCGGAGAACTCTTCTGCGGTCATTCCTGACCGGCTCAGCAGGGTCTCTCCCAGGCATCGAGCTTCGGCGATCAGCTTTCGTCCGGCCTGCGTCAACACGACATGCACCTGGCGTTCATCGGTCTTGCCTCGCCTTCGCAAGACGAGGCCTGTCGCCTCGAGACGCTTTACGGGTGGCGTGATCGTGCTCGACTCCAGCGACAAGCGCTCGGCGATTGCCCCGATCGTCAGTCCATCCTCCTCGATGAGTGTGCTCAAGACGAGGTATTGCGGATAGGTGATCCCCATCGAATCCAGCATCGGCTTGTAGAGCCGGTTGACGGCGATGTGGGCCGAATAGAGTGAAAAGCAGAGCTGTTCGCTCAGCGGGTAGTTGGCTGTATCTTCCATTTCATCCTTCTCTTCCCCTTGTTTTCCGGGGAGCGCTCGCCTTGTAACACAGAAATGCATATCGCGATAAAGAAAATGCTGGACAGGGGGAGATGGCTGCTCTAGAGATTAGTTATCGCGATAAAGAATGTTGCGATGGTTTATCGGCTGACGGTTCTGGCCAGCCGAATGCATTGAAATCAGGGTTTCGGGGCGATCACACCGGGTCTTCCAACAGCCCAAACAAATTTAAAAGGATAGCGACATGAGCAGCAATTTTATCACCACCGAAGACGGTACGCAGATCTTCTACAAGGACTGGGGTTCGAAGGACGCCCAGCCGGTCGTCTTCCATCATGGCTGGCCGCTGAGCTCGGATGACTGGGATGCGCAGATGCTGTTCTTCCTCGGCAAGGGCTACCGCGTCATTGCTCACGACCGCCGTGGACACGGCCGTTCCAGCCAGACCGACACCGGCAACGAGATGGACACCTATGCTGCAGACGTTGCGGCGCTGGTCTCTCATCTCGACCTCAGGAACGCGCTACACGTCGGGCATTCGACCGGAGGCGGCGAGGTGGCGCGCTATGTTGCTCGCTACGGCGGCAACGGCCGGGTTGCCAAGGCCGTGCTGGTGGGTGCGGTTCCGCCGATCATGGTGAAGACGGAAGCCTATCCGGGCGGCCTGCCCATGGAAGTCTTCGATGGGTTCCGTGAGGCACTGCTCGCCAACCGGGCGCAATTCTTCCTCGACATCCCGACCGGGCCCTTCTTCGGCTTTAATCGGGAGGGGGCAGAGGTGTCGGAAGGTGCGATCCGCAACTGGTGGCGCCAAGGCATGATGGGTGGTGCGAAGGCCCATTATGATTGCATCAAGGCCTTCTCGGAAACCGACTTCACCGAGGATCTGAAGGCAATCGAGGTGCCGGTCCTCGTCATGCATGGCGATGACGACCAGATCGTGCCGATCGAGAACTCGGCGCACCTGGCAGTCAAGCTCCTGAAGAACGGGACGCTCAAAGTGTACGAAGGTCTGCCGCATGGCATGGCGACAACCCATGCCGACATCATCAATGCGGACCTGCTGGCCTTCTTCCAGGGCTGAATGACAGGTTGATGCGCAAGAAGGCGGCTTCGGCCGCCTTCTTGTTTCAGGTTTGCGCCAAAAGATTGGCGGCTGCGGCTTTGCCAAGAACGGCCAGCCGGCGGTAGTGCTCGTTCCGCACGCTGCCCCGGCGCCAGAAGAAGCCGATGGTGCGGGAGCCGGGCCAGCCATCGACACGAAGCAGATGCACGTTCTGCTCGCCCTGGAACTCGGACCGGACATAGAGTTCCGGAAAGAGCGAGAGGCCCATGTCGATCGACACCATCTGCCGGAGCGCGTCGAGGCTGGTGCCTTCGTAGTCCTCGACCAGATGAGCGCCCGAGGCGCGGGCGAGATCGCGGACGGTATCCAGGAGGCGATGGCCGCGGCCGAGAGTGAGGAGTGGCTCGTGCGCCAGCGAGGCAAGGTCTACCGTTTCCCGGCCGCCCAGCCAGTGTCCGCGTGGAACGCCGAGAAATATACGCTCTTCAAAGATCTCCGCGAACTCGAACATGTCTTCGTCGGGCACAGGCCCCAGCCCGCAATCGATGCTGCCGTTCAGGACCTGTTCCTCCAGCATGAGCGGGCGCTCCTCCCGGATGTGGAGCTTGAGCTGGGGGTATTCCTGGCGAAGCCGCGGCAACAGGTGGGGCAGGAAATAGGGTCCAAAGGTTGGAACGGCGCCGAGCCGGATCAGCCCGCCCAGCGAATCCCGATTGGCGGAAGCCATGGCCACCATGCCGTCCAGCGTGTTGAGCACCGTACGGGCGGAGGCGATGATGTCGGCGCCTGCGGGCGTCGGGGCGATCAGCCCCGGCGTCCGATCAATGAGGGCGCAGCCCAGCCGCTGTTCAAGGAGCGCGATCTGTACCGACAGCGTCGGCTGCGAGACATGGCAGCGCTTTGCGGCCTCGCCGAAGTGGCCGGTCTCGCCGAGGGTCACGAGGTATTCCAGCTGACGGATCGTCGGACGATAAGGCATGTCGATAGTTATAGACTATCGATTCGATACCATCAATCAATTTGATTAATGATGGCCTATCGAGCATCCTGACCGCGTAAGAAAGGAGATCGACATGAACCGACTGTTGAGAGCGCTCAAAGCCAGGCACGCGATCATGGAGACGCGCGTGATGGAGGAACAGCGTAGGCCGAAGCCTGATCCCATCCGGTTGAAGTCGCTGAAGACGATCAAGCTTCAGCTGCGCGACCAGATCGCCTCGCTCGAACGACTGATCGGAGAAACCACGGCACCGGTGACGAACCGTCTGCGACCGAAGCGCCGCACCCTCACGTCCTGACCGCGTCCCGCCGTGACCGACCGCCAGCCGGTATCCGCCCCGGCTGGCGGTCTTTCTGCGCGGTAAGCGACTGCAGACTTCCTCTCGACGGATCCGGCGACAGCTGCCGGTTTTCCGCACTCACTTCGAACAATATCCAGCCGGCTGCGCCTGACGGATGATTCCGGCGGGCGATGCAGCGCGGCCTTTCGCGCGAGCTCACCCATGGATCTCTACCTCGATCTGGCCGCCCAGAACCTTCTCTCGGCGCCCGTCCTCTTCTTCGCACTCGGCTTCTTTGCCACACTCGCCGGGGGACATCTCGCGTTGCCTGGAGGGGTGGGCAAGATGATGGCGCTCTACCTGATGCTGGCGATCGGCTTCAAGGGCGGAGTCTCCGTCAGCGCCCACGGCCTCAGCCCGCAAATCCTTGCAGCACTTGGTATAGGTATCCTCCTATCGGCTAGCATGCCGCTGCTGGGCCACGTCATGCTCGGCGCCATGACCAGGCTCGGGCCGCGGGACCGTGCCGCGATCGCTGCCCATTATGGCTCGATCTCGATCGTCACCTTCGTGGCCGGCAGCGACGCGCTGACGCGGCTCGGGATAGGCTTCGACGGCGGAATGGTGGCGGTGGCCGCGGCCATGGAAGCCCCGGCGATCCTGACGGCGCTGTGGCTGATCCTGCGCCATCCGATGCCGGGAGCCGATCCGGAGATGGCGCAGAGCCGGCAGAAGGCGGCGCTACGGGATGTCATGCTCAACGTCACCATCGTCATCCTGATCGGCGCCTTCGCCATCGGCGCAGTGACCGGGGAGAAGGGGCTGGGCGAGCTTTCCGGCTTCGTCATCGACCCGTTCCGCGGCGTGCTCTGCCTCTTCCTCCTGGACCTCGGTGCCGTGGCGGGAAGCGGCATCCGCAAGGAGTGGCGGCTCCTGTCCCCGGGCCTTCTCGGGTTTGCGCTGGCCATGCCGCTCATCGGTGCTTCGCTTGCGCTGGTGCCGGCATTGGCTGCCGGACTATCGGTAGGAAACACGGCGCTTCTCGTCACGCTCGCAGCCAGCGCGTCCTATATCGCCGTACCCGCCGCGATGCGGATCGCGGCACCTGATGCACGGCCGGAGATCTATCTCAGCCTGTCGCTGGGGCTGACATTCCCGTTCAACCTCGTTGCTGGCCTGCCGATCTACGTCCAGCTGGCAAGCCTCGGCGCCTGAGAACGAAGCGGAGCGGGCGGCCCAGCGGCCGCTCTTTCAGGATTCAGGATGCTTTGTTCAGATGTTGCTCTTCCGGATGCCGGTGTCTCGTCAGCCCTTCGTCTGCTCAGGGTCGAAACGCGCATCGACCGGTACGCCGAGCGCCGTCGCCAGGGCATTTGTCTGGCTCGCCATGGCGACGACCGCCAGCAGCTCTGCATGCATGTCCGGCGTCATGCCCTTGGCCCTTGCGGATGCGGTGTGCGAGTGAACACAGTAGCCGCAGCCATTGGCGGTGGAGACGGCGACATAGATGAGTTCCTTCACCAGCGGATCGAGCGCACCGGGAGCCATGACGGACTGGATCCTGTCCCAGACCGACTTGAGCTGGGCGGGGTCATGGGCAAGCGCTCGCCAGAAATTGTTGACATAGTCGGTGCCGCGCGCCTCGCGGATATCGTTGAAGACGGCGAGCGCTTCAGCGCTCGCCTCTTCGTCATTCAGCAGGGAAACGACGGCCATCGTATCATCCTCTAGATCAGCGCCAGGACGCGAGCCGGGCCGCCGGTGCCGCCCCTATGCTTCGGCGCGCCAACGACGATCGTCGCGCCCTTGACCGGAAGCTCTTCGAGATTGGCCAGCGCCTCGATGCCGTAGCGGCCGGCGGGCAGCCATGAGTTGTGGACGGCGAAGTCTGCCGAATTGCCGGGGTCGATCGACAGGGTATCGACGCCGATGGCCACGACGTCGAGCGTCAGCAAGAGGTCAGTCGCCGATTTGCCAAAGCCGGGGAAGGCAAAATTGCCCTCGGCATCGTTGCGGAAGGAGGCCTCCTTGACCTTCGTCGCCCAACCCGAGCGCAGGGCGACGATAGCCCCTGCCGGGATGTCGCCATTGGCACTGATCCAGGCTTCGATATCGGCGGCCTCCACCGCGGTGTTGGCCTCTTCCTTTGCCCGATCCGTGATGTCCACGATCACGAGCGGCGCCACGAGTTTTTCCGGCTCGATCTGGTCGACGCTGGTGCCGTCGGCGCTGAAATGGAAGGGAGCGTCGATATGCGTGCCGGTGTGTTCGAAGATGGTCAGCTTGTGTAGCTGGTAGCCGTTTTGGGCGAATTCGACGGCCCATTCATACTCGATCCCCGGGTTGCCATCGAAGGTCGGGAATGTCGAATCATAGGCATGGGTGAGGTCGACGACCTTGCTGGCGGGCTGGGCGAGGGCCTCGCGTGGCGTGGTCGTCGCGACCATGGCGGCAGCCCCGGCGAAGGCTGCTCCCTTGAACAGCGATCGGCGCGACAGCATGTTTCGCTTCACGTTTTCGATGACGCAGTGATTGCACATTGGAATTCCCCTCTTCTTAGGCTTTGCGCCGCCTGAGAGTAATCCAGAACCGCCGGGGAGCAAGGCCATCTCGACGAAGGCGTGCGCAGAGGGAGGAAGAGATTCCTCAGGTGGGGACCAAAAATGAAAAGAGGCCCCGGAGGGCTTCTCGATGGCGCAGACCTTGGGCCGGCATCCGAACGGATGCCGGGAGAGACGGGTCAGATGTTTGACTTCAGGATCTCGCGCAGCTTGCCGAAGATCTCGTCGATATGGTGCTTCTCGGCGATCAGCGGCGGAGACATGGCGATGATGTCGCCGGTGGTGCGGATCAAGAGGCCGTTCTCGTAGGCCTTGAGGAAGGCGGAGAAGGCGCGCTTGGTGGGCTCGCCGGCGATCGGATCGAGTTCAATCGCGCCGATCATGCCGATATTGCGAATGTCGATGACGTTCGGCAGGTCCTTCAGCGAATGCAGTCCATCCTCCCAGTAAGGCGCCATGTCGCGCGCCCGGTCGAAGAGGCCTTCCTCCTTATAGGTTTCCAGCGTTGCGAGGCCGGCGGCGGCGGCAATCGGATTGCCCGAATAGGTGTAGCCGTGGAAGAACTCGATCATGTGCTCCGGGCCACTCATGAAGGCGTCGTGGATCTCGGAGCTGACGAGAACGGCACCCATCGGGATGACCCCGTTGGTGAGGCCCTTGGCGGTCGTCATGATGTCGGGCGTGACGCCGTAGTATTGCGCGGCAAACGGCGTTCCCATGCGGCCGAAACCGGTGATGACTTCGTCGAAGATCAGCAGGATGCCGTGCTTCGTGCAGATATCGCGGAGCTTCTGCAGGTAGCCCTTCGGCGGGATGAGGACGCCGGTGGAGCCGGCCACCGGTTCGACGATGACAGCGGCGATGGTCGAAGCATCATGCAGGATGACGATGCGCTCCAGCTCGGAGGCGAGGTCGCCACCGTGCTCGGGCTCGCCGCGGGTGAAGGCATTCTTCCCCGGCTGGTGGGTGTGCGGCATGTGGTCGACGCCGGTCAGCAGCGTGCCGAACATCTTGCGGTTGGCGACGATGCCGCCGACGGAGATGCCGCCGAAGTTGACACCGTGATAGCCGCGCTCGCGGCCGATCAGGCGGAAGCGCGAGCCGTTGCCCTTCACGCGATGATAGGCGAGGGCGACCTTGAGGGCGGTGTCAACCGACTCGGAGCCGGAATTGGTGTAGAGGACGTGGTTCAGGCCATCCGGTGCGATGTCCACCAGCCGGTTGGCAAGCTCGAAAGCCTTCGGATGACCGAGCTGGAAGGCGGGAGCATAATCCAGTTCGCCTGCCTGTTCGCGAATCGCCTCGGTGATCTTAGGCCGGCAGTGGCCGGCATTGACGCACCAGAGGCCGGCCGTCGCATCGAGAACCTCGCGCCCGTCATGCGTCGTATAGTGCATATCCTTTGCACCGACGAAGAGGCGCGGCTCCTTCTTGAACTGGCGGTTTGCCGTGAACGGCATCCAGAACGCGCGAAGATCGTTCGGCGTGGTGTTGAGGCGATTGGACATGACATGCTCCCCGTCCGGCAGAGGCCGGCTTTTTTGACTACGTGGTCAAATTATCAGGGGGCGTTGCGCCGTCAAGCGTGGCGACGTGCGCATCAGCGAGTGGCGTCAAGCGAAAGCGAGGCACAGGCGGCGCTTCAAAACGCCCCTGTGTGTCGTCATGTCAGCGCTATCATCAGGCGGCTGCGAACTTCGCCTGAAGCGGCTTGCAGTAGATGTCTTCGAGCGATTCGAGGATCTTCAGCACGGCCGGCGACGAGCAGGAATAATAGATCGTCTGCGCGTCACGACGCGTCTTGACGAGCTTCTGTGCCCGCAGCTTCGACAGATGTTGAGAGAGAGCCGACTGGCTCAATCCGACGCGAACCGCCAGCGCACCGACCGCGACTTCTCCCTTGACGAGGCAGCAAAGGATCATCAGGCGCTTCGGGTTTGCCATGGCAGAAAGCAAACCGGCGGCGGCGAGCGAATGCTCGGAAAGTGGCAGCGTATCCATAAGTCTTCATTTCCCCTCGAAGCGGGAACGCTTCAATAATGCCCTTGAACTGGAAAGCCAAAGATTAACAATTGTAAACGAGCCTTGTATATCCCTAAATTTCGGGTCGGGAACCACTTCGTGGGCCCGTTTCCGCAATTTTTGAAATCGTTGTAAACGCGGCTTCCGGCGACGAAACCGGCCTATCGAACTCATATCGGACCTGTAAATCCCCCGAAACGAGGTCGAAACCGGCCGGATCGGCTCCGGCGAAACGCGATTTCGCGGATTTCGGCGCCGAGATCGCCTCGGCCACTGTCGCGGCAAGTTCCTGCATCCCCCGCAATTTTGCCTGCAGCACCTGCCATTCGGCGACATCGATCGGAACGGGCATCACGAGGTCGCTACCGGGCAGAGCGTAGGCGCGACCGAAGCCGCCGTTCAGCGAGGCAGATTGCGGTTCGACGCGGAAGAACCGGAAGTCGGGGAAGTCGATGTAGAGGGACGCCTTGGGGTGGCGGTCGAGAAAGCGTTGCCGGAGGCGGTCATGAACCTCATCGCCGCGAGGAACGGAGGCGGCGCGGCATTGCAGCGTGATGCGCGGATGCGCCAGGGGATCGCCCTTGCCGAGTTCTCCTGCAAGGAGCGAGCAGCGGGGATCCGCCAGCAGGGCCTTCGTGTGGGTCGAGAGCGAGGAGGCGAGGATGACCGGGGTGCCGTCGAGATCGGTTGCCGTCAGCGCGCGGCTGGCGGACGGGAAGCCGGTTTCGGGATCGATGACTGCCAGAGCCATGTGCCGGGCGCCGCGAACCAGGGTGCGGGCGAGGCGCCGCGCCTCCTCGTCGGTCTCACGCAGGACTGCCGGCTTGTCGGTCTTGTCGGTCATGTCGCGTCATCCCTGTGCCGGTGCCGGGTCAGCCCATGGATGACGTCGTCGGCTGAGATCGTGCCGATCACCATACCCTTCTCGACCACGCCGACCACGCCCGGCTGGCGTGCCAGCGCGTCGAGAATATCGACGAGGGGGGTCTCCCGGGGGGCGGTGGCGGTCACGCCGTTGCCCGATCGGGTTTCGGCAACGCCCGGTCGCATGACATCCCCGGCGGTCAGCATGGCGATCGGGTTCATGTTCTGGACAAAGTCCGCGACATACTGGTTGGCGGGGGCGCGGACGATCTCCTGTGGTGTCCCGCACTGGATGATGCGGCCTCCATCCATGATGGCGATGCGGTTGCCGATGCGGAAGGCCTCGTCGAGGTCGTGGCTGACGAAGAGGATCGTCTTCTTCAGCCGCCGCTGGAACCCGAGGAGTTCGTCCTGCAGGCGGGTGCGGATCAAGGGGTCAAGGGCCGAGAATGGCTCGTCCATCAAAAGGATCGGTGCGCCGGTGGCAAAGGCGCGGGCGAGACCGACACGCTGCTGCATGCCCCCGGAAAGCTCACCGACCCTGCGGTCCGCCCATTGGTCGAGGTTGACCAGTTCGAGCTGCTCGGCGACGCGCTTGCGGCGCTCCGCTTCCCGGACGCCTGCGAGTTCCAGGCCGAAGCCGACATTCTCCTCGACCGTGCGCCATGGCAGGAGGCCGAATTGCTGGAAGACCATCGACACCGTATGGGTGCGGAGTCGGCGAAGCGTCTTGGCGTTGGCACGGTACGGGTCGATCGGCCCTTCGGGCGTCGCCACCTCCACTTCGCCGCGCGCCACGGGGGCGAGCCCGTTGACGGCGCGGAGGAGGGTGGACTTGCCTGAGCCGGAGAGGCCCATGAGGACGAGGATCTCCCCCTCCTTCACCGACAGCGAGGCATCGGCCACGCCAACGACGATCCCCGTCTTTTCGCTGATCTCGTCCCGGCTCATGCCCTGGTCGATCAGTTCGAGGATGCGTTGCGGCTTTTCGCCGAAGACGATGTCGATGTTCCTGAAGACGACTGCGTCGGTCACGTGGCGTCTCCGGAGGCGGGGCGGAACATCCGGTCGAGGATGATCGCCAGGATAACGATGCACAGACCGGCCTCGAAGCCGCGGGCGATATTCACAGTGTTGAGAGCGCGCACGACGGGGACGCCCAAACCGTTGGCGCCGACGAGGGCGGCGATCACCACCATGGATAGCGACAGCATGATGGTCTGCGTCAGGCCGGCCATGATCTGCGGCATGGCGTAGGGCAATTCCACCTTGCGGAGCACCTGGCCCGGGGTTGCACCGAAGGCGATGGCGGCCTCGGTAAGTGCTTCAGGGGTCGAGACGATGCCGAGCCGGGTGAGGCGGATTGGGGCTGGGATGGCGAAGATTACCGTTGCGATGAGGCCGGGCACCATGCCGAGCCCGAAGAGGATGAGTGCGGGAATCAGGTAGACGAAGGTCGGGATGGTCTGCATCAGGTCGAGGACCGGGCGCATGACCTGGTAGATCCATTCGCGGCGGGCGGCGATGATGCCGAGCGGCACGCCGACAAGCATGCTCACCGTGGTTGCGGCCACGACGAGAGCAAGCGTCTCGGTGGTTTCCTCCCAATAGCCTTGGTTGATGATGAGAAGCAGGCCGAGAACCGTGAAGAGCGCGATGCCGATCGAACGGCGAAACCACCAGGACAGCGCTGTCATGGCGGCGACAATCACCAGTGGATGGGGGGTCTGGAGCACGTAGAGCAGCGCATCGATGACGGTAGCAAGCACGCTCGACAGCCAGTCGAAGAACCAGGCGCCGTTGTTGGTCAGCCAGTCGACGAACTGTTTCGCCCACGTGCCGAGACGTAACTGACCGTCGTCGTCCACGAGCCATTCGGGAAGCCAGGTCACGCGATGCTTGCCCCTTCCGTAAGTGTTGCGCGAGAAATGGAGAGCGGGCCGCCGCGACGACCCGCGGAAGATCGTCAGAGGCCGAGTTCAGCCTTCACCGCAGCCGCAGCGTCGCCGCCGTCCTTTGTGGTCACGCCTGCGAGCCAGGGAGTGATTGCGTCGGGATTGGCCTTAAGCCAATCCTTGGCGGCATCTTCGGCGTCCTCCCCGTCATCAAGGATGGCGCTCATGATCTCGTTTTCCATCGCCAGCGTGAACTTCAGGTTCTTCACGAAGGCGCCGACATTGGGGCACTCCTCGGCATAACCGGCGCGCAGGTTGGTGAAGATCTCCGCACCACCCAGGTTCGGGCCGAAGATGTCGTCGCCGCCCGTGAGATAGGTGAGATCGAAGTTGGCGTTCATCGGATGCGGTTCCCATCCGAGAAAGACGACGGGCTCTCCCGCCTTGTCTGCCCGCGCCACCTGCGCCAGCATTCCCTGCTCGGAGGATTCGACGACTTCGAAATCCTTGAGCCCGAAAGTGTCGTTCTCGACCATGCCGAGGATCAGGCGATTGCCGTCATTGCCGGGTTCGATGGCATAGATCTTGCCGCCCAGCTCATCGCTGTGTGCCGCGATGTCCTTGAAATCCTTAATGCCGAGTTCGGCGCCCTTAGCGTTGGTCGCCAGGGTGTATTTTGCACCCGTCAGGTTGGGGCCGTAGGATTCAACGGACTTGTCTGCGCGATAGGGAGCGATATCGGCCTCCATGGTCGGCATCCAGTTGCCGAGGAAGACGTCGATGTCCTTGTTCTTGAGCGAGCTGTAGGTGACCGGAACCGAGAGAACCTTGATGTCGGTCTCATAGCCGAGTGCTTCAAGGATGACCGAGGCCGTGGCCGTGGTGGCCGTGATGTCGGTCCATCCGACGTCGGAGAAACGGACCGTCCCGCAGGATTCGGGCTCCGCTGCATGGCCTACCTGGGTCAGGACCAGCAGCGATACGGCTCCGGCAAGCAGGATCTTCATCGGATGGTTCATGGTTGGCGCTCCCTGTCTTTGTTCCCGGCCATTTATAAGTATATGGGAAGTCGAGGCAAGCTGGCCCGCCGGGATCGTCCTCTCCGGAGCAAGCAGATACTGCTCGTCGCGCCCTCCCTCCCTACGGTTTTCTGTGGTTTCAGCTTTCTGTGGACTTTTCCCGCACGCCGATGCGGAGGAGAAGAGCAGGCATGGCAAAACTCTATTTTCACTATGCGTCGATGAACGCCGGCAAGTCCACGCTGCTCCTGCAGGCTTCCTATAACTACCAGGAGCGGGGGATGCGGACGCTGATCCTCACCGCTGCGCTCGACAGCCGAGCCGGCGTCGGGCGCGTCGCCTCGCGCATCGGGCTTGGTGCCGATGCCATTCCCTTCGAGGCGGCCGACGACCTGTTCGCACTGGTCGAGCGCATGCACGGCGAGGAGACCGTCGCCTGTGTGTTCATCGACGAAGCGCAGTTCCTGGCGCCGGAGCAGGTGTGGCAGTTGGCGCGGGTCTCGGACCGGCTCGGCATTCCGGTCATGGCCTATGGGCTGCGGACGGACTTCCAGGGCAAGCTCTTCCCCGGATCGCAGGAACTGCTGGCGATCGCTGACGAATTGCGGGAGGTCCGCACGATCTGTTTCTGCGGCCGCAAGGCGACGATGGTGGCGCGGCTGGACGAAGAAGGTCAGGTCGTTCGCGAGGGGGCCCAAGTCGACGTAGGCGGCAACGAGAAATACGTCTCCTTCTGCCGGCGGCACTGGGAAGAGAAAATCCGCTACGGTGAAGATACTTGATCTTCGTCAAAGAGGGAGGGGGCGGATCACCCTATTAAGGTCCTCGACGCCTCCCAAGGCTCACCTCAGGAGATTGAAAATGTTCAAGACTGCAAAGACCGCCTTCGTCCTCGCCACCAGCCTCGCCATCTTGTCGTTCCCGGCGCTCGGTGCGGAGATCGAAGTGAAGATGCTCAACAAGGGCAGCGACGGTCAGGCAATGGTATTCGAGCCCGCCGCCATCAAGGCAGCGCCCGGAGACACGATCAAGTTCGTTCCTACCGACAAGGGGCATGATGCCGCCGCGATGAAGGGGATGATCCCGGACGGCGCCGAAGAGTTCAAGGGCAAGATGAACCAGGAGTTCTCCGTCACGCTCGACAAGGAAGGCGCCTATGTCGTGAAGTGCACGCCGCACCTCGGCATGGGCATGGTTGCGGTGGTTGTCGTCGGTGACGGCGCTCCGGCCAACCTCGACGCCGTGAAGACCGGTAAGCTGCCTAAGAAGGCCCGCGAGCGCGTCGACGCCGCTATTGCGGAACTCGGCCTCTGACAAGAGCCTGCCGCTTTACATCGGGCCACCATGGTATAAGTCCATGGTGGCCTTTTTTTATGGATTTGCGGTGGACGGAATGGGAAGGGCGGATCGCAGCCGAAGCGAGCTGGAGGCACTCCAGTCAGAGCTGGCTGAACTGGAGGGGGTGATCGCGCAGGCGGCTCAGGCCGTCTCAACGATCGCGCGCGCCAGAGCGATTCCGGCATTGGACGACCCGCTGCCTGGTTCTGCGGGAACGCTGGCAGACGGATGGTCTTCGACCGGCCCTCGCATCGCTGCGAAGCTCAGCGCACTCTCTACCCGCATAGACGCCGCCATGGCGCCGCTGGAAGACGAGCCGCAGCGTACACTCAAGGAGCGTGTGTGGATCGCGCTCGTTTCCCTGTTTTCTCTCCGCTGGACCAGACCTGCGAAAGTGCCGGCGGACGAATTGAGCACGGTACTTGCCGATCTCGATGTCCTGCAGTCGCTGCTCATCACCTACCGGGAGCGGCTCGTTGCGGTGAGGCATTCGGTGGAGGCGGATCTGATCGACCTCAGCGGACACCGGGCGATGCTGGCGGACAGGCTGGCGGAGCATGGGGCGGCGCAGGGTGAGCCTATCACCGGGACGGCGGTCGAGGTGGAAACCCGGTTGCAGTCCATCCAGGACCTGACCATCGAACTCAACCGCCAGGTCAATGACGCCAATATCCTGCTCAACAAGCTGGCGATCGAAGCGGAACGCGCGATCCTCCTGAAGGACGTGCTTTCGCCGGACAATCCGGAACTGCTGGTCCGGCAGGAATGGCCGGTCTTGCCACACCTGGCGCCGCTGATGGGCCTTCGCGAGAAGGACATGCTTTCCAGCGTCGAGATCGACCGACGAAAGCAGAAGATCGATGCTCGTTTTAGCGAGCGATTTGCGATGAACAGGAGCCCGGCGGAGCGAGCCGGGCACGGCAGGCCCCTGGAGCCGGAGGTACACCATGCTTGACCCGATCGTGCGTTTTTTCCAGCGTGCCTTTGCGGCGCTCGGCCGTGGTATCGGCCTGCTGGTCGCCTGGCTGGTCTGGCCCTTCATGGCCGCTCACGGCTGGTATTCCGGTCGCAGCTGGATCATCAAGGGCCCGCTTCTGGCGCTGCTGGTCCTGTTCGTCGGGCTCTATGGCTATTTCTTCTGGCAGACCCAGGTGTGGAGCAGGTTCGATCCGGATTTCGTCGAGGAATACCGGCTGTCCGAACGTACAGTGCCGGCCGGGCAGGAGATCCCCGCTCCGACGCCGGCGGCGACGGATGCACCGTCGGCCGGCGGGGCGCAGTGCCAGTCGTCCGCCATCGTGGACGTTGTCGCCGACCTCACCGACGTCAACGTCAACCAGAATGCATGGATTTCCTCCATGCTGCTCTACCGGCTGGGCCTGTTCGGGATCGACTGGGACCATACGTCATTTCTCGACAACAAGGCGTCATTCCAGCGCGGCGTGAACCAGGCGGTGCGGCGGACCTCGGTCGAGCTCGTCGACACGCTGGCGCGCGTGCGCGGCACCTCCGGCATCAACAACGACCTGCAGGACGCCCGCAACAACCTGCAGTTCGACGAGTATTCCTGGTATTTCGGGCTCAGCCCGTTCGGACCGAAGACGCCGACGCCGAGCTACTACCGGGCGGCGATCGACAGTTTCCGCAAGTTCAACACCGACCTTGCCGCCTGCCGCTCCACCTTCGACAGCCGTGCCGACAATCTGGTGCAGTTTGTCGACCGGATTGCCAATGATCTCGGCAGCACATCAGCAATCCTGCGCGAGCGCTCGGAAAACTACAACGGCGGCTGGTTCGACACGCGCGCGGACGATCGGTACTGGTTCGCCTATGGCCAGCTCTACGGCTACTATGCCGTCCTGTCCGCAGCGGGCGCCGACTTCTCGCAGGTGATCCGCGAGCGCAATCTCGGGCCGCTATGGGCCGAGACGCTTTCGCAGTTCCGGTCGGCGCTGCGCATCCAGCCGGCAATCATCTCCAACGGCCGCGAGGACGGCTGGATCATGCCGACGCATCTGGCGACCATGGGCTTCTATATCCTGCGGGTGCGCTCCAACCTGGTGGAAGTGCGATCGGTGCTCGACCGCTAAGACGCTTTGTCTTTTCGCACTTCCCTACGCGAAACCGCTTCACACTTTTGCTGGAAATGCTCTCGGGCAGGTCAGGGGATAAGGCCGAGGCGGATCGCCTTGGCGACGAGTTGGGTGCGGTTGACGCAGTCGAGCTTCTTGATGGCGTTCGTCAGGTGCGCGTTGATCGTATGATCGGAGAGCGAAAGGATGCGACCGATCTCCACCGAGGTCTTTCCCTGTGCCGTCCAGCGCACGACTTCCAGTTCGCGCATGGAAAGAGGGCGGGGGATGGCGATCTCCTCGGTGCGCCGGATCCTGTCGAACACCTCGAAGGCATGCAGGGAGATCACGGCGAATTCGTTGATCTCGGACTGGCGCAGGGATGGCCGCTTGCCGTCAAAGCGGAGCAGGAAGCGGGCGCCGTCGAAGCTATGGAGGGGCATGACGACTGTCGTGAACAGGCTGAAGCGGCGCATCAGCCGGGTGATCGGCGCCGGCACGATTCCATCCCGCTCGAGACCTTCCAATGTCCAGGCCTGGGGCAGCATGGTTTCGAACAGCGTCGGCATGACCGGACAGGCGACGAGGAAGCGATTGCGATCGAACTGGCGCACGAAGTCTTCCGGCAGGGTCGTCTGGATGATCAGCCGTGACATGTATTCGTCGTCGTCACCCGGCTTCGCCATCAGGGTGACATGGGCGAAACCGAAGGCTTCAGCCGCATCCTCCATGGCGGTCAGGACTTCGGAGCGCGTAGCGGCCGCGGCAATCGCGCTGCTGAGCGCTACCTGTCTCTCGACTGCTGCTGAGGGCACTGCCATGGTCCGTGAGGTAGGTTCCAATACCGCTGACATATCAGGGCGCCCCTTCCACCCGTTTACGATAGTTCGTCAGATTTTAGCTACTTAGCGGGTCTGTATGCATCTGGCAATCTGACTTTGGTTCAGGGGATACACCCGACATCCCGCCAGCGACCTAACATCAAACATGACAAACTTCATCCACTTTTTATCTTGACTCCATAATTCATGTTTTTTAGATGGCGAAGTCACGGCAGAGCCTGCCGCCCGCCATTGTGATCGTCAAACCGGACCGCTTCCACCAGCGGCGTGCCTTTGCGCGCCGATGATGGTGCGTGCCCGCCACAGGGGAACAAGATGAATATCCGCGCCACCCGATGCTTCCTTCTTACCTGCACCGCCATCGCGGCATTGTCGCCGCTGTCCGCTGCGGCGCAGGGCCTCCCGCCAGATGCGACGGCGCTCCAGACGATCGTACTGAAGGGCAAGCGGGTGAAGGCCGGCGATATCGTCAACACCCCGCTGGCCTCACAGACGACCGAGGAGGAGATCGAGAAGAAGCAGGTCCAGAGCATTGAGGATCTCGGGCGGAGCCTGGAGCCTGGCGTGAACTACAGCCGCGGGACGACGAACTCCCTCAACATTCGCGGACTTGAAGGCAACCGCGTCGCCACCGTCATCGACGGCGTGCCGCTGACCTATCTTCAGGACACTGCCCGCAGCACCGCCGGCGGGGCCGAGAGCTTCGACTTCTTTGCACTGACATCCGTCGATGTCGTGCGCGGAGCCGATTCCAGCCGAATCGGCGATGGCGGACTTGGCGGAGCCCTTGTGCTGCGAACGCTCGAGCCGGAGGACCTGATCGGCGAAGGCCGCGACTGGGGCGGCAAGGTCGGGACCGGTTACGACAGCATGGACAACAGCTGGTACGGCGGTGCCGCGGTGGCCAAGCGGGTGGAAAACACCTCGGCCTTGTTCCTCGGCTCGTACAAGACGGGCCATGAGCGGGACAACAAGGGGGATGTCGGCGGCAATGGCGCAACGCGCACGGAGCCCAATCCGGCGGACTACGACCAGCACAACCTCCTGTTCAAGCTGCGGCAGGACACCGAGTTGGGCCATGTCTTCGGCCTGACGGCAGAACGGTTCCGGTTCGAGAAGGATACCGATCTTCGCCGCGACCAGACGCTGACGGGAAATTATCGGCCGGGCAACCATTCCAACGGGCAGCTCAACGAACGCGACCGCGTTTCGCTGGATTACTTCTACGAGGCTCCAAGTTCCGATGGCCTTATCGACGCGGCGGAGGCCACACTCTACTGGCAGCGGCAATTGCGCCAGGACAGCCAGGATTCCATCCGCTGGACGAGTGTGCCGGGGGTCTACAAGCGCTGGAACGACATCGAGGAGAGCGGATTCGGCTTCAACGGCTTCTTCGACAGCGGCTTCGAGACGGGCGGCGTCAGCCATGTGCTGACCTTCGGCACCGACATCTTCATCTCGCGGGCGGAGCAGTATTCGGCAGGCGTCGATTCCTGCCCGGCATCACCGCCCTATACCGGCGTCTACGGGGCTTGCGGCAACCTGCACACCAACCAGGCGGACATGCCCGATGTCGACAGCAAGCGAATGAGCTTCTACGTGCAGGACCGCATGAGCTTCGGCGACAGCGGTTTCACGCTCACCCCCGCTCTCCGCTACGACTGGTTCGATCATGACCCGCAGGCGACCGCGGCCTATCTCGGCAACGCGATGAAGCCGGACACTCCCCCCGGCTCCAGCGGCGACGCATGGTCTCCGAAGCTCCTGGCGGAGTATGAGCTGTCCGACACGTTCACGCTCTTCGGACAGTGGGCCATGGGCTTCCGTTCCCCGACCGCAAGCGAGCTCTACATGACATTCGGTGCGCCGGGCACCTATCTGCGGACGGGCAATCCTTATCTCGAGCCGGAAACCAGCAACGGCTTCGATGTCGGTGCGCGCTTCGGGGACAGCGACTTCGGCGGCAGCCTGACGTTCTTCTATACCCGCTACAAGAACTTCATCGAGAACCGCAACCTGACGGCGGCGGAGCAGATTGCCCGCGGGATCGATCCGAGCGCCGGCTACATGTTCGTCCAGACGCCGGTCAACGTCTCGCGCGCCGAGATTTACGGCATCGAGCTTGCCGCTCACAAGCGTTTCGACAACGGCTTCAACATGCGTGCCGGCCTCGCCTATGCGCGGGGCACGAACCTCGAGACCGATCAGTTGCTGGCGTCCGTGCCGCCTTTGAAGGGGATCATCGGCGTCGGCTATGAGACCGAGGCATGGGGCGTCGACCTGTTATGGACGGGCGTCGAGGGCGTTGACGACCAATCCGCCGCCAGCTTCAAGGCGCCGGGCTACGGCATCTTCGATCTCACCGGATGGTGGGAGCCGGAACAGGTGAAGGGCCTTCGCATCCAGGCAGGCGTCTACAATCTCTTCGACCGGACCTACTACGACGCCTTGAACACGAAGGACTACACGACGATCACGGCGGCCAACGAGGAGTACTATTCGGAACCGGGACGGACGTTCAGGATCTCGCTGACCCAGCGGTTCTGAGGGCTCGCGCGGGACGCGGGCGGCGCAGGGAACAGCGCCGCCTATTCCGTTCCTGAACTGGCCCCGTCTGCCGGGGCGCCGGCCGAAACAGTCAACCGGACGCTGCCATGGTTGTTGTTGTAGCATTGCCAGGCGTCATTGGCGAAGCAGTAGAGATAGCCGTCCTCGGTCGGGGTGAAATGCCTTTCGCTGCCGATCAGGAAGGTCTCGTGGGGAAATGGCGGTATCCGTGACCCAGCGTGACGCGCCGGCTTCTGATCATTCGCAACCAATCCGACCAGCGAAAACCACGGAAGGTCCTCGTGTCGGCGGCTGCCAGGCGCATCCATTCTGTGGTTGCCGATCAAGGCACCGAAGCCTCGCTCGACCAAGCCGATCAAGGTGCCAAGGAGATGAGCGAGCCTTCCCAAAGGGTATATCCCGAGGCCAACACCGTCTGGGCCCGCCCGCACGCTCTTGTCCAGCCACTCCCCTTCCGCGCTTAGCTTGTACGTCGTTCCTGCTCGGAGGTAGATGCCGGTCCAGTTCCAGTGCGGCTTGGCATAGACACGCACCCTGCAGGAGCCGGGTGCCCGCCCGTCCCAGTTGAGCGTGCGATACTCGCCTTGAAGCAGAGGCGGGTCATCCCGCCGCGCAAGGACACTCTCATGCACCAGAGTGCCCTTGTTGTCGGCAGAAAGCAGCGGAAATGATCTTGGACGGGTCTTCAGTCGACGGAAAAAGCCGGAGACCGAATTGTGCAGCACGCCGTGGTGGTGCGGGTTGATCTGCGTGTCCAGATCCGGGCGAAACTCCAAGCCTTCCTCTCTCGCTTCATCGATCATCCATTTCAGCGCAATGTCAGACAGTCCGGCATGGGCATAGCCGCCACCGACGTCGCCGTGGGCACCGGCGAACCAAACCTGCTTCAAGTCGGCCTGCTGCCCAGGCTCCAAGGTCCATAGCGTGGGAATGAAATTCTGACGCATTTCATCAATCGCCAACGCGTGGCGCGCTGTCGCTACGATCGTGCTTAGTCCGGCGTCGTGAAATTCGTGTCTGCCGCGGAAATCGAGGAGGTTGAGTATTCCGAGGTCATCAGGGATGCCAAGTGAGCCCACCGTATCCCATACGCCAATGAACCGGATGGGCGTCTTCTTCGCTCCCGGCTCGCCGAGGTTCGCATTGTGGAAGTGGAGCCTGTCGCTTGAAACAGGGGGTTGTTCCGGCTTCATTCGATAGATCTCGAATACCTCGTCCACGGCGTCCCAAATTCTGCGGGCGTCGTCGTCATAGGTCGAGAGGTCCAGCAGGCCGCATCGAGAGATCATGCCTCCAAGACTGCGGGCGGTATAGGCGCCCCGGCTGAAGCCAAACAGCCAGATCTTGTCGCCAGGCTGATAGGTGCCTGCCAGCCAGCAATAAGCGTTCTTGATATTCCGGTTTAGGCCCTTTCCGGTGCTGCCGCCCAGAATTCGGTCGCGCCAGTTGCCTTCGCTCCCTACGCCTGGATGATAGTAGGACTTCTGTGGCGCACCGTCCGGATCCTTAGGTGCCAGGGCATTGTAGAGCTTCACCACGTTGGTGGGGCTCGGAACGCCGTTTTCAAGATCATTGGGTGTATTCCAGGTGCCGTCGCAGCAAACGATGATGTTCATCGATATCCCTCCAGGGCCGCTGGACAAGACTAACTGCATCCATAGGTAACAATCAAGGGCAAATACACCAGGAAGTAGAACTCGGACTTGCATACGACTACAAGGGGAGCTTGCCATGCTGCAGGCTCTGTGGCCAATTCGGCGGCGAGATGCCACGGGGAACGAGATTGGCAATGCAGTCTGACATCGAAATCGCGCGGGTGGCGCGGAAGAAGCCGGTCCTGGAGGTGGGGGCGGTACTTGGAATCCCGCCGGAGGAGCTGGCGCCCTACGGGCACGACAAGGCGAAGGTCGGGCCCGGCTTCATCCGCTCGCTGGGCGAGCGGCCGGATGGCAGGCTGATCCTCGTCACGGCCATCAATCCCACACCGGCCGGGGAGGGCAAGACGACCACCACGGTCGGTCTCGTCGACGGGCTCAACCGCATCGGCCGCAGGGCGGTGGTGTGCATCCGCGAGCCCTCGCTCGGTCCGTCCTTCGGCATGAAGGGTGGTGCCGCCGGCGGTGGCCACGCACAGGTGATCCCGATGGAGGAGATCAACCTCCACTTCACCGGCGACTTCCACGCCATCACCTCCGCGCACAACCTGCTCGCGGCGATGATCGACAACCATGTCTACTGGGGCAATGCGCTCGACATCGACGTGCGGCGGATCACCTGGCGGCGGGCGATGGACATGAACGACCGGTCGCTGCGCCAGATGGTGGGCGCGCTGGGCGGCGTGGCAAACGGCTTTCCTCGCGAATGCGGCTTCGACATCACCGTCGCCTCTGAGGTGATGGCGATCCTCTGCCTGGCGGAGGATTTCGACGACCTGGAGCGGCGGCTGGGATCGATCATCGTCGCCTACCGCCGCGACAAGACGCCGGTCTTCGCGCGCGACCTGAAGGCGGACGGGGCGATGGCGGTGCTGCTCAAGGACGCCATGCAGCCGAACTTGGTGCAGACGCTGGAGAACAATCCGGCCTTCGTGCATGGCGGGCCCTTCGCCAACATCGCCCATGGCTGCAATTCGGTGATCGCCACCAAGACGGCGCTGAAGCTTGCAGACTATGTGGTGACGGAAGCGGGTTTTGGCGCCGATCTGGGCGCGGAGAAGTTCTTCGACATCAAGTGCCGTAAGGCGGGACTGACGCCCTCGGCCGCCGTGATCGTCGCCACCGTCCGGGCGCTGAAGATGAACGGGGGTGTGAAGAAGGAAGACCTGGGGCAGGAGGATGTGGCGGCACTGACCCGTGGCTGCGCCAATCTCGGCCGGCACATTGCCAATGTCCGTCGCTTCGGCGTGCCGGTGGTCGTGGCGATCAACCATTTTACCAGCGACACGGACGCGGAGGTGGCGGCGCTGCAGGATTATGTCGCGCGCCACGGCGCCGATGCGATCGTCTGCCGCCACTGGGCCGAAGGCGGAGCGGGTATTACGGAACTGGCGGAGCGCGTAGCAGAACTCGCTGACAGTGGGCAGGCGGACTTCCGGCCGCTCTACTCGGACGACATGCCGCTGATGGAGAAGATCGAGACGGTGGCGTCGAAGATCTACCACGCCGGCGAGGTGACGGCCGACAAGGCGGTACGCGACCAGTTGAAGGCCTGGGAGGCGGCGGGCTACGGCCACCTGCCGGTCTGTATGGCGAAGACGCAATACTCCTTCTCCACCGACCCGAACCTGCGCGGCGCGCCCGAAGGGCATGTGGTGCCCGTGCGCGAGGTGCGGCTTGCCGCCGGTGCCGGCTTCGTTGTCGCCATCACCGGCGAGATCATGACCATGCCCGGCCTGCCGAGTTCACCCTCGGCGGAACGGATTTTCCTGAATCAGGACGGGTACATAGAGGGGCTTTTCTAACCTAGGGATTCAACTGTGGCGGTAGCCGCGGGCGGATTGCGGACAGAGGAGGGAAGCACAGCAAGGCAGCTTGCGCCGGCGGCATATGAGGATGCGCTTCTCCGCTGGCCATCGCGGGTGGATTTGTGCTACGGCGGGCTTTCCTATTTTCAGCACTCCCCCGAAAGAACCAGCACGGTACACACACTGTGACAGGCTTTCATTCTTGCGACCAAAGGTGGCGAAGATGAACAAGCCTTTTATTTCGCTGCGTCCGGAAATCACCCGGGCGCACGCATTCACCCTGATGAACTGGATGGAAGACGAACGGGTCACGCGCTACCTGAGCGATTCCAGCAGCGTTTCCCGGTTCATCGAACAGGCTGTCGATCGGGCTCAGATGCCGATCCTGACGCATCTGTTCAATCAGGGTGGTCGCTTCTTCATGGCCTACGACCGAAGCGATCGCCCGGTCGGCTTCGTGCGGCTCGTCAAGAGCGGCGCCGATTGTGAAATCGTCCTGGTCGTCGGCGAGCACGACAACTGGGGGCAAGGGCTGGGCGGGAGCACCATCCGGGAGGGCCTGAAGCTCGCCTTCCTCGACATGCGCGCCGAAAATGTCGTCGCCAAGATCCACCCGAACAACACGCGCTCGCTGAGGGGCTTCGAGCGCTGCGGCTTTCATCTTCAACGCGAAACGCCTACGCTCAATTCCTTGGCGATGAGCGCTGGCCGCTATCGCCAGCTTCTGCGCGACGGCGCCATGGCAGGTTCTCCCGAGATCTATGTGACTGAGATCGACAAGGCGCGCCTCCAAAGCCTGATGGCGTTTGAGGAAGAGATGCCGAGGGCCGACCTCGAGCACGAGATCGAGCGCGCCATCGTCGTCGAGCCTCAGCGCGTTGCCCGTGATGTCGTGACCATGAATTCGAGAGTCCTCCTGCATCTTGACGACGAGCAGGAGGACGTCACTCTCGTCTATCCGCAAGATGCCGACAGCCGCGCCCGAAAACTGTCGATCCTCTCCGATATCGGTACCGCCATCCTGGGCTATCAGGAAGGTGACGCCATCGACTGGATGGTGACGGACCGAACGCGCCGCATCCGGATCGAGAAGGTGGTCTACCAGCCGGAATCGTCGGGCGATCTTCATCTCTAGCCGCGCTGTGTAGATCGCCTGCTGGGTTGGTCGCCATTTATATCTACTCAAAGTCGTCGCGGCGCCATTCGCGGCTGCTGTCCGTCTTTGATGCAGAACGGACCTCGCAATCTCGTCTCATCACCTGCAGTACCGGTAACCGTTCTCCCGCTCCAGCACGTCGAGATGCAGGTGGTCCTGGTGGGCGGCGTCGCTGCCGGGGGAGAGGACGGTCGAGAAATGCAGGCAGGCGCCGGCTGAGGCGGTGCGCTGGAAGGCGCCTTCCATCGTGCCGTCCTCGGCGCGTGGCTTCATGGTGATCTCCGTGCCGTCGTCCAGCCGGAAGGCGGCGATGTCGATGGCGTTTCCGCGGGCGTGCTCTGAGATCTTGCCCTCCGCGGCGCCGTTTCGCAGCCGGCAGGCATAGGTGGAACCGGTGGTGAGGCCGGCGATTTTCCGTCCCGGCAGTGCGACGTTCAGCGCCGGATTGACGGTATCCTTCAGCCAGTGGGCGAGGGCGCGGGCGGTTTCGCAGCGCATCTGCGCGCCGCCAGTGTCGATACCGGGCAGGACCTCCGCCACCTCGAGCGGCTGGTCTATGCCGCAGCCTTCGCCGCCGTCGATGCGGGTGCGCGTTTCAAACTTCGTCCCCAAGGCTGCGAGATCGGCGAGGCAGGCCTTCAGGGCCTTAGGGTCTTCCGTGTCGATCGGCGGTGGAGGAGCGGGTGGCGGCTCCCTTGGCTCCTTTGCCGGCTCTTTGGACTCCTCTCCCTTCTGCTCCGTTTCGATCTCTGGCTTTTCCGTGGCTGGTTCGGCCTCGGCCTCCTTCCGGTCGGCGGTCGCGGGCGGGCTCCTTCCGCCTGGGGCTTCTTCGGGTGGCGACCCAGCGGATCGGGCTTCCGAGGGTTCTTCCGGAGCCGGGGACGGTGCGGCAGGCGCTTGCGTCTCCGGCTTCGGTTCGGGCGTCGGAACAGCCGCGGCACCCGGCGGAGGTGCCTCGGCCGGTGTTTCCGGTTCCGCCGCCTTATCCTGCCTATCCACCTCGACCGCAGGTTTCGGTACGGGCATGGGGCCGTTACGCGGCAAGGCGGCGGCGGCCAGAAGGGGCAGGGCCAGGAGGAGGACGAGGGCGGGACGCAGCATGGGGCAGGCTCCGTGGATCGGCCATAGCCAACGCTCGAAACCGGATTTGGTCTCACCCGCTAGAAATCCGCTTGCGGAGAAACGAGACCCGCTGTATTTCTTCGCGCATGATCAATTCGATGAACATCGGTAACTGGTGGTGGGCACGCTGACGCGGCCTTGACCAGTCATGTCCATTGACAAGACCCCAAAGCCGCCCGAGAACCGAGGCGGCTTTTTTGTTGTCCGCAGTTTCGGGTGAGGGAAACGGAGAGCAGGAAATGGTGACGATCATCCGGGACGACGGTTCGGAAACCTACGAGACCAAGGGCGGCATCGCCGTCAGCCGGATGCGCCGGCCTACGCCCTATGCGGATGCGGTCTCCGGCTATGTGGACAAGCTCGACGAGCGGCGGGGCGCCGTCTTCTCCTCCAACTATGAATATCCCGGCCGCTATACCCGCTGGGATACGGCGATCGTCGATCCGCCGCTTGCCATTTCCTCGCACGGCCGCAAAGTCTGGATCGAGGCCTATAACGAACGCGGCGAGGTGCTGCTCTCGTTCGTGGCGGAGAGGCTCGCAACGGTGGCAGACCTGACACTCGGTGCGCGGACCGCGCGCCGGCTGGACCTGACGGTCAACGAGCCGTCCCGCGCATTTACGGAAGAAGAACGCTCCAAGATGCCGACAGTGTTCACCGTGCTGCGCGCGGTGGTGGACCTGTTCTACTCCGACGCGGATTCGGCGATCGGGCTGTTCGGCGCCTTCGGCTACGATCTTGCCTTCCAGTTCGACGCAATCAAGCTTTCCATGCAGCGGCCGGAAGACCAGCGCGACATGGTGCTATTCCTGCCGGACGAGATCCTCGTCGTCGACCACCATGCGGCCAAGGCCTGGATTGACCGTTATGACTTCGCCAAGGACGGCGTGACCACTGCCGGCAAGTCAGGCGAGATTGCGCCGGAGCCGTTCCAGCGCACGACCGTGACGCCGCCGAAGGGCGACCACAAGCCCGGCGAATATGCGGAGCTGGTGGTGAAGGCGAAGGAGAGCTTCCGCCGCGGCGACCTGTTCGAAGTGGTGCCCGGACAGAAGTTCATGGAGCGCTGCGACTCGAAGCCTTCGGAGATCTCCAACCGGCTGAAGGCGATCAATCCGTCGCCCTATTCCTTCTTCATCAACCTCGGGCACCAGGAATATCTGGTGGGCGCCTCGCCGGAAATGTTCGTGCGGGTATCGGGCCGTCGCATCGAGACCTGCCCGATCTCCGGCACGATCCGGCGCGGCGAGGATGCGATCGCCGACTCGGAGCAGATCCTCAAGCTCCTCAACTCCAAGAAGGACGAGTCAGAGCTGACGATGTGCTCCGATGTCGACCGCAACGACAAGTCGCGCGTCTGCGAGCCGGGCTCGGTGAAGGTCATCGGCCGGCGGCAGATCGAGATGTATTCGCGGCTCATCCACACCGTCGACCATATCGAGGGGCGGCTCCGCGAGGACATGGACGCCTTCGACGGCTTCCTCAGCCACGCCTGGGCCGTGACCGTGACCGGCGCGCCGAAACTCTGGGCGATGCGCTTCATCGAGAACCACGAGAAGAGCCCACGCGCCTGGTATGGCGGGGCGATCGGCATGGTCGGTTTCAACGGCGACATGAATACCGGGCTGACGCTGCGGACCATCCGCATCAAGGACGGGATCGCCGAGGTGCGCGCCGGTGCGACGCTCCTGAACGACAGCGACCCGCATGAGGAAGAGGCAGAAACCGAACTGAAGGCATCGGCAATGATTTCGGCAATCCGTGACGCACGTGCAGGCAATTCGGGCAAGGTGGCGCGCGACGTGGCGCGGGTCGGGCAGGGGGTGAAGATCCTGCTCGTCGACCACGAGGACTCGTTCGTCCACACGCTTGCCAACTACTTCCGTCAGACCGGTGCGGAGGTCTCGACCGTCCGCACCCCTGTTCCGGAGGAGATTTTCGACCGGGTCGACCCGGATCTCGTCGTCCTGTCGCCGGGGCCGGGCAATCCGAAGGATTTCGACTGCAAGGCGACGATCAGGACGGCGCGGGCGAAGGGGCTGCCGATCTTCGGCGTGTGCCTTGGTCTGCAGGCGCTGGCGGAAGCCTACGGCGGGGAACTGCGGCAACTCGCCGTGCCAATGCATGGCAAGCCGTCGCGCATCCGGGTGCTGGAGCCGGGGATCGTCTTCTCAGGGCTCTCCAACGAGGTGACGGTTGGTCGCTACCACTCGATCTTCGCCGACCCAAAGACGCTGCCGAGCGACTTCACCATCACGGCGGAGAGCGAGGACGGCACGATCATGGGCATCGAGCACGTGAAGGAGCCCATCGCCGCGGTACAGTTCCATCCGGAATCGATCATGACGCTCGGCCAGGATGCCGGCATGCGCATGATCGAGAACGTCGTGGCGCATCTGTCGAGAAAGCGGAAGGTGCAGGCGGCCTGAAGCGGGGAGCGCAACTTTCGCCGTCACTTCCGGGTTAAGAGGTCGATCGACCTCAAACCGGGAAAGACAGATGAGCAGAAACGTATTGATCGGACTAGTCGCCGTCCTCGTGATCGTGGTGATGGCGCTGACGATGATGCCGGAATCCGGCGACAACACCGCACCACCGCCGGCAGTCGGAGACCAGCAGCAGAATCCGGCGGCACCGGCGCAAAATTAGCGTAGGACGCCGGCCAACGCGTCTTACGCTTTGACAAACAAGCTGTCGTGCGCCATACGCCCAGCATTCGAAACCGCCCGGGTCCCGCCCGGGCGGTTTCGCCGTTCAGGGGCGGGGCTCCTGCAAGTGGTTTGCATGCGCAGAGGGACTTGGCGTGACAGCGAGAACCGGTTCGATCGTTGAGAGACTGGCCTTCTGGGGCATTCCGCTGGCCTTCGGAGTGATGGGGCTGAAGCTCGTCGCCTGGTGGGTGACGGGGTCGGTGGCGCTGCTTTCCGATGGTCTGGAATCCATCGTCAACGTGGTCGCCGCCTTCATCGCCTACTTCCTGATCCGCTACGCGGCGCGCCCGGCCGACGACGACCATCAGTTCGGTCACCACAAGGCCGAGTACATGTCGGCGGTGCTGGAGGGCGCGTTGATCATCGTCGCGGCACTGCTGATCGTCCAAGAGGCATGGGGCGAGCTCTTCGCGCCGAAGCTTCTCGAAGCGCCGGTTCTGGGGCTCGGAATCAATGCTGCCGCCGGCGTGATCAACCTTGTGTGGGCGCGTGTTCTGATCCGGGTGGGACGGCGGCATATGTCGCCCGCTCTTGCTGCGGACGGCCACCACATCATGTCGGACGTCGTCACCTCGGCGGGCGTCTTCATCGGACTGGTGCTCGCCGTTTCGACCGGTTACGCGATCCTCGACCCGCTGCTTGCCTTGGCCGTTGCGGTCAACATCCTCTACCAGGGCTACAAGGTCATCAGCCACTCGCTCGGTGGTCTGATGGACCGGGCCGTGACGCCCGAGGAAGAAGCTGCCATCCGCGCGGCGATCAAGGCCAATTCCGCGGGTTCGCTCGGCGTGCACGATCTGAGAACCAGGCGGGCGGGTGCGGCCGCCTTCATCGATTTCCATCTTGTCGTTCCAGCCGACATGCCGGTGGCGGAGGCGCACGAGATCTGCGATCGCCTTGAAGACGCCATCAAGGAGGTCATACCGGGCGCCAGTCTCGCCATCCATGTGGAACCCGAAGGGGAGCGTGCGCATGGCATCAAGGTCAAGGTAGAAGGAACGCCCAATTGAGCATGACTGACACTTCGAGCCTCTCCCAGCTCGGCCGGCAGGTGGATGCGCCTGCAAGCCCGGAGGAGGCGGTGCTGGAAAAGGTGCCGAACGGCAATCAGGGGATGGATTACGTCGTGCGCTTCACGACACCGGAATTCACCTCGCTCTGCCCGATGACAGGTCAGCCGGACTTCGCCCATATCGTCATCGACTACATTCCCGATGCGCATCTCGTGGAATCGAAGTCGCTGAAGCTCTTCCTGCACTCGTTCCGCAATCACGGCGCCTTCCATGAGGACTGCTCGATCTACATTGCCAAGCGGCTGGTGGAGCTTCTGGAGCCGAAGTGGCTGCGGATCGGCGCCTACTGGTATCCGCGCGGCGGCATTCCGATCGACGTCTTCTGGCAGACGGGCGAGGCGCCGAAGGGCGTGTGGCTGCCGGAGCAGGGCGTGGCGACCTATCGCGGTCGCGGCTGATCTGCGGCGGTTGAACTGAAGATAGGAAGGGCACCTCGTCGGGTGCCCTTTTTGATGTGAGGTTCAGCCGAAGGCGAGGGTAAGACCGGCAAGGGCGGTCAGACCGCCGGCGAGGCGCGTTGCCCAGGGGGCGAGGCGGCCGATACCGAGGCCAAGTCCGATACCGGCGGCATGCAGCAAGGCCGTGGCAGCCATGAACCCAATGCCGAATTGCAGGGCGCCGGCCGTGCCGAGTTCGCCGCCATGCGCATGGCCATGAAAGAGGGCGAAGACGGCGACGACGGCGGCCGAGGCTGCGACCGGCAGGCGAGCCGCCATCGCGACGAGGAGGCCGAGCGCCACCACCGAAGCGAGGATGGCAGGCTCGACGAAGGGAAGACCGATGCCGGCCACCGCAGCCAAGAAGCCGAGTGCCATGGTGCCGACGAAGGCTGCCGGGACGATCCAGAGCGGGCGGCGATTCCCGGAGTTCACAGCAATCTGGCTGGCCCAGAGCCCGACAGCCACCATCGCAAGAATATGGTCGGCGCCGAAGAGCGGGTGCGAAACGCCAGCCATGAAAGAGCCGTGTTCTGTGGGGTCGAGATGCGCAAAGGCCGGTGCGGCGAAAGTAACGGACATAGTTGCGGCGATGAAAAGGCGTTTCAACATTTCTCTGACCCCTCTGGAAGACGCCTCGGACGCTGTCGGGCGCGAGGCAGCAATATCGGCGGACACGATAAGACAGGCCGAGGGCGCGTGTCCATGCCGGTACAGACCCGGTGAGGCGCTGCACCTACGTCATTCACCTTAGTCGGTTTCGCGCATTGTTTTACCGGCACGAAGGCATTATGTCCGTGAAGACAAATCCCATACTGGAGATGCTGATGAACGACGAAAACGACGACGACAAGGTCAAGGAATTGCCGCTCGGCAAGGAAACGGAAGCGAACCTCTTCAAGTCGCGTTCGATCTTCATCTATGGTCCGATCACCCAGGAACTGGCGCAGAAGGTCAACACGCAGCTCGTGGCGCTCGCCGCTGCCAGCGACGAAGACATCCGCATCTATGTCAATTCCCCCGGCGGTCACGTGGAATCGGGTGACTCGATCCACGACATGATCAAGTTCATCAAGCCGAAGGTCTGGATGATCGGCACGGGCTGGGTCGCCTCCGCCGGCGCGCTGATCTACGTCGCTGCTCCGAAGGAGCGCCGCATTGCGCTTCCGAACACGCGCTTCCTCCTGCACCAACCGTCCGGCGGCACGCGCGGCATGGCCTCCGACATCGAGATCCAGGCGCGCGAGATCATCAAGATGAACGAGCGGTTGATCAAGATCTTCGCCAAGGCCACCGGCCAGAGCGAAGAGAAGATCGCCAAGGACATCGACCGCGACTACTGGCTTTCGGCGGAAGAGGGCGTGGCCTACGGGCTCGCTTCCCGGGTCGTCGTGAACCAGTCCGAGATCGGCTGAACCACTACCGAAAGATAGAGATTGAACCCCGTCGGCCCCTGCCGGCGGGGTTTTTGTTTGGCAGCGACCCTCCAGCGGAACGGGCAGGGCGAACTGTTCGATGCCTGCTGCGACTTGCCAATAGCGCGTTTCTCTGGTCTCGGTAGCGACTTTCAAAGCTGCCATTGCCGAGTCTTCCGTGCTCAAAGATCTTTCTCCACAGAGCTTCTTCATGGGCTGCCTGACCGCCTTTGTCGGTTTCGCCAGTTCGTTTGCCGTCGTTCTTCAGGGGCTGAAGGGCGTCGGGGCGACCGATTATCAAGCGGCCTCGGGGCTGATGGCGCTCTCGGTGTCCATGGGTGTCTGCGCGATCGTGCTCAGCGTCTGGACGCGGCTGCCGGTCTCTATCGCCTGGTCGACGCCGGGCGCGGCACTGCTCGCGACAGCCGGTGCGGTGGACGGCGGTTTCCCGGCCGCAGTCGGAGCCTTCCTCGTCTGTGGCGTGCTTATCGTTTTTGCCGGGCTATTTCGGCCGCTGGGCCGGGCCGTTGCTGCCATCCCGGCGCCTCTCGCCAATGCGATGCTTTCCGGCGTCATCCTCGGCCTCTGCTTTGCCCCGTTCAAGGCGATTGCCTTCGATCCCTTACTCGGCCTGCCGATCCTCGTCGCCTGGGCCGTGGTCCTGATGGTGAAGCGGCTCTATGCCGTGCCTGCAGCGCTTGCGGCTTTCGTCGGCGTGATGGTGCTCGGTGTCGAACTGCCCGAGGGGGCGATGGCCGAGTGGTCGCAGTCGCTGGCGCCGCCGGTGGAATTCGTAGCGCCTCTCTTCACACTGCCGGCGCTGATTTCGATCGCGCTGCCGCTCTTCATCGTCACCATGGCGTCGCAGAACATTCCGGGTATCGCTGTGCTGAAGGTCAACCACTACGAGCCAAACCCGGGTCCGCTGTTCGCTACGACCGGGGCCTTCTCGCTGCTGTCGGCCCCGTTCGGCGGGCACGCCGTGAACCTTGCGGCGATCACCGCTGCGATGTGCGCCGGCGAGGATGCGCATCCGGATCCTGCCAGGCGTTACTGGGCGGCGATCATTGGCGGCCTCGGCTATGTCGTGCTCGGCCTGCTGGCGGGGGCAGTGACAGCCTTCGTATCGCTCGCGCCGCCGATCCTCATCCAGGCTGTGGCGGGATTGGCCTTGATCGCTGCATTCTCAGGGTCGGCCGTGGCTGCCTTCAAGGAGCCGGAGACGCGCGAGGCGGCGGCGGTTACCTTCCTGATCACCGCATCCGGCGTCTCGTTTGCCGGAATTTCCGGCGCGTTCTGGGGACTGGTCGCGGGCGGGCTGATGATGGGGCTGCAGCGGGTGATGCGCAGCGGCTGATGGACTCGCAAAGAAGCCTTCTTCGCGCTATCTTCGGACATGGAGTTCGAGTTCGACCCCGCAAAGAGCGCCATCAACAAGCGGAAGCACGGGATCGATTTCGTGGAAGCCCAGGCTCTGTGGGCACCGGGTGCAGGCCTGATGGTCCCGGCGAGATCCGCCGATGAAGAACGATATGCGGTGATCGGCGTGCTTGGTGAGAAGCTGTGGGTTGGCTTTTTCACCCTACGCGGTGGAATAATCCGGATCATTTCCGTTCGCAGAGCACGAGATGAAGAGAAACGGCGTTATGAAGACCATATCCGCAGCTGAATTGGATAAGAAGTTCGACGACGGTGAGGATATCAGCGAGTATCTCGACTGGTCCAAAGCGCGCCGCGTCGACTGGGAGCATGAACTGGTCGAGCTTGAGCTGCCAAAGGCGCAGCTTGCGGAGCTGGATGCCGAAGTGGCGCGTAGAGGAACGACGCGCAGTCACCTTATATCAACGTGGATTCGTGAGCGGCTGGAGAAAGCCTCCGCTGCTGCCGAGTAACAGCTTGCGCGTTGCTGCTTCAGAGGCTATCACTTCGCCCATGACCATGACAGGCGCGATCATGTCCGACCGTTTTGCCGCCCGCTGCATCGCAGCCGGGGCGACGGTTCTCGCGCCTCTCTCGCTTCTTAGCCTCGACCTTACGCGCGGTTGCCGGGTCCGTTGAGGAGCGCCCGGCGGCCGAAAAGCCAATGCCGGCGCAAGAGCTCCTCTTACAATCATTCAAGACGGACCAAATGAAGACCCGCGAGGGTCCGCACCTGCAACGGCATATGACCGGCGGTGCGTGAGCGAGAAGAGACGACGACAATGGATGCGAAAACCCCCATTTCAGCCAAGGGCATGCCGGACGCGGCAGTGAAGTACCGGCCCTATCCGCAGATCAATATTCCTGACCGTACCTGGCCGTCGAAGATAATCGACAAGGCGCCGATCTGGTGCTCCGTCGACCTGCGCGACGGCAACCAGTCGCTGGTCAACCCGATGGGTCACGACCGCAAGGCGCGGATGTTCAAGCTGCTGCTCGACATGGGCTTCAAGGAAATCGAGATCGGCTTCCCCTCGGCCTCGCAGACGGATTTCGACTTTGCGCGCTGGTGCGTGGAAGAGGGCGGGGTGCCGCAGGACGTATCGCTGCAGGTCCTGGTCCAGTGCCGGCCGGAGCTGATCACCCGTACCTTCGAGGCGCTGGAAGGCGCGCATAGGCCGATCATCCATTTCTACAACTCGACCTCGGAGCTGCAGCGGCGCGTCGTGTTCGGCAAGGACGTGGCCGGGATCAAGCAGATCGCGGTGGATGCGGCGAAGATGATCACCGACATGGCGGCCAAGGCCGGCGGCGGCTATCGCTTCGAATATTCTCCGGAAAGCTTCACCGGGACCGAACTGGAAGTGGCGCTGGAAATCTGCAACGCGGTCATCGCCGAGGTGAAGCCGACGGCCGACAACAAGCTGATCCTCAACCTGCCGTCCACGGTCGAGATGGCAACGCCGAACATCTATGCCGACCAGATCGAGTGGATGTGCCGCAACATCGACAACCGCGAGAACATCATCGTCTCGCTGCATCCGCACAATGACCGGGGCACCGGCATCGCGGCCACCGAACTGGGGCTGATGGCTGGCGCGGACCGCGTCGAGGGCACCCTGTTCGGCAATGGCGAGCGGACCGGCAATGTCGACATCGTGACACTGGCGCTCAACATGTACACGCAGGGCGTCGATCCGGAACTGGACTGCACCGACATTGAGCGGATCAAGGCCGTCTACGAGTATTCCAACGAGATGACGATTCCGGAGCGCCACCCCTATGTGGGCGAGCTGGTCTACACGGCCTTCTCCGGCTCGCACCAGGACGCCATCAACAAGGGCATGAAGGCAATCCGCAAGGCCAATTCGCCGGTCTGGGAAGTGCCGTACCTGCCGATCGACCCGCAGGACGTCGGCCGCTCCTACGAGGCGATCATCCGCATCAACTCGCAGTCGGGCAAGGGCGGCATCGCCTATATCCTCCAGGAGGACTACGGGCTGAACCTGCCGCGCAACCTGCAGGTGGAGTTCCGCGAGGATATCCAGCGCATTACCGACGAAGAGGGCGTGGAGCTTCCTGCCAAGCGCATCTATGACCGGTTCATCGAGCGCTACGTGGAGCAGCCCGGCGGGCGGCTGAAGTTCGTGGATCATCACACCTATCCTGCCGGCACCGATCACAAGGGTGTGCGGATCGTGGCGGCGGAGATCACCGATGGCGGCGAGACGAAGCGGATCGAGGGGACGGGTACGGGGCCGATCGACGGTTTCATCAACGCGCTTTCCTCCTACCTGGGGATCGAGCTCACCGTGAACGACTACTCCGAGCACTCGCTGCAGCACGGCTCGAACGCGTCGGCGATCGCATATGTCGAGGTCGAGCATCCGGGCGGGAAGCTGTTCGGGGCAGGCATCAACAAGAACATCGTGGCCGCGTCGCTCGAGGCGATCGTGTCTGCGGCCAATCGCGTGCTGGAAGAGCGGGCGGCAAAGCGCTGAGCGGTGTACTGCATTGCGAGACCTGGGGCAGGACGGATGCCGAGGCGCTTCCGCTGGTCCTGCTCCACGGCTTCGGCGGCAGCGCCGCCATCTGGCACGCGCTGGCACCGAAATTGGCGACAGAACGCCAGGTCCTAGCCTTCGACCTGCCCGGACATGGCGGCTCGCTGAGTGTGCGGGCCGGTGGTGCAGGCTCCATGGCGAAGGCCGTAGGTCAGGCCCTGCAGGAGCGGGACATTCCGCGATTTCATCTGGTAGGACATTCCATGGGTGGGGCGGTGGCCGCACTGCTCACCCTGCGGCAGCCAGAGAGCGTGGCAAGCCTGACGCTTCTGGCGCCGGGCGGGTTTGCACCGGCTATCAATGGAGCTCTGTTGCGCCGCTATGCTTCGGCAGATGACCATGAGACCATGGCCGCTGTTCTGCAGGCGATGTGCGGACCGGATCATTCGGTGGATCGTGGCGGCGTTGCCGCCTTGCTGGAAGCCCGGGCGCCTGCCGAAGCACGTGCTGCGCTCGCTGCCATCCTGGATGTCATCCTGGTCGATGCCGCGGGACGGACGCAGGGTGTCTTGCGGGTTGACGCGCTGGGAGCGCTTGCCCTGCCGATAACCGTTCTTTGGGGCGATGCCGACCCCATCCTCCCGGTCGCGCAGGCCGATGGCCTGCCCGCGAATGTTCAGGTCCGGAAGCTTTCCGAAACAGGTCACATGCTGGTCGAAGAGCGCCCGCGGGACGTTTTGAGCGCTATCTGCGAGACGATCGCTCGGGCCGGCTGACGCACGGTCAGATCAGCCCGGCAGCCTTGGCGGCAATCTCGTCGAGGGACGCCGCGGAGGAGGGGCCGACCACGACATAGGTCGCGGTCGCACTTCTCCACGAGACCAGCGCGATGTTGTCGCGGATCAGTTCGGAGATTCCGTCTTCATCGGGTCGATTCTTGCGGAAGAGCAGACTGATGACCTCTCCGTCGTCCGATGTATAGACCAACTGGCCGACGGGCATTCCGCCTGCCACCAGCATGCGGGCGCCTTCGAAGGCCAGCCCGTTGTCCGACAGGTCTGGGATGCGGAAGTTCACGCCGGTATTGCGCAGCAGCCATTCGATGATAGCCGCCGGCTCGGACGCAGGCAGTTCCGCAAGTCGGCCGTCCATCCGCGAGAACGTCCGATAGTGGGCGACGACGTCGTCCAGCCATGCGTCTCCGGCATCGGCGATCAGGGGCGAGACGGCTGAAGCAGGCTTCAACGCGAGCATGTAACCGAGGCCGCCGCCGAGCACGAAGGTCAGGAGACAGGCGGCCGCCACGCGCGGAAGCGTCAGCTTCGCCTGCCGACGCGGCGAGGGGAGCCGGACCGCCTTCCGGGCGTGCGGGCTCGTCCTGATCCGGCGAACAAGATCGAGGGGCACCGGCTCCTTGAGAAGGTCCTCGAAGATCTCACGGCCACGGAGGTTTCCGAGCTTCAGAGCCTCCTGCGCTTGGTGCAGGTGGGCCTTCTGTTCGGCGAGGTCGAGATCTGCGTCCGCGAGTTCACCATCGAGCTGTCGACTGGCGGCCAGTCTGTATGCGTGGGTGTCTCTGGACTGCTTCACGCTCGTCTCTCCGTCACGTCCGAGGGGAGGGTGGAGAAATAGAGGCGAGCCTCGCAGAGCTGCGACGCGACTGCATCGCTCGAAATGTCGAGGACATCGGCAGCCTCGGCATATGACAGGCCCTCCACTTCGACGAGCAGGAAGCTTGCGGCAAGGTTTTTCGGAGCAGCCAGGACAAGCGACTGACACTTCGAGGGCGCCGACGCTCCGCGTTTGGGTGACGTGCCGGCATGGGCGTTGGCGAGCGTTCGAATGGCGGCGAAGAGGTGGAGGTCCAGCCTCGGCGCATCGCCCGGCAGCCCATCTGCCAGCACGGCCGAACAGGCGCCGAGTACCAGATCCTCGGCCTCGGAAACGTCCGAGGCCAAGGTCAGCGCGAACCGCCGGAGGCGCGGAAGCAGGGAGACCAGGTCGCGTCTCGGATCAATGGATGCAGCGGGTTGCGCCATGCTAGGAGGAAAGCCTTGGTTCATGTTCGAGGCGGGTTAGCCCGAATTTATGAATCGAATGTGGCGATTCGACAACTTCGTGCCTCAAATCATCCTTGCCGCTTCGGGCACGGCCATCGGCCGCACCGCTTCGCCATAGAAGCGGTGACTGTGGTCAAGGGCCACCGCGTCGCCCGGTTCCGTCAGTCCGTAACGGTCGCAAACGAGGTTCCAGGCTCCAGGCTCGCCGCTCAGGGTGAAAAGGTTGTATGCCGCTCGGGGCTTGTGGCCGCCCGGTCCCTGCGAGGCGGAGGCGATGCCGACCACCGGCACCTGGCCATTCTGGCTCTTCAGCCAATAGACCGTGTTCAGATGGGTATGGCCATGCAGCACGAGTTCGGCGCCGCCCGTGGAAATGGCGGCAGCAAAACGGCGGATGCCGATCATCCGCTTGTGCGAGGAGGCAGCGCCATGGATCGGCGGGTGATGGATGAGCACGACCCGAAACAGGCCTTCATCGCCGGCCTTCTTCAGCAGGTTGACCGTCTCGCGCGCCTGGCGCGGGCTGAAATACCCGGACGCCGAGAAGGGCGGCGTGGCGACGGATGTCGAGCAGCCGATGATGGCAACAGGACCGCGGCGACGAATAGTGGGAAAGACCTTTGTCTCATCATCCCAGTCGCGCGTCCCCTCGTCGCCGATGATGAAGGGATACCAGGCCTTCACGGACCGGTCGTGGGCGCCCCGGACGTAGGCGTCGTGGTTCCCTGGCACGACGGTCGTATCGGCCGGATCGCCTATCGTCTCGAGCCATTCGGCGGCCAGCCGCGTTTCGATGCCGGTCGCGAGGTTGACAAGATCGCCGGTAATGACGAGGTGATCGGGTTCGCGGGTGCGCAGATCGCTCAACAGCAGATCGAGCGTATTGACGAAGAGGTGCTTGCGCCGGTTCCGGTGCCAGTTCACAAAGCCGGTGATCCGCTTCGAAAACAGCTCACGGAGCGTGAGTTTTGGCAGCGGCCCCAGATGGATGTCGGAGATATGGGCAAACTTGAACATGTCGCAGACATAACGCATGAGCGGGCAATTCGTTATCCCTTTTCTCCAGATACGAGGACGTGAGATGTCAGGGCCGGGCATTCCAGAGGTGAGCGGGCTGCGAAGCCGCCTGGTGGTCTGGCTGTTCCACCACTTCTTCTTCCTCAGGCGAGGCATGACGCTCGGCGTCCGCGCCGCCTGCTTCGACCGGGATGGGCGCATCTTCATGGTGCGACATACCTATGTGCCGGGATGGTATCTTCCGGGCGGCGGGGTCGAGCGGCACGAAACGGCGCTCGGCGCGCTGGAAAAGGAACTGCGCGAGGAAGGCAACCTGGTGATGACGGGGCCGCCGGAATTATTCCACGTCTATTACAACCGCGGGGCCAGCAAGCGCGACCACGTCCTCTTCTATCGGGTCGAGGTGGAGCAGACGGAACCCAGGAAGCCCGACCGGGAGATTGCCGAAAGCGGCTTCTTTGACCTCGCAAGCCTGCCCAAGGATGTCACCTCCGCCACCCTCAGACGAATCCGCGAAGTGACGGGGCAGGAGCCGCCATCGGATATGTGGTAGGTCAGGTGCCGATGCCGCCCCGCTCGTGGGGCGCATCCAAATCCAAGGCTGGACCGAGCGGGACTACACCCGTCGGATTGATGGTCTTGTGGCTGCGGTAGTAGTGGCCCTTGATATGATCGAAGTGGACGGTCTCGGCCACGCCCGGCACCTGATAGAGATCGCGAAGATAGCCGTTCAGGTTGGGGTAGTCGGCGATCCGGCGGATATTGCACTTGAAATGGCCGACATAGACCGCGTCGAAGCGGACGAGCGTCGTGAAGAGACGCCAGTCGGCCTCCGTGATGCGGTCGCCGAAGAGATAGCGGCTGGTGGCGAGGCGCTTCTCCAGCATGTCGAGTGTCTGGAACAGCGGGACCACGTTCTCCTCGTAGGCCTCCTGCGTCGTGGCGAAGCCCGCCTTGTAGACGCCGTTGTTGACGGTGTCGTAGACCAGTGCGTTCATCTCATCGATCTCCTGGCGCAGGTCCGGCGGGTAATAATCGTCGGTCGAGCCCGTGAGATCGTCGAAGGCGGTGTTGAACATACGGATGATTTCGGCGCTCTCGTTCGAGACGATCGTCTGCTGTTGCATGTCCCAGAGGACCGGGACGGTGACCCGACCTGAATAGTTCGGATCCGCCTTGAGGTAGACTTCGTAGAGGAAATCGGACGCGAACAGCGCATCGCCGTTCGAGCCGCTGCCACGCTTGAATTCCCAGCCGTTCTCCAGCATGACATAGTCGACGACCGAGACCGATATCAGATCTTCGAGCTGCTTCAGCGTGCGGAAGATCAGCGTCCGGTGGGCCCACGGACAGGCATAGGAGACGTAGAGGTGATAGCGTCCGGGCTCGGCCTTGAACCCGCCGGTGCAGCTCGGTCCGGCAGAGCCATCGGCGGTGATCCAGTTGCGGAACCGGGACTCGGAACGCTTGAAGCGTCCCTTCGTCGCCTCCGTGTCGTACCAGACGTCCTGCCATTCACCGTCGACCAGCCTGCCCATCATGATCTCCTCTTGCTGCAGGCATAATTGCGTCACGGGACCGAAATTGCGAGGGCAGGTTCGATGAACGGTGCGTTTTGAACTTGGCGGCGAAAATATTTGCTGCTATTGGGCTTGCCATCATTTAGGAACCCTCGATGACCGAAGTACGGGCACTGCGACGACGCTGATCCTCCGACGTGACGCTCCACGAGCGCCGCCACGATCACTTGTCCCATCCGTATTCTCCAAGGCTTCGGTTCACCATGGCTCCGCAACTCTCGCCCAAGCACGATCTTGTCTACCTCACCGAGGACGCGTCGCATGACGACGTCATCGAACTGATCAATGCCGAGGCCTTCGGGCCTGGACGGCATACGCGTGCGGCTGCCCGCATTCGCGAGCAGGGCCCCCATGACCGGTCGCTATCCTTCGTCTGCGCCGACGACGGCGAGACCATCGCCTCGGTCCGGATGACACCGGTGATGGCAGGATCGGTGAAGGGGCATCTGCTCGGGCCGCTTGCCGTCCGCCCGTCGCACAAGAACCGGGGAATTGGGCGGGAACTGGTCAGGATCGCCGTCGAGGCAGCACGGCGGAGGGGTTCGGAAGCGGTCATCCTGGTGGGCGATCCGCCCTATTACATGCCGCTGGGCTTCGAGAAGGTCGCCTATGGCGCGCTCGCTTTCCCAGGTCCGGTCGACCCGTCGCGGGTGCTCGTCGTTCCCATGGCTGCCGATGTCCATGACCGGCTCAAGGGCACAATTTGCTGGCACGACTGGGACACATCCTCTATGGGGGCTTGAGCCGCGGGAGTTCCGGGGCCTTCGTCAGCACAGGGGACGGTGGAATGACGACGCTTACCATAGACGAGGCGCTGGATCGCGCCGGGGCAGGGACATACCAGAAACGACTGATCGGCATCTTCGGGCTCGTGTGGACGGCCGATGCCATGCAGGTGCTGGCGGTCGGTTTCACCGCAGCCTCGATCGCTGCAACCTTCGGCCTGACAGTGCCGCAGGCGCTCCAGACCGGGACGCTCTTCTTTCTCGGCATGCTGGTCGGCGCGATCGGCTTCGGCCGGCTGGCCGACCGGATCGGCCGCCGCAACGTGCTGATCGTGACCGTGCTCGCCGATGCGATCTTCGGTACGCTTTCCATCTTCGCGCCGGACTTTACCATCCTGCTTCTGCTCCGCTTCCTGACAGGCGCGGCCGTGGGCGGTACGCTTCCCGTGGACTATGCGATGATGGCGGAGTTCCTGCCGGCGCGGAACAGGGGGCGCTGGCTCGTCATGCTCGAAGGCTTCTGGGCGATCGGCACGCTGATCGTCGCCCTTGCCGCCTGGGTGTTGAGCCTCCTGGAGGTCGAGGACGCCTGGCGCTACATCTTCGCCGTGACCGCGCTTCCGGCACTCATCGGTTTCGGCCTGCGCTTCCTGGTGCCTGAATCGCCGCTCTATCTGATGCGGACCGGAAGGAGCGACGAGGCGAAGTCGATCATCGACCAGATCCTGGTGACCAATGGCAAGCACATGCTGGCTGCCAGCCAGCAACTTGCGCAGCCGGCGCCGGTGCCGGAGGTGAAGATATTCTCCGGCCCGCTTCGCCGCCGCAGCATCCTGATCCTGGCGGTGTGGTTCCTCGTCTCGATTTCCTATTACGGTGTCTTCGTCTGGATGCCGCCGAAGCTTGCCGGTGAGGGCTTCGGATTTGTTCGCGGCTATGGCTTCCTCGTGCTGATCGCGCTCGCCCAGCTTCCGGGCTATGCGCTGGCGGCCTATGGCGTCGAGAAGTGGGGTCGACGGCCGACGCTGGTCGGCTTCTGCCTGCTCTCGGCGGCGGGATGCTTCCTCTTCGTCGTGGCGAGCGGAAGCATCCTGATCGGGGCCTCGCTGCTGATCATGAGCTTTGCCCTGCTCGGCACATGGGGCGCCCTCTACGCCTTCACGCCGGAACTCTACCCGACGGCGTCGCGGGCAACGGGCATGGGCGCGGCAGGCGCCATGGCCCGTTTCGGCGGGCTGATCGCACCTTCGGCGATGGCCTTCGTGGTGGCGCAGAGCTTCGGGCTGGCGATTGCGGTCTTTGCAGGCCTGCTGGTCCTCGCTGGGCTGGCGGCCTACCTGATCGACGCGGAAACCCGCGAGGCCTCGCTGGCCTAGGGCAGGTCAGAGGCGCTTCTTCAGCCAGGTGACGGAATGGCCTCCGGTGAGGCCTTCCAGCCTACCGATGGGTTCATACCCCTGCTTCAGGTAGAAGGGGAGCGCCAAGGCGTTCATCGTGTCGAGATAGGCACCGACGCAGCCACGGCTGCGTGCCTCCTCTTCCGCCATGGCGAGCAGGCGTTTCGCAATACCCTGGCCGCGAAGGTGTTCGGGGACAAACAGCATCTGCACGTAAAGCCAGCCGCGTCCGGTGCGGCCGAGAAGCCCGCCCTCCGGTTCGCCAGCGCCGTCCCGCAGGATAATGGCGAGATCCTTGCGATCCATCGGACCAAAGTTCTCGATATTGTAGGCCTGCAGGCGGTCGAGGATCGCCTGTTCTTCCTCGGGAGTGAAGTGGTCGGTAATGGTCAATTCGGGCAACATGGGACAGCCGGTCGGTTTCAGCGGCGTGCGCAATAGCAGCCACGAAGGCGTGGCGGAACCCCAAAACCAGCTTATCCCTAACGACCTTCGCGCCACCACATCGCCGCCACGGCGAGGAGCAGGATGGAGAGCCCGCCAAACCCCGCAAACAGCGGGATCGTGTTGATGCCCCGCAGCACGGTCTCGTCGGTCAGACGGATTACCATGCGGTTGCGATCCTGCACCCGCACCTCGCCGCGCACCGGCAGGATATCCGGCAGCGAGAGGTTTTCGCCGTCCGAGACCCGCGCCACCAGGCCTTTGGTTTTCTCGGCATAGGGAGCAAGTGTCTCCTCTGTCGAGATCATAGCCTTGAACTCCGGCGCATCGACCGTCCCGACATGGACGAGGGTTGAAAACTCGCCGTTGGTGACTTCGAACAGACCCGTTTCCTCCATGCGCCGCTCGAAGCGGTAGAGCCCGGGACCGGCTTCGACAAGGGGAACGGTCTCGCTTCGGCCGGATGGATAGGTGATCGTCGCTGGACCCGGATCTTCGCCGATTGTCTGGCGTGTCGCCTCGAGCGTACGGCCGATGGCGCGGGCCGTAAGCGCCTCCTCTTCGAGGTCTGGCTCCTTCATCAGCCAGTGCGCGATCCGCCGGTAGAGCGAGACATGCGGGCCTCCGCCTTCAAAGCCGCGGGCCCAGAGCCAGCCATGGTCGGAAAGCAGCATGGCGACGCGGCCCTCGGCCTCGCGGTTAAGGACGAGAAGCGGCCGCCCCTGGTCTCCAAGCATGACAGTCTCGCCCTGCGGTGCGGCAACGTCGATGGAGCGGAACCAGCGACCCCAGGCAGGCGGCTCCTGTCCTGCGCCGTCAAGCCCGCGCGTTACGGGATGCTTCTGGCCATCCTCCGACAGGCGCGGATAAAAGCCGGCATTGTGGACGTCGCCGGTCGGCTCTGCCGGCAGGATCTGCGAAAGCGGCGTCGCGGCAATGGAGTTGTCGCCGGCATGCTCGGGGCCGGCCGCAATCAGCAGGGCCCCACCGTTCTGCACATATTGGGCGATGTAGTCATAGTAGAGGATCGGCAGCACGTTGCGGTGCGTGTAGCGGTCGAAGATGATGAGATCGAAGTCCTCGATCTTCTCCACAAAAAGTTCACGCGTCGGGAAAGCAATCAGCGACAACTCATTGATCGGCGTACCATCCTGCTTCTCCGGCGGGCGCAGGATGGTGAAGTGGACGAGATCGACCGATGCGTCGGATTTCAAGAGGTTGCGCCAGGCGCGTTCGCCGGCATGGGGCTCACCCGAGACCAGGAGCACGCGCAGGTTCTGCCGGATGCCGTCGATGACATGGACGGCGCGGTTGTTGACGGCGGTCACTTCGCCGGGGACTTCGGCGACGGAGAACTCCATGACATTGCCGCCGCCGCGCGGGACGGTGAAGGAAAACGGCGTGTCAGCGCCGGGAGCCGCCTGAAGTGTCGCAATCTCCTCGCCATTCATGCGGACGGTGACATCCGCCACCTCGCCGGTGCTGCGGCCGTCGTCGAAGACACGCAGGGTCATTTGCTGTTCTTCGCCGACAATGCCGAAACGGGGTGCGCGAACAACCTGCACGCGCCGGTCGAATTCCTCCGGCTGACCGGTGATCAGGCCGTGCATCGGGGCGTCGATCGTGAGTTCCTGATTGACGCCGGGCAGGTCGTGGATCTGCCCGTCCGTCAGGAATACGGCGCCGCCGAGTCGGCCCGGAGGCACGTCGGAAGTGGCCGAGGCGAGGGCGGAAAACAGCCGCGTGGACGGTGTCTCCGTGTCCGGGACGTCCGAGACTTCGACTATGCGCGTCTCGATCCGCGGAAAGCGGGCGAAGCGGTCCTGCAACCCGGCAAGCGCTGAATCGGTCTGCTCCTGTCGCCCGGCCATGACCTGGCTCTGCGACCGGTCGACGACGATGGGGACGACCGTTGAGAGTTGCTCGCGGTCTTCCTGCATCAGCAGCGGATTTGCGAGGGCCATCAGCAGTGCCGCGAGCGCCACGGTGCGGAGGCCGGCACCCCGTATGCCGCGCCAGAGGCTGAGCGCCGAAAGGAGGGCGGCCGCGATGGCGAGGGCCGCCAGTATCGTCCAGGGCAGGAATGGGGCGAATTCGATGCTCACGACGCTGCTCCTACTGGCCGAGCCGTTCGAGAAGATCCGGGACGTGGACCTGGTCGGACTTGTAGTTGCCGGTGAGCATGTACATCATGATGTTCACGCCGGCTCGGTAGGCGTATTCGCGCTGCATGCCGTCCGGAGGTACCGTCGGAAGCACCGAATTCCCCTGGGGGTCGATCGCCCAGGCGCCCGCGAAATCGTTGGCGGTGATCAGCAAGGGCGTCACGCCGTCGCCGGAGGATGAGAGTTCACTGTTGGTCTCCGCGGCCTCCTGCCTGGCCTCCACCCAGAGGGGGCTGCCAGCATAGCGGCCGGGAAAGTCCTTCAACAGGTAGAAGGCGCGCGCCAGAACGTGATCCTCCGGGGTCGGTTCCAGCGGCGGGATGTCGATATTGGCAAGGATGACCTGCAGCCGCTCGCCATTGGCGGTGGTGGCGCCGAAGCTGTCGAGGCTGGAAACCTGGTCGCGCGTGTCGAAGAGGACGGTTCCGCCGTTTCGCATATAGGCATCGATTCGCGATATCGCCGCCGCGGACGGCATGGGGGCATTGGCGGAAATCGGCCAGTAGATGATCGGATAGAAGGAGAGCTCATCTGTGGCGATGTCCAGCCCGACCGGCTCTCCCGGTTCAAGTGTTGTGCGGTAGGTCAGGAACTCCGTCAGTCCCGCAAGCCCCTGCTCGGACAGGCGGTCGACCTCTGCTTCTCCGGTCACGACATAGGCGAGATGCGTCGTGTCGAGGCGCTGCATGAGGAGATCGTCGCCCGGCCTTGCATCCTGCGCCAGTCCGGAGTCGGGGGCGGCGAACCAGAGGGCGGCCAGAGCCACGACGGCAGCGGTTGCCCTGCCGGGGCGTCGCGGTATCCGGGAGAAGGCCCCGTTCATGAAGAGAACAACGAGGCTGTCGAGCAGGATCAGTCCGAAAGCGATCGCGAAGAGGAGCGGCCGAAGAGAGGTCGCCTCTTCCCCGATCAGTGTCTCGCGAATGACCTGCTGACCCGCAAGCTCGGGATTGAAGGGAGAAAGCTCGGTGCCGGCGGCCAGCAAGTTCACCGCGGTAAAGCCGTCCTCGCTGCCATAGAGACCGGGGGGATGGTCGAAGCTCGCGACCGGCGTCTGGCCGGCCGTGATCGCGATCGGCTTTGCCGTGCCCGTCTCGGTCGACAGGATCCCCTCGGCGTCCAGCAGGCGGTAGGGTGGAAGGGCGGCAGCAGCCTCAGTTCCGCTGGTCGTGCTGGTCGCACCGCCCGCGCGTGCCATCTGCACGAGGCGTCTCAGCATCTCCACGAAGTTACCGGACAGCGGCATGTTCGACCACGTGGCTTCGGCGCTGGTATGGAAGAGAACGATGCGGCCTGCTTCCTGTTCCCGGGTGGTTACCAGCGGCGTTCCGTCGCCGAGGCTGGCCCAGGTGCGCTCCGCAAGATCCGGTGTGGGTTCCGCAAGCACCTGCCGGTTGATGGTGATGTCGGTGGCCCGCGGCATTCCGGTGAAGGGCCCGAAGTCGGGAAAGTCGGCGAGCGGCTGGGGTTCAGACCAGGAAAGCGCCCCGCCAAGGGCGCGTTCCCCCCGGCGCAGGATCACCGGCACCAGCGGATCATCGGCCGGAGCCGCGGCGAGACGCGGACCGGCAAAGCGGATCAGCATGCCGCCGCGTGAGATCCACTCCTGCAGTGGTTCGTAGGTTTCGGCTGGAAGGCGTCCGACATCGGCGAGGATGATGGCCGAGGGGTTGCGTTCGAGGATCTGGGGGATGGAGACCGAAAGATCTGCCGTGGTCGGCTCGATCAGGTCGGCATAGGGCTGCAATGCCCGGCTGATGTAGTAGAGCGGTTGAAGCAACGGCTGGAAATCGCTGCCGCTTTCGCCCGCGAGCAGTGCGACCCGGCGACGCTTGAAGCCGTCATCGAGAAGATGCGCTGCGCCGGCCGTCGCAAGGCCTTCGATGCCGAGACGGGCGAAATCATTTCGCAGTTCGAAAGGGGCTTCGATCTCGGCCGTGGCCGCTGCCGCGCCGGCCGCGAACTGCAGGGTGCCGGACGCGAGGGGACGGCCCTGGATATCCAGCGCATTGACAGAGATGCTTCGCGGGGCAGGTGTCGGCAGGCGCGTCGCCGTCACCGACATGGCTTCGGCGCTGTTGCTGGCGGAGGTGAGCGCGACGGCACCTTCACCCTCGCCCTCGATCAGCCGCAGTTCGGCGGGGGAAAGGGCGCCGAAGGCGCCGAGTGCCGCCTCGTCGGCGTCGGTGACGATCCCGTCGGAGATGTAGGCGAGCGTCCCGGGCGTGGTGCCGTTCAGCGCCTCGCCAATGGCGGAGGCCGCTCTCTCCCGGTCCGGCACGAGTGGCCGGGGCCGGGCGGCAGCGAGCTTCTCGCGTGCCGTTACCGCGTTGCCCGGCACGGCATCATGTGTGGCATCGGCGGTGAACGCAATGGAGACGGGAATGTCCGCAGTCTCGGCATCTGCGATCAGCGCCTCCGCAGTCTCGATCCGTCGCTCCCAGTCCGTCGACGTTGCCCAGCCATTGTCGACGACGAGGACCAGTGGGCCACCGGAATCCAGCGAGCCGGCGCGCGGATTGAGGACCGGATTGGCGATCGCCAGGATGAGGGCAGCCGCTAGCAGCATGCGCAGCAGCGTCAGCCACCACGGGCTTTGCGCCGGCGTCTCCTCGCGCTTGAGCACGCCTGCCAGGATGCGCAGCGGCGGGAAGACTTCCGTCGTCGGCCGCGGCGGCGTCAGCCTCAGCAGCCACCAGATGAGCGGCAGCGCCAGAAGGCCGAGGAGAATTGCCGGATTGGCGAAGGCGAAGGCACTCATAGGCGTCCTCCGACCATGCCGCCGGCCGGCATGCCTGAAAGATAGCCGTGCACCGCGACAAGCGCCTCTGACGCCAGGTGATCCGTACGGTGGAAGACAAAGCTCCAGCCCAGTCGTCGCAGCGCATCGCCCAGCATCTCCCGGCGAAGAAGATAGGCGCGGCGGTAGTCGTCGCGGATCGTTTCGGCCCGGCCGGACACAAGCTTCTCGCCGGTTTCCGGATCGGTAAATTCGGTGCGGCCGGAATAGGGGAAACTTTCCTCCGCCGGGTCGGCGATCTCGACAACGTGGCCCCGCAGGCCGCGCCGTGCGAGCGGCGAGAGGCGGGACATGATCAGGTCCGCCTCATCGAGGAAATCGCCGATCAGCACGAGGTCGCTGTGGCCACGGATCATCGCGGTCTCCGGCAGGCCACTGGCCGGCGGCGAATGCATGATGGCGGAGGCCAGCCGCTCGGCGGCATTGCGGGCCGAAACGGGTTCCATGATGCCGGGGCAGCCGATACGTTCGCCGGAGCGGGCGAGGATTTCGGCAAGCGCCAGCATCAGCACGAGCGCGCGGCTTTCCTTGGAGACCGTTCCGAAGGTCGACTTGTACATCATCGACGGCGACAGGTCGCACCAGAGCCACACCGTATGGGCGGCTTCCCACTCGCGGTCACGGACATAGGTATGGTCGTCCCGGGCGGAACGGCGCCAGTCGATGCGTGACAGGCTTTCGCCTTCCGAATAGGGCCGGAACTGCCAGAAGTTCTCCCCGACACCCCGCTTGCGGCGGCCGTGCCAGCCGGCGATCACGGTGTTGGCGATGCGCTTCGCCTCGACCATGCAGTCGGGAACGAGGGCCGCACGCGCCTGTGCGCGCGACAGGACCTGGCTGCCGGAAGTCTGCTGGACGATCTCGCCGATGGGTGCCACGCGCGATCCCTTCTATGGACGCAGGTTCAGCCGCGCGCCTGCCTGACGAGGCCGGCGATCACGTCGCGGACGGACATGCCTTCGGCGCGTGCCGCAAAGGTCAGCGCCATCCGGTGCTGGAGGACAGGTTCGGCCAGCGCATAGACGTCATCCAGCGATGGGGCGAGCCGCCCCTGGTAGAGGGCGCGGGCGCGGGCGGTGAGCATCAGCGACTGACCGGCGCGAGGGCCGGGTCCCCAGGCGACGTTCTTGTCGGTCGTGGCGTTGCCATGGCCAGGACGCGCGGAGCGGACGAGTTGCAGGATGGCGTCCACCACCTTGTCGCTGACCGGCATCTGGCGGATCAGCGACTGGATCTCCTGGAGACGTGCAGCGTCGATGACGCCTCGCGCCTTTGCTTCCGCGGAGCTGGTGGTTTCGAGCAGGATCTGGCGTTCGGCGGCGAGTTCCGGGTAGAGCACGTCGACCTGCAGGAGAAAGCGGTCGAGCTGGGCTTCCGGCAGGGGATAGGTGCCTTCCTGCTCCAGCGGATTCTGCGTCGCGAGCACGTGGAAGGGCGAGGGAAGGTCATAGCGCTGGCCGGCGACGGTGATGTGGTATTCCTGCATGGATTGCAGCAGGGCGGACTGGGTGCGGGGCGAGGCGCGGTTGATCTCGTCCGCCATCAGCAACTGCGCAAAAACCGGACCTTTCACGAAGCGGAAGGAGCGGCGGCCGGTATCATCCTGATCCATCACTTCCGATCCGAGAATGTCGGAGGGCATCAGGTCGGGCGTGAACTGGATGCGGCTGGAGTCGAGCCCGAGAACGGAGCCGAGCGTCGTGACCAGCTTGGTCTTGGCGAGGCCGGGGACGCCGACAAGCAGGGCATGGCCGCCGGAGAGGAGCGCAAGCAGGGTATTCTCCACCACGCGTTCCTGGCCGAAGATGACCTTGGCGACCTCGCTGCGAACCGCTGCTATGTCGGCCAGTGCCTGTTCGGCGGCCGCGATCACGGCCTTTTCGTCCGCAACAGTCTCGGTGGAATTCATCAGACCCATGTCGCTCTCCTTGAGGCCCTACCGGATAATCCGTGGCGGCGGACGAATCGTTGCGCTGGGGCAACCACTTCCTATCGAACAACTTATTACCGCATAAGCGGCTGACAAGAACGCCTCGAATGACTATCTCGTGACAGAGTTTGCTTAGAGTGGAACCGGGACTGAAAGATGGCAGGCGAAACCATTCAGACAGCGACTGACGCCGCCGGACTGGCCGCCCTGATCTCCCGGGCTGCTGACCAGAAGGCAGGCGGAAAGCCAAGTCTCCCCCCGGTCGACAAGTGGAATCCGCCCTTCTGCGGCGACCTCGACATGGAGATCCGCGCCGACGGCACCTGGTTCTACATGGGCACACCGATCGGTCGCCAGCCGCTGGTCCGGCTGTTCTCGACGGTGCTCCGCAAGGACGAGGACGGCAAGACCTATCTGGTTACACCGGTGGAGAAGGTGGGAATCCGCGTCGAGGACGCGCCATTCCTCGCCGTGGAGATGAGCCGGTCGATCCGGGACGGCAAACAGGTGCTGACGTTCCGGACGAATGTCGGCGATGTGGTGGAAGCCAGCGCCGAGCACCCCATCCGCTTCGTCATCGAGGGCGAGAACAGCGAGTTGAAGCCCTATCTTCTCGTACGGGGACGGCTGGAGGCGCTGGTGTCGCGGCCGGTCATGTATGATCTAGTCGAACTCGGTGAGACCGTCGACATCGACGGCGTGCCGATGTTCGCGATCCGGTCGGCGGGAGAAGTCTTCCCGGTCATGCCCGCCTCCGAACTGGAAACCCTGTCGCATGACTGATGCTCCGCTTTATTCGGCGGCTGGTTTCAAGGCGCGGGCCTTGAACCAGAACGGCGGCCCGATTGAGCATGCCTGGCGCGATCATGGCGACCATCTGCTCAATCCCGACCTCCTGCCGGTGATCGAAGGCCTGCATCTGAAGGATGCCGCCGTTCTCGTGCCGGTCGTCGACGATGGCGAGGAGGCCAAGGTGATTTTCACGCAGCGGACCGCCACCCTTCGCAAGCATTCCGGCCAGATTGCCTTTCCGGGCGGGGCAATCGATCCCGAGGATGCTTCGCCGGAAACAGCGGCGGTACGGGAGGCGGAAGAGGAGATCGGGCTGTCGCCTATGTTCGTCGAACCGGTCGGGCGACTGCCGATCTATCTTGCGCCGAGCGGGTTCCGGATCACGCCAGTGCTTTCAGTGGTGCGCCGAGGCTTCCATCTGAAGCTCAACCCGCACGAGGTGGACGAGGTCTTCGAGGTGCCGCTGTCCTTCCTGATGGACCCTGACAACTATCGCCGCGGCAGCCGCATCTGGGATGGTCGGGAGCGGCATTTCTACGAACTGCCCTATGGAGACCGCAATATCTGGGGCATTACCGCGAGCATTGTCCGCACGCTCTACGAAAGGCTTTACGCATGACATCGGTTGCCGGAGAGGCCTGGTTCCGTGACCCCGCATTGCGACGCATCATGGACGTGCTGAACGCCGAAGGCGGCGAAGCGCGTGTGGTGGGCGGTGCTGTCCGAAATGCGCTGATGGGCATGCCGGTAGGGGATATCGACGTTGCGACGACGCTTCGGCCCGAGGAGGTCGTCGAGCGTGCCAAGACGGCGGGCATCAAGGCCGTTCCGACCGGGATCGACCACGGGACGGTGACGCTCGTGCTGGACGGGCAGGGCTTCGAGGTGACGACGCTCCGCCGCGACGTGGAAACGGACGGGCGCCGCGCGCAGGTGGCCTATGGTACCGACTGGACCGTGGATGCCGAACGGCGGGACCTGACGATCAATGCTCTCTACGCGGATGCAACGGGTGAGGTGATCGACCTCGTCGGCGGCCTTGCGGACATCGAAGCGCGCAATGTCCGCTTCATAGGCAATGCGGCGGCACGGATTGCCGAGGACTATCTGCGTGTCCTGCGCTTCTTCCGGTTCTTTGCCTATTATGGCGATGGGCGCCCCGATGCAGACGGGCTGAGGGCCTCCGCGAGAGCGAAGGACAAATTGGGCACCCTGTCGGCCGAGCGCATCTGGAGCGAGACGAAGAAGCTGCTTGCCGCTCCCGATCCGTCGCGCGCCCTCCTCTGGATGCGCCAGACGGGGGTCCTCACCGAGATCCTGCCGGAAACCGAGAAATGGGGCATCGATGCGGTGCACGGGCTCGTGGCCACCGAGCAGGCGATGAGGTGGGAGCCCGATCCCGTGCTGCGTCTCGCTGCAATCGTGCCCGACGATCCCGAGCGCATGGAAGCGATGGCGAAGCGGCTGCGCATGTCGAATGCGGAGGCTGCAAGACTGCAGGCATGGTCAACAACGCCTGTTCTTCCTGACGAGGTGACGGATGTGGGTTTTGATCGTCTGCTCTACCGCTATGGTCGGGAAGGGGTGCGCATGCGGCTGAGGCTTGCGCTCGCCAGCTCACGCGCATCCGGCCGAGGCGACCCGATGGCCATGCGCAAGACTGCAAGACTGAGCGCCCTCTCTGCTCGCTGCGACGCGTACGAACGGCCCAGCTTTCCGTTGTCAGGGAGTGACGTGCTTGCCGCCGGCGTTCCCGCCGGCAAGCGTGTCGGCGAGGTTCTGGCGGCGCTCGAGACGCTCTGGCTGGAGCGCAACTTCACGCTTGGCCGGGCAGAACTGACTGCCCGGCTGGAGCAGATGGTCAAGGATACGGGCTGAGGCCGACGTCAGGCTGCGGCCGCTTCGTCGCGGATCCGTGCCTTGATGTTCTCGACCATGTTCTCGCGGATGATCTCTTCGCCATGGGCGATGCGCAGGTGCTCGACTGCGCGTCGGACGATTTCCGCATCTTCATTGGCGCGGGTGTGCCAGGAGCATCCGGGAACGAGGGTTCCGCATTCGAAAAGTCTCATTGCGTCCTCCTTGTGATGGGCGACGAAAACTATCCGAGGATACCTCGTCGCCCTAGCGTAACTAGAGAGATCGGCAGGCGTTCCCTTTCACCTAATCGCGTAGCGCCCAGGCATGGAAAACGGAAGCCGACTGCAACGGCATGTGCCGCCGCCCGAAGATCTGCTCCCTGGCCGCCGCGTTGGTGAGGCCTGTACGGCCGGCCAACTGCCGCCTTACCTGCTCGAGATAATACTCCTTGGGCAGGCACGGGTCGCTGCGCGAACGAAGTTCGTCAGCGAGATGCTCGATCATGTCGGGGGTATCCAGGAGACGTGCCCTTTCCGAAGTCCTTTCGGTCGGGGTCCTCTGCGGCACAGGCATGCTATTCGACGCAATCATCGCGTTCCTCCTCCGGTGCAACCAAGGAGAAGACTAGCATCAAAGATATTGCCTGAACATGTCAAATGTTAGCAATGCGACATATTGCGTGAGCGTACCGACGGCCGCACGATGCGAAGCCTTCGGTCATCCGTCCCCTCAGGGCCAGCGCACGACCGGGGGCAGGGACGAGAGGATCGACTCCACGTTGCCGCCGGTCTTCAGACCGAAGATCGTGCCGCGGTCATAGAGGAGGTTGAACTCGACATAGCGACCGCGACGGACCAACTGTTCGTCCCGGTCCGCCTCCGTCCAGGCCTGGTTGAAATTTGCTTCGACGATCTTCGGATAAACGAGGGCGAAGGCCCGGCCGACATCCTGGACAAAGGAGAAGTCAGCCTCCCAACCGCCCTTTTCCTTGCCGGAATGCAGCCAGTCGAAGAAGATGCCGCCGATCCCGCGCGGCTCGTTGCGGTGCTTCAGGAAAAAGTACTCGTCACACCACTGCTTGTAGCGCTCGTAGTCGGCGACCGCCTCGTGGCGCCGGCAGGTGATCTCCATGGCGCGGTGAAAGAGGGCCGCGTCCGGATCGGTCTGCACCCGCCGCCGGTCGAGGACGGGTGTGAGATCGGCACCGCCCCCGAACCACTGGCTGGTGGTCACCACCATGCGGGTGTTCATGTGGACCGCGGGGACATTGGGATTGACCGGGTGCGCGATCAGGGAGATGCCCGACGCCCAGAAGCGGGGGTCTTCATCCGCACCGGGCATCTGCGCGCGAAAGTCGGGAGAGAATTCGCCGTGCACGGTGGAGGTATGGACGCCCACCTTCTCGAAGACACGACCCTCCATCATCGACATGCGGCCGCCGCCGCCGAGGCCCTCCTCCCGCTGCCAGTCCTTCGCAACGAAGCGTCCCGCCGGCTGGTCGGACAGGGGACCTTCCAGCTTGTCCTCCAGCGCCTCGAAGGAGGCACAGATCGTGTCACGCAGGCTTTCGAACCATGCGCGCGCCGTCGCCTTCTTCTCTTCGATGTCCTCCGGCAGACCTTTCGGCAAAACTGGACGTTCCATGTGCTTCTTCCCGCTCGGCGATTCTTTGTCTGGCAATTCCCTTAGCAGCAACGGCTCAATGCAGCCAATCCGATGGCGTCTGGCCGATGTTTTCCGACTCGCAAAGCGCGCAATGCCGCATTATCTTCAGCCCAGAGAGGTAGACCGCATGGCGAAGTTCACGCCACCGCCGCTCGACGGCCTGAAGAGAAGGATCGACCGGCACCGCCAGGAAAAGGCCGGGCGTTCGTCGATGTTCGTGCGGGAAACCTTCTGCCTTTCTCGCGACGAAGCCCGACAGAAGGCGCGGGAGTGGTTCGACGAGTTTCCGAAGGCGGCCTACTGGACCGAGGTCGAGAGCTGGCGCCAACTCGACGGTGACCGGATCGAGTTCACCATGCGCCGGCTGCCAAGCGCGGACTGATTATCCGGCAAACTCCCTTCCGGCTTCTTCTTCTAGAATGACCGGCCCTGGCCCCTTGTCACCCATCACGTCGTACGGATTGCGCAGGGGACAGTCGGTCATCGAAAGGCAGCCGCAGCCGATGCAGCCGGTGAGATGGTCGCGTAGCGCCGTCAGGCTGGAAATCCGTTCATCCAGTTTCTGCTTCCAGGTCTCCGACAGTCTGCGCCAGTCCTCGGCCGTGACCGGGCGGTCGTGCGGCAGGACGGAGAGGGCGTCGCGGATCTCCGCCAATGGAATGCCGGTCTTCTGTGCGACCTTGATGACGGCGACACGCCTTAACACGGAGCGCCGGTAGCGACGCTGGTTGCCCCTGTTCCGATAGCTCTCGATCAGCCCCTTTGTCTCGTAGAAGTGCAGCGTCGAGACCGCAACGCCGCTGCGCCGGGCAATTTCTCCGACCGACAGCTCCCGCCGGATACCTTCGTGAATCGTCTCGCTCATTTTTCTCAATTGCCGCTGTTGACCTCAACTATGGTTGAGGTTTTATAGCAGGTGCTCTCTTGAACGCAAACCAGGGAGCAACCCCATGAAGCCAAGACTTACGCTCGCCCTCATCTATGGCAGCGCGCGCGACGGCCGCTTCTGCGAGACCGTCGCAGACTGGCTGCTTCGGCACCTGCCGGATATGATTGAAGCCGATATCCTGACTGTGGATCCTGCGCATCTGAATGCCGGATCTTCAATGGCGCGGACCGAGGTGGAGCGGCGGATCGGTCGTGATCTTGCCCGCGCGGACGGTTTCCTCGTCGTGACGCCGGAATACAATCACGGCTATCCCGCAGCGCTGAAGGAGCTCATCGATTGCTACCAGAAGCCCTGGTCGGCGAAGCCCGTGGCCTTCGTGAGCTATGGCGGTGTGTCGGGCGGCTTGCGGGCGGTCGAGCAGTTGAGACAAGTGTTCGCCGAGGTTGGTGCTGCAACAACCCGCGAGACGGTCAGCTTCGCCAATGCCTGGGAGCAGTTCGATGCCGAGGGAAATCCCCGTGCGCCCGAGGATGTGCTGCGACGTCTTCGCGCGCTCGTCGTGCAATTGGACTGGTGGATGACGACCTTGAAACACGGCCGCGATACGGTCGTCTTCAGGGAGGTGGCGTGATGGCCTTCCGCTCCCTTCCGTCTGCCGGACCTGTCCTGGCCCGGGAGACGCACCGCGCCCGAAACGCAACCATGTTGGCCGTCAGTTCGCTGACGATCATGTCCGGCGCGGCGATTGCCGCGTCGCTGCCAAGCATCGAGGCCAATTTCCAGGACACGCCGAATGTCGAACTGCTGAGCCGTTTCGTCCTGACGCTGTCGGCGATCTTCATCGCCGGGTTTTCGCCCGTCGCCGGCTTCCTGATCGACCAGTTCGGGCGCAAGCCTCTGCTGATCCTCGCGCTGGCAACCTTCGGGCTTGCGGGGTCGTCGGGACTGTTTGCGGAGACATTGCCCGGCCTGTTGATCGGGCGTGCGGTGCTGGGCATTGCCGTCGGCGGCATCATGACCTCGGTAACGGCGCTTGTCGGCGATTATTTCACGGGTGCCGCCCGCGATCGCTACATGGGCCTGCAGCAGGCGTTCGTGGGCCTGGGCGGGACTCTATTCCTGACGGGCGGCGGGTTGCTCGCCGAAATCCACTGGCGCATGCCGTTCCTGGTCTATGCGCTGGCCTTCCTGCTTCTTCCGGCCGCGCTGTTCTTCCTCACCGAGCCAGCACGCGCTTCGGCGGCACAGAGGACGCTGGAGGCGCGGCCGCTCGACCGGCGAACGACGATCCTTCTCGGATTGCTGCTGGTCGGCGCGATCTTCAACATGGTCGTCTTCTACATGATCCCGACGCAGCTGCCGTTCTTCCTGAAGTCCATGGGAATCTCATCGCCGAGCCTGGCCGGCGGAGCGATTGGTCTCGGGCAGGGGGTCGGCGTCGTCAGCGCCCTTCTGTTCGCAAGGGTGCGGCAGCGACTGGGAGTGATGGGTGTGTTTGCACTGGCCTTCGGATCAATCGGATCTGCGTTCGTGCTGCTTTCGTTCGCAGATAGCTATCCTGGGGTGCTGATGGCGCTGGCGATCTCGGGCATCGGCATGGGAACCGTGATGCCGAACTTCGCCGGCGCAGTGATGCTGCTTGCGCCGCCACAGATCAGGGGGCGGATCTCGGGCCTGCTGGTCTCCAGCATCTTCCTAGGCCAGTTCGTGTCGCCGCTCATCTCGCAGCCGGTGATCGGGGCGGCGGGATTCTCCGCGGCATGGGGACTGGCGGGACTTGCGGCTCTCGCCGTCGCCTTCGGGTCGCTCGCCGTGCGGGTTGGTATGCCGGTCCTGGCGCATGTGCGACCGGGAGACCAGTCATGACGAGAGGCGGAAGACGATCAGGCGCCGGGTTCTGCCTGGCGCAGGCGGCTCTCGCGAAGGAGCCCGCTGTCGTCGAGGATCGGATGGGCGACCGATACGATATGGGCGTTGATACGCTTAAGGTCGCGGAGGATGTCCAGATGCAGGGAACTCGTCTGCAGGCTTTCCAGTCGGCCATCGCGAAGCCTCTCGAGGTGCCGCTCCGCCGACAGCTTCTCAGCCTTTCGCACGTCGACCTTCATCTCCATCAGGCGCAGGGCGAGGTTGAAGTCTCCGGTCACGAAGATGGTCTGGGCGATGCGCAGGTTCTCGATCGTGAGGTCGAAGAGGTTCTTCAGCTCCTGGTAGCCGTCCTCGGAGAACTTGAGGCTGCCCGATATCTTCTTGCGGACCTGCTCGCCCAGGCCCTTCTCGATGATGTCGCCCGTATGTTCCAGATTGATGGCATAGTCCATCACCGCGAGAGACCGGCGCAGGTTCTCGCCTTCGAGGCCCTCGCGGCCGAGCTTCGAGAGGTAGATCTTGACCTCCTGCTGGAGGTTGTCGACCCGCTTCTCCATCGCCTCGATCTCGGCAAGCGGCGCGAGGTCGTTGTGCCGGAACGCATTTTCCACGCGGACCAGCATGCGTTCGATGAGATCGCCGACGCGAAGGACCTCGCGGGTGGCGTTCGCGAGAGCGACGACGGGAGTGGACAGTGCCTGCGCGTCGAGGAACTTCGGTCCGGTATCCGGGTCTTCGGCGGTCGGAATGAGGCGCTTCATCAAGTCAGAGAGAAGGCCTGAGAAGGGCCATGCAAGAAGTGCCAGTGCGATGTTGAAGGCGAGATGGGCGTCGACCGGCAGCTTTGCCGGATTGAGCGGCAGCGTTTCAAGCAGTTCGGCGGCAAAGGCGACCAGCGGGAGGGTGATCAGGCAGCCGATGGCCCGGACCACGAGATTGCCGGTGGTGATGCGGCGGGCGGAGGCCGGTCCCGAAAATGTTGCAAGCACCGGCGGAATGGCGCCGCCGAGATTGGCGCCGAGGATCAATACGATGATGAGTTCCGTGGACAGGGTCCCGGTGGAAGCGAGCGACAGGACGAGGACGACGACCGCGAGGCTGGAGGAGGAGACGACGGCGAGCAACGCCGTCAGGGCCAGCGCGACGGGCCATGCGCCATCGAGGAGCCGGATGAAGGCCGAGAGTGCGGGCGATTCCCGCATCGGTTCGGTCGCCATGGACAGGAGGTGGAGCGACAGGAGCATGAGGCCGATGCCGATCAGCGCCGTGCCGCCGCCCTTGCGGGCGGTTGAGCCGCCGCGGTGGACGACGAGGCCGACAAGGATCAGCAACGGCGACAGCCACTCGATACCGGTAGCGACGATCCAGGCCGTGACGGCCGTTCCGACATTGGCGCCGAGCAGGACGATCTGCGCCATTCGCGCGCGGATCAGGTCACGTTCGACAAAGGAGGCAACGGTCAATGCCGTGGCGGTCGAACTTTGCAGAGCCACGGTTGCGACAAAACCCGACACGAAAGAGCGGAGGCCACTCTGCGTTCCGGTGGCGAGACCTGTGCGGAGCCGCGTGCCGAAGGCACGGGTGACGCCATCCTTCACCTGGGCAAGGCCAAAGAGCAGCAGGGCCACTGCGCCGAAGAGATTGATGATGACGATCGTCGATTCCATGCCGAATTCCGAAATGCCCCTGCAGGACAAGGTAGTTCTCTTGCCGGCTAAAGAAAATATGCCGGAAGAGTGGTTAAGGAAGATGTCCCTTGCGACAGTTTTCCGTGCAGTTCCGTCCTCAGGCCCAGACGGTCTGACTAAGCGCCTCTCCGGCGATCATGGCCGCCGACAGGGCGACATTGATCGACCTCTGCCCCTCGACCATCGGGATCAGGATGCGCGCATCCGCGGCCCCATGGACATTGTCCGGGACCCCAGCGCTCTCACGGCCGAAGAGCAGCACGTCGCTCGGACGAAACTCGAAGCTAACATAGGGCAGGGCGGCCTTTGTGGAAGCCAGGACCAGCCTGCGACCGGAGGATTGCCGCCAGTCCTGGAACGCCTGCCAGGTGACGTGGCGGGTCAAGGAGGCGCTGGCCAGATAGTCCATGCCGGCCCGCTTGAGATTGCGGTCGGAGATATCAAAGCCGGCCGGCTCGATGATGTGGACCTTCAGTCCGAGGCAGGCGGCAAGGCGCAGTATGGTTCCGGTATTGCCCGGAATATCAGGCTGGTAGAGGGCGATGTGAAGATCCGGCATGATCTGCCCTTAGGCGATCCGGCCTTGGCAGTCAAAGCCGGTGAGGTGGGCTCAGGCGTTGTGCCCGGGCCTCAACAGACAAGCATCGGCAGCGTGTGCGCCGAGGGATGCGACGATTGGCCCTTCCAAATTCCGGTGAACGGAGCTACAAGACCTTCGTCTTCAACGCCAGCCCCAGGAGGCCCCCATGGATATTGCCGTGAATTCCCGCCTTCTGCCACGGGCGGCCTGCCTTCTGGCATAGGCGTATCGCGGTCTTCCGCATTCCATTTCTTTCCTGATTTGTCTCGCGGCCGGTTGTGGCCTCGTCTTTTATTTTCTGCCCATCCGGCTACCCGTCTCAGAACGGGCGAAGCTCGGTCCGGGCCTATCGTTTCTGGAGAATGACGATGTTTTCGTGGTTCGAGCGTCGCGTCGACCCCTATCCCCAGGATCCGCCGGGTCTTCCGCCAAAGGGACTGCTTCCCTTCTGCTGGCACTACACGAAACCCACCGCGCCCTGGCTCCTGCTGCTCGGCATCTGCTCGATGGTCATCGCCATCGCCGAGGTCTTCCTTTACCAGTTCCTCGGCAACATCATCGACTGGCTGTCGAACGCCGACCGCGCGACCTTCCTTGAGCAGGAGAGTGGCCGTCTGTTCTGGATGGGCGTGGTGCTGCTTGTCGTTCTGCCGCTTGCCGGCGCCATCCACACGATGACGATGCACCAGGTTCTGGCGGGCAACTTCCCAATGATTGCCCGCTGGCAGATGCATCGCTTCCTCCTGCGCCACTCGATGACCTTCTTCGCCAACGAGTTCGCGGGCCGCGTCTCGACCAAGGTCATGCAGACCTCGCTCGCCATCCGCGAGACGGTGATGAAGATCATCGACGTCTTCGTCTACGCGATCAGCTTCTTCGTCTCCATGCTGGCGCTGGTGATCGTGGTGGACTGGCGGCTGGTGGTGCCTCTCGTCCTGTGGTTCGTGTTCTACAGCCTGATCCTCTGGCACTTCATCCCGAAGCTTCGGAAGCTCTCGAGCGAGCAGGCCGATGCGCGCTCGATGATGACGGGCCGTATCGTCGACAGCTATACCAATATCGGTACGGTCAAGCTGTTCTCGCATGCGGGCCGCGAGGAGACCTATGCACGGGAGGGGATGGACGAGTTCCTCGGCACCGTTCACCGGCAGATGCGTCAGATCTCGCTCCTCAACATCTGTGTCGACGTCAACAATGCGGTGACGATCTTCGCCGTGGCCGCTGCGAGCATCGCCTTTTGGCTGACGGGCGAGGTGTCCGTGGGCTCCGTCGCGGTGGCCATCGGCCTTGCCATGCGCATCAATGGCATGTCGCAGTGGATCATGTGGGAGGTCTCGGCCCTCTTCGAAGCGATCGGCACGGTCTATGACGGCATGTCGATGATGACGAAGCCGCACGAGGTAACGGACAAGAAGGGCGCACCGCAGCTGCAGGCGAAGAAGGGCCATATCCGCTACGAGAACGTCCGCTTCCACTACGGCAAGAAGAAGGGCGTGATTGAGGACCTGACGCTCGATATCGCAGCGGGCGAGAAGGTCGGACTGGTCGGACGTTCGGGTGCCGGCAAGACGACGCTGATGAACCTGCTGCTGCGCTTCTACGACCTGGAGGCGGGCCGGATCACGATAGATGGGCAGGACATCGCGCAGGTCTCGCAGGAGAGCCTGCGCTCGCTGATCGGCGTTGTGACGCAGGACACTTCGCTGCTGCACCGCTCCATCCGAGACAACATCGCCTACGGCAAGCCGGAGGCCAGCGATGCGGAGATTATCGAGGCGGCGAGGCGAGCCAATGCTTGGGAGTTCATCCAGGGCCTCTCGGACATGCAGCGCCGGACTGGCCTCGATGCCCATGTGGGCGAGCGCGGCGTGAAGCTCTCCGGCGGCCAGCGTCAGCGGATCGCAATCGCCCGCGTCTTCCTCAAGGATGCGCCGATCCTGGTGCTCGACGAGGCGACATCGGCCCTGGACTCTGAAGTCGAAGCAGCGATCCAGGAGAACCTCTTCGCGCTCATGCAGGGAAAGACGGTGATCGCGATCGCCCACCGGCTATCGACGCTGACGGAGATGGACCGGCTGATTGTGCTCGACAAGGGGCGGATCGTGGAGACCGGGACGCACCAGGAGCTCGCTGCCTCGGACGGCATCTATGCCGATCTCTGGAGCCGCCAGTCCGGCGGCTTCCTCGGCAACCATGACCTGGAGGAGGCGGCGGCGGAATAGAGCCGGTCCGTCTTCCACACCGTCAGATACCTGTGAGCCGCGCATGGGCGCGGCTCACCTGTGGTGGTTCAATTCTTGCAGTGAGGGTTTTGCCCCGTAACCGGAAGCGCCTATATCCTGCCAATGATCAGATCCGTCGTCCGCTATTTCGAGAACTGGATTAGGCCCTTCGAGCAGCGGGACGACCTCAATCCACCTGCCGGTCTCGCGGCCTTCATCTGGTTCTATGTGCGTCAGGCAAAGCTGCCGTTCCTGGCGATGCTGGTGCTCGGCGGGGCTGCCGCCGGTGTCGAGGCAGCGATGTTCTGGTTCGTCGGTCGCGTCGTCGACATCCTGGCCACCGTGGATCGAGGTGCCGGATGGGCGGGCTTGATGGAAGCGCACGGCAACGAGCTGCTACTGATGGCCTTGGTTATCGGCTTCGGGCGCTTTGCAATCGCCTCGCTGACGGCACTCGTCGACCAGCAGATCATCACGCCCGGCTTCTACAACCTGGTGCGCTGGCAATCCTATGTACATGTGTCGCGGCAATCGCTGTCCTTCTTCCAGAACGACTTTTCCGGCCGGATCGTCACAAAGGTCTGGTCGGCGGGCCAGGCGACCGGCGACGTCTTGACGACGCTGATGGAGAGCCTGTGGTTCGTGGTGATCTACTCGGTGTCGACGCTGGTGCTGGTAGCGCAGCTGGATCTGCGCATGGCGGCCGTGGTTCTCGTCTGGCTGACCATCTTCGCCTTCCTGGCGAAGTACTTCGTGCCGAGGATCCGCGAGCACGCCAAGCTTTCGGCGGAGGCCGGGTCGATGATCAGCGGGCGAATGGTCGATTCCTACTCCAATATCCAGACGCTCCGGCTGTTCGGCAGCGACGAAGCGAACGACCGCTACATGCGCTCCGGGTTCGAGAGCTTCCAGTCCACCATCATCCGCTTCACACGCCTGCTGACCGGTGTGCGCGCCTCCATGGCGCTCCTGTCCAGCACGATGATCGTGATGATGGGAGCGCTCAGCATCCACCTGTGGCTTGCGGGACTGATCAGCTCCGGTGCGGTTGCCTTCACCATGGCGCTGATGCTGCGGCTGAACTTCCTGCTCGGCCGGTTGATGACGCAGCTGAACGGGTTGATGCGCAATCTCGGCACCGTCCAGAACTCGGCCGAACTCATCTCGCAGCCGATAGGCCTTCTCGATAAGCCGGATGCCGAGAGGCTGACCGTGCGGGCGCCGGAGATCCGCTTCGAGAACGTCAGCTTCCACTACGGCAAGGGCAGGAGCGTGCTCGACGACCTGTGCCTCACCATCCGGCCAGGCGAAAAGCTCGGCATCGTCGGGCGCTCAGGCGCTGGGAAGTCGACGCTGGTCAACCTTCTGCTTCGCTTCTACGAGATCGAGAAGGGCCGCATCCTGATCGACGGCCAGGATATCTCGCGGGTGACGCAGGAATCGCTGCGGGCGCAGATCGGCATGGTGACGCAGGACACATCGCTGCTGCACCGGTCGATCCGCGACAACATACTGTTCGGGAGGCCGGATGCGAGCGAGGAGCAGTTGCGGGAGGCGGCCCGGCGCGCGGAGGCCGACGGTTTCATCGCCGAGCTGGAGGACCAGCGCGGCCGCCGTGGCTATGATGCCCATGTCGGTGAGCGGGGCGTCAAGCTATCCGGCGGCCAGCGGCAGCGCATCGCCATCGCCCGCGTCATGTTGAAGAACGCGCCGATCCTGGTGCTCGACGAGGCGACGTCAGCGCTCGATTCTGAAGTGGAGGCTGCCATCCAGTCGAACCTCGAGCGCCTGATGCAGGGCAAGACCGTACTCGCGATTGCCCACCGGCTCTCCACCATCGCGGCACTCGACCGTCTGATCGTGATGGATGAAGGACGCATCGTGGAGCAGGGGACGCACGCCCGATTGGTTGCCGCGAACGGCATCTATGCCGATCTGTGGGCGCGCCAGTCGGGAGGCTTCTTGGCGGCCGACGCGGCACAATAGGCGGTCACGGCGCGAGGACGATGTCTGCGACCAGCCCGTAGTGGTTGGAGCCCAGTGATGACGGCAACCGCTGCAGCGATCTTATATGCAGCGGTTCGCGGACATAGACGTGATCGATCGGCACGCCGAACCATCCTCCCCAGTCCGGCCATGTGGGAGGCTCCCAGGATGCGGTGCGAAGGCCGGTCCAGCGCAGGAACATGCGGATGTTCGGCGCCAGGCTGGAGGCGTTGAAGTCTCCGGCAACGAGCAGGGGACCCTCGAGCCGATCCAGCATGCGGGCGGCGTTGGTGAGCTCCAAGGTCTGGAAGTCGTCGAAATAGGGCTTGGTCGTATGGATGGCCGCCAGATGAACCATGCGTCCCTGCCATGACAGATCCGAAAGGATCATCCGGTTTTCGAAGATCGTGCTGAGCGAGTGAACGGAGGGCGAGGTCAAGGGTGTCTTGGACAGCACCATGAGGTCGCAGGTCTTCGTCATCTCGCCACAACCGATGCGGTAGGGATAGATCTGTGAGAGGGCGCCGAGCTCCCCCCGCAGCGGCATCGCCTCAAGGACGTTCACAACGTCGGCGCCGGAGGCAAGGATCAGGTCGCGGATCGCGCCGGCATTCTCCCTGTTCTTCGACAGGATGTTGAAGGACATCAGCCTGAGCGCAGGAGCATCGACATTGTTGCCAGCAAGCGGTTGCTGGACCATCTCCCGGGTCATCCAGAGCGCGTGCAGCCCAAGCGCCAGCGAGGCTGCAACCAGCAGCGCGGGAAGCAGGCTACGGTGAAGGACGAAGGCAGCGACAGCCGACAGCGTGCAGGTGACGGCAAGGTGAAGCTGCAGGCTGCTGATGGCCGTGAAGATCCAGATGCCGACCACGTAGCGTGCAGCCGCGATGAGGATCACGAGCGACACGATGACGCATATTGCGACCGACAGAAAATACCTCATTCCGCCCTGTTCCCATTGATGCGCCGGCGCGTTCGGGCCTAGCATGCGGGTTGCTGCACCGCAACGCGAAGCCAGCGCGGAGGTTAACGTGCGAAGCGGGAGAGGAAGGCCGGGAAAGAGGGCATGCATCGCTCATGTCACAGCCCCGGAAAAGCTTGCGGAAAGGCCGCGACAAACTGGCTCCTATCCACTTGCCAAGACTGGACATAATTTGCGATCAGGCATAGAAGGCGCCGAATTGCCGGGGAATCTGTGTTCCAAATATGGCCAGTTCCACATCTCCGGTTGAGGGGCAAATGCGGGTTTTCGCGAATTGCGTGAGAAGGATGTTTGAGCCGTGAGCGAGCACGAGACACACAGCGAAGCACTGGGCGAGCCCACTCGCCGTGATTTCCTTTACCTGACCACCGGCATGGCCGGCGCGGTCGGAGCGGCGGCAGTGGCATGGCCTTTCATCGACCAGATGCGGCCCGACGCCTCGACGCTGGCGCTCGCTTCCATCGAGGTTGACGTCTCGGGGGTCGAGCCGGGCATGTCGCTGACGGTGAAGTGGCGCGGCAAGCCTGTCTTCATCCGTAACCGTACGGAGCAGGAGATCGAGGCCGCCAATGCCGTCGCGCTCGACGAATTGAAGGACCCGATCGCAAGAAACGACAATATCGATGCGACCGCGGAAGCGACCGACCTGGCTCGTTCGGCCGGTGAGGGCAAGGAAAACTGGATCGTCATGATCGGTTCCTGTACCCACCTCGGTTGCGTTCCGCTCGGTCAGGCCGGCGATTTCGGCGGTTGGTTCTGTCCCTGCCACGGTTCGCACTATGACACCGCAGGCCGCATCCGTAAGGGTCCGGCGCCGACCAACCTGCCGGTGCCGACTTTCACGTTTACGTCCGACACAGTGATCCAGATCGGGTGAGGGGTTCTAGATAATGAGCGGTCATTCCACATACCAGCCGGCCTCCGGCATCGAGAAATGGATCGACTCGCGGCTTCCATTGCCGCGCATGATCCATGACAGCTTCGTCTCTTACCCCGTTCCCCGCAACCTGAACTATGCCTATACCTTCGGCGCCATGCTGTCGGTGATGCTGATCGTCCAGATCCTGTCGGGTGTTGTTCTGGCCATGCACTACGCGGCCGAAACGACGGTTGCCTTCAACTCCGTCGAGAAGATCATGCGCGACGTCAACCACGGTTGGCTGCTGCGCTACATGCATGCAAACGGCGCGTCGTTCTTCTTCATCGCCGTCTACCTGCACATCGCCCGCGGCCTCTACTACGGCTCCTACAAGGCGCCCCGCGAAATCCTATGGATCCTCGGCGTTGTGATCTATCTCCTGATGATGGCGACCGGCTTCATGGGCTACGTTCTGCCCTGGGGTCAGATGTCCTTCTGGGGCGCGACCGTCATCACCGGCTTCTTCTCCGCCTTCCCGCTGGTCGGCGAATGGATCCAGCAGTTCCTGCTGGGTGGCTTCGCTGTCGACCAGCCGACGCTGAACCGCTTCTTCTCGCTGCACTACCTGCTGCCGTTCATGATTGCCGGCGTCGTCGTCCTGCACATCTGGGCGCTGCACGTGACCGGCCAGACGAACCCGACCGGCGTTGAGGTGAAGACCAAGACGGACACCGTTGCCTTCACGCCCTATGCGACGCTCAAGGATGCGCTCGGCGTGTCGGTCTTCCTGCTCGTCTTCGCCTGGTTCATCTTCTACATGCCGAACTATCTCGGCCACCCGGACAACTACATTCCGGCGGATGCCCTGAAGACCCCGGCCCACATCGTTCCGGAATGGTACTACCTGCCATTCTACGCGATGCTGCGCGCCATCACCTTCAATGTCGGCCCGATCGACTCCAAGCTCGGCGGCGTGCTCGTCATGTTCGGCTCGATCATCGTGCTGTTCTTCCTGCCCTGGCTCGACACGTCGAAGGTCCGCTCGGCCGTCTACCGTCCGTGGTACAAGCTGTTCTTCTGGATCTTCGTTGCCGACTGCATTCTCCTCGGCTGGCTTGGCGCCATGCCGGCGGAAGGCGTCTACGTCATCCTGTCTCAGCTCGGCACGCTCTACTACTTCGGCTTCTTCCTGGTGATCATGCCGCTGCTCGGCCTGTTCGAGACGCCTCGCCGCATACCGAACTCGATCACCGAGGCGGTTCTCGCGAAGCAGAACAAGTCCGACATGGAAAAGCTTCCGCCTGCCGAAGCCAGCGTCCGATAGCCGAGACCGAGAGGGAAAAAGAGTTATGAAAAAGCTTGTTACAAGCATCCTTTCGCTGGCCGTCGTGGCAGGTCTGGGCTTCACCGCCGCAGCATCGGCGGCCGAAGAGGGAGAAACACCGCACTACCCGATCAACAAGCCTCGGGAAGTGAACTGGAGCTTTGCCGGCCCGTTCGGTCACTACGACAAGGGCCAGCTGCAGCGGGGACTGAAGGTCTACACCGAAGTCTGTGCAGCCTGTCACTCCATGACACTGGTATCGTTCCGAACGCTCCAGGACCTCGGCTATTCCGAAGAGCAGGTGAAGGCGTTCGCCGCCAACTACCAGGTGACCGACGGTCCCAACGACGATGGCGACATGTTCGACCGGGCTGCGGTTCCGTCCGACTACTTCCCGCCGCCGTTCCCGAACGCACAGGCTGCCGCCGCTTCCAACAATGGTGCGGCCCCTCCGGACTTCTCTCTGATCGCCAAGGCGCGCGGCGTGACCCGCGGCTTCCCTCAGTTCGTGTTCGACATCTTCACGCAGTACCAGGAAGGTGGCCCGGATTACATCTATTCGCTCCTGACGGGTTACCAGGAGCCGCCGGAAGGCGTCGAGGTTCCGGAAGGGACCTACTACAACCCGTATTTCATCGCCTCGGCATCGCTTGCCATGGCCCCGCCGATCTCGGATGGCCAGGTCACCTATGACGATGGTGCTCCTGAAACGCTCGACCAGTACTCCAAGGACGTGTCCGCGTTCCTGATGTGGGCTGCAGAGCCGCATCTGGAGGATCGCAAGCGCACCGGCTTCATGGTCATGGTCTTCCTGCTGATCTTCACCGGGCTCATCTACCTGACGAAGAAGTCTGTCTACGCCAGCAAGGAACACTGAGGACAACCCTCGCTACAACAATAAGGCGACCTCCGGGTCGCCTTTTTTGTTGGGGGACCGCGGATAAACCGCTAGGTTTCCTCCGCCCGTTCCTTCCCTTCCAGCAATTCGGACTTCCCATGACCCAGCCCATCGACCTCGCTGCCTCCGTCCGCTCGATCGTGGACTACCCGAAGCCCGGGATCATCTTCCGTGACATCACGACCCTGCTCGGCGACGCGGTGGCCTTCCGCCAGGCGGTGGACGAGCTTGTACGGCCATATACGGGTTTGGGGGTCGACAAGATCGCCGGCATCGAGGCGCGCGGCTTCATCCTCGGAGGGGCGTTGGCGCACCAGCTCTCGGCAGGGTTCGTGCCGATCCGCAAGAAGGGCAAGCTGCCGCACGAGACCGTACGGATCGCCTACAGCCTCGAATATGGCGTCGACGAGATGGAGATGCATGTGGATGCCGTTAAGCCCGGCGAAAAGGTCATCCTAACCGACGACCTGATTGCCACCGGTGGCACTGCGGAAGGCGCTGTCAAGCTATTGCGCCAGCAGGGCGCTGAGATCGTCTCGGCGTGCTTCGTCATTGACCTGCCGGAACTGGGCGGGCGCCGCAAGCTCGAGGGGCTCGGGGTCGAGGTGCGGACGCTGATGGAGTTCGAGGGACACTGACGTCTGTCGGAACTGCGGGCGCCTATTCGAACTCGAGCACGGTTCCGTCGTAGCGCATGACGACCTCGCCATGCTGGTTCACCCCGTCATTGGCGGTCAGGTTGAGCCATGTGCCGGGACGTGATGCCAGGGGGCGGCTGTCTACGACTTCCACCGAATAGGTGATGCTGTCGCCGGCATAGACGGGCTTCAGCCACTGGAGTTTCTTGAAGCCTGCGGAAGGACCAAGCTTCGGCGCGACCAGCCCTTCGGCTTCGAGCCTTGCCACTTCCGCATCCCAGTAGGCGATATAGGTCTTCATCCAGCCGGCGCAGGTGTGCCAACCGGATGCACAGAGGCCGCCGAAGACGGAGCCTTTGGCCGCTTCCGGATCAGTATGGAACGGTTGCGGATCATATTTTCGCGCGAAGCGGATGATGTCCTCGGAAGTGAACAGCATGGTGCCGGTAATCACCTTCCTGCCCGGTGGAGAAAGCTCGATCAGTCTCATTGCGGTTCTCCGACGGGAGTGCGCAATCGCATCATGATCGGGTTCTCCCCCTTCATCACGAGTTCGCCCCGCTGGTTCTCCACCTCATGGAGGAAGGTCACCATGCCGATGCCGGGGCGCGAGCGGAGTTCGCGGGCCGACACGACCGTCGAGCGCCCGGAAAGCGTATCGCCGGCGAGAACCGGCCTCTTCCATTCCATAAAATCGATGCCGGGCGATCCTTCCGAAGACGATTGCGACAGCCATCCGTCATACATCATGCGCATGAACATACTGCCCGTGTGCCAGCCGGAAGCGGAAAGGCCTCCGAGGATGCTTGCCTTGCCCGCCGCCTCGTCGAGGTGCATGGGCTGCGGGTCGAATTCGGCAGCAAATTCGACGATCTCCTCTGCGCTGACCTGCCGCTCGGGCAGCGGAAAGACGCGTCCAGGCGTGAAGTCTTCAAAATGGTAGTCCGGTTCCGCCATTCGGATTCCTCTTGCCGATTCCGCGTGGCACAATGGCGGGGCAGGGGTGCAAATTCAAGGAGCGTCCATGTCTAACTGGCTGGATCAGGCGGATTTCCTCAGAGCACTGGAAGCGCCGGCACGCGCGGGCTCGAGCCTCTGCGCCTGGCACATGTGCCGCGAGGAACCGTACTGTTTCGCCCGGGTGACGAGGCGCAGACGTTCGTCGTCCTCATCTCCGGACGGATCGGCGTCTATCTCACCGGCCGCAACGGTCGCGAGATGCTTCTCTATTCCGTGGCGCCCGGGCAGACCTGCGTGCAAACCACCCTCGGCGTTCTGGGGCAGGCTCACTATACCGGCGAGGCTATCGCAGAGACAGACGTCTCGGCGGTGATGATCCCGCGCGCGCAGTTCGAGGCTCTGGTGTCAAGTTCGCCTGCCTTCCGCAACTTCGTCTTCGGGGCCTTCGCCTCCCGGCTTTCGGACCTGATGTCTCTCCTGGAGCAGGTTGCCTTCGTGTCGGTCGGCCAGAGACTTGCACGTACGCTGCTTGAACGTGGGGGACGTGATGACGAGATTGCAGCGACCCATCAGGAACTGGCCGTCCTGATCGGCTCGGCCCGCGAAGTGGTGTCGCGCCGTCTGGAGGCTCTCTCGTCGAAGGGGCTCGTGGAAAGCGAACGCGGCCGGATTCGCATCAGGAACAGAGCGGGCCTGCAGCGGCTCGCAGGGGATACGGAACCTGCTCTGTGACTTAGTCACCGACGCGGCCCGTGGCCTCGACTAGACTTCCAGGATTGAGCGAGGAAAGGAAGCGCCATGTTCGCCAAGAATGTCGGGTCCGCGGACCGTATCATCCGCGTCGTTGCCGGAATCCTGCTGTTGTCGCTGTTCTTCATCTATCCGGAGTCGCCGTGGCGCTATTTCGCGCTGATCGGCATCGTGCCGCTGGCAACCGGGTTATTGGCAACATGTCCGCTCTATTCGCTTTTCGGGATTTAAAGTTGCCCGATGAAGAAGGTGCGCTGACCGCACGCGGAGATCGGGGAACAGGCGCCGATCCTCTCCCGGCGCCTGTCAATTCATCTAGGTGTTGAAGCGGAAGTGGATGACGTCGCCGTCGTGGACGACGTACTCCTTGCCTTCGTCGCGGCCCTTGCCGGCTTCCTTCGCACCGACTTCGCCCTTGTAGGCGATATAGTCGTCATAGCCGATGGTGAAAGCGCGAATAAAGCCGCGCTCGAAATCCGTGTGGATGACGCCCGCCGCCTGCGGGGCCTTCGTGCCGCGCACGATCGTCCAGGCACGGGTCTCCTTGGGGCCGACGGTGAAATAGGTGATCAGGTCGAGGAGGTTGTAACCGGCACGAATAAGGCGATCCAGGCCAGCCTCCTCGAGGCCGAGAGCCGACAGGAACTCCGTCGCCTCGTCTTCCGGCAACTGCGCCACTTCAGCCTCGATCGCGGCGGAGATGATGACGCATTCGGCGCCCTGTTCGGCGGCCATCCTGGCGACCGCTTCCGTGTGCGCATTGCCGGTCACAGCATCGGCTTCCGCGACATTGCAGACGTAGAGCACCGGATGGGAGGTGAGGAGGTTCAGGCCCTTGAGGATGTCGATCTCCTCGGGGCTCATGGTCTTCAGGAGCAGGCGCGCCGGCTTGCCGTCCTGCAGCAGCTTGATGACCGCTTCCATGACAGGAAGCTGGGCAAGGGATTCCTTGTCCTTGCCAGTCGCCCGCTTGCGGGTCTGCTCGACCCGGCGCTCCAGGCTTTCGAGATCGGCGAGCATCAGCTCGGTCTCGATGGTCTCGGCATCACCGACCGGATCGATGCGGCCCTCCACATGGGTGATGTCGGTATCCTCGAAGCAGCGCAGGACATGAACGATCGCGTCGACCTCGCGGATATTGGCGAGGAACTTGTTGCCGAGGCCTTCGCCCTTCGATGCGCCGCGGACAAGGCCGGCGATGTCGACGAAGGAGATGCGGGTCGGTATGATCTCCTTGGAGCCGGCGATTTGAGCGAGCTTCTGCATGCGCGGATCCGGAACGGCCACTTCGCCGGTATTCGGCTCGATGGTGCAGAAGGGATAATTGGCGGCCTGCGCTGCAGCCGTCTTCGTCAGAGCATTGAAAAGTGTCGACTTGCCGACATTCGGCAGGCCCACGATGCCGCACTTGAAACCCATCGGTAGAGATACCTGTTGCTGGAAACGATCGTTGGCTTGGCTATGGGATAAACGGCCCGAGGGGTCAAGGGTCGATCCCGGTTGCTGTTGAATGCGGCCCGGGCCGGTGCCATACTTTCCGCCGTTCATTCGATGTCACGGCGAGGTCAACATGCCGACGAAGGACGACACGATCCTCCTGCCCAGGACAAAGACCAAACCGAAGCTCGAGCGGCCGAAGCTCTACAAGGTCATTCTGGTCAATGACGACTATACGCCGCGAGAATTCGTGGTGATGGTTCTGAAGGCTGTCTTTCGCATGCCCGAGGAGACGAGCTACCGCGTCATGCTGACCGCCCATCGAATGGGCACCGCCGTGGTGGTCGTCTGCGCCAGGGATATTGCAGAGACGAAGGCGAAGGAAGCCATCGATCTTGCGAAGGAAGCTGGCTACCCGCTGATGTTCACCACCGAGCCGGAGGAGTGATTAGTGCGCCGGGCGGTAGAGGTAATCATCCGGCAAACCAAGGCGGCGGCAGGCCTGGACGGGCGGTGACGACTTCAGGAGAAGCCGGTCGGCGGCCTTGGCCGCAAGGCCGACTGCAATCCGCTCGCGACGCGACAGGTGGTACTCCTCGCCGATGCCGAGCCGTGTCCTGACCCAGGGCGGAAGGATTGCAACTGCCGCCTTGACAAGCGCCACCTGCATCGGATTGGCGATCCGCGGCAGGGCGTCCACGCGCTGCATGATGTCGAGGAACTCGGAGACGATAGGGGAGGGGGTCAAGCGATCGCGCATGCCCTCCAGCATCCGGGCCCAATCCGCCTCGGAGGCCGGGGCGCCGACGGCGCCGTAGAGCCGGGCGGCCGGGGCGGCTTCCCGGAACAGCGCCTCCCGTTCCGCCTGCGACAGGGGACGGACATAGCGGTGATAGGCCTCCATAAAGCCGAAGCCCGCCGTCGCCTGGACCCAGTCCAGCAGCGCGGGGTCGTTGGCGTGATAGGGCTCACCCTCGGACGTGACGCCGGTGATACGGTCGTGGGCGCGGACCACGCCTGCAATCATCGCCTCGGCGCGGCTATGCGCGCCGTAGACGGTCACCATGGCGGCCAGGCCGGTGCGCTGCAGGCGCTTCAGCGGTTCGGTGCGGAAACTCGTGTGATGCCAGACACCGTCCCGCACGTTCGGCTCGCCCAGTTCGAGCAGAACGGCGGCCACACCACCGATGAAGAGCGCTACCTGATTCTTGAAGATGCGCCAGGAAACGGAATCGGGACCTACGAGCGCCTGCTCGCCAGAAGGGCTGGAGAAGTCGAAGCGGGGCCCCGATTCCGTCAAGAAGCCTCGAAGGACACTGTCCAGCTTGTCATGCACCGGCGCAGGAAGCGGGAGGACCGCAAGATCGAGCATAGGGAGTCTCCTTTCGGGTAAGGAAAGACGGCCCAGTGCCGATGGTTCCGGATTAGTCGACCTTGCCCCCGAACAGCTTCTTCAACATGTCGGCCATCGGTCCCGTCGCCGGCGCGGCGGGCTTCTGGTTCCGTGCCTGGCGGATGTGCGACTGCATTGCCGGCTTTTTCGGGTCGGGTGCCGCGGCTTGAGCGGCGGGCTTGTCGCCGACCGCCAGGGCCAGCTTGTTCAGGAACTGCGAGTCCTCGCCCTTCACCAGCATCGCCGCGTTGTCGGCGATGGCATCCAGAAGTGGTTTGAGCCACGTGCGATCCGACTTGGCGAAGTCACCCAGGACATGATTGTGTACGAGCTCCTTGGAGCCCGGATGGCCGATCCCGAGGCGCAGCCGGCGGTATTCCTTGCCGCAATGGGCGTCGAGAGACTTGACGCCGTTGTGTCCGCCATGTCCGCCGCCGGTCTTGAGGCGCACCTTACCCGGAGCAAGGTCGAGTTCGTCATAGATGGCGAGAATGTCGGCCGGGGCGAGCTTGTAGAAGCGCATGGCTTCGCCGACCGCTTCGCCGGAGAGGTTCATGTAGGTCTGCGGCTTCATCAGCAGGACCTTCTCGCCGGCAAGTTCGCCTTCCGAGATCTCGGCCTTGAACTTCTTCGACCATGGCGCGAACCCCGGCAGGCGCTGAAGCGCGTCGGCGGCCATGAAACCGATATTGTGGCGGTTTCCGGAGTATTTGGGGCCAGGATTTCCCAGGCCAGCGATGATCTTCATATGCAAGAAACTCGTGTTCAGCGGTATCGCCTTCTCCACCTTGAACGCCCGCGGAAGTCAACCGGTTTCCTCGCCGCCAGCGCGCTCCGCCTTTCGGCCGGCAGATCGCCTCTAGGGTCCGAAAACAAAAAACCCGCCACGAGGGCGGGTTTCGTTCGGCAAATGCAGAAGCTTACTCGGAAGCTTCGCCCTCAGCCGGCTGCTCTTCTTCCTCGACGCCGGCCGCCGGGGCGACGATGGTCGCGATGGTGAAGTCGCGGTCGGTGATGACCGGCTTCACGCCCTTCGGCAGGGTAACGTGCGAGATGTGGATGCTGTCGCCGATCTTGAAGCCGGTCAGGTCCACGGTGATGGAGTCCGGAATGGCGTCGGCCGGGCAGTTGAATTCAACCGTATGGCGGACGATGTTCAGGACGCCGCCGATCTTAACGCCGGACTTCTGGTCGTTGATGAAGTGGACCGGCACGTCAACGGTAACGGCGGTGTCCTTCGAGACGCGCAGGAAATCGACATGCATGGTGAAGTCGCGCACCGGATCCAGCTGGTAGTCCTTCGGCAGAACCTGGTACTTCTTGCCGTCGACATCGATGGTCGCGATGGTGGTCATGAAACCACCGGCATGGATGCGCTTCGTCACTTCGTTGGTCGAAAGTGCGATGGAAATGGGGGGCTGCTTGTCACCATAGATGACGGCAGGGATGAAACCGTTGCGGCGAAGTTCACGGGCGGACCCCTTACCGACCCGTTCGCGCGCCTCGGCCTTGAGCTCGTAAGTTTCCTGGCTCATGGCATGTCCTTTCGAGGTTGTTTGGAGAGTCTGACCGTGCAACCGGTGCACGGAGGAGACTGGGAGGACACCTCGCGATGCTCTCCATCCGCGTTGCCTCCAAGGGTGTCTACGCGGACCGGCGGGCTATAATACAAAGGTTGCCGGATGGCAAGCCGACGCCGGAGGACCTGACATTCGTCAAGTCTTTACCATGTCAGCGAACGGATAGAACACACATGGATGTTAGAACGCCGTCATATTCTCATGGATCGGCTCATCATGTCCCGCATTTTCTCCTGCCTTTTCATCGAACACGATCTCCGCTACGTCGCCGCGGCCGTTCTTGTTCTCGCAATGGGCGCGACGCTGACGATCCGGCTGTTTTCGCGGGTCACGCGGCGCCGGGGTCTGGAGAAGGGAATATGGCTGTTCCTCGCCGGGTTCATCGGCGGATCGACGACCTGGGCGACGCACTTCCTCGCCATGCTCGGATACACGACAGGCGGTATCGCAGGTTACGAGCCGGGCGGGACGCTCGCATCACTTGCCGTGTCGATCGGAGGTGTCACGGCGGGCCTCGCCATCTCGGCCTATGGCGGCCGGAGCATGCTGCTGGAGGCGGGAGGTGTGGTGCTGGGCCTCGGGCTCGGCGCCATGCACTATCTTGGCATGTCAGCCTATGAGGTGCAGGGGGAGATCGTCTGGCGTCTCGACTATGTCGCGATGTCGCTTCTGGCCGGTGCCTTCTTCTCTGCCGTTGCGATGAACCGGGCGGCTCGTCCGGTCACCCGTTTCTGCCGCTATGGGGCGGTCGCCGCATTGATCGTGGCGATCGCATCCGTGCATTTCATCGGCATGGCTGCCATTGACCTGGTGCCGGACACCACGCTGGAGGTCCCGCAATCGGTGATCTCGTCCGCGGTGCTCGGTCTCGGTGTGCTCGGCCTGATGATGGTGCTGCTGGCGCTCGCGGCGGCAAGCTACCTCATCGATGCCAGCACGATGCGCGAGGCCGTCGAGCGATACCGGCAGCTTTCCCTCCAGGACCCGCTCACGGGCCTGCCGAACCGCTCGGCCTTCCAGGAAGAGCTCTCGGAGGCTTCCGTCCACGCAGTGGGATTGGGAGCCAGGGTCGCGATCCTCTCCTTCGATCTCGACCGCTTCAAGGAAGTGAACGATGTGCATGGGCATTTGGCCGGAGACGCGGTGCTTCGCACCATCGGCGACCGCCTGGCAAGCGTCATCAGCGATGGCGAGTTCGTCGCGCGGATCGGCGGCGACGAATTCATCGCCATGACGCGCCGTTATTACGGACGCGCGGATGCCTCGCGGCTGGCGGCGCGGATGATCGCGGAGATCGTCAAGCCCATCGAATGGAACGGCAATAGCCTGAATGTCGGCACCAGTGTGGGTGTTGCCATTCTGGACGACGATGTGGAGGTCGAGGACCTCCTCGCACAGGCGGACGTCGCCATGTACCGCGCCAAGGAGACAGGCTCTAACGCCGTCTGTTTCTATGATGCCTCCATGGATCGGGCTGTGCGGGAGCGGAACGTGTTGGCGATGGACATGCGTTCGGGCTTGCTAAGGGGAGAGTTCCAGCTCAACTACCAGCGCCAGAACGACACATTCACCGGCGCTGTCGTCGGCTTCGAAGCGCTGCTGCGCTGGAACCATCCTTATCGCGGAAACGTGCCGCCGTCCGAGTTCATACCGATCGCCGAGCGCAGCGGCTTCATCGTGGAACTCGGCGAGTGGGTACTTCGCGAAGCCTGCCGAGAGGCAGCAAGCTGGCGCAATCCGCTATCGATCGCCGTCAATGTCGCGACACAGCAGCTTGCCGATCCGCGCTTTCCCGGTGTCGTCCAGGACATTCTGCAGGAAACCGGCCTCAATCCGGCGCGTCTGGAGCTGGAAATTACCGAGACCGGCATCATCGCCGATCATCAACGGGCTCTGCAGACCATACGCCACCTCAAGAGCCTCGGCGCTAAGATCGCGATGGACGATTACGGAACGGGCTATTCCTCGCTCTCCATGCTGCTCGCCTTTCCCTTCGACAAGATCAAGATCGACCGCCAGTTCGTCGATGGCGTCGCCACCAGCGCGCAATCTGCTGCTATCGTGCGGTCGACGCTCATTCTCGCCTCGAGTCTGGAAATCCCAGTCCTTGCCGAAGGGGTCGAGACGGATGAGCATGTCAACTTCCTGCGGGATGAGGGCTGCGTGCAGGTGCAGGGCTATTTCTATGGCAAGCCTGTGCCGCGCACAGAGATCGAGGCAATCGTAAATGCGGTCGTCGATCGCCGGCCTGATCAGGCGAAGGTCGCCTAGAGCCGGGCCTTCAGTATCGTTCCGGCTCCGCTAGCGCGGCTCGCCCCCCGGCGGATAGGCCGTCTTCTGCTCAAACCGGAACTTGTGGCCGCACTGGCAGCGGACCATGTATTTGCGGGGATCCTGGGACGGGAACTCCGCCAGGAACCCCGCCGGCATCTCGTCGATCCGGAAGTCCCTGTTTCCCCCGCGTCTCTCCTCGCTTTCAGACACTTCGGCAAAACCCGAGTGGCCGCATTGCGAACATTCCAGCTTCCTTGAATAGCGATCGCGCGCAGCCATGATTGCTCCTGGGGTGTTTCCGTCTTCGGCGGGTACACCTAGAGCCTTTGGGGCGGGATGCAAACGGGACCACTGCCAAGCCCACAAAAGAAAAGCGCCGGCTCCTGGTGGAGCCGGCGCTTTGAATGTCGAGACGGGGCGGGGTCAGGCAGCGCGACGATCGCCCTGAACTGCGCCGGCATTGCCGATGGAGAAGTGGCTGATCTGCTCGTTCAACACTTCCGCCTCGTTGGCCAGGGAATGGGCCGACGCTGAGGTCTCCTCGACCATGGCGGCATTCTGCTGCGTCACTTGGTCGAGACCGCTGACGGCGGAATTGATCTCTGTCAGGCGCGCCGACTGTTCACGCGACGAGCCGACGATCGCGCCGATATGCTCGTTGATCGACTGGATGTTGCCCTGGATGTGTTCCAGGCTTTCTCCGGTCTTGAGGACGAGCGCCACGCCGTTCTCGACATCTGAGGCCGATGCCGTGATCAGGGCGCCGATGTCGCGCGCCGCGGTCGCCGACTTCTGGGCGAGTTCCCGGACTTCCTGGGCGACGACGGCAAAGCCCTTGCCGGCTTCACCGGCACGTGCCGCCTCGACGCCGGCATTGAGGGCCAGCAGGTTGGTCTGGAAGGCGATCTGGTCGATGACGTCGATGATCTGACGGATCTTGGAGGAGGAGCTTTCGATCCGCTCCATCGCTCCGATCGCATCGCGCACCACGGCTGTGGAGGTGTGTGCGCCCTTCAACGTGTCGGCCGCGACGTCCACCGCCGTCTCGCAACGGTTCAGGGCGCCGTTGACGGCTCCAGTCATTTCGCCGAGAGCCGCGGCAGCCTCTTCCAGTGCCGCAGCCTGACGTTCGGTGCGCCGCGACAGATCATCTGAGGCCATCTTCAGTTCGCTCGAACCTGCCCGGATGGTGGTGACGCTGCTGCCGATCGCGGAGATCGTCTCTTCGAGGCCGGCCAGCGAGTTGTTGAAGTCGTGGCGCAGGTGATCGAGCGACGGGGCGAAAGCCTTGGTGATGCGCTGGTCGAGCTTGCCGCGGGAGAGGGCGGCGAGACCGGTTGCGAGCGCCGAGACGGCTTCTTCGATCTCACGGGCGCTGGCGGCCTTCTCGGCCTCCCGCTGCTGCCGCTCCTCGTCGATCTCCTCGCTCTTGCGGTGAGCCTCTTCCTCCATGCGTTCCTTGTCCAGGGCGCCCTGGCGGAAGGATTCGAGCGCCCGAGCCATGGTGCCGACCTCGTCGCCGCGCCCGGTATGCTCGACGACGATCGATTTGTCGCCGTCATTGAGACGGTTCATCAGCCTGGCGAGTTCCGTCAGCGGACGCGTGAGGCGGGCAGCGATGTACGTGCCGGCGAGGCCCATCACGACCAACACGGCAAGCGTGGCGAGGATCGCCCAATAGGCGAGTTCGCGGGCTGACGCCAATACCTGCGCTTCGTTCTGACCCACAGCCAGAAGGTGCTTCTCGCCGAAGAGGGAAACCGGCTGATAGGCGAAGAACAGCGGCTTGTCGGCCACGGTTGCGAAGGCCGAGCCGGTGGTCTGCCCTGTGGCCGCTTCGGCAAGATCGGCCGGGACGTCGTGGGATTGTCCGTCGACGAAGGAGCCGGTGCGGAAAGCACCCTTGCTGTCGAGCAGCAGCGCTTCGTCGATCGACGTGCCGTACTCCTTGGGGGTGACGGCGTTGACCAGTCGCTCTGCCGACACCCGGAAGATGACCGCACCCTTGACGACTGTGTCCCCCCAGGAGGAGACGGCCAGTTGCTTGCCGATCAATGCAGAAGGCTTGCCGCCATCGGCATCGAATGGAGCGAAGGTCGAGGTGTGGATCTGGTCGGAAGAGCCGCCGTTGATCCGGCCGAGGATCTCGTTGATGCCGGAGATCGCCGAGGCCTGTTCGAGGAGCTCCGGGCCCTTGGTGACGGAGTAGATCACCTGGCCCTTCGTATCGACGATATAGATTTCACTGACGCCGGCGTTCTTCCAGGCGCTCACGATCGTGCCGTGGATGGTCGCGTGCTGGATCGCGTACAGGAGCTTCAGCCCGGCGTCGCTCAATTCGGAGCGCTGCATGGGGGTGAGGTCCGACTTCTGGTAGGCGGCCCGAATCTGGTCTCCCTCGGCGGGGATGATGTTGGACATCGTATCGACCGCCTGACCGATCGCGCTGTTCTGACCGAGTTCGCTCAGCGCCTGTTGGATCCTGGCCTGGTATGTCGAGAGATCGTCGGACTGGTTGGCGGCGATCGACTCAAGCCGAAGCTGGCTGGCTTCGATGAGCCCGCTCTTGCCGATCTGATAGCTCAGCAGGCCGACGGAAAGGCAGGATACGAAGGTTGCACCAACGACGAGCCCGGCGAACTTGGCCTTCAGCGACCAAGATTTTCCGGCGCCGACACGCTTCAATGGCTGCGACATGACGATAAAAATCCCCCACACACGTAAAAATGGTGCGGAAGCTTTGTCAGTAATTCATTGCGGCTGCGTTAATGACCGACTCTCGTATACTGCCGTCCCGAACCGCCCGTCAGTCGAAGAGGCTGGAGACCGATTCCTCTGAAGCCGTCCGATTGATGGCTTCGCCGAGCAGGTTTGCGGTGGTGACGACGCGGATATTGTGGGCCGACTGCACGGCCGTGGTCGGCTGGATCGAGTCGGTGATCACGAGTTCGCGCAGCTTGGACGAGGTGATGCGGGCGACGGCGCCGCCCGACAGGACGCCGTGGGTGATATATGCGGTAACGCTGGTTGCGCCCTTATCCAGGAGGGCTTCCGCTGCATTGCAGAGCGTTCCGCCGGAATCGACGATGTCGTCGACCAGCAGGCAGTCCTTGCCAGCGACTTCACCGATCACGTTCATCACCTCGGACTCACCGGCACGTTCGCGGCGCTTGTCGACGATGGCAAGCGGACAATCGATCCGCTTGGCGAGCGAGCGGGCGCGCACGACGCCGCCGACATCGGGTGAAACGACCATGACGTTCCTGACGTCGTAGTTGTCCTTCACGTCGCGGGCGAGGATCGGCACGGCGAAGAGATTGTCGGTCGGGATGTCGAAGAAGCCCTGGATCTGGCCTGCATGAAGATCGAGTGTCAGGACGCGGTCGGCGCCCGCCTCGGTGATCAGGTTGGCGACGAGCTTGGCGGAGATCGGCGTGCGGGGGCCGGCCTTGCGGTCCTGGCGGGCATAGCCGAAATAGGGGAGGACCGCAGTGATGCGCTTGGCAGAGGACCGACGGAAGGCGTCGATCATGATCAGGAGTTCCATCAGGTGGTCATTGGCAGGGAACGACGTGGACTGGATGACGAAGACATCCTCGCCTCGCACGTTTTCCTGTATCTCTACGAAGATTTCCTGGTCTGCAAAGCGTCTGACGCTGGCTTTTCCGACTGGTACATTGAGATAGTTGCAGATCGCATCGGCAAGCTGCCGGTTCGAATTGCCTGCGAAAACCTTCATTTCGGTCCGCCCGTTCTGACGCTGGATGGGCGCCTTTTACCGTTGCACTAGCCGAATGCAAGAGCGTTCGGTCCGGCTCCCCTAATTTTGTGAATAAACCGTGACGTCCCTCAGCCGGGACGTGCACTCTTCCAGGCCACATATTCGTTGATCGTCTTGGTGGCGATCGTCTCCATGGTGGCAGTGGGAACGGCCGACCACGGATCGCCGCGCGGAGAGGCCGCGATCCGCTCCTGACCCTGTACGCGGTGCAACCGGCCCCCACTGTTGTCGAGGATGTCCCAGACATAGACGACGGTAATGGCTTCGCCGTCGGCGAAGGCGGAGAAATATCCCTTGAGGATGTGATCCGTCGTGCTGTCGCCTGAGGCTCGGATCGTCAGCCCGCTCGCACGTGCCTGTGTCCCGAGCTGGCGTGAAAGCGGTGTTACCGCCTGCAGGGGCGCGCCGATGATGGGGAGGAAGCGGATCGAACCTCGCGTGGCCACGTCCTGTGGGGCCGGCTGTGCCGGTGCCGCCGCTGGCTCTGCTTGCTGAGGCTGTTGGACGGGCTGCGAGCGAGCCGCTGAGGAAGCGCCCGATTGCAGAGCCTGAGCCTGTGCCTCGAGCGTGTTTTGCGGCGGGTACTGTCGGGGCTGTTGGCCGTAGGTGTCAGAGCGGTAGTCCTGCGGATCGGGCGTCCGCGCAAGCCGGTCGGCCTCGGCCTGCGTCACCGGTGTCGACGGCCGCAGCCCTCCACCAACATCGGCGGGCGGCGTCAGAGCGTCGGTCGTGCATCCAGCCAAAATTGCCGAAGACAATGCGACGACCAGTCCTGCTATCACCAACCGCATGCCGCCTCCGTCGCCCGGTTCGCCCGCGCCGAACTTAGAAGCTCGGTTTCCGGCCTGTCAAATCGGCCTGTGGATGCCTCATCTCAGGATGAGGTCGAGGCCGTGGCGCGACAGTGGTTCAGGAGCGTCCTCCGTGGTGAGATAGGTGTGGCCGAGGGTCATGGCCGTGCCGGTGTCGGAATCCATGATGATCATGTGCGTGAACAGCGTCATGTTCGGCAGGATTTCCTGCGGGTTGCCGACATGGAACATCTGGTGCTCCATCCATGAGGGGGAGAAGCGGGCGCCGAGAGAGTAGCCGCAGGCGTTGAGCCTATGGCGCGTCAGTCCGCGCTCGTCGAATATCTCCGCGTGGGTATCGAAGACGTCCCCGAACGTATTGCCCGGGCGAAGCACGTCTTCGATCCCTTTGATCGCTTCGTGGCACGCCTTGTAGAGCTCCCGGTGACGAGCGCTTGGCTCTCCAATCACCACGGTGCGCATCATGGCGGCGTGGTAGTGGGCACTGACGCCGGCCCATTCGAGCGTGAGCTGGTCGCTGGATTCAAGCGTCCGCCGGCCGGCCTTGTAGCGGCAGAGCAGCGCATCTGGCCCCGAACCTATGATGAATTCGTTCGCCGGGTAGTCGCCGCCGCCGCTGAAGACGGCACCCTGCATGGCAGCGAGGATATCGGCCTCGCTTCCTCCCGCCTTGATGAGGGGAAGAGCCGCATCCAATGCATCATCGGCCAGTTCGGCCGCACGCCTGACATGGGCGACTTCGGCGGGGCTTTTGACGAGGCGAAGCCCGCTGACCAGGTAGGACGCGTCGATGATCTGGCCGAACGAGGCCAGCTGATTGTCCAGGAGGCGCGCCACCCGTCCCGTCATGCCGTGGGTGTCGAACTCGATGCCGATGCGGGCGCCCAGCAGATCGAAGTCGCTCAGGAGGTTCTTCAGGTCGAGCGTCGGGTCGGCGTTCACCCGGTCGACCCAGACGACCACATTCTCGATGATCGACGTGTGGCGGGCCTGCCGGAGGTCGGCCGAGCGGGTCAGGAGCGTCATCGTTCCGTCCGCCTTGACCACGAGCGTCTGGAAGAAGCAGTAGCCGAAGCTGTCGTAGCCGGTGAGCCAGTACATGCTTTCCTGGGCAAAGAGCAGCAGGGCTTCCAGCTTCTCCTCGCGCATCTTCTCGACAAGGCGCTCGAGCCGGGCGGCATATTCCTCGCGTTCGAAATGCAGCGCCATATTACTTCTCCGTCATCGCTATTGCGGAAATCTGGCGACCGTAATCCGGCTCGCCCCGGTGCGTGGTGCGGCGATAGGAATAGAACCTCGTTTCGTCGGCATAGGTGTCGATTCCCAGATGCGTGGCACGGATGCCAGCCGCTTTCAGCCGGTGCAGGGTCAGGGCCTGCAGGTCGAAATATGCGTGCCCCTGCTTCGGCGCCGGGGTGAAGAATGCGTCGTAGCCATCATTGAACTGAAGGAATCGTTCGATGAACTCGGGTCCGACTTCGTAGCTCTCCGGCCCGATCGAGGGGCCGAGGCATGCAATGATTGCGTCGCGATCGGCACCAATGCTGACCATCGCCTCGACGGTGTTTTCCAAGACGCCGCCCAATGCTCCCTTCCAGCCCGCATGGGCAGCTCCAATGACGCCGTTGTCTCCGTCGCAGAACAGGACAGGGCCGCAGTCCGCCGTCAAGACGCCCAGTATCACGCCCGGGGTTGCCGTCACCAGCGCGTCCGCCTTCGGCCGCTCTCCTCCGTATTGCGCGTCTACCACCACCACGTCCGGGGAGTGGACCTGATGCACGGTGGCAAGCCGGTCAAGTGGAAGTCCGAACCAGCCAGCCACCCGGTCGCGGTTCTCCCTGACCTTGTGCGTTTCGTCGTTCGAGCCCACGCCTACATTCAGCCCGGCATAGATTCCTTCGGAAACGCCGCCCTGGCGAGTGAAGTAGCCATGGCGCACGCGGCTGCCGCCGTTTTCCTTGAGGAGCGGGCTTTCGATGGGCGTCGGCGAAGACTTTTCCGTCATGGGCAGGCTGTCTCTCATGTCTGGAGGGGTAAGGCCAGGGGCCGATGCACAGGTTGTGCTGCTTCGTCGGCGGCGATGTTGGCGCGACCGTGGCTGGGCTGTCAATCTCCATGTTCGTCACGCCACCGGACGAAACGGTGCAAGATCAAGCGCCGGGGAGGATACTGCAATCACCTTGAAAAGCTCGCCCATCTTGCCCGCTCCCTCGCCAGCGAGCCTGTCGACGGCGGCGGCGATGAGCTTCTGATCGGCTGCGCTCTTGCCGCCGGCGAGTGCTGCGGCCCGCTCGGAGAGCCCGAGGCCACGAAGAAAGTCTCCTTGCCTCATGCCGCCATTGAGGTGGACACCACAACCAAGTGCTATCCGTGCCAGGTCCTCGAAATCCACGTGGCTCGTGAGATCGGCTTCACCCGGATGTGCCAGTGGCGGATCATAAGCGTGACCGCGAAGGGCCTGTAGCGTGTCGCCAAAGCCGGTGACCATGTGGCCGTAGTCGATGATCAGCGCGGTGCCGCCCATCGCCTTCAGCCGGTCGCACAAGGTCGACATCACCGACTGCCGGGCCGGGGCGACCTCGAATATGGTTCCATCCGGCACAGACTCGGCCGGCGAAGGGAGAAGCGCCGGATCAAGTCCGGCGACACCAAGCGAGAAGGACAACCGATCGTCGTCTTCGAGTGTCACGACGCGTTCGCGAAACCCCTGCGGCGTCTTGACGAACTGACGGATAGGAATCGCGTCGAAGAGCTCGTTCGCCACGATCAAAGCAGGGCCCGGCGGCACCTCCTCGAGACCAGCATGCCAGGTGATCCGGCGGGAATGCGATTCCAGCGTTATCCGCTGCAGGCCGCGCAGGCGCTCGCTCGTTTCCACCAGATGAATGCTCATCCCGTCGGACAGGCGTGGCGCGAGACGGCTGATGACCCGGAGCATGTCCGCCATCATGGTGCCTCGGCCCGGGCCTATCTCCACCAGCCGGACGTCGTTCGGAGAACCGTGCTGCTGCCAGGCATGAACCATGAAGATCCCGAGAATCTCCCCGAAGAGCTGGCTGATCTCGGGCGCAGTTATGAAGTCTCCCGCTGTCCCAAATGGCTCCCTTGTACGGTAGTAGCCGTGCTCCGGATCGGCGAGACACATGGCGAAGTAATCGCTCACACTCATGGGGCCGGTCGCCCGGATCAGCCTCTTGATCTTTGCGGCGAGCGGCGTGCTCATGGTACCCAAAGTCTCCGTTCAGGCGGCGCTCTTTCGAGCCCGCAGCATCAGCCCGACGCCCAGGGCGACCATTGGCAGCGACAGCACCATCCCCATCGTCAACCAGCCAGACGCAAGATAGCCGAGCTGGGTGTCCGGCTCGCGGAAGAATTCCACGAAAATCCGGGAGAGGCCATAGCCACAGACAAAGGCGCCAGCCACGAAGCCCGGCGATTTCAGCGCCTTCAAGCGCAGAACAAGAAAGGCGAGGACGGCCAGAAGGAGGAGGCCTTCAAGGCCCGCCTCGTACAACTGGCTAGGATGACGAGAGAAAGGTCCGCCCGTCGGGAAGACGACCGCCCACGGGACATCGCTGATCCGCCCCCACAATTCGCCATTGATGAAGTTGGCGATGCGCCCGAAAAACAAGCCGAAGGGAACGACTGCGGCGATCGTGTCGAACATGCTGAGGACCGGTATGCCGTTGCGGCGGGCAAAGAGGATCATCACCAGCGTCGCGCCCAGAAAGCCGCCGTGGAAGGACATGCCGCCGTTCCAGATCTCTATCGCTCGCATCGGATCCTGCGAGACGGCGGCCAGATCGTAGAAGAGCACATAGCCGATGCGGCCGCCCAGAACGATGCCGACCGCAACCCAGAGCAGGAAGTCGTCCAGATGCGCCGCGGTCAGGGGAGAGCGGTTCTGCGGCCACAGTGAATCATTCGCCGCCAGACGCCGGGCATAGAGCCAGCCGCAGAGGATGCCGGCGACATAGGCCAGCCCATACCAGTGAACCGCGACGGGTCCGATCGCAAACGCAACAGGATCGATCTCCGGAAACGGCATGACGGCGAGCGTATTCAGAACTTCCAACAAGGCGTGCCTTCCCACGGATGCGACAGGGGCGGAACATGGCGACAGGCCCGACAGCGGTCAAGGCCAATCTCTGGGCTGTCTATCGGCTTGCAAGAGAAGGCGCAAAACCCTACTTCACCAGCACGGCGCTGGCCGCAACCACGGGAGCTCATGACCATGTCCAACGGCACGAACCGAATCCTAGACGATTTCGCCAAGTTGATGACCGACGCAGCCGGAGCGGCTCAGGGACTGCGGCGAGAAGCGGAAACGGCCTTCCAGGCCCAGGCGGAGCGCTTCCTCAACAACATGGATGTGGTCAAGCGCGAGGAGTTCGAGGCCGTGCGCGAAATGGCGGCACGGGCGCGCGATGAGAACGAGGCGCTGAAGGCGCGCATCGAGGCACTCGAGGCAAAGCTCGCGACGCAGGGGTGACGCCTTCCGCGCAACAGAAGCACCGTCGACGGCTCACGGTCGCGGGATCACGCCGCGGCCGCTAGATCGTTAAAAAACGAAGAAAATTTCGGTCCTGTGGACAGGTCCAAAAAAGACAATCCTCAGAGTCGCTTATGACTCCCGGCTGAAGCCGTGCAGCAACCGCTCCAGCACTCCGTCCACGTCAAAATCGCCCTCGGGGGCTGGCAGCCGGACTCGGCAAATATACACTGATTTTACATGATGATTCGAAACGGCCCGTAAGCTCCGGGCAGGTTCGCGGCCCTATACTTGTCGGTGTCGGACGATCATCAGAATTGTTGTTTCCGGTGGTGTGTCCTGCGTCTCGCGTCCTTCACGAACGTCAGATTCACTCCGGTCGAAAAGGTGCTGCATGAGCCTCATGGAATTTGAATTCGGTCGCCAGTCCAATCCCGTCGACATGATCGAGGTCGTCGCGGCGTCGAACGACTGGGCGTTCGAGCGCTCGGGCGAAGACGAGATTGCCATGACCGTCGAGGGCCGCTGGGCAGATTATCATGTCTCCTTTTCTTGGATGGAGGAGTTCGAAGCTCTTCATCTCGCCTGCGCCTTCGACATCAGGATCCCCGACGCAAGAGTCAACGAGGTGATCCGCCTGCTGTCACACATCAACGGGCAGGTGTTGATGGGGCATTTCGACCTGTGGCGACAGGAGGATGTGGTCATCTTCCGTCAATCGCTGTTGCTCGCTGGCGGGGCCGAGCCCACGAGCCAGCAGGTGGAGGTTTTGTTATCCAGTGCGCTCGACGCCTGCGAGAGCTACTTCCAGGCCTTCCAGTTCGTCGTGTGGTCCGGAATGGACGCCAAGAATGCGATGGAGGTTGTGTTGTTCGAGACCGTGGGGGAAGCATGAGCGGCGCGGCTTCCGCGGGTTCGATCGTTCTCCTCGGTGCCGGCAACATGGGCGGTGCCCTGCTTGCCGGATGGGTGGATGCCGGAGTGCCTGGCAACGCGATCATCGTGATCGACCCTTCGCCGTCGCCGGAGATGCAGAAGCGGATTGCCGATGCCGGTGCCCGACATGCCGTTGCACCGCCGGAAGGCATCGTGCCGGAGATCATCTTTCTTGCGGTGAAGCCGCAGGTCATGGACGCGGTGCTGCCATCCCTCAAGACCATCGTCTCCGCCGACACGGTGGTCGTATCGATTGCCGCGGGGAAGACGCTTGCCTCCATCGAGGGGCATCTAGGGCAGGGAGCGATGGTGCGCGCCATGCCCAATACCCCTGCCATGATTGGCCGTGGGGTGACGGGTGCCTATGCCAACGGTCGGGTGACCAGCACGCAGCGGGCGCAGGTGGACGCACTGCTCCGAGTCAGCGGACCTGTGGAGTGGGTGGCGAGCGAGCAGGATATCGATGCCGTCACCGCCGTGTCCGGCAGTGGACCTGCCTACGTCTTCTATCTCGTCGAGTGCATGGCGGAGGCAGGCCGCAAGGCCGGCCTGCCGGCGGACCTCGCCATGCGCCTCGCACGGGAAACAGTCTCGGGAGCCGGTGAACTGTTGCACCGGTCTCCCGAGACTCCTTCGCGGCTTCGCGAGAACGTTACGTCTCCGGGGGGAACCACGGCTGCGGCGCTCGCGGTGCTGATGGCGGAAGAGGGCATGCAGCCGCTGTTCGACAAGGCAATCGCAGCCGCACGGCAGCGGGCGGAAGAACTCGGCAGCTGAGGGCCGGCAGATGACAGACGAAATCTCCTACGGCGACTTCGAGAAGGTCGATATCCGCGTGGGGACGGTGATAGAGGTTGCGCCGTTCCCGGAGGCGCGCAAGCCGGCCTGGAAGCTGAAAATCGACTTCGGCGCCGAGATCGGCGTCAAGAAATCCTCGGCGCAGATCACGGTGCACTATGACGAGCAGGATCTGGTCGGGCGCCAGGTGCTCGCGGTGGTGAACTTTCCGCCGCGACAGATCGGCCCCTTTCGCTCCGAGGTGCTGACGCTGGGCTTCGAGGACGAGGCGGGGGCTATCGTGCTGGCGGCCGTGGAGCGGCCGGTGCCGAACGGTCGGAAGTTGATGTAACCGCCTCAGGCTATCAGGCTGGCACCCGGACTACTGCTCTCAGGCCACCTTGCGGACTGTCCGAAAGAGTGACGTTCCCGCCATGGGCGTGGGCGATGTCACGTACGATTGACAGGCCGAGACCGGTGCCGGACTTGTCGATGTTGCGCGCCTCGTCGAGCCGGAAGAACGGCTTGAAAACATCCTCGCGGGATGCCGCGGGAATTCCCGGCCCATCGTCATCAAAAATCAGGGTAAGCCAGCGGGCGGTGTGCCGAGCCTCTACGTGAAGCACGTCGCCATAGCGCTCGCTGTTGGCGGCAAGGTTGTTGACCAGGCGGCTGAACGCGTTCGGCCGCACGGCGATGTCGTCGTCTCCGTCGATCTCGTAGGTCATCTTCTTGCCCTTGAGCCGGAAAGCCTCCTTGATCTTTTCCAGGACCTCACTGAGGCGCAGGTGACCGACATCCTCCTCCGATTCACCCTTGGCAAAGGCGAGATACCCTTCGAGCATGTTCTGCATGTCATCGACATCCTGCGCCATGCCTTTCAGTTCTGCCCTGTCGCCGGCAAGCGCCAGCTGCAGCTTGAAACGGGTCAGTATGGTTCGAAGGTCGTGACTGACGCCCGACAGCATGGCCGTCCGCTGCTCGAGCTGCCGTTCGATGCGTTCGCGCATGAGGATAAAGGCGGACCCCGCGAGCCGGATTTCGTCGGCGCCACGCGGAGTGAAATCGGCGATCCGCTGGCCCTTGCCGAAGGCCTCGGCCGCCTGGGCGAGCATCAGGATCGGTCGGATCTGGCCGCGCAGGAAGAGAACGGAAATGCCGATGAGGGCTAGCGCCGTGCCGGCCATCCAGACCAGGAAGATATGCGTGTTGGAGGCGTAGGTCTGACTGCGGCGCGTGAAGACACGGAGCACTTCGTCTTCGAGCTTGATGCGTATTTCGACAAGGTTGCTGTCGCCCACCGTGTCGATCCAGAAGGGGCGCTGGATACGATTGCTGATCTGGTCCGTCAGGATGCCGTCGAGAATGGAGAAGAAGGGCTTGGGGCGGGGAGGCGGCAGTTCGCCTCCGGGCTCGATCGCGACAGTCAGGTTCAGTTCGTTTGCTATGCGGGAAATATAGCCCTGGTCGACGCCTTCCGGGTCGGTTTCTATCATGGTGATCAAGGCCGCTACATCGCGCGTCACCCCTTCCGACAGACGCTCCGTCACCATTCGCCAGTGGCGTTCCATGAAGACGGCGGCGACGACGCTTTGCAGCAGCAGCATCGGTATGATGACGATCATCACCGAGCGGGTGTAAAGCCGGGTCGGCAAAAGCCGCTTCAACCGGCGCTTGATCAGGCGCAAACCCGGAATCTGGATGGCGCGGAAGTCCCTTCGAAGGGTCTCGAACGCCGCGATGGCTCTCGTGCGTGCGTCCGCCATCGGGTTGCTCAATCGATGCTCAGGCGGTAGCCGATGCCTCGGACCGTCTGGAGATAAACGGGATTGGCGGGGTCGTCCTCGATCTTGCGGCGCAAGCGGTTGATCTGCACGTCGATGGTGCGTTCACCGACGTCCGCATCATCGCCGATCAATTCATGGCGGGGGATGGTGTCGCCTGCGCGCAGGGCGAAGAGGAGCATGATTTCCTGTTCCCGATCGGTGAGCCGGATATGTTCGGAGGCCTTGCGGAGTTCCTTGCGAACAATCGAGAACGTGAAGGGGCCAAACATGATCTGTTCGATCTTCGGCGCATCGGGCGAGGCATTACGCTTGATGATGTTGTTGATCCTCAGCACGAGTTCGCGGGGATCGAAGGGCTTGGAGAGATAATCGTCGGCACCGGCCTCCAGTCCGGCGATCCGCGATTCCGCCTCGGCCTTGGCGGTGAGCAGGATCACCGGCGTGGTTCTGTTCTGGTAGAGCGACTGCGTCAGGGACAGTCCGGATTCGCCCGGCATCATGACATCGAGGATGATGAGGTCGTACTTCAACCCGTCCAGCTTGCGTCTTGCCTCGGCGGCGTCCCCCGCTACGGTGACGCGAAAGCCTTGCTCGCTCAGGTATCGGCTGAGCAGATCTCTGATGCGGGTATCGTCATCAACGACAAGGAGGTGAGGGGCATCATCGGATAGAAGTACCGTCATCAATCCAGCTCGCTTTCAATCACCTGCAGGCTTGGGTCCCGCCCGCGCATCTTGCCGAGGAAGCTTATCACCGCATCGCGCCCCTCGGGAGAGAGGGAATTCAATGCATTGGTGATGCGACGCGACTGTGGTTCGGAGAGGGCAAGCGCCAGTTCGCGCCCGGCAAGCGTTGGGTAGAGCCGCCGCTGGCGACGGTCTTTTGCGCCTGCCATCTGGCGGATGTAGCCCATCTCGATCAACTGCTTGAGGACGCGTGCAAGGCTCTGCTTGGTGATCTGCAGAATGTCGAGAAGGTCGGTGACCATCATGCCCGGATGGCGCGAGACGAAATAGACGACCCGATGATGGGCACGCCCCATGCCGATCCTGGCAAGGATCGCATCCGGATCGGACACGAAATCGCGATAGGCAAAGAACAGAAGTTCGATGGTCTCGAAATCGATCTGGGCCTCGTTCACCGCCGGTAGTACCGGCCGTTCCTTCTTCACTGCTTTTGCTGCCGGTGCACGTGACACCCTGTCCTTCCCCGGCGTCTGCCGCAGCCATGCGCCGGACGCTCTTCTTCGCCAAACCTGTCCCGATAAAGCGCGAACGGGTGGAACAATCAACCGCAATCGTGAGAGCAGGGAGTGTGACGCGGATCTGTTCGCCGGGATGTCCGCAGCGGCGATGGCGGCGCCGCGGTCGACCTGGCGCTGCCGAGGCGATGCCTCGGGCGCCATCGTGTCGTAACCACCTTGAATCCATCCTGTTCCCGCGAAAGAGCGGGCAGGAGCCGCGCGGCGGCGGCGAAGGAGCAAAGCATTATTTTTGAGGAACCGATGCCGGGGTAGCGCCGTTGCCATGTCCATACAGATCGGAGAGAGACAATGCATACAGAAGACACTCCCAAGACGGCAGACGCTCCCGAAAAGCAGTCTCCGTCGAACTCGCTTCGGCCGCTGCTGATCACCGTCTTTACCGCAAAGGTTGCCGTTTCTGCCCTGTTGCTTGCCACTGCATCCTTCGCACCGCCGGTATCTGCAAATGGCGCCTACATGACGGCCTCCAACTAGGCTCGCCCGCACAAGCCTTGCCACCCTCGCCAAAGGCATTGTAGATCGGCCCGAGATTGTGGAGTTCCTCATGGGCAGATTGCAGGCCGGTATCGTCCCGGTGACCCCCTTCCAGCAGAATTGCACCATCCTCTTCGACGCTGACACGAAGGGGGGCGTGGTCATCGACCCGGGTGGCGACGTGGAGCGGATCGTCGAGGCAATCGATGGCAACAAGCTGACCATCCGCGAAATCTGGCTCACGCATGGCCACATCGACCATGCCGGGGGCGCGGATGAATTGCGGCAGGCGCTCGGGGTCAAGGTTATCGGACCTCATCGCGATGACCTGCCGCTCCTGCAGGGGCTAGAAGCCCAGGCGAAGATGTTCGGTGTGCCGATGAAGGTTCGGAACCTAGAGCCCGACCGATTTCTGACCGATGGTGAGCAGGTTTCCTTCGACGGGCATGTCTTCGATGTCTACCATTGCCCCGGCCACGCGCCCGGCCATGTGATCTATTTCCACCGGGAGCAGCGGTTTGCGCACCTGGGGGACGTGCTGTTCAACGGCTCTATCGGGCGAACCGACCTGCCTGGTGGCGACCATGCCACCCTTCTCCGCTCCATTCGGGACAAGGTTCTGCCGCTGGGCGATGATGTCGGTTTTCTCTGCGGCCACGGCCCTGGCGGTCGTATCGGCGAGGAGCGGCGGAGCAATCCGTTCCTGCAGGGATAGAGGCATAAAAAAACCCGGCATGACTGCCGGGCCTCAACTCGAATGGAAAGCCTTCCAGGCTTAACCGGAGATCTGCAGGTTGACCGCCTTGGGTCCCTTGCCACGACGATCCGGTTCCGTGTCGAAGCTTACTTTCTGATTTTCCGAAAGACCGGACAGGCCAGAAGCCTGTACAGCAGAGATGTGAACGAAGATATCGGCGCCACCATTGTCTGGCTTAATGAAGCCGAAGCCCTTGTCGGTATTGAAGAATTTTACAGTGCCAGTCTCGGCCATGCATCAGGTCCTTTTCTTCCTGTCCGTGTTCAGCGGCGGACAGCATCACAGAAACGCCCCGAAGGGCGGGCGGCAGGCAGCTTTAAGAAAGGGTCCCTGTCGTTACCGCGGTTATCTGGCTGGTGAACTTCGATTCCGTCCCCAGAAGTCCGCCCGAAGTTTTGACGCCTTCGGAGCGCATTATTATAGGTCTTCCCATGCTCGTAAATTGCCCGAACTTGCACAGAGTGCTGTGTTTCTTGGGAATTGGCAAGAAAAAGTTTTGCGTCACCGGAAGGGGCTGAGTCGGTGCGTCGTATACTCCGGACAATGCGAGATTTCGCAGTGAAACTGAAGTAGAAACCTGACCTGTTCTGCTGCTCTAAACAGTCCGCTTGGTGGTGCAGACATTCTGTCAATGGCGGTTAGCTGCGAGGCAGTAGCGGGCGTTCAACTGGTGACGCTTCGGGATCTGCGACGGGTTAGCTCCGGCACCAGTTCCACCAGGAGCATGGCCGTGAAGATGATGGCACAGCCGACATAGCCGATCGGCGGCAGTATCTCCCCCAGCAGGAGCGCCCCGAGGAAGCTGCCGAACAAGGCTTCGCTCGACCGGAAGATGGCGGCCTGTGGTGCGGTCGTATAGCGCTGGCCAATGACCTGCAGCACGAATGCCAGGCCGGACGAGATTAAGCCAACATAGAGGATTTCGGCAGCCGACGCCCGTATGACCTCCCAGCCGATGGTCTCTGTCGGGACTGCGAATGACAGCGCGAGCACCGAGCAGGTGGCGAATTGCGCGAAGGAGAGCGCCAGGGGCCGCCCGGTGGATGTGACGAAGAGCCCGGCAAGAATGATCTGAACGCCCCAGAAGAATGCGCAGACGATCGTCAGGTAGTCACCTGGTGTAAGATTGGTCAGTTGCCCCCCGCTCATAAGGAAGATGCCGGTGAGCGACATGGCCGCTGCAGGCCAGATGATCCAGTGCGGGTAGCGTCGCAGGACGATGACGGAGATTAGCGGGACGAAGACGACGTAGAGACCAGTGAGGAAGCTGGAGTTGGTGACGGTCGTGGTGAGAAGCCCGATCTGCTGCGTGATCGCGCCGCCGAAGAGGGCGAGGCCGACCGCTGCGAAAGCAAGCCAGTCCCGGCGGCCAAGCTGGGTGGTGGCCTTGCGGCTTTCGAGCCAGGCAAAGGGCAGCACGGCGAGTGCGGCAATGGCAAAGCGCAGGCCGACAAACCAGAAGGGCTGGATATTGTCCATCGCAGTCGACTGCGCGACGAAACCGCCGCCCCAGATTGCGGCGGCGAGCAACAGAACAAGGTTCGCTTGGATGCGGGTCATGGAGCGTGGTCGGCTGGGTGAGGGGTGACGCTGGCGTGGACGCGATGCCTAGCAGCGGCTGCGTCGCGCATCAAGGGCAGGTGAGGGAGGTGGGCTCGGCTTTAGTCGCGTCCGCGCTCGTTCTCGGCCTTCAAGACGTCGCGGAAGCTGCGCCGCGAGAGGATGAAGCCACCGCCTGCCATCAGCAGAAAGCCGCCGATGGTGACGATGAAGGCCAAGCGCGGATCGAGAACGGCCGAGATCGGACGAAAGGCTTGGACCGCGGAGAATGTAACCGGTAGCTCGCTAGCGCCCATGGGGCCTTCAATGAGGACCAGCATCATGGCAACACAGGCTGCCAGCGCCGCGATGGCGATCGAAAACGGCGAACGCAAAAATGCGAACCTGCGGGCTACCCTCTTTTCGTCGATGAACATCGTCCGTCTCCATCGCGCTCCACACCTGATACAGGAGGCGATGGAAGAAGGGCGGATTTTGGGCAGACGAAGCGCAATTGTTCGAAGGTCGGCAAATGCCGGATCACAGCGGTCGAGCGACGCTCGCTTTCGGCTTGAAACCCGGTCCCACATTCGACATACAGCTTTCGGCGGTTCCGGCGCGCGGTCCGCAGTGTTCAACCGACTTTCCAGGACTTGATATCATGGCCTTTCTTGCCGACGCACTTTCTCGCGTAAAGCCATCCGCTACCATTGCCGTCTCCCAGAAAGCTCGCGAGTTGAAGGCAAAGGGCCGCGATGTCATCGGCCTGGGTGCCGGTGAGCCGGATTTCGATACCCCGGACAATGTCAAGAAAGCTGCGATCGACGCGATCAGCCGGGGCGAGACGAAGTACACGCCGGTCTCCGGTATTCCGGAATTGCGCAAGGCGATCGCCGAAAAGTTCAAGCGCGAGAACGGCCTGGACTACAAGCCGGAGCAGACGATCGTCGGAACTGGCGGAAAGCAGATTCTTTTCAACGCCTTCATGGCAACCCTTAATCCCGGCGATGAAGTGGTCATTCCGGCGCCTTACTGGGTTTCCTATCCGGAAATGGTCGCCCTGTGCGGCGGTACCCCGGTCTTCGTCACGACGAAGCAGGAGAACAACTTCAAGCTGACGGCGGAAGAACTCGAAAAGGTCATTACCCCGAAGACCAAGTGGTTCCTGTTCAACTCGCCTTCGAACCCGTCGGGCGCGGCCTACAGCGCCAGCGAGCTGAAGGCGCTGACCGACGTTCTCCTGAAGCATCCACAGGTCTGGGTCCTGACAGACGACATGTACGAGCACCTGACCTTCGGTGACTTCAAGTTCGCCACCCCGGTCGAAGTGGAGCCGAAGCTCTATCACCGGACGCTGACGATGAACGGTGTCTCGAAGGCCTATGCCATGACCGGGTGGCGCATCGGCTATGCCGCCGGGCCGCTGGAGCTGATCAAGGCGATGGACATGATCCAGGGCCAGCAGACGTCCGGCGCCTGCTCGATCGCCCAATGGGCGGCCGTCGAAGCGCTGAACGGACCGCAGGATTTCGTGGCGAAGAACAAGAAGATCTTCGAAGGCCGCCGTGATCTCGTCGTCTCGATGCTCAACCAGGCGACCGGTATCAAGTGCCCGACGCCGGAAGGTGCCTTCTACGTCTATCCGTCCTGTGCTGGCCTGATCGGGAAGACCGCTCCGTCCGGCAAGGTGATCGAGACCGACGAGGATTTCGTCTCCGAGCTTCTGGAAGCCGAGGGCGTGGCCGTCGTGCATGGTTCGGCATTCGGCCTTGGGCCCAACTTCCGCATCTCCTACGCGACCTCCGAGGAGGAACTGGAGGAAGCCTGCAAGCGGATCCAGCGCTTCTGCGCGGCCTGCCGCTAAGCAAGACGCGACTTCTTGAAAGGGGCCCGCCGGCTCCGGCGGGCCTTTTTTCGTCAGCCTGCCTTGGTGAGCTTGACGATCGTCGAGCCGCCGCCGCCGCGTTGCTCGGTGACCGCATAGACCGCACCGTCCGGTCCCACCTTCACGTCCCGGATGCGGGCATCGAGAGGAACTCGCTCCTCGTACTGTACGCGGTCACCGTCCATATGGACCACGACGAGACCCTGTGACACCAGACCGCCTATGAGGAACGCGCCCTGCCATTCCGGAATGGCGTCGCCATCGTAGTAGGCCATGCCGGAAGGGGCGATGACCGGATCCCAGTAATAAACCGGCTGTTCGGTCTCTGCCTGCTGGGTAATGCCTTCGCCGACGGGATCGCCGCTGTACTCGACACCGTAGGTCACTTCCGGCCAGCCGTAGTTCTTGCCGGGCTCGGGCCTATTCAGCTCGTCACCCCCACGGGGACCATGCTCGACGGTCCAGAGACGACCCTGCCCATCCAGTGTCGCCGACTGAAGGTTGCGATGACCGAGGCTCCAGATCTCGGGCTGGGCATTCTCCTGGCCGATGAAGGGATTGTCGGGCAGCGCTTCTCCGTTCCGGTCGATCCGGAAGATCTTGCCGAGCCCGCTGGAGAGATCCTGGGCCTGAACGCGCGGCTCGGGATCGGACCGCTCGCCGACCGTGACATAGAGCTCGTCGTTCGGGCCAAACACCAGCCGCGATCCGAAGTGCTTGTTGCCGTCATAGCTCGGCATCTGCCGGAAGATCACCTGGACGTCCTCGAGCGTTCCGCCGCCCTGATCGTCCGTGACCAGCTTGGCCGAGGCGACCGACGTCCCGTTGCCGTCGTCCCGCTGTTCGGAGAAGGAGAAGAAGATCATGCCGGACGACTCGAAGTCAGGCGCGAGCGCGACATCCAGAAGGCCCCCCTGCCCATCGGAGAGGACCTCAGGCACGCCTTCCAGTGCAGGCCCGGCTTCGCCTTCGGCGGAGACGATGTGCATGGCGCCTTGCTTCGCGTTGACGAGCATTCGTCCATCCGGAAGGAATTCCATTGCCCAGAGATGAGGCAAGTCTTGGGCGACAACCTCCGTCTCGATCTCGACAGTCTCGGCCGGCTGCGGCGCCCGCGTCTGACCGGCGAATGCGGGCTGCTGGTCGGGTGCGTTGGCGGGCTTCGTCTCGACCGGCTCGCCACTTTGCGTGTTCTCGTTCCCGGTGGCTGGCGCTGCACCTTCTTGTGCCAAGGCCGGCCCCGACAACAATGCCGCAGTGAGAATGGTACCGGACAGAAGCACGAGCAGACGGTTCATGATTGATCTCCCTTCTATGACAAGTTCCCGGAAAGCGAAGGCTTCCGGTTGTGGACCTCATCTAGGGCGTCATGGCCAAGCCGTTGAACACGCGGCCATCAAGTTATGTTTATCCATGAGAAAGGCCCGCCGGTGAGGGCGGGCCTGAAACATCGATTGTCGGTGTCAGTCGGTCAACTCGGCAGGGACCTTGCCACCGTTATCGGCAAGTTTCTTCATCAGCGCCTTGTGAAGCCACATGTTCATGGTGGCGGAATCATTCATGTCGCCCGTGTAATTCAGCTCGGCCGCCAGTTCCTTCCTGGCCGACAGGCTGGAGTCTAGGTCCAGCGCCTTCATCAGGTCTACGATCGAGCGCCGCCAGTCGAGCTTCTGACCGCTTTTCTTCACGGCGGCGTCGAGGATCGGTGCTACGTCGACCGGAGCCGAACCTGTGTCCGTAGAGGCGTTAGTGGATGGTGCCGGGGCTGCCGGCGCGGAGGGTGCCGGCGCGGAGGGTGTCGGAGCGGACGGTGCCGCCGGTGTGGCTACGCCGCCGGGCGCGGATGCCGATGCTGAAGGCGTTGCACCCGCGTATGATGTCGGAGCGGGAGCCGCCTTTGCCTCTCTCCAGATCGCGTTCTTGATCTTGTCGAATATACCCATTTCGCACACCTCCTGTTGCTTCGGTGGAAGCTAGGGCGACTATTGCAGTTTGCAACAGACCTACAGGTTCGATGGGATCGCGCGCAGCACTGCAACGTCCGTACATTACAGTCCCAGGATGGTCAGCATCACGAAGGTTGCGAAGAGGACGAAATGCGTCATGCCCTCGATGGCATTGGTCTGGCCGTCGTTCAGGTTGATGGCCACCGCGATCAAAGTGATGGCGACCATGACGGTCTGGACCGGGGTCATCGCCATCAGGAAGGGCTGGCCGGTATAGAGGGCGATCGCCTCCATCACCGGGACCGTCAGGATGACGGTGGAGAGCGACGCTCCGAGTGCTATGTTGACCACCGCCTGCATCTGGTTTCGAAGCGCAGCGCGTAGCGCGGTCAGTATTTCCGGCGCTGCCGAGATCGTGGCCACGACCACCGCCATCATTGCGGGCGGGGCGCCGGTACCCTCCAGTCCGGCGTTGAGGAGGGTGGACATGAATTCCGCAAGCACGCCGATGATGATGACGCCGACCAGGATCACGCCGATGGAGATGGCAGCGGATTCCTCGGCCGGATCGTGCTCTGGCTCCTCGGCCGCCCCCTGAGCGGCTGCGCTCGCAGCGGCCCGTCGATGGGTTGTCGGGTAGCTGTAGCTGAAGAAATAGCTGTGGGTGCCAACCTGCATGCGCAGGAAGAGGGCGTAAAGAGCCACCATGGCGCCAATGGTGAAGGCTGAGTACAGATGCCAGCGATCCCGCGGAACGAACTCCGGTACCACCATGGAGATGCCCATCGCGGTGAGGATCATCACGCTATAGGTGCGACTGGAATCGTCATTATAGGACTGCTCGCCGTGCCGCAGCCCTCCCAGCAGCGCAGCGAGCCCGAGGATGCCGTTGATGTCCAGCATCACCGCTGCGTAGATCGTGTCGCGGACGAGGGTCGGCGACGACGCGCTACGCATCATGATTGCGAGGATCAGGACCTCGACGGCCACGGCCGACAGCGTCAGGATCATCGTGCCATAGGGGTCGCCCACCTTGCGGGCCAGGACCTCGGCGTGGTGGGCGACGCGCGTCGACGCAAGGACGATGACGGCGATCAGCGCGGCTGAGGCAATGAGTGCAGCCGTCTGCCCCATCTCCAGCAGCGAATGTTCGGTGAAGAAGAAAAGGCCCGCAGTCGCTGCCGCGACCGGCAGAAGCCTTTCCTGTTTCAGAATCGATGCGGGCGCCACTGGCTGTTCCTCAGTCTGTGCAGCTATCTATGGTGCCGGAGCGGCGCATCAAGTCTGGCCGGGGGTGGTTTGCGGCCCTGCCGGTTTGATGTCATATTTCTCCCTGCACTGGAACCTCGCGGCGCCAACGACACTTTCTCAGAACCTGTTGCGCCGGGGCGTTCCCGGCGCGACGGGCGAAAGAAAGGACGTGAGAAGCATGACCAAGGTTGTCTACAAGGTCGTCCAGCATGATGGTGGCTGGGCCTATCGTCTCGGTGACGTCTATTCCGAGACGTTCGCCACGCATTCCGATGCCCTGCAGGCGGCCCGCATCGTGGCAGCGGAGCAGCAGGTCGGTGGCGAGCCGGAAGAAATCAGCTGGCAGGACGAGAACGGCGTTTGGCACACCGAGTACAGCGACGGCGGCGATCGTCCTGAGGCAGAGGTGGTCGACGGCGAGGACGAACAGCGTCAGGCTTGATCGCGGACTTTTCAGACGGACATTCTGTCCGGAACCGAGTGGCACCGATCATGCAGGCGATTGAGGGACGATGGGTTGCCCGGGGAAGAGGGGCGCCGAAGGCACCCCTCTCAAGATCAGGCCGCTTCGAGCGAGGGGTAGTCGGTGTAGCCCTTCGCGCCTCCACCGTAGAAGGTATCGCGGTCGGGCGTGTTGAGCGCGGTACCGGACCGGAAGCGTTCCACCAGGTCGGGATTGGCGATGAACAGACGCCCGAAGGAGACGAGGTCGGCGCGGCCGCTGGCGACAGCCTCCGTTGCCGCATCCCGATCATAGCCATTATTCACCATCCAGCCTGCCTTGCCGCCGGCATTGCGATAGGCGTTGCGGAAGGTGTCGTAGTCGAACGCAGTTCCTTCGTACTGGAAGCCGCGCTCACCACCGGTCGCTCCTTCGATAACATGGATGAAGGACAGGTTGCGCTTGGCCAGTTGCTCGGCGACATAGTTGAACAGCGGCTGGGGGTTCTCGTCCGAAATCCCGTTGGCGGGCGTCGTCGGAGAAAGACGAATGCCGGTGCGGCCGGCGCCGATTTCCGCAGCCACGGCGTCGACGACTTCCAGCAGGAAGCGGGAGCGGTTTTCGATAGATCCACCGTAGTCATCGGTGCGCTCGTTCGCGCCGGTCTTGAGGAACTGGTCGACCAGGTAGCCGTTAGCGCCGTGGATCTCGACACCATCGAAGCCGGCCTCGATCGCGGCACGAGCCGCCTTGCGGAAATCATCGACGATGCCGGGGATTTCGGTGGCTTCCAGGGCCCGCGGTTCCGACGTCTCGACGAAGGTGCCGGTGCCGTCCTCGTTGATAACATAGGTCTTGGACTTGGCGGGGACAGCAGACGGTGCGACAGGCAGGCTGCCGTTCGGCTGCAGGGAGACATGCGAGACACGGCCGACGTGCCAAAGCTGGGCGACAATCTTGCCGCCCTTCGCATGGACGCCTTCAGTAACCTTCTTCCAGCCCTCGACTGCCTGCGGGAGGTAGAGACCGGGCACATCGGCGTAGCCCTGGCCCTGCTGGCTGACGGGCGTGCCTTCGCTGATGATCAAACCGGCGGTAGCGCGCTGTTCGTAATACGTGGCATTCAGGTCGTTGGGGATCGCCTGCGGGGAGCGGTTCCGGGTGAGCGGTGCCATGGCGATACGGTTGGCGACATCGATGTCACCGATCCTGATCGGGTCGAAGAGACTGGTCATGGAAGTCCTTTCCTTGGGAGGATGCTGTGAGGTAATCAGAGCCTGTCTTTCAGCTCAGAGAGGAAAGCCTGGATCGCTGGCTCGTTGCGGCGATAGAAGGACCATTGGCCGACACGGCTGATCTCCACCAGACCAGCCCGGTCGAGGGCGGCCAGATGGGCCGAGACTGTCGATTGTGAAAGACCACAGCGCTTCTCGAACTGCTGCGAACAGATGCCCATCTCCAGTGGATGAAGCTGGGAGGTGAAATGCTTCTCCGGCTCCCGCATCCAGTTGAGGAATTCCAGCCGCGTGGGATGGGCCAAGGCCTTCAGGATATCGACGTGATCAATCGAGGTTATATCGTCCATAGGCGATATATAGATCGAACTTTTCCGATTTTAAGAGGCAAAAAAGAGGGCCGGGAGAAAACTCCAGGCCCGAGGTGTGAAGGTCAAACCTCCAGAGGGGAACAGCTGAAGCGGCAACTGCAGGTTGCCAAGTCCAGCCAACCCGACGCAATATGGGAGGCTCGTTTTAATCGGCAAGAGCCGGGCCAGCATCGGGGCAAAAAAAAGGGCCACCGGATCGCTCCAGGGCCCTATAAGTGTGAAGGTCAAAAAACCTCCAGAGGGGAACAGCTGCTGCGGTGGAACTGGGAGGAAAGCCACCATGTGCATCAGCTGTGTGCGATATGGTGGTTTTTTGTGCACTGAACAATGGTCAAAACTGCAGGCCAGCCATGCAGCATGCGCAGGACTTGGGCATCTGCCCAGTACAACTTCTCAGAAGTTCCAGTTCCTCGCCTTGGCGACGATGAAGTCGCGGAAGACCTTCAGCTTCGCGGCGTTCTTCATCTCGTCCGGATAGCAGAAATAGGTATCGAAGGAGGGGATGTCGGCCGCGAGCGGCAACTGGATGAGCCCCGGATCGCGGCCGACGATATAGTCCGGCAGGACGGCGATGCCGATCCCCAGGAGGCAGGCTCTCTTGATAGACGTCTGACTATTTATCTGAAGGTGAGGTGCCCGCGGATTGTCGGAAGACCGCCCGGCGTTTTCCAGCCAGTTCACGTCGAGGAGGTAGTTCGGCGCAGGTTCACCGAAAGTGATGATGCGGTGATTGTCGAGGTCTTCGATCGTGTGGGGCTCGCCGAAGCGATTGATGTAGGAGGGCGCCGCATAGACATGCATGTGCACCGTGAACAGCTTGCGCTGAATGAGGTCGGACTGCTGCGGCTGGCGCAAGCGAATGGCGCAGTCGGCATGGCGCATGTTGACGTCGAGTTCCTCGTTGTCGAGGAGGAGCTGAATCGACATCTCCGGATAGAGCTGCAGGAACTCCTGGACCTTGTCCGTCAGCCAGCCTTGGCCCAGACCGACGGTGGTGGTGACGCGGAGCTTGCCCGACGGCTTTTCCGTCGTCTCCGTCAGTTGCATCTTGACCGTCTCAAGCTTCAGCAGAACGTCGTGGGCCGTCCTGTAGAGGAGCTCGCCCTGCTCGGTCAGGATGAGACCGCGCGCATGGCGGTGGAAGAGTTTCACGCCGACATCCTGCTCCAGCGCGCTGACCTGGCGGCTGATGGCCGACTGGGACAGATGCAGCTTGTCGGCGGCATGGGTGAAGGAGCCTGCTTCAGCCGCTGCGTGAAATATCCTCAGCTTGTCCCAGTCGAGAGGTACCCCCATGCTATCCGGTCACTCCGCGGCCTGAACGATCGGCTGGATGCCGGCAAGATAGCGTTCCGCCTCGAGCGCGGCCATGCATCCCAGGCCCGCGGCCGTGATGGCCTGCCGGAACGTATCGTCGGTGACGTCGCCCGCTGCAAAGACGCCTGGAACGCTGGTGGCGGTCGAGTCCGGCGCCGTCCAGAGATAGCCGTTCGGCTTCATCCGGAGCGTGTCCTTGAACAGTTCTGTCGCCGGCGCGTGGCCGATTGCGATGAAGACACCGTCGATTGCGTGTTCGCTCACTTCGCCGGTCCGCGTGTCGCGCAGCCTTACGCCATTGACCGAAGGCGGCATCGGAGGCTTGGCCGGCTCGCCGGTAATCTCGGCGATTTCCGTGTTCCACAGGACCCTCACGTTCGGTCGCTGGGACAGGCGTTCCGCCAGGATCTTCTCGGAGCGGAAGCTGTCGCGGCGATGGACGACGGTCACCGTCCTTGCAATGTTGGAGAGGTAGAGGGCTTCCTCGACCGCGGAATTGCCGCCGCCGACGACGATGACGTCCTTGTTGCGGTAGAAGAAGCCGTCGCAGGTCGCACAGGCGGAAACGCCGAAGCCCTGGAAGCGCTGCTCGCTTTCGATGCCCAGCCACTTCGCCTTCGCGCCCGTTGCAATGATCAGCGTGTCGGCGCTCCAGACGGCGCCGGAATCGGTCCTGACGGTAAAGGGACGGCGAGTCAGTTCAACTTCGGTAACGAGGTCGTTGACGATCTCGGCGCCGACATGGACTGCCTGGTTGAGCATCTGCTCCATCAACCAAGGTCCCTGGATCGGGTCAGCAAAGCCGGGATAGTTCTCGACATCGGTCGTGATCATCAGCTGGCCGCCCTGTTCCATTCCGGCGATCAGGACGGGTTTCAGCATGGCGCGCGCCGCGTAGATCGCGGCCGTATAGCCGGCAGGGCCGGAGCCGATGATGAGTACTTCAGTATGGCGGGCAGACATCGAATTTCCTTTCAGCGGGGCCGATCGTCGCGCGGTCGCGCTTCCTCATATAAGGAGGCCGATGCCAATCTGCCGCTCTTACTGCCATTTAAGGGTGATCCATGCGCTACATCAAGGGCAGCCTTGCGTTAACAACAGATCAGTTGGCACGACGGAGCGGATATGCCTGCGCACATTCTTGCGTTCAAGCGGCTTTCGGCTAAAAGCTTCGGGAAAACGAAGGGGATGACCGTGCTTCGCGCCGACCTGGACGCCATCGACATCAAGATATTGCGCGAACTTCAACGCGACGGCCGGATGACCAATGTGGAGCTGGCCGAACGGGTGGGGATATCCGCCCCGCCTTGTCTCCGGCGCGTGCGCAAGCTCGAAGAGGGCGGGGTGATCCAAGGCTATCACGCGCTGCTCAACGGGCCGAAGCTTGGCTTCGATCTCGTCGCCTTCTGCATGGTCGGCCTGAAGCGGCAGGCCGATGCCGACCTCAAATCCTTCGCGAAGCGTGTGGAGGCCTGGCCGATCGTGCGCGAGGCCTGGATGGTGTCCGGCGACAGCGATTTCCTGCTGCGCTGCACGGCCGAAAATCTGACCGTATTCCAGAACTTCGTGATCGAGGAGCTGACGGCGGATGAGCACGTCGATACGGTGCGCACCATGCTGACGATCCGCCAGGTGAAGCAGTTGGGGCTGGTGGAGGTGTAAGACGTCCCTCGGGGTGGGGCTTCAATCCCACCAAGCGTTTCTTTGGCGGTGATGGAGGGCCCGTAGCCGGCTATAGGCGGTGTCGTGTTCCTGAAGACGCGCGAATACCTCGGCGGCCAACTCCCCTGCAGGACCGTGAGCGAAGTAAGGTTCTAGCCTCCAGCGCATGTTGCGAAGCGTATCGTCAATGCCGACGTTGATGAAAGTTAACCCGTCGAACAACGCGCGATAGCCATTATTGACCCGCTTGATGCGCTCTTTCTGTACTGTTGTGCTCTCCCCACAGTGAATGAACCGGTCGGTCTCGCAGACCTTGATCGTGTTGACGAGAAGGGATGTCATCATGGCAGTAGCCCGCGTGAGAGGATCTTCGTCGTGATCAGCAAAGGTGTCGGCAGCTGATACCAGCCATCTCAGATCCGATCGCTCGCGAAGAAAGGCGCTTTCCCGCTCCCAAAGAGCCCGGAAACGCCGATAATTCTCGTGGGTGTCAAATTCGCGGCGGACCAACACGATCAACTTGGCATGATGGAAAAGAAGTTCGGGTTTTCCGGCGAACTGGATGCGCAGGTTGTCCATATGCTTGTCGAGTGACTTGATCTGGCCCATTTCGGGCGTTCTAATATCAGCTTCGACCAGCGTAGATTTCAGTTGCTCAAGGTCTTCGGGTAGATCCGAATGCTTGCGCCCACCCCATCTGCGTTGATGACGCGTAAACGAGAAGAAGCTTTCAAACCGGGTCTTTTTTCTGGGCATTAAGCTTTCACTCCCGCGGGACGCGGTCTCATCGTATCGGGTTAGACGCCATCCGACATCCAGGCTCGCCGCAGCCAGTCCACGTTGCCGATACGGCGATACCACTTCTGCCCGCCACCGGCCAACACCTCGCTCATTTTCGGATTGCCGGCGAACACAATGATACGTGCGCCTGACGGGGGAGCGGGATTGGCAAAAAAGCTCTTCAGGTAGCGAGGCACGCAAGCATTCTTGAAGCTAACGCACCATTGCGCCGGCCAGTAGCGTAGCTCCCCGTCCTTGAAGACGCGGTCGCTAAGGAATTGCTGCTCATGCTCGAATTCGACGGCGGCCTGTCCGGGATCGGCCAAGTAGTCGTCCAGAATGTGCGCATGTTTTCCGAATTCGAATCGGAAGACCGAGCTGTTGCCCACCATCGCGAGGAAGCGGTTACGGCTTGGGTTTATCTTCCTCAGCGGCTTCGAGCGGAACAGGTCGTCGTCGCGAATGATGAAGAACTGCCCTTCAAGGTCGAAAAACGGGTCGATGTCGTCGATGATGACAAGGTCAAGGTCGAGGAAAAGCGTGGGACCTGCAAGTCCGGCCAGATCGGCGGCCAATATGGAGAGCTTCCGCCAGCGAAGGTCCGTTTCGCCCTGACGCATCTGCAGAAGCGGCAGGGGCTGTACATCGATCTCGGGGTTCAGTCCGCTTGCATCGTCGGTGAAGCAGACGAAGCGGTGTGGGCGCCGAAGGTGCCTAGTGACGCCGTTGAAGAGATTGTTCACGTAGTCGGGACCGTAAAGGGTCCCCCACTTCATGCAGATGACGTTGACAGGATCATCGGGATTGGAAGAGGCCATAGGATGCCGACGGGAGACTGAGGGACGAATTAGGTAACCAGTCGGTTAGAGACTGATCATTGCGCTGTAAACCCTCTCAAGCGCCTGAGCTTCTCCACGAAGTGCAAAATTTCCACGGACATGCTCCAGCCCGTTCCGTCCATGCTCTTCGGCGAGGCCTGGATCGGCCAGATATGGTTCGATTGCATGGCGCAGCGCGTCGTAGTTTCCGGCAGGCACAACGGCTCCCGTCTCGGCTACAACGATCTGCTCTGCGTAGGCGCCGGCGTCGCTTGAAACGACAGCTGTCTGCGAAGCCATGGCCTCCAGCGGGGTAAGCCCGAAACCTTCGTTGCGGGAGGGGGCGACATAGAGCGTCAGGCGGCGGTACCATGGTTTGATGTCGTCGACTTCGCCCAGGAAACGGATGCGGTCCGAGAGGCCGGCTTCGGCGACGGCCCGCTTCAAATCGTCCCCGAACGCCTGGTGCTCGACCGTCACCCGTCCACAGACGACGGCCGTCCAGTCGGGGTGCTGAGGCAGGAGTTCGATCATCGCCCGGACGAAGAGATCCGTTCCCTTCTGATGGCGAACACGCCCGAAGCAACCGATCAGGAACCGGCCCGGCAGTCCGGTCGCGGCGATTGTGTCGTCCTCTGACCGGGGAGGATGGAAAACGTCGAGGTCGATGCCATGCCGGATGACGGTATGGGGCACTTCCAGGAAGGAGCCGGAGCGGGCGCTGGTCGCGACCACCGCATCCATCTGCCGGATCAGCCACTTCGTATAGCGGGAGTGATTGCGTTGTGCCGCGGAGGTGAACAGGAGCTTCAGCGGCATGCGCAGCACGGATCGCATCAGGATGCCGGGCAGCATTTCGCTGTTGCGCCGGGCGTGCCAGACGCGGAAATGCGTGCCTGCTGGGCGTTTCCAGAGCTCCGGCAGTTGCGCCCATCGCATCTTCGGCAGGCTGTCGGGAAGTCCGGGACCCAGCGTGACAATGCCACGGCCGAGGCGGACCTGTTCAGGCACGAGCTGGACCACAGTCGATGTCACGCCGGACAGGCGCCGCTTGAAATGCGGCGCGATCACCGTGATGTCTCTCAGGGAGGGCAAGGGGGCGTCAGCCCCAGCTGACAGAGAGGATCTCGTAGCCCTTTGCGCCGCCCGGCGCATTGACCTCGATCGAGTCGCCGGCTTCCTTGCCAATCATGGCACGGGCGATCGGCGAGGAAACGGAAATCCGTCCCGCCTTCACATCGGCCTCCTGGTCGCCGACGATCTGATAGGTCTTCTCCTCGTCCGTGTCCTCGTCAACGAGCTTGACGGTGGCGCCGAACTTGATCTTCGAGCCGGACATCTTTGTCAGATCAATCACTTCGGCCCGCGCGATAAGATCCTCCAGCTCGGTGATCCGGCCTTCGTTATGGCTCTGGGCTTCCTTGGCCGCGTGGTACTCCGCATTCTCCGAGAGGTCGCCATGGGCGCGTGCCTCTGCGATCGCCTCGATGATGCGGGGACGCTCTTCCTGCTGGCGCCAGCGCAGTTCTTCCTGCAGCTGGGTGAAGCCATTCTGCGTCATCGGTACCTTTTCGACCATTTCCTTGCCCTTCACGATGCGACCGCGCTCGCCGCGGCCACAAAAAGAAACAGGTTCCGGAGTGAAACTTCGGAACCATCCACACATCAGAATTTCTGGAACTATAACAGAGATCACCGCGAAAGTTCCAGCATTTTCGAGATGGGGTAGGCTGCGCCGGTTTCAAGGTCCCGGCTGACTTGCGGCTGGTCCCTTGACCCAGCGCAAAAGAACATATAGTGAACGCACTAATGAAGAAGTCGCTAAAAGAACGATTGGCCATTCTCTCCGACGCCGCCAAATATGACGCGTCCTGCGCCTCCAGCGGTACCGTGAAGCGAAGCTCGCACGCTTCCGGCGGATTGGGCTCCACGGAAGGATCGGGTATCTGCCATGCCTACGCACCGGACGGTCGCTGCATCTCGCTCCTGAAGATCCTGCTTACAAACTTCTGCATCTATGACTGCGCCTATTGCATCAACCGCTCGTCCAGCAATGTGGAGCGGGCGCGGTTTACGGTGGAGGAGGTGATCTGGCTGACGCTGGAGTTTTACCGGCGCAACTACATTGAGGGCCTGTTCCTGTCCTCCGGAATTATTCGCTCCTCCGACCATACGATGGAGGAGATGGTGCGGATCGCCCGGGAACTGAGAACGACCCACAACTTCCGGGGCTATATTCATCTCAAGTCCATTCCCGAGGCGTCGCCGTATCTGATCGAGGAAGCTGGTCTCTATGCGGACCGGCTGTCGCTCAACATCGAACTTCCAACCGATGCCGGTATTACCAGATATGCGCCGGAGAAGCAGCCGGACGGCATTCGTCGCTCCATGGGCGAACTGCGGCTCAAGATCGAGGAAATGAGCGAGCCGACGCTGCAGACGAAGCGAAAACGCCGGTTTGCTCCTGCCGGACAGAGCACACAGATGATCGTCGGCGCGGACGGCGCCAACGACGCAACGATCCTCGGAACGAGCGCGCGGCTCTATGGAAGCTATGGCCTGAAGCGCGTCTACTATTCCGCCTTCAGCCCAATCCCTGACTCGTCGAAGAACCTGCCGCTGATCAAGCCGCCGCTGATGCGCGAGCATCGGCTCTACCAGGCGGACTGGCTCTACCGGTTCTATGGGTTCGAAATCGGCGAGATCACGTCGGCGCGCGCAGACGGTATGCTCGATCTGGATCTCGATCCCAAGCTCGCCTGGGCGCTGGGGCATCGCGACCGGTTTCCAGTGGACGTCAATCGTGCCGACCGGGAAATGCTTCTGAGAGTGCCGGGACTCGGCACCAAGACGGTGAGGGCAATCCTTTCGGCGCGCCGGTTTTCGCGGCTGCGGCTGGACGACCTGAAGCGGCTCGGCGTGTCGCTGAAGAAGGTGCAGCCCTTCATCACCGTCGACGGCTGGACGCCGCACCGCCTCGTTGACCGGCCGGATCTGCGGGCGATGTTCGAGCCGAAGCCGGAACAGTTGTCGCTGCTCTGATGTATACGGTCACGCTGGAGGGCAGGGGCGATCTTGGCGAGTGGCGGGAGGCTGCGCGTTTACTGCTCCAGGCGGGTGTCTCGCCGGAAGAGGTGATCTGGCAGACGCCGGAGACGGCCGGCGGTCTTTTTGCCGACCAACGCCAGGACCTGCCTGCGCCGACACCGGAGGCGGGCGTTGTTTCTGTACCGCCCGACTTCATCAAGCTGGCGGGCGGCGTTATCTGCCACAGTAATCCGCGACGTTTCGCGCTGCTCTACAGGCTCCTCGTCCGGCTGGCGCGCGACCGATATACACTGGCAATGGCGGCCGATGTCGATGTGGTGGAAGCACGGCAGATGGCGAAGTCCGTCGGGCGTGATTATCACAAGATGACGGCCTTCGTGCGTTTCAAGGAATTGCCGCTGCCATCGGGAACGGCCGGACGGCGGCGCTTCGTCGCCTGGTTCGATCCGGATCATTTCATCGTCGAGCGGGTCGCTCCGTTCTTCCAGCGCCGGTTCAACGACATGGACTGGCTGATCGCGACACCCAAGGGATCAGCGTCCTGGGATGGCGAGACATTGCGCACGACGACCGAGCCGGCGGAAAAGCCGGATCTCAAGGACGAGACGGATGATCTATGGCGGACCTATTATGCATCCATCTTCAATCCTGCTCGATTGAAGGTGAAGGCGATGACGGCCGAGATGCCCAAGAAATACTGGAAGAACCTGCCTGAGGCGGAGCTTATTCCGGGTCTTATCGCCAATGCCGAGCGCAACGTGCTGGAGATGGCGGCAAAGGCTGCAAGTGAGCCCCTGCCGTTTCACCATCGGCTTCAGGCTGCCGCGGCAAGCGTGCCGCCGGTTGCATCGGCTCCTGCGGGAACACTGGAGGCGGTCAGGCAAGAGGCGCGACACTGCACCCGTTGCCCGCTCCACTGCATGGCGACGCAAACCGTCTTCGGGCAGGGGCCGGAGCAGGCGAAGGTGATGGTGGTCGGGGAGCAGCCGGGCGACCAGGAGGATCTTGCCGGCAAGCCCTTCGTGGGGCCGGCGGGGCAGGTGTTCGATAGTGTTCTGCAGGAGGTGGGACTTGATCGGCATTCTCTTTACGTCACGAATGCGGTGAAGCACTTCAAGTATGAGGCGCGTGGCAAGCGGCGCATCCACCAGAAGCCGAACCAAGGCGAGATCCAGCAATGCCGCTGGTGGCTGAAGCAGGAGCTTGATCTGGTGCAGCCGAAACTGATCGTCGCCATGGGAGCGACGGCCTATTTTGCACTGACGGACGAGAAGCAGAAGCTTGCGGATGTCCGAAGCAAGCCGCTGACCATGGAGGATGGACAGATCCTCTTTGCGACCGTCCATCCGTCCTATCTGCTGCGCATCCCTGACCCAGACCTGAAGGCGAAGGAGATGATCCGCTTCCGTCAGGATATCGAGTCCGTTCAAACGCTTGCGGCAGGCTTTGCATGAACCGGTTGAGCTGCGCCCGGTTCAGTGGGATGCCAATGCGCTTTCGTCGATCCGGGCTGCGGCATAGACGCGGCGGGCAAGCAGGGCGAGGAGAAGCAAGGTGGCGGTGGCGACGATGCAACAGAGCGAGAAGCCCAGCGCGAAGCCGCTCTTTGCCGCCGAAAGCCAGATGGCCGACGCCGAGATTGGAAGCTGCTGGGCAGTCTCCACTGCACCGGCGAGTGTCTCCGACACTGCTTCCGCCTGCTGGGCGTTGAGCCCCCTAAGATCTGTGCCGTTCATCGCCGTCCGGTAGACGAGCGTTGCCAGGCTGCCGAGGAGGGCGACGCCGAGCGCTCCACCAAACTCGGCGCTTGTCTCCGAGATCGCCGAGGCTGAACCCGCCCGCTCCGGCGGCGCCGTGCCAACGATCAGACCGGTGGTCGTCAGGATGACGGGAACGAAGCCGAGGCCGATGATCATGCTGGCGCCGAGGATGCCGAGCAGGCTCTCTGAGTAAGCCGCGACGGCCATGGCCGCCGTGCCGACCGCGTTCACCACCAGCCCGCCGAGGACGGTCCTGATCGGGCCGAAGTGGTTTGTGAAGCGGTAGGCCTGCAAGGACATGATCGTGAACACCAGGGCTGACGGTGCGGACCAGAGGGCGGCCTTCAGGGGTGAGAGCCCGAGCACGAGCTGAAGGAAGAGGTTCTGGAACAGGAAGACGCCGAAGACGAAGAAGATGCCGGCGAGATTGACCAGCAGAGAGGCATTGAAGGCGGGATTCCGGAACAGGGCGAGGTCGATCAGGGGATCGGAAAGCCGCTTCTGGCGCCGAATGAAGACGGTGCCGAAGAAAAGCCCGACAGCAAGATACAGCAGCTGCATGAGCTCGAACCCGTCAGCGGCCATGTGCTTGATGCCGTAGATCACGGGCAGAACCGTCGCCAGCGACAGCAGCACGCTCACGAGATCGAGGCGGCCGGCGTCGTCGCTCTTGTACTCCGGCAGCAGGAACGGCGCGACGGCCAGGAGCACCAGCATGACCGGAATGTTGATGAGGAAGACCGCACCCCAGTGGAAGTATTGAAGCAGCAGTCCGCCGATCAGCGGGCCGACGAGACCTCCCAATGCGAACGCCGTGCCCCAGATGCCGATGGCCCTGTTTCGCTCCGCTTCATTGCGGAAGAGGTTGACGATCAGCGAGAGGGTCGAGGGAGCGATCGTCGCTCCGGCGATACCCAACAGCGCTCGTGAGGCGATCAGTTGCCCGGCTGTCTGCGAAAAGGCGGCGAGGGCCGAGGCGACGCCGAAGGCGAACGCTCCGATCAACAGGACCCGCCGCCGGCCGATACGGTCGCCGAGGGTTCCCATGGTCATCAGGAAGCCTGCGACCATGAAACCGTAGATGTCATTGATCCACAGGAGTTGCGCCGCCGACGGATCGAGATCGGCGACAATTGCAGGCACTGCCAGAAACAGCACCGACAGATCCATGGAATAAATCAGGCAGGCGATCGACAGGACGGACAGGCCGATCCATTCGCGCCTGCCTGCATGTTGAGGCGTTTCAACAGGTGCCGCCATCGTTGTTCTCCCGGAAAAACCGGCGGAGATTTCATCGAAAAGGGGCGCTTGACAAGTGTCAGATCTGGCAAGCGCCGACCATCGCTCAGGCTTGTGTCAGCGGTGCCGTGACATAGGCGTCGAGCCGCGCCAGTGTCTGCCTGCCGCCTTCGACCGCGCCGAACTTCATCGATTCTTCGCGTGCTTCCGGTGTGGGGAAGATGAGGGTGATCGTGATGCGGGTTCCTTCGCCTTCGGACGTAAGAGTAATGGTGCCCTCGAACCACGCGGGCTCTCCGATCTCGGCTCCATGGTCATAGGCAATCCGGCCGGGCGGGGTGATCTCCTTGTAGCGGATCCAGTTCGGCCAGTCCTTGTCCGGACCATGCATCGTGTAGCGCCAGAGGCCACCGACGGAAAAGTCCATCTCGTGCGTTTCAGTCCTGAAGCCATCGGGGCCCCACCATTGATCGAGGTGTCTCGCCTCCGTCAGCATCTTGAAAACCAACTCCCGAGGGGCCTCGATGAGGCGATCGACTGCGATGATCCGGTTTCCGTCCTGTACTGTCGTCATGTCAGCGTCCTTCGTTCAGCTGTTGAGGAGGGCTTCGAGGCGGTCGAAATTCTGCTCGTTCGCAGCGGCAATGAACTTCTTGAGCTGCAGGTTTTCTTCGGTCGGCTCGAAGAGCATGCGCCAATGGAGCCGGGTGCCGCCGCTTTCGCCGACGAACCGCATCTCCATGGTGTAGACGTGCATGGGGAGGTGATGCAGGAAGACGATCCGCTCGGTGGGCACGACTTCTTGGAATGTCGAGTGGTTGTCGAAGTCGGTGCCGTTCGAAGCCGTCATCGTGATGCGCCAGTCGCCGCCCGGGCGGAAGTCGAACTGGTCGATCCGGTTCGTGAAGCCGTGCGGCCCCCACCATTGCGTCAGCTTCTCCGGGTCGGCGAAAGCGTCGAAGAGGGTAGGCGGGTCGACCTCGAACAGGCGGTCGTTGAGAATTTCCATCTTGTCGCTCATTCTTGCTCTTCCTTCTCTTCCGTCTTCAATGTCGCGAGATAACCCTCGAGCCGATCCAGCCTGTGTTCCCAGAGGGAGCGGTAGTCGCCGAGCCAGCCATCGACGGTCTTCAGAGTATCGGGTTCCAGCCGGCAAGGGCGCCACTGTGCGCTGCGGCTGCGGGAGATCAGCTTTGCACGCTCCAGAACCTTCAGGTGTTTGGAAACGGCGGGCAGGCTCATGTCGAAGGGTTCGGCCAGCTCGTTAACGGTCGCCTCTCCCCTTGCCAGCCGCGCGAGGATGGCGCGGCGCGTGGGGTCGGCAAGGGCGGCGAATGTCTGCGAAAGGGCATCAGCCATGATTAGCCATCCAGTTAAATAACTGAATGGCTAAATACAGCAGAAAAAGAAACCGGTCAACAGCAGCCGACCGGTCTCTAAATGCTGGTTAGAAGTAGTTCTGCAGCGGGCGAACCTCGAGGTTGCCGGCCTTCAGCGCCCGGATCGCCATGGCAGCCGCCTCGGCGCCGGCCATGGTGGTGTAATAGGGCACCTTCTGCATCAGCGTCGCGCGGCGCAGCGACTTGGAATCCGAGATCGCCTTGTTGCCGTCGGTCGTGTTGATGACGAGCTGGACCTGACGGTTGCGGATGGCGTCCTCTATATGCGGACGTCCTTCAAGCACCTTGTTGATCTTGGTCGCGGCAATGCCCTGTTCGGCCAGAAAGCGCTGGGTGCCGCCGGTCGCGAGAACCTTGAAGCCGATCTCCGTCAGGATGCGGATGGCCGGCAGGACGCGCTGCTTGTCCTCGTCACGGACCGATACGAAGACCGTGCCGTCGCGCGGCAGTTCGACGCCGGCGCCGAGCTGGCTCTTGGCGAAGGCCAGCGCAAAATCGGTATCGAGGCCGATGACCTCGCCGGTGGAGCGCATTTCCGGCCCGAGAAGCGTGTCGACGCCGGGGAAGCGGGCAAACGGGAAGACGGCTTCTTTGACGGCGATGTGCTTCAGGTTGCGCGGGTCGGGCTTTGCCCCATAGGCGCCGATCGCTGCGTCCAGCTTCTCGCCAGCCATGATGCGGGCAGCGATCTTGGCGATCGGGGCGCCGATGGTCTTCGCAACGAAAGGCACGGTGCGCGATGCGCGTGGATTGACTTCCAGCACGTAGATCGTGCCGTCCTTGATGGCGTACTGCACGTTCATCAGGCCGCCGACATTGAGCGCCTTGGCAAGCGCCGTCGTCTGGCGTTCCAGTTCGTCCACCGTCTCCTTCGAGAGCGAGCGGACCGGCAGCGAGCAGGCCGAGTCCCCCGAGTGGATGCCGGCTTCCTCGATATGCTCCATGATGCCGGAGACGAAGACGCTCTCGCCGTCGCACAGCGCATCGACGTCCACCTCCACGGCATTGGTCAGGTAGCTGTCGAACAGCAGCGGGTTCTTGCCGAGCAGGGTGTTGATCTGGCCGGTCTTGTCGTTCGGGTAGCGCTGCTTGATGTCTTCGGGGACAAGGCCCGGAACCGTGTCGAGCAGATAGGTCTGCAGCATGGATTCGGAGTGGATGATCTGCATGGCCCGGCCGCCGAGAACGTAGGATGGGCGCACGACCAGTGGGAAGCCGATCTCGGCCGCCACGAGGCGCGCCTGCTCCACTGAATAGGCGATGCCGTTGTTCGGCTGCATGAGGTCGAGCTTCATCAGGAGCTTCTGGAAGCGATCGCGATCTTCGGCAAGATCGATCATGTCGGGCGCCGTGCCGAGGATCGGGATGCCGTTCTTTTCCAGCGCTTCTGCAAGCTTCAGCGGGGTCTGGCCGCCGAACTGGACGATGACGCCAACGACTTCGCCCTTCTCCTGCTCGGCGCGCAGGATTTCGATCACGTCTTCCGCAGTCAGCGGCTCGAAGTACAGACGGTCGGAGGTGTCGTAGTCGGTCGAGACCGTCTCCGGATTACAGTTGATCATGATCGCTTCGAAGCCGGCGTCCTTCAGCGCGAAGGCGGCGTGGCAGCAGCAATAGTCGAACTCGATGCCCTGGCCGATGCGGTTCGGGCCGCCGCCGAGGATGACCACCTTCTTGCGGTCGGAAACTTGCGCTTCGGAGCGCAACGCGCCGACGAAGGGCGTCTCGTAGGTGGAGTACATGTAGGCGGTGGGTGAGGCGAATTCGGCGGCGCAGGTGTCGATCCGCTTGAAGACCGGGCGCACGTTCAGACCGTTGCGCAGTTCGGCAACCTCCTTCGGACGCTTGCCGGAAAGGCTGGCAAGGCGGGCGTCGGAGAAGCCCATGGCCTTCAGCATGCGCAGGTTCTCGGCGTCGGTCGGCAGGCCGTGCTCGCGAACGCGTGCTTCCATGTCGACGATCGCCTTGAACTGGCTGATGAACCAAGGATCGATCTTGCAGCCTTCGTGAACGTCGGCCTCCGACATGCCCATGCGCAGCGCCTGGACGACCATCCGCAGGCGATCCGGGGTAGGGGTGCCGATGGCGGCACGGATGGCGTTGTTGGCGTTTTCGCCATCTTCGAGACCCGGGATTTCGATCTCGTCGAGGCCGGTAAGGCCGGTTTCCAGGCCGCGGAGCGCCTTCTGCAGCGATTCGGCGAAGGTGCGGCCGATCGCCATGACCTCCCCGACCGACTTCATGGCGGTGGTGAGCGTCGGCTCCGCGCCTGGGAATTTTTCGAAGGCAAAGCGCGGGATCTTGGTGACGACGTAGTCGATCGACGGCTCGAAGGAGGCAGGCGTGGCGCCGCCGGTGATGTCGTTTTCCAGCTCGTCCAGCGTGTAGCCGACGGCGAGCTTGGCCGCGACCTTGGCGATCGGGAAGCCGGTGGCCTTGGAGGCAAGTGCCGAGGAGCGCGAGACGCGCGGGTTCATCTCGATGACGACGAGGCGTCCGTCCTTCGGGTTGACGGCGAACTGGACGTTGGAGCCGCCGGTTTCCACGCCGATCTCGCGCAATACCGCGATCGAGGCGTTACGCATGATCTGGTATTCCTTGTCCGTCAGCGTCAGTGCCGGCGCGACAGTGATGGAGTCGCCCGTGTGGACGCCCATCGGGTCGATATTCTCGATCGAGCAGATGATGATGCAGTTGTCCGCCTTGTCGCGGATCACCTCCATCTCATACTCCTTCCAGCCGAGCACCGACTCCTCGATCAGGACCTCGGTTGTGGGCGAGGCGTCGAGGCCGGATCCGACGATCTCGAAGAATTCGGAGCGGTTGTAGGCGATGCCACCGCCAGTGCCGCCGAGCGTGAAGGAGGGACGAATGATAGCCGGCAGACCGACAACATCGATTGCCTGGGCGGCGATCGCCATGGCATGGCTCATGTAGCGCTGCTTGCGATCGGTCTCGCCGAGGTTCCACTGGTTCTCGAGTTCATCAAGCGCCTTGTCCAGCGCGTCACCGGAAAGGCTTGCCCGCAGCTTCGCGCGTTCCGCTTCGTGTGCGTTGCGATCCTTTTCCTTTATCTCAGTCGCGTTGGCGAGCATAGACTTCGGCGTCTCGAGCCCGATCTTCGCCATCGCCTCGCGGAAGAGGGCACGGTCCTCGGCCTTGTCGATGGCTTCCGGCTTGGCACCGATCATCTCGACATTATAGCGGTCGAGGACGCCCATGCGCTTCAGCGAGAGCGCCGTGTTCAGGGCCGTCTGGCCGCCCATGGTCGGCAGGAGTGCGTCCGGACGCTCCTTGGCGATGATCTTGGCGACGACTTCGGGCGTGATCGGCTCGACATAGGTCGCGTCGGCGAGACCCGGATCCGTCATGATGGTCGCCGGGTTGGAGTTGACCAGGATCACCCGGTATCCTTCCTCGCGCAGCGCCTTGCAGGCCTGGGTGCCGGAATAGTCGAACTCGCATGCCTGGCCGATGACGATCGGACCCGCGCCGATGATGAGGATCGATTTGATGTCTTGGCGCTTGGGCATAGCTTCTTTCCGTTTCCTGGCTGCGCGAAAAACCGGCCAAGGTGGAAGGTTCACCGGCCGGGCGCATGAGCTTGGTCTTTTGAGGCTAGACGCGGCTTATAGGCAAATGTCGAGGCGAACGGAACCCCATAATTTGCCAAATCGACAGGAATTGATGGCGCCCAAAATGCGCAAGGGAAGAGGAATTGCATACAGCCGTACTGCGGGCCCGTTCATTGGCATGGACAGGACGAATCCGCAGGAATAGACCTGCAGTTTTCCGCGGCATGGCGACGCAGCCGCGTACTGCATGGAGAAGACTTCATGGTCGATGCCACCTCTCAGCCGATCGGCACGCCAGCGACCGCCGTGGCCGAGAAGACCGTCCTGCCGATCATCCTGGCGACGAGCTTCTGCCATATGCTCAACGACATCATGCAGTCGATGATCTCGGCGATCTACCCGATGCTGAAGGCCGACTTCAATCTTGAGTTCTGGCAGATCGGCCTGCTGACGCTTGCCTTCCAGTGCACCGCGTCGCTGCTGCAGCCGATCATCGGGACGATCACCGACAAGAAGCCTTATCCCTATTCGCTGCCCATCGGTATGGGCTCGACCTTTCTCGGCCTGCTGCTGCTGGCCGGATCCCATACCTACGTGATCCTCGTGCTTGCCGCGGCCATGGTCGGGATCGGCTCCGCCGTCTTCCACCCTGAGGCATCCCGAGTCGCCCGTCTCGCCGCCGGCGGCCGCTATGGCTTCGCCCAGGCGACCTTTCAGGTCGGCGGCAACTTCGGCCAGTCGATCGGGCCCCTGCTTGCGGCTTTCCTGATCGTCCCGAACGGGCAGGGCAGTGTCGCCTGGTTTTCCGGCATCGCACTGCTCGGCATCATCGTGCTCACCTGGATCGCGCGCTGGTACAAGGCGCACATGCTCGCCAGCAAGGGACGCAAGAAGGCGCTTCACGCCCACAGCCTTCCCAGACGCGCGGTAGTGATTGCGCTCGTGGTGCTGACGATCCTGACGTTCTCGAAGAACGCCTACATGGCGTCGATCAGCAGTTACTACACCTTCTTCGTGATCGAACGCTTCGCGGTCACCGTGCAGCAGTCGCAGATCATGCTCTTCGTGTTCCTCGGTTCGATTGCGCTCGGCACCGTTGTTGGCGGTCAGGTCGGCGACCGGTTCGGGTCGAAGGTGGTGATCTGGATCTCGATCCTCGGCGTGCTGCCCTTCACCCTGGCGATGCCCTTCGCCAACCTGCCGATGACGATCCTTCTTTCGGCAATCATCGGCTTTCTCATGGCCTCCTCCTTCCCCGCCATTGTGGTGATGGCGCAGGAGCTCGTTCCGGGGCGGGTGGGCATGATCGCCGGCATTTTCTTCGGCATCGCCTTTGGTGTCGGCGGCATCGCCGCAGCGCTTCTCGGCGTGCTCGCCGACAGCTATGGCCTTTCCACGGTCTATACCATTTGCGCCTTCCTGCCAGCCCTGGGCCTCCTGACGATCTTCCTGCCGGGAAAGAGCGCCCTGCGGGTCGCCTAGAACGGTAGGTGACAGGGGACTGGATCGTCTTTGCCTTCGCCGCGTTGTATGGTCCACAAGAGCCTGAGGAGAGCGTGAGATGGAATGGAGAGGTCGCCGCCAGTCGAGCAATGTCGAGGACCGGCGCGGAGCCGGAGGACGTAGCCCGTTCGGGCGTGGCGGCCTGCGCCTCCCTGCGGGGCGCGGTGGCGTTCGCCGGGCCGGTGGCGGCATCGGCATCGGCGGCATCATCCTGATCCTGATCATCTCTTGGATCCTCGGCATCAACCCGCTGACATTGCTCTCAGGCGGCGATATCGGGCTCGATGGCGGTGGCTACGAGGAACAGACCAGCCGTGCTCCGGCTGACGACGAGACGGCGGCGTTCATCCGGACAGTGCTTGCCGAGACCGAGGATACCTGGAACGGCATCTTCCAGGCGAGCGGCGAGAATTACCGCGAACCCACCCTGGTGCTGTTCTCGGGCCAGGTGCAGTCTGCCTGTGGCTTTGCGTCCGCCGCCACAGGGCCCTTTTACTGCCCCGGCGACCAGAAGGTCTATCTCGACACCTTCTTCTTCCAGGAGCTCAAGCAGAAGTTCGGTGCAGCAGGCGATTTCGCGGAAGCCTACGTGATCGCCCATGAAGTCGGTCACCACGTTCAGAACCTCATTGGTGTGCTGCCGCGCTTCAACCAGGCTCGGCAGCGGATGAGCGAAGTCGAGGCCAATCGCATGTCGGTTCGCGTGGAGTTGCAGGCTGACTGCTTTGCCGGCGTCTGGGCCAAGTTCACCGACCAGAGGGGCCTGCTCGAACAGGGTGACCTCGAGGAGGCCCTCAATGCCGCGCAGCAGATCGGCGACGATACACTGCAGAAGCGCAGCCAAGGCTATGTGGTGCCGGAGAGCTTCAACCACGGCACTTCCGCGCAGCGGATGGAATGGTTCAGTCGCGGTTTCGAGAGCGGTGATGTCAACGCCTGCGACACCTTTTCAGCCGATCTGTAAGCCGCCGGCCACTTGCGAGGCGTTTCCGTTCCGCCTTCGTGCGGGATTGGTTCCCATCTGCCATCAACATTCTTGGCGGTCGCATCAATAACATTGACTGTTGACGCATTGTTGCGGCTTCCGGCCGCCGCTAGGTATGGCATCGACGCCGCGCCGCCGCTTGCCATGTCTGGAAGCGGCGTTTTTGCGCTTGGAGACGCCGCATGTCCAGCCACACCATCTCCTCGGACCCGCCAAACGGGGTGAATGCCTGGAGGCACCATATCCGTTCGACCATCGGGCTCGGCATCCCCTTCGTGGGGGCGCAGTTGGCGCAGATGGCGATCAACACCACCGACGTCATCATGGTTGGCTGGCTGGGGACCATAGAACTGGCGGCTGTGGTGCTCGGAAGCCAAGCCTTCTTCATCGTCTTCATCTTCGGCTCTGGGTTCGCAGCGGCGGTCGTTCCCATGGTGGCTCATGCCGTCGGGCAGGGTGATGTAACCTCCGTGCGGCGCGCGGTGCGGATGGGGATCTGGGTCGTGCTGGCCTATGGGCTTCTCACGTTCCCGATCCTGTTCTTCTCCAAGCCGATCCTGATGCTGCTGGGGCAGGAGGAGCAGGTCGCGACACTCGCCCAGGATTATCTGCGCGTGGCGCAATGGGGCATCTTCCCGGCCCTGACGCTCATGGTTCTTCGCAGCTTCCTGAGCGGCCTGGAGCGCGGGAGCATCATTCTCTATGTCACGATCGGCATGTTCCTCGCCAATGCCATCCTCAACTATGCCCTGATATTCGGGAACTTCGGTGCACCCGCCTGGGGTCTGGTCGGGGCGGCCGTTGCCTCGGTCTGTGCCAGCACGATCGGCTGTGTCGCGATGATCGTCTACATCGAGAGCCGCGCGCAGACCCACCTCTACGAGCTGTTCGTCCGCTTCTGGCGCGCTGACTGGGGCGCCATCCGCGAAAACCTCGTGCTCGGCCTGCCGATCAGCTTCACGATCCTTGCCGAGACGAGCCTCTTTGCAGCCGCTTCGCTGATGATCGGCACGATCGGAACCAGAGAACTCGCGGCCCATGGTATCGCGCTGCAACTGGCGTCCATCGCCTTCATGATACCCCTCGGACTGGCTCAGGTTGCGACGGTGCGGGTCGGGCTCGCCTACGGCCGACGTGACATGCAGGGGGTGAGGCGTGCGGCGGTGGCGGTGCTCATGGTCAGCCTCGTCTTCTCGATCTGCGGCAGCACGATGTTTGCCCTCCTGCCGCGGATGCTCGGCAGCCTCTTTCTCGACACGACGCGCGAGGACGCGCAGGCGGTGCTCGACTATGCGGCGACGCTGATCGTGATTGCGGGCGTTTTCCAGCTGGCGGACGGATTGCAGGCGGTGGGGGCGGGACTTCTGCGGGGGCTCAAGGACACCACGATCCCGATGGTTCTCGCGCTGATCGCCTACTGGCCGATCGGCTTTGCCTGTGCCTGGATCTTCGCCTTCCCGCTGGGCTATGGCGGTCCAGGCGTCTGGTTCGGCTTCGTCACCGGTCTTGCCGCTGCGGCCGCGATGCTGTGCGGTCGCTTCTACCTCCTCGTGCGATCCAAATGAAAAAGGCCCGCTTTCGCGGGCCTTGACCGTTCGGGATCAGCGCTCGGCAAGCGCCGGCTCGCCCTTGCGCTCGCGCACCATGTTGATGAAGCGGCGGAACAGGTAGTGGCTGTCCTGCGGGCCGGGGGATGCTTCCGGGTGGTGCTGGACCGAGAAGATCGGCTTGCCGCTGACGCGCAGGCCGCAGTTGGAGCCGTCGAAGAGGGAAATGTGAGTCTCTTCAACGCCTTTGGGAAGCGTGTTCGCATCGACCGCGAAGCCGTGGTTCATCGAGACGATCTCAACCTTGCCGGTGGTGTGGTCCTTCACGGGGTGGTTTCCGCCGTGATGTCCCTGGTGCATCTTGACGGTCGTTGCGCCCAGAGCGAGGCCCAGCATCTGGTGGCCAAGGCAGATGCCGAAGGTCGGGATGTCCTTGTCGAGGACCTGCTGAATCATCGGCACTGCATAGTCGCCGGTGGCGGCCGGGTCGCCCGGTCCGTTCGAGAGGAAGACGCCATCCGGGTTCAGCGCCATGATGTCTTCCGCCGAGGTCTGGGCGGGGACGATGGTCACCTTACAGTCGAGACCCGCGAACAACCGCAGGATGTTGCGCTTCACGCCGTAGTCCACGCAGACGATGTGGTACTTGGCCTCGTCTGGGTTCGACTCGCCATATCCCTCGTTCCAAACCCAGGGCGTCTGTGTCCACTGCGACGACTGGCCTGAGGTGGCTTCCTTGGCGAGGTCTAGGCCTTCGATGCCGCTCCAGGCCCGTGCCTCAGCCTTCAATGCCTCGATGTCGAAGACGCCATTCGGATCATGCGCGATGACCGCGTTTGGGGCGCCATTCTCGCGGATCCAGGCGGTGAGCGCGCGCGTGTCGATGCCTGAGAGGCCGATGATGCCACGCGACTTCAGCCACTCGTCGAGATGCTTGGCAGCACGATAGTTCGACGGCTCGGTGATGTCTGCCTTGAAGATCACGCCGACGGCGCCGTGCCGGGCGGCAGGCGTCAGGTCCTCGATATCGTCCTCGTTCGTGCCGATATTGCCGATATGGGGGAAGGTGAATGTGACGATCTGGCCGAGATAGGACGGATCCGTCAGAATCTCCTGGTAGCCGGTCAGCGAGGTGTTGAAGCAGACTTCCGCCGTCACCTTGCCGGTTGCTCCGATGCCGATGCCTTCGATCACCGTGCCATCTGCGAGAACGAGAACGGCGGTGGGTTTCTTGCTTGTCCAGGGAGCAGTCGCGGTCATCTCTATCCTTCTGCCCGCAGGCCCCGCCACTTGAAGTCGCAGGGTGCGTGGGCCATCTATGGTCGCAGAAAAAGGCGCGCAGGACGACCCGCGTAGCCTTGAATACCTAAATCTCGTGCAGGTGCCGGAAAATAGACAAAGCGCGCGGAGCGGTCAATCTAGGCCGAGTTCTTTCTACGTGGAATTCGCATCCATGGAAATCAAGGGCTTGGCGGATTTGATTTGATCGAAGCCGAATGCTTGTCTATGAGGGCCGCCCGAATGACAAGGAAAAGCCGCAATTCCATCCATGCGCCGGCTTTCCGAAGGAGCAGAGACAATGATGCGAGACAAGCTCGCCAGTGCAATGAAGGACGCGATGAAGGCCAAGGACAACCGGCGCCTTTCGACCGTACGTCTCATCCAGACGGCGATCAAGGATCGCGACATCGCCAATCGTGGCGTCGGCAAGGATCCCGTCAGCGATGACGACATCATGCAGATCCTGCAGAAGATGGTGAAGCAGCGCGAAGAGTCCGCGAAGATCTACGAGGAAGCTGGACGCGCCGAGCTTGCGACGCAGGAGCGCGAGGAAATCGGCGTCATCAAGAGCTTCATGCCGGAGCAACTGCCGGAGGAGAAAGTCCGTCAGCTCTGCCAGTCCGTCATCAGCGAGACAGGTGCCCAGGGCCTGCGTGACATGGGCAAGTGCATGAACGCGCTGAAGGAGAAGTATCCCGGCCAGATGGACTTCGCCAAGGCGTCCGGCATGGTCAAGGACATGCTGAAGTAACACAGTCGCCGATAGTGGTCGGAGGGGCGGGGTCTCGAAGGCTCCGCCCCTTTCTGTTTCCGCGCGCCGGGACTGTGGATAGCGTGTATGTTTCCTTAGACGATGGATAGATGAAGCCGCAGGCACTATAGGAACAGTCTGCCTTGAGGTAACGATGCGCTTCTCCAACAGTTTTCTTGACGAAATCCGCGACCGGGTGCCGATATCGGCAGTCGTCGCGCGTCGCGTGACGTGGGATCGCAAGAAGACCAATATCTCGCGCGGCGACTACTGGGCGTGCTGCCCCTTCCACGGTGAAAAAAGCCCGAGCTTCCACTGCGAGGATCGCAAGGGCCGCTACCATTGCTTCGGCTGCGGCGTTTCCGGCGATCATTTCCGCTTCCTGACCGACCTGGAGGGGATGAGCTTTCCGGAGGCCGTCCAGCAGATCGCTGACATGGCGGGAATCGCCTTGCCCCAGCCCGATCCGCAGGCAGAGCGGAGGGAAAAGGAGCGTATGTCGCTTCTCGACGTCATGGAGATGGCGACGCGCTTTTTCCAGGACCAGTTGCAGACTGCGGCCGGCGCCAAGGCGCGCGCCTATCTGCGCGACCGCGGGCTGACCGGCAGGACGATCGAGACATTCCGTCTGGGCTACGCTCCCGAAAGCCGGAACGCGCTCAAGGAGCACCTAGCCGGCAAGGGTGTGTCAAAGGAGCAGATCGAGGCTTGCGGGCTCGTCGTGCACGGGGAGGGGATCGCGGTCTCCTACGACCGGTTCCGCGACCGCATCATGTTTCCGATCCTGTCTGCGCGCGAGAAGGTGATCGCGTTCGGTGGACGCGCCATGGCGCCCGATGCGCCGGCGAAGTATCTCAACTCCAACGAGACGGAGCTCTTCCACAAGGGCCAGGTGCTCTACAATTTCGCCCGGGCACGGCGCGCTGCGCAGGGACGGACCGGGGAGCGCGACAGCACGGCGATCATCGCCGTTGAAGGCTATATGGACGTCATCGCGCTCCACCAGGCGGGCGTGGAAAACGCGGTGGCGCCTCTCGGCACGGCGCTGACCGAAAACCAGCTCGACCTGCTGTGGCGGATGTCGCCGGAACCGGTGCTGTGCTTCGACGGCGACGGCGCCGGTGTGCGAGCGGCAAATCGCGCGGCCGATCTCGCGCTGCCATTCCTCAAGCCTGGCCGCTCCGTCCGCTTCGCACTCCTGCCGGAAGGCAAGGATCCCGACGACCTTGTCCGCCATGAGGGGCGGGCACCTTTCGATCGGGTACTCGCGGAGGCACGGCCGCTGGCCGAAATGATCTGGATGCGTGAAACGGCAGGTGCGAATTTCGACACGCCGGAAAAGCGCGCCGAGCTTGAGGCGCGGTTGAAGCAGGTCGTGTCGGTGATCGCGGACGAAAATGTCCGTCGCCATTACCAGCAGGACGTCCGCGAGCGACTGAATGCCTTTTTCCAGTCGGCAGGGCGGGGAGGCGACCGGCGCCAGACCTTCCAGTCGAGGAGTGGGAGGCAGGGTCAGGATCGCGGGCAGGCACCGCAAGGTCCAAGGGCTGCGGGACGCGGTGTCGCCGTGTCAGACCGGTTGGCGCGGTCCGGGCTCGTCCGCGGTCACCGCGACCTGCCGGCGCTGCGCGAGAGCGTGTTGGCGCTGACCGTCGTCAACCATCCGGAGCTTCTGCTGCAGGACTATGACGAAATTGCCGGCATCGAGTTCGAGAACCGCGACCTGCAACGCTTCTGGTCCTGCCTCCTGACGGTGGTGGCGAAGGCCGGGGCGCGGCTGGAGCGTGAGAACCTGAAGGAACAGTTGGAGGAGAACGGCTTCGAGGCGCTTCTGAAGGTGATGAACCAGCAGATTCGCAATGCACGCCTTTGGACGGCGACCGAGGAGGCTGACCTGCATGATGTTGTGCAGGCCTACCGCCAAGCCTTTGCCCTGCATTCCCGCAACAAGGAGCTGCGGTGGCAGAAGATCGAGCTGGAGCGCGAACTGGCGGAAGCCGGTTCGGACGAGGTCGAGCGAGGGTCGGCGCTGATCAGGGCTCTTTCGGAGGTCCAACTGGAGATTGCCCGGCTTGAGAACCAGGAGGCGATCATCGACGGGTTCGGCGTCATGTCGGGGCGGGTAAAAGGCCCCGCCGTCAGTCATGGCTGAAGCGAATCAGGAGTTCGAGGAAAGCCTGTGGGTGTAGCAGTGGCCGTTGAGGGCTAGAGGGCGGTGGATGCCCTTGTCATTCTACGACCACTGACTACATATCGGGCGAAACGTGTGCGCGTAGACCTCGAAGCCCAAGAGACAGACGGTTTTTCCACTTTTCACAGGCTGATCGCCTTAGAAAAGCTTGACGGAGCGTTAATTTGTGGGAATCACCACAGCAGGCAGAAAAGGTGGAGTGGGTCAAGCACACCGGGCCACGAGCGGCGATGCGTGGACCAGCGGTCTCGGCAGTTGACGTCCGCCTCGGTGGTAATCCGGAATTAAAGATCATTCCGTACGTGTTGAACAGTGATTCGCGGCTGAGGACTTGATCCCAGCCGGCGGCCACCGCGGCGAGGTGGCGTTCAGGGAAAGCGAAAATTCATGGCAACCAAAGTCAAAGAGAACGAAGAAGCGGAAACCGAGCGCGAAGGTACGCAGGATGGACCGCTTCTCGATCTTTCGGATGACGCGGTCAAGAAGATGATCAAGGCCGCCAAGAAGCGCGGCTATGTGACGATGGACGAGCTGAATTCGGTCCTGCCCTCCGAAGAGGTCACGTCCGAACAGATCGAGGATACCATGTCCATGTTGTCGGACATGGGGATCAATGTCGTCGAGGATGACGAGGCCGAAGAGGCCACCGCCGACGACGACGACAGCTCCGACGATGGTGAGAGCGAGGGTGGCGAAATCGCCCCGACCTCCGGCACCGCGCTCGCGACTGCAAAGAAGAAGGAGCCCACCGATCGTACCGACGATCCGGTGCGCATGTACCTGCGCGAGATGGGCTCGGTGGAGCTTCTTTCTCGCGAGGGTGAGATCGCCATCGCCAAGCGCATCGAGGCCGGCCGCGAGACGATGATCGCGGGCCTGTGCGAAAGCCCGCTGACGTTCCAGGCGCTGATCATCTGGCGCGATGAACTCAACGAAGGCACGACGCTCCTGCGCGAGATCATCGATCTCGAAACCACCTATTCCGGTCCCGAGGCAAAGGCTGCCCCGCAGTTCCAGAGCCCTGAGAAGATTGAAGCCGACCGCAAGGCGGCCGAAGAGAAGGAAAAGGCCCGCAAGACGCGGACTGCCGCAAACGACGACGACATCACGGCCGTCGGCGGTGAAGGCCTGCCTGCGGAAGAGGAAGAGGAGGACGACGACGAGTCGAGCCTGTCTCTTGCCGCCATGGAAGCGGAACTGCGTCCGCAGGTCATGGAAACCCTCGACGTCATCGCCGACACCTACAAGAAGCTGCGCAAGCTTCAGGACCAGCAGGTCGAGGCACGCCTCTCCTGCACCGGCACGCTGTCGTCCGGCCAGGAGCGTCGCTACAAGGAGCTCAAGGATCAGCTGATCACGGCAGTGAAGTCGCTGTCGCTCAACCAGAACCGCATCGAGAGCCTCGTCGAACAGCTCTACGACATTTCCAAGCGCCTGATGCAGAATGAAGGCCGCCTGCTTCGGCTGGCGGAATCCTACGGCGTCAAGCGCGATTCGTTCCTGGAGCAGTATCAGGGTGCCGAACTCGACCCGAACTGGATGAAGTCGATCGCCAACCTCTCCGCACGCGGCTGGAAGGATTTCGCCCGCGAGGAGAACCAGACGATCCGCGAGATCCGCCAGGAGATCCAGAACCTTGCGACCGAGACCGGCATTTCGATTGCCGAGTTCCGCCGCATCGTGTCGATGGTCCAGAAGGGCGAACGGGAAGCCCGCATCGCCAAGAAGGAAATGGTCGAGGCGAACCTGCGTCTCGTGATCTCGATCGCCAAGAAGTACACGAACCGCGGCCTGCAGTTCCTGGATCTCATCCAGGAAGGCAATATCGGCCTGATGAAAGCGGTCGACAAGTTCGAGTATCGCCGGGGCTACAAGTTCTCGACCTATGCCACCTGGTGGATCCGGCAGGCGATCACCCGTTCGATCGCCGACCAGGCCCGCACGATCCGCATTCCGGTGCATATGATCGAGACGATCAACAAGATCGTCCGGACATCGCGCCAGATGCTGCACGAGATCGGTCGCGAGCCGACGCCGGAAGAACTGGCCGAAAAGCTCGCCATGCCGCTCGAAAAGGTCCGCAAGGTCCTGAAGATCGCCAAGGAGCCGATCTCGCTCGAAACGCCTGTGGGCGACGAAGAAGACAGCCACCTCGGTGATTTCATCGAGGACAAGAACGCGCTTCTGCCGATCGATGCGGCGATCCAGGCGAACCTGCGGGAAACGACGACCCGTGTCCTCGCTTCTCTCACGCCTCGTGAAGAGCGCGTGCTGCGCATGCGCTTCGGCATCGGCATGAACACCGACCATACTCTCGAAGAGGTCGGCCAGCAGTTCTCGGTGACCCGCGAGCGTATCCGCCAGATCGAGGCGAAGGCACTGCGCAAGCTGAAGCATCCGAGCCGCTCCAGGAAGCTCCGGAGCTTCCTGGACAGCTAAGCAGCCCTTCCTGTCAGAACGGGACCCGGCCTTGCGGCCGGGTTTCTTTTTGCGCCGAATATGGCCGCGGCTATCGATCTTGTCTGGCAGGAGCCTTACATCGACGACCATGCAGGATGATCAGCACAAGCCGCGCAGCGATTTTCGATGGGGCATTCCGGTCTCCGTCGTTGCGCATCTTCTTGTCGCTGCGATCCTGATTGTCGGCCTGCCGCTGGAGTTGCCGACACCGCCGGAGGAGGAGACGGTGACGGTGGAGATCGTCGAACCTCCTCCCGAACCCGAACCCGAACCCGAACCCGAACCCGAGCCAGAACCGGAACCGGAACCGGAACCCGAGTCCGAGCCGGCTGAGCAGGAAGCCGCCGAGGAGCAGCCGCCCCCACCGCCACCCGTCGAGGAGGATCAGGCGCCGGAGCCTCCTGCCGAGGAAGAGGCCGCTTCGGCACCGCCCATCCCGACGCTCCGGCCCGTTTTTGAGTTCGGTGAGGAAACCACGGGACCGCGGGTCTCGCCCGAGGGCAATTCGTCCGAGGAAGGGGCCGACGCGCCGGAAGCGCAGGAACAAGCGGACGAAGCTTCGCAGACGCCCCCGCCTGAAGCGCCGGAGGAACTGGCTGCCGAATCGCAGGACGATGCCGAAGTCGCCGGCCTGACAACCGCGCCACCGGAGGCCAGCGCGGAGGCTGCCGAGACACCGGAGCAGGCGGCCGAGGAGCCTGCCGAGACGCTGGCCGAGACGAGGACGCTGTTTTCCCCGGACATCACGGAAGACCCCGTTGCGCGTACCGCGATGGAGGGTATGCCCCGCGCCATGCGGGCGACCCAGCTGTGCGAGACCGAGCTGACGGAGCAGTTGCGCAACGCGTCGCCCCCGCAGGATCCCGACTTCATCCCGCGGTCCCCGCTTTCGGAAGGCACCGTGCTCGAACTCCAGCGGACCGCGTTCCGCGCCGAAGGGGCATGGTACGACCTGAGCTTCCGATGCCAGATCAACGAGGAGGCCACCAAGGTGTTGAGCTTTGCCTTCCGCATCGGCGCTCCTGTCCCACGCAGCGAATGGCGGAGGCGCGGCTTTCCAGGCTCCTGAGGTCGAACTTCTGTCGGGTTTCGCCGATTGACCGACCGTTCCTGCGAGTTATGCTCCGGGCAAACGAGGGACCCCATGAAAGCCATGCTCTACGACGCCTTCGAGAAGGCGCCGCAAATCCTGACCCTTCCCGACCCCAATCCAGTCGGAGACGGCGTCGTCATCAAGGTCGGCGCCACCGGCCTTTGCCGCAGCGACTGGCATGGCTGGATGGGGCACGACCCGGATATCCGCCTGCCGCATGTGCCGGGCCATGAACTGGCCGGCGAAGTGGTGGCGACCGGCAGGGGCGTGATGCGTTTCAAGGTCGGCGACCGGGTGACGGTCCCCTTCGTCTCCGGTTGCGGTCACTGCGGCGAATGCCATTCTGGCAACCAGCAGGTTTGCCCGAACCAGTTCCAGCCGGGTTTCACCCATTGGGGCTCGTTCGCAGAATATGTGGCGATCGGTTATGCCGACACCAATCTCGTGCATCTGCCGGAAGAGATCGATGATGCAACCGCCGCCAGCCTCGGCTGCCGATTCGCCACCTCCTTCCGCGCGGTCGCGGACCAGGCGCGCACCGGGCCCGGCGAGTGGATTGCCGTCCATGGCTGCGGCGGCGTCGGCCTCTCGGCCATTATGATCGCGACGGCGCTCGGGGCAAACGCCATCGGCATCGACCTTTCCGAAGAGAAGCTGGCGCTGGCTCGCGCCTGCGGCGCTGTCGCGACCTTAAACGCCAGCGAGATCGATGATCCGGTCGAGGCGGTGCGGGAGATCACCGGGGGCGGGGCGCATGTCTCGATCGATGCGCTCGGGCATCCGGTGACCTGCTTCAACTCGATCCGCAACCTCCGCCGGCGGGGTCGCCACGTCCAGGTCGGGCTGATGCTCGGCGAGCATTCGACGCCGCAGATTTCCATGGCGCAGGTGATCGGCCACGAGCTCGAGATCTACGGCAGCCATGGCATGCAGGCCTGGCGCTATGATGCCATGCTATCGATGATCGCCGCCGGCCGGATGGAGCCATCGCGGCTCATTTCGTCGCGCATCACGCTGGAAGAGGCGGTGTCGGGGCTGATGGCCTTGGACCGCGCGACAACACCGGGGATCAGCGTCATCACCCGCTTCTGACGCGAACATCGGCAAAATCACCATCGGGTGTCGGATCGCCGTCCGGTCATTCGTCCTTGCTGCATCCGAGCAACAGGAGGAGGAAGACAATGGCTTATGTGGATGGCTTCATCGTGCCCGTGCCGAAGGCGAAGCTCGAGGCCTACAAGGAAATGGCGCGCACGGCCGGGGACGTATGGATGGAGCATGGCGCGCTTTCCTACGTGGAGTGCATCGGCGACGACATCCCCTATGGGGAGATGACGTCCTTTCCGCGTTCCGTCCAGGCGACGGAAGAGGAGACGGTGGTCTTTTCCTGGATCACCTACAAGGACCGTGCAAGCCGCGACGAAATCCTCGCCAAGGTGATGGCCGACCCGCGGCTGGCCGGGGAAGACTGGAAGCAGGTCTTCGACGGAAAGCGGATGATCTATGGCGGCTTTCAGGCGTTTCTGACACTGTGAGCGGGCGCCCTCGGGCGCTCATCTCAAGGTGAAGGACGCTTCATGCCGCAGACGCAACTGACGATCCAGACGCGGGGCCAGGGCCTCTACGAATTCACGGACGAGGTTGCGGAGTTCGTGAGGCGGCAAGGGGTAGAGGAGGGGCTGCTGACGGTTTTCGTGCGGCACACGTCCTGCTCGCTGCTGGTTCAGGAAAATGCCGATCCCGATGTGCAGCGCGACCTCAAGACCTTCTTCTCGCGCCTCGTGCCGCCGTCCGACGCACCGTCGATGGCCTGGGTGACGCATACGATGGAGGGACCGGACGACATGCCGGCCCACATCAAGGCGGCGCTGATGGCCGTATCGCTTGCGATCCCGGTGAATACGGGCGGGCTGGCGCTCGGGACGTGGCAAGGCATCTATCTCTTCGAGCATCGCGACCGCCCGCATAGCCGCAACGTCGTGCTTCATCTTTCCCCCTGATGCTGATGAACCTCTGCTGAACAAGGGATTCGGACGGCGTTCAGCGGCCCGGAACTAGGGTGCCTTCAATCCCGGCGGACGGGAGAATTCAACGGCGCCAGGTTCTGGCCCTTCTCGGGAGACACTTCCATGACCAACATCCTCGTCAAGACCGGCCTTGCCGCCCTCGTCGCGCTTTCCGGCCTCACCGCCACCGCGTCCACGGCAGCCGCTGGAGGGCCTGAATTCCGCATCTTCGTTCAGCACGGATGGGACGACCGCGACCATCGCCGCGACCGGTGGGAACGTCCGCGCCGTGACCGCGGAGGTCGTTGCGACCCATGGCTCGCGGAGGAAAAGGCCAGCCGCATGGGGCTGCGACGTGCGCGCGTGGTCGATGTCGATCGCCGCACCGTCACCGTCGTCGGCCGTGACCGGCATGGCCGCGACCGCATCGTCTTTGCGAATGACCGCGGTTGCCCGGTCATCCGTCGATAACAGTTGCCATCAACATCGACGATAAATGCAAGAAGGCCCCCGCGAGATCAGGCTCGCGGGGGCCTTTCTTATCCGTCCTACTGTTCCAGGGCGAAGGTCAGGTCTACCCGGACGGTGTAGGTATTCTCGCCGGCCGCGACGGGAACCGCATCGGAGGCGGCCTCCTTGGCCATGGCCATGCGGTACATGGGTTGCGGCTTGGGGGCCTGGGCCTGTTCGCCGATCTCGATCACGCGGCCGAGCCTGACGCCTGCCGCTTCCGTGAGAACGCGTGCCTTGGCGACCGCCCGTTCGACCGCCTGTTTGCGCGCCTGAGTCAGCGCTTCCTCCGGGTCGTCGTTTGTAAAGCTGATCTGCCCGCCCTGGTTGACGCCGAGCTTCACGACGCGGTCGAGGATGGTGCCGACCTTCGCGACGTCGAGTATCTTCACCATCAGCGTGTTGGTGACCTCGTAGCCGACGACCTCCGGCGGATCGATCGTGCCGTCCTCCTTGGGCTGGGAATGCCGATACTGCGGCTGGATCGAGAAGTTGGCGGTCTGGATATCCTTCGGCTCTACGCCCTGCGACTTCAAGGCCGCCATGACGGCGTTCATGGCCTGGCTGTTCTGGTCCATCGCGACCTGCGCCGTATCGGAATTGCGAACAACCGAGAAGTTGACGATGGCAATATCCGGCGCAATCGAGGCCTCGCCCTGTGCTGAGACGCGGATCACCGGCTCGCGCTGTGGCGAGGGCTCCTGCGCAGTGGCCGGCGCGACGGCCGCCAGGACGAGAAGTCCGCCGAGCGACAGGCGGGACAGGAGCGACGGCAGGGCGCTGGTCGGATGGAAAACGGGGAGGGACGGATGCATCGTGATTCCTCTCGGAGGTGGGCAATCCGTCATTGGTGGTCTGCGATTGTGAAGCGAATGCGGCAACGGCTTGAGGCGGCGGCGGAATTGCGTTAGAGCGGGGCCACGGGCCGGCGAACCATTGCGCCACCCGATGCCAGTCTGGCAGGGCCTGTAGCTCAATGGTTAGAGCCGGCGGCTCATAACCGCTTGGTTGGGGGTTCGAGTCCCTCCGGGCCCACCATTCGCTCATATCAATTCAATCTCACCGTCCAGCCAGGCCGCTCGCCCGAAGCGCCTACCGACACTGGCGACGGGGGCCGCCGCCGTAGGGTTGGTAGGTATTGTCCTCGGGGCGATAGGAGCGGTAGCGGGCGAAGCAGGATTTTGCGTGATCCCAGGTGCCGTAGCTGCTGGGCATTTCATCTGCCGCTGCCTGCTCCACGTTCTGATTCGCGGGTTCCGCCGCGTCCTCCGCGAAACTGTCTTCTGCCGCGGGGGGCGGCGAGATCCTGTCTTCGTCGGACCAGGCAGCCTGGTTCTGCGGCGTCGTCGAGAAGGGCGACTTGCACTCCCGCCGGCCGCCGCTGTAGGGCGTGTAGCTGTTGTCCCGGGGGCGGTACGACCGATACCTCGAGGAGCACCACTCAAGATGCGCCTCGCTCAACTGCGGCTCCTCGGAAGCGCCGGTGGATGTTTCCATCTGATCAGGGGATATGGAGCCGGTCGTCGTGGTGTCGATCGCCACGTTTTCCATGCCATCAGCGGTGTCGCCTACGGCGGCCATTGCCGTTCCTGCACTTGCGGGCGGCCGGGATCGATTCTGGCTGGCCGCCAACGCCGGCTCTGGTGTCGCCGCCCGGCTGGGGAGGCGTTCGAAGTTGTTGCTCGCGGCGTCGATCCGCACCGGATGGTTGGTCCATAGATCGGTCGTGTCCGCCAGCTGTTTCTTTTCATCGCCGGAGGAGAAATACAGGGTTGCTGCAACGAGACCAGCTACGAACGTGATGACGGAAAAGCAAAGCCCGCCCAGGATAGACAAGACCACCTTCATGATGCACTCCAGAATTTGCTGAAGACAAAATGTTCACAGATGGTGCGGGTTCCCTGAAAAACGCATCTCGGACTAAAGTCCGGCAGTCGTTGGGCGCTATCGGCCCTCCGCGTGATTCAGCTCATCAAGGCACCGAAGTCGACCTCCTGCCGCACGCCGCGCTCGTAAAGCTGGACAAGATCGGCCGCGATGTTCTCGGCTTCCACGCTGGTCTTCTCGAGCCCCCGCCGCTGACAGACAAGGTTCAGAACGCATTCCAGAAGCTGCAATTCAGCGGGCTCCAGAGGCCTGAGGTTGGGTTGATAATCAGTCATGCCGCCAGTGTGGTCCTGCCAGTATGAACGGCAGGTGAACCGGGGATAGGGACTGAAGTCCTATGCGATTTCTGAGTGGGAGTCAGAAAAAGTCTGTCTTTTGTCAATTTTTAGCATTCTCTTCAATCCCGCTGTAACGGGTGGGTGCCACGCTTTCCTCTGAAGCAGCGTGAGGAACTGTTGACATGCACCAACTGAGCGGGAAGGCAGGGGGTAGAAAGACAAGGAGGACGCTCCGGCGGCAGACCTTCGCGGAGGTGACGGTCATCTACATGGGCCTGGAAACGCCGGGCCTTTTGCGGGACCTATCGACGAGCGGCGCCGCAATCGAGATCAAGGGAAGCTTTCGAGGTATGGTGGGGACTTCGGTCAAGCTGACCTGCGATGGCTTGTGCACGGTGGAGGCGCACATACGCTGGTTCCGCAATGGCCGGATCGGCGTCGAGTTCGACGGCTGCTCCAACACCGCGGCGAAGGTGCATGCCTATTTCAAGTACTATCATCGGGAGATGATGTTTCAGGTGGCGTGATCCCGGTTGCAAAGCCGCCGTCACGCCGACATTACGGATGTCGGCTGCTCAGCCGAATGGCGACATGCACTGTCGCCGGGCCCCGTCATAGGGTTGATAGCTGTTGTCTTCCGGACGGTAGGACCTGTATCGCTGCAGGCACCATTCCACATGCGCATCCATAGGCGCTTCCATGTTGGCAGCACGGGTCGAGCCGTTGAAACTAATCGGTTCCGCAGCGGGAAGGCTTGATTGGGCAATATCCTCGTAGACAGCTTCGTCCGGCAGATTTGCATCCCGCGATGCAATCACGTCAAGATCAGCCATATAGGGCGACTCGCATTCCCGGCGCGGGCCGTTATAAGGCTGATAACTGTTGTCCTCGACGCGATAGGAGCGATACTGGCCTGAGCACCAGTGTGCATGCGCGGTGGAGGCGAGGTCCATGGGATCCACCGCCCCGGTTGCGGTCTGGTCTAGACCTGGATCTGCTTCCTGTCGGGCCCTCGAAGCCAGCCGCATCTCCTCTTCCACCTCGTCGGGAACATCCACGGCCATCGCCGCGAAGACCGGTGGCACTGGTACCGCCGCGATCCGTTCGTAGCTTTGGGCCTCGCGGTTCACCGGGACGGGATCATTCGTCCACAGTGGCGTCCCGTCGAGATTGGCGAAGCGGTGCGGCTCCTCCTCGGAGATAAGCCAGCTGAAGCCCATGAACCCGCCGATGAACAGGACTACTGCGAGGCCTACTCCGAGGACCAGCGACACGAGGGACTTCATGGCATTCTCCGCGTTCGACATTTCAGGTCTAGAATGCAGGTCGGACCGAGGAGTTCCCGGCCATGTTCCAGGGTGGGTGGTTCAGGTCCTGGTAAGAATCTTCGCCTAATCTGAACGGCGTAGAATACTGGAGACCGCCGTGAGAATTCTTGCCCTGATCGCCGTCCTGATGCTTGCCGCCTGCACGACGACTGCGCCGTCCGACTACCAGCCGCCCGAGACAATGCCGGTCTACAAGTAGGGATTGCGAGGCTTACGGATCGTCCTGCCGCCAGGCATTCTCGATGAGCCAGCCGAAAAGCCAGGCTTCCGCCTTCGAGCGCCATTCTTCTGCAGGCTCGCCTGTGGCCTGCGGCAGGAGTTCACGTGCAAGGAACGGGTTGCTGTCGTGCCCGAGGCCGCGCAGCCTTGCGGCAATGCCTTCCTGCTGATGACTGACGATCGTTTCGAGCGACACGGTTAACCTGCTGGCGTAAATGCAATATCAGTTGATTCTAATTTCCGCGACCATGTCAGAGTCGACGAAGCAGCGCAACGATCCGAATTGACCTTCGTCAGGTGAGGCCGACTTGGAGGATCGATGGCGTGACTGGTGCGTTTGCTGCCGCATGATCTATTTCACGAGCGACACGCATTTCTCCGACCCTCGGGTCCTGGCGATCGACCGTCGGCCGTTTTCCAGCAGGGCCGAACACGACGAGGCTCTGATCGACCTGTGGAACGCAACGGTTCTCCCGGATGACGAACTCTGGCACCTGGGTGACTTCATGTGGGCCCGGCAGGGTGAGCCGGACATGTTGCTCCGGCGACTGAACGGCAGAAAACACCTCATCATCGGCAACAATGACCCGGATACGGTCACCAGGGCGACGGGCTGGGCGAGCGTGCAGCATTATGCGGAAATACGGATCGACGGGCAGATGCTCGTGCTCTGTCATTATCCCTTCCGAACCTGGAACCAGATGGGCAGGAAGTCGATGAACCTGCATGGCCATTCGCATGGGCGGCTGAAGCCGATGCCGCGGCAGTTCGACGTCGGGGTGGATGCGAGGGAATTTCGGCCGGCCACTCTTGAAGATCTGACCGCCGGACGCCGCAGGAAGACGTCAGGAGGCGGAGGCGACGGGCAGGGGGGCTGACGTTTCGTTCGGGCCAGGTGCGGAGGAAGGTGCGATGGACGCGCGAATGCGGCTCTTGCCCACCTCGATCACGTGTCGCATGGCCTGCACCGCCTTCTCCGGATCGCGCGAGGCAATCGCATGGGCGATACGAAGGTGATTACTTGCAACTTCGGCGATCTTTTCCGGGGATGCAGCCGGCGAAGAGAGTTGGAAGGAAATCGCCAGCGCCGCTTCGACGATGGCGCTTGCCGATCGCATGAAAGGGTTCCCGGACATGCGCGCGATCGCCTGGTGGAATTCCAGGTCCACCTGCGCGATGGTTTCTGGCGTGTGGCTGCGATCGTCAAACCTTGCCGCGATGGCATAGAGCTGGACGATGTCGTCATTGGAGGCGCGCCGTGCCGCTGCGGCTGCCGCTGCGGGTTCGAGCGCCATCCGCATCTCGGCGAGGTGCTCAATGAAGTCGAAGTCCAGCCCGGACTGGCAGCGCCAGCCGAGCACGTCCGCATCGAAGAAGTTCCACTTCGAACGATCGAGAACGCGCGTTCCGACCTTGGCCTTGGGTTCTATGAGCCGCTTGGCAGCGAGCGTCTTCATCGCTTCGCGCAGCACCGTGCGCGAGACGCCGAACCGGGCGGAGAGTTCGGCGTCACCGGGAAGCAGGGAGCCTTCGGCAATCCTGCCGGCGACGATCGCACTGCCGAGTTCCGCGACCACATGCGCATGACTGCTGCGACCCTTGCGGCCGGTGATCGTCGATTCAAGCAGTCCCAATCATGCCTCCTTCAGGCGTCCCTCTGCCAAGCGCCCCTCTGCAAGCTTACGATCCGAATACCATACAATGCCGCGCTGCAGGACAATGAAGGTGAACAGCAGGATGCCGATCACGATCTTCGTCCACCAGGAGGATAACGTGCCGTCGAACACGATATAGGTCTGGATGAGCCCCTGTATCAGTATGCCGACAAATGTTCCCGCCACAAGTCCGGCGCCGCCGGTCAAAAGCGTGCCGCCGATCACCACGGCGGCGATGGCATCCAGTTCTACGCCGACGGTCGCCAGCGAATAGCCGGACGAGGTGTATAGGGTATAGGCGATGCCAGCGAGGCCAGAGAGGAAGCCGGAGAGTGCGTAGATGCCGACGGTCGTGCGCGTGATGGCAACTCCCATCAGTTCGGCAGACTGCGGGTTGCCGCCGATCGCATAGACATTGGCGCCGAAGCGAGTGCGGCCGGCGATGAAGGCTCCAATGACGAAGACGAGCAGCATCAGCATGGCCATGGCGGTGAGGCGCCCGCCGCCCGGGAAGCGGAAGTAGAAGCCCTGAATGGCGTCGATCACGGGATGGGAGATCGGCACCGATTGCGTCGAGATCAGATAGGCGACGCCGCGGGCGAGGAACATGCCGGCCAGTGTCACCACAAAGGGCGGGATGCCGAGGAAGCGGATCATCAGCCCCATGGCCGCCCCGAAGGCGGTGGAGATGGCGAGTACGGCACAGAAGGCGATAATCGGATTGACGCCGAGGCTTCCGACCATGACCGCGACGAAGACGCTGGTGAACGCGATCACCGAGCCGATCGACAGGTCGATGCCGCCCGACAGGATCACGAAAGTCATGCCCACCGCCGCAATGCCGAGGAAGGCGTTGTCGGTCAGCAGGTTGCCGATCACGCGGGTCGACAGCATGTTGGGAAACTGCAGGATGCAGGCGAGGTAGGCGAGGAGGAAGATCGCCAAGGCCGCGACGAAGGGCAGGTTGCGGGCGTGGATCATGGCGCGGTCCTTTCCACCTTGACCGGCTCGGCCGTCCGCCGGCCCGGCTTCAGGAAGCCGAGCAGGGCCACGATCGCCGGGGACTGCAGCGTCAGCACAAGGATGATGATGCCGGCCTTGATGACCAGGTTGAACTCGGGAGGAAAGCCTGAGACGAGGATGCCGGTGTTGATCGACTGGATGATCAGGGCGCCGATGAGCGCTGCAAGGATCGAGAAACGACCACCGTTGAGCGAGTTGCCGCCGATCACCACCGCGAGGATGGCGTCGAGTTCCAGCCAGAGCCCGGCATTGTTGGCGTCGGCGCCACGAATGTCGGCGGTGACGATCAGCCCGGCGACCGCCGCCATGAGGCCCGATACCGCATAGACGAAGAAGAGCAGGAAGCGGGCGCGAATGCCGGCGAGCATGGCGGCACGCCGGTTGATGCCGGTCGCCTCGATGAGAAATCCGAGTGCCGAGCGGCGGACCAGAAGGCCCACCAGAAGCGCTGCGCCGACCCACATCAGGATCGGGATCGGAATGCCGAAGAGGGTACCGGAGCCGAAGGCCGCAAAGCTCTCGTTGTTGAAGGTTAGGATGACACCCTCGGTGATCAGCTGTGCGATGCCGCGGCCGGCAACCATCAGGATCAGCGTGGCGATGATCGGTTGGATGTCGAGGACAGCCACGAGAAAGCCGTTCCACAGGCCGCACAGCAAGCCTACGCCAAGCGATACGGCAATCACGGTCACCAAGGGGTGACCATCGCTGATCAGCGTCGCGGCAACCGCACCGCAGATGGCGATGACGGCACCGATCGAGAGGTCGATACCGCGGGTCGCGATGACGAGCGTCATGCCGATCGTCAGCAACGCGACGGGTGCGGCGCGGACCAGCACATCCACGAGACTGCCGTAGAGGCGGCCATTCTGGAAGGTGATGTCAAGGAAACCGGGCGACAGCAGGCTGATCAGCGCAATGATGATTGCCAGTGCGGTAAGCTGCGGCGCGATGCGGCGCAGGCGTCGGGTCAGCGCATTCATCAGGCGGCCTCCGTCTGCGATGGCGCTGCGATCGCCTTCATGATGTTGTCGGCGGTGATGGCCTCACCGGTAAGTTCGGCCACGTGACGACGATCGGCAAGCACGATCACTCGGTGGGCGACGGCGGTCAATTCCTCCAGTTCGGAGGAGATGACGACGAGCGACATGCCGTCGGTGCACAGCTTCTCGATCATCTTGAGGATTTCGGCATGGGCGCCGATGTCGATGCCGCGGGTCGGCTCGTCGAGGATCAGCAGGCGCGGATGGGTAGCGAGCCAGCGCGCCAGGATCGCCTTCTGCTGGTTGCCGCCGGAGAGGAACTTGATGGGGCGATCCGGATCCGGCGGCCGGATGTCGAGGGACCTGATGTACTCGTCAGCCAGGCTGCGCTTGTCGCGGGAAGAGATCGGTCTTGCCCACCCCTGTCTTGCCTGCAGGGCGAGCGCGATGTTCTCGCTGACGGAAAAATCGCCGATGATACCGTCGGACTTTCGCTCCTCCGGGCAGAAGCCGAAGCCGTGGCGGATAGCGCTCTCTGGCGAAGTTATCCGGACTTCCCCGCCATCGATGCTGGCGGTGCCGCTGTCGGGTGTTTCCACGCCGAAGAGCAGAAAGGCGGTTTCCGTGCGGCCGGAGCCGAGCAGGCCCGCGATGCCGACCACTTCACCAGGTCGGATGTCGAGATCGAAGGGCGCAACGGTTCCTCGCTTTCCGTAGCCGGAAAAGCGGATCGGTGCTTCGCCTGCCTCCACCGTGGTCTCCGCGGCGTGGTGATCCCGGGTGATGTGCTGGAGTTCCCGGCCGAGCATCATGGAGATCAGGTCCATGCGCGGCAGCTCGCCGGTCGGCCGGCTGCCGACGAGGCGACCGTTGCGCAGCACGGTAACGCGATCCGAAATGGCGTAGACCTGATTGAGGAAGTGGGTGATGATGATGATCCCGAGCCCCTGGTCGCGCAGGCGACGCAGCACGGCGAACACCATTTCAACCTCGTGGGAATCGAGGCTCGCCGTCGGCTCGTCCAGCACCAGGACTTTCCCTGACAGATCGACTGCCCTGGCGATCGCGATAATCTGGCGAATGGCGACGGAGTAGGAAGAGAGAAGGGCATCGACATCGACGTCGAGGCCATAGCCTTCCAGCAGGTTTCGCGCCTTCCTTCGCATCTCCCGCTTGTCGACCAGACCGAACCGTCGCGGCTGGCGACCGAGAAACAGGTTTTCCGCAACGGTCAGGTTCTCCAGCAGGTTCACCTCTTGGTAGACGGTACCAATGCCAAGCGCCTGCGCTTCCGCCACGTTGCCAGGCTCGATCTTTGCCCCGTCCAGCATGACGCTGCCTCTGTCGCGGGTGTAGACGCCGGTAAGAATCTTGATGAGCGTCGACTTGCCGGCACCGTTTTCGCCCAGCAGCGCGTGGATCTCTCCGCGGTTGAGCGTGAAGTCTATATTGTCGAGGGCGGTGATGCCGAGAAAGCTCTTGCCGATGGCGCGCGCTTCCAGAAGGGGAGTGGGTTCCATGTGCGGAATGTCCTGCGGCCGGCGGCCGGAACCGCGTGCGACGGTTCCGGCCGTGGGTTCAGGGAGGAGACGGCGAAGCGCCCCCTCCGGCTCGATCAGTAACCGAGGTCCTTCTTGGACTCATAGACCTTCATCGGGTCATCAGCGGCCGTGTAGAGCTTGGATTCCGTCTGGATCCACTTCGGCGGCTCTGTCTTGTCCTTCAGATAGGCTTCGAGAACGTCGAAGGCCGGTCCGGCCATGTTCGGCGTCAGTTCCACCGTCGCATTGGCTTCACCGTCTGCCATGGCCTTGAAGATGTCCGGCACGGCGTCGATCGAGACGATCTTGATGTCGGAGCCCGGCTTCAATCCCGCTTCCTTGATCGCCTGGATTGCGCCGACGGCCATGTCGTCGTTGTGGGCATAGACAGCGCAGATATCCTGGCCGCCGCCTTCCGCCTTGATGAAGCTTTCCATGACTTCCTTGCCCTTGGTGCGGGTGAAGTCTCCGGTCTGCGAACGGGCGATGGTGATGTTGGAATGACCCGCGATGGCTTCCTCGAAGCCTTTCTTGCGGTTGATGGCAGGCGAGGAGCCGGTGGTGCCCTGGAGTTCCACGACCTTGCAATCCTTGTCGCCCACCTCCTTCACGAGCCAGTCTCCGGCGACCTTGCCTTCGTGAACCTGGTCGGACGTGACGGCGGTGAGGTAGAGATCGTCAGGTGCCTCGATCTGGCGGTCGAGCAGGATAACAGGGATTTCCTCTTCCTTGGCTTCCTTCAGCACCGCTTCCCAGCCGGTGGCGACAACGGGAGCTACGAGGATTGCGTCAACCCCCTGAGCTATGAAGCCACGAATGGCCTTGATCTGGTTCTCCTGCTTCTGCTGTGCGTCGGCGAATTTGAGGTCGATTCCCCGCTTTTCAGCTTCCTGCTTTGTCACGGTCGTTTCGGCTGCACGCCAGCCGGACTCGGAGCCGATCTGCGAGAAGCCGACGGTCAATGATTGCGCGGAAACGGTGGATGCGAGGCATGCGGTAAAGGCGACGGTAACCGCCGCGAGAGCCTTCTTCATCTTAAATCCTCCCAGAAGATGATTGGCATATGGACGCTACACAGATTGCATATTGTCATACTTTTGCAAGACGTTTTTGACAGGCGTCAGTCGGGATTCTTCGTATGGCGTGGCTCTGTGCAATATTAAAATATTGATTTTTAATGTAAAAACACCATCGCGAATTTGTAGTTGTCAGACAGCCTGATAATCTATCCTCACCTTGACAAGGCTGCTTCGCGTCCAATAGTGCTATTAATGTTCCATTGCTCGAGGTGATGGGAGGAGGGTGCCGCGTCGGCATCATTGCGAATGCTCAGGTAGAGGATCCATGCTTCGAATTCTTCAGGTGCGTGACGGCGACAGCCAGGTGGTTGTCGCATGGGATGGTGTCGGATCGGCTCGGGTCGTCCGTGGCGTGACTTCTACCTATGAGCTGGTCAAGAGCGCCATCGAGGCGGGCCAGTCGCTCGCCGAAAGGGTCGATGCGCTCGGCTACGGAGCGGAGGTCGACCTGCAGCTTGCACGACGCGAGGGACGTCTCGGCCTTCCTGTCGCGCATCCCGATCCCGCGCATTTCTTCGTCGCCGGAACCGGCCTCACGCATCTCGGTTCTGCCGACGGACGCGACAAGATGCACAAGGCTGCGCAGGCGGCGGAGAAGCCCACCGATTCCATGCGCATGTTCCAGATGGGCGTCGAGGGCGGCAAGCCGGCGGAAGGTCAGGAAGGCGTTCAGCCCGAATGGTTCTACAAGGGCGACGGTTCGCAGCTGCGCGCCACCGGCGAGGATCTCGTGTCGCCAGCCTTCGCCCTCGACGGCGGCGAGGAGCCGGAACTGGCCGCCATCTATCTGGTCGGCCCCGACGGCACGCCATATCGTCTCGGTTTCTGTCTCGCCAACGAGTTTTCGGATCATGTGACGGAGAAGGGCAACTACCTCTGGCTCGCCCATTCGAAGCTCCGCCAGGCGGCGCTCGGCCCGGAACTGCTCGTTGGTGACCTGCCGCAGAGCGTGGAGGGGACCTCGCGCATCCGGCGTGGCGACGACGTCGTCTTCGAAAAGCCCTTCGTCTCCGGCGAGGCAAACATGTCTCACTCGATCGCCAACCTCGAGCACCACAACTTCAAGTATGATCTCTTCCGCCGACCGGGAGACCTGCATGTCCACTTCTTCGGCACGGCGACGCTTTCATTCTCGGAGGGAGTGAAGACCGAGCCGGGCGACGTCTTCGAAATCTCGGCCGAGCCCTTCAAGCTCCCGCTCGTGAACAGGCTGACCGTCGCCGCGGCGACACCGGTCTCCGTCCGCAAGCTCTGAGGTCCTAGATGAGCATCCGCCTCGCCATTGTCGGGCTCGGGAAGATCGCCAGGGATCAGCATCTCGGGGCGATTGCCGCGACCGCGGGGATCGAGCTCGTCGCCATTGCGAGCCGCAATGCTGCATTGGACGGCATTGCCTCGTTCAACGACATAGACGAACTCCTCGCCTCGAACATGGAGGTGGATGCCGTATCCCTTTGCACGCCGCCGCAAGGTCGGTTTGCGCAGGCAAGGGCGGCGCTCTTGGCAGGCAAGCATGTCATGCTGGAAAAGCCGCCCGGCGCCACACTCTCTGAGGTCTATGCTCTGGAAGCGCTGGCGAGGGAGAAAGACGTCAGCCTGTTCTCCACATGGCATTCGCGTGAAGCCGCCGCCGTCGAGCCGGCACGCGCCCTGCTCACCGGCCGCACCGTCCGCAACGTTGCGGTAGAGTGGAAGGAGGACGTGCGCCATTGGCACCCGGGCCAGGCGTGGATCTGGCAGCCCGGTGGTCTTGGTGTCTTCGATCCCGGCATCAACGCGCTGTCGATCGTGACCCGCATCCTGCCGGAGGCGTTCCACCTCGTGCGCTCCGACCTCTTCTTCCCGGACAACCGCGCGGCGCCGATTGCCGCGGCGCTGTCTTTCGAGACCGCTTCAGGGGTTCCCGTCGAAGCCGAATTCGACTGGCGACAGACGGGGCCGCAGACCTGGGACATCCGGATCGACACTGCCGAGGGGCCGGTGGTGCTGACCCATGGCGGCAGCCGGTTGACTGTCGACGGCGAACCACGGATCGTCGAGGAGGACCAGGAATACCGCAACCTGTACCGTCACTTCGTGTCGCTGGTCGGTGACAGTCGCGTCGACGCCGATTTCACGCCGCTCGTGCATGTCGCTGACGCCTTCATGCTGGGACGACGCACGGCCGTAGAGGCTTTCGAGGACTGACGGCATCCATGCTGTCCGTCCCCATTCAACGCTTGAGAAGAAGAACATGAGCAATTCCGAGAACCTGCCCTCCACCGAGATCGCCGAGACCGACCACCGTCGTGGCGAAGCGCGCAAGCTTCGCTCCCGCGCCTGGTTCGACAATCCCGCCAATGCCGACATGACGGCGCTCTACCTGGAGCGCTACATGAATTTCGGCCTCAGCCAAGCCGAGCTGCAGTCGGATCGGCCGATCATCGGCATCGCCCAGACCGGTTCCGACCTTTCGCCTTGCAACCGCCATCATCTGGAACTGGCCAAGCGACTGCGCGAAGGCATCCGCGAAGCAGGCGGTATTGCCATCGAGTTCCCGGTTCATCCGATCCAGGAGACCGGCAAGCGGCCGACCGCCGGGCTTGACCGCAACCTTGCCTATCTGGGCCTCGTAGAGGTCCTCTACGGCTATCCGCTCGACGGCGTGGTGCTGACGATCGGATGCGACAAGACCACGCCAGCCTGTCTCATGGCTGCCGCGACGGTCAATATCCCGTCGATCGCGCTCTCCGTCGGCCCGATGCTGAACGGCTGGTTCCGCGGCGAACGGACCGGTTCGGGCACCATCGTCTGGAAGGCGCGTGAACTTCTGGCGAAGGGCGAGATCGACTATGCGGGCTTCGTGAAGCTCGTTGCTTCCTCGGCGCCATCGACCGGCTACTGCAACACGATGGGCACGGCGACGACCATGAACTCGCTCGCCGAGGCACTTGGCATGCAGTTGCCGGGCTCTGCCGCAATCCCGGCGCCCTACCGCGACCGCCAGGAGGTTTCCTACCTGACGGGGCTCAGGATCGTCGAGATGGTGAAGGAGGATCTAAAGCCCTCCGACATCATGACCCGCGAAGCCTTCATCAACGCCATCCGCGTCAACTCCGCGATCGGCGGCTCCACCAATGCGCCGATCCACCTGAACGGCCTTGCCCGCCACATGGGTGTGGAGCTCTCCGTCGACGACTGGCAGACATATGGGGAGGACGTGCCGCTGCTCGTCAACCTGCAGCCGGCAGGTGAGTACCTTGGAGAAGATTACTACCATGCCGGCGGGGTTCCGGCGGTCGTCAACCAGCTCATGAGCCAAGGCCTCATTCACGAGGACGCCATGACGGTGAACGGCAAGACGATCGGCGAGAACTGCCGCGGCGCGATCATCGAGGACGAGAAGGTCATCCGCCCCTTCGACCAGCCGCTCAAGGAGCGCGCCGGCTTCCGCGTGCTGCGGGGCAACCTGTTCTCATCCGCGATCATGAAGACCAGCGTCATCTCGCCCGAGTTCCGGGACCGCTACCTTTCCAATCCGGACGACCCTGACGCGTTCGAAGGTCGTGCTGTCGTCTTTGACGGCCCGGAGGATTACCACAAGCGCATCGATGATCCGTCGCTGGAAATCGACGCCAATACGGTGCTGTTCATGCGCGGTGCGGGGCCGATTGGCTATCCCGGTGCGGCTGAAGTCGTCAACATGCGCGCGCCGGACTACCTGCTCAAGCAGGGCATCACCTCGCTCGCCTGCATCGGCGACGGCCGCCAGTCTGGAACGTCCGGCAGCCCCTCCATCCTCAATGCTTCTCCCGAGGCTGCAGCCGGCGGTGGTTTGGCGCTGTTGAAAACCGGCGACCGCGTGCGCATCGATGTGGGGCGCGGCACAGCGGATATCCTGATCTCGCAGGAGGAGTTGGCCGAACGGCGCCGTCAGCTGGAAGAACAGGGTGGCTACCATTATCCCAAGCACCAAACGCCCTGGCAGGAAATCCAGCGCGGCATTGTCGGGCAGATGGAATCAGGCGCGGTTCTCGAGCCCGCCGTGAAATACCAGCGGATCGCGCAGACGGAAGGCATTCCGCGCGACAACCACTGAGTTGACAGAGGGGACGGGGGCAGGGGGTCTCCGTCCCATTTCACCTGCGGGTCGTGGAGCCCGTTCATTTGGAGGAGCAGTCATGAAGTTCGTGAAGTATCTGACGACAGCCGCAATGCTGGCGTCCATGGCATTTGCCGCACCGGCGTCTGCGCAGGAGAAGGGCCTCGTCGGCGTCGCCATGCCGACCAAGTCCTCGGCGCGCTGGATTGCCGACGGCGACAATATGGTGAAGGTGCTGCAGGAGCGCGGCTACGAGACGGATCTGCAGTATGCGGAAGACGACGTGCCGAACCAGCTTTCGCAGATCGAGAACATGATCGTGAAGGGCGCCAAGGTGCTGGTCATCGCCTCGATCGACGGCACGACGCTTTCCGACGTCCTGCAGCAGGCCGCCGATCAGGGCATCAAGGTCATCGCTTATGACCGACTGATCCGTGACAGCGCTAACGTTGACTACTACGCCACGTTCGACAACTTCCAGGTGGGCGTCCTGCAGGCGCAGTCCATCGTCGATGGATTGAAGGCCAGCGGCAAGGAAGGCCCCTGGCACATCGAGCTCTTCGGCGGCTCGCCGGACGATAACAATGCCTACTTCTTCTATGACGGTGCGATGAGCGTCCTGCAGCCGATGATCGACAGCGGCGAGCTCGTCGTCGGCAGCGGCCAGACCGGCATGGACAAGGTGGCGACGCTTCGCTGGGACGGTGCGACTGCACAGGCGCGCATGGATGCGCTTCTGAGCTCGACCTATGCCGACAAGCGTGTCGATGCGGTGCTGTCGCCCTATGACGGCATCTCGATCGGCATCCTGTCGTCGCTGAAGGGCGTCGGCTACGGCTCCGGCGATATGCCGATGCCGATCGTGTCCGGTCAGGATGCGGAAGTGCCTTCGGTCAAGTCCATCCTTGCCGGCGAGCAGTACTCGACGATCTTCAAGGATACCCGCGAGCTTGCCAAGGTGACGGTCGACATGGTCGATGCCGTGATGGGTGGCAAGGAGCCGGAAGTGAACGACACCAAGACCTATGACAACGGCGTCAAGGTCGTGCCGTCCTACCTGCTGAAGCCGGTGGTCGTGAACAAGGACAACTGGGAAGAAGTGCTTGTCGGCAGCGGTTACTACACCGCCGACCAGATCAAGTAAGGCATGGGAAGGCGCCCGACGAGGGCGCCTTCATCTCACACGGAGTTCCGGATGCTTGCACCCGTGGTTTCGGCGGATCGACCGCCCATTCTCGAGATGCGCGGCATCTCCAAATCATTTGGCGCCGTCAAGGCGCTTTCCGACGTTAGCTTCACCGTGCGCGAAGGAGAGATTCACGCGTTAGTCGGGGAGAACGGGGCGGGAAAATCGACCCTGATGAAGGTCCTGTCCGGCGTCTATCCGCATGGCAGCTACGAAGGTTCGATCCTGTTCGACGGTCAGGAGCGCCAATTCCGCGACATCAACGGTTCCGAAGCACTCGGCATCATCATCATCCATCAGGAACTGGCGCTCATTCCGCTGATGTCGATCGCGGAGAACATTTTCCTGTCGAACCCGCCGTCGCGCTTCGGCATCATCTACAGGTCGGCCGTCCACGAGCGCACAAAGGCGCTGCTTGCGAAAGTCGGCCTCAGCGAAGCGCCGGACACGTTGATCACCAATCTGGGGGTCGGTAAGCAGCAGCTGGTCGAAATCGCAAAGGCGCTGTCGAAGGACGTGCGCCTGCTGATCCTCGATGAACCGACCGCCAGCCTCAACGAGAGGGACAGCGCGGCGCTGCTGGAACTCCTGAAGGAATTCCGGGCCCAAGGGATCACCTCGATCCTGATCTCCCACAAGCTGAACGAGATTTCCGCCGTCGCGGACCGTATCACGGTGCTTCGGGACGGCCGCACGGTCGGTACCCTCGACTGCCACGAAGGCGTGGTGGAGGAGGACGAGATCATCCGCAGGATGGTCGACCGCGACATGGAGAGCCGCTATCCGAAACGCGAACCGAAGATCGGCGACGTCATCTTTGAGGTGAAGGACTGGTCGGTCTACCATCCGCAGCATTCGGAGCGCCACGTCGTCAAGAACGTCTCTATGCATGTCAGAGCCGGTGAAGTCGTCGGCATCGCGGGCTTGATGGGAGCTGGCCGCACCGAATTCGCAATGAGTCTGTTCGGCCGCTCCTGGGGTCGCGATATCTCCGGAACCGTGCGCCTGCGCGGCAAGGATATCGACGTGTCCGACGTCCACAGGGCTATCAAGGCTGGACTGGCGTATGTCACGGAGGACCGCAAGCAGCTCGGACTGATCCTGCCGGAGGACATCCGCAAGAACGTCTCCCTGGCGCATCTCGGCGGCGTCTCATCGCGCGGCGTCATCGACGACATCCGCGAAATGAAGGTGGCCCAGGAGTTCCGCAACCGCATGCGCATCCGCAGCCACAACGTCTACCAGGAGACGGGCAAACTCTCCGGGGGAAACCAGCAGAAGGTGGTGCTGTCGAAGTGGCTCTTCACCAACCCGGATCTGCTGATCCTCGATGAGCCCACCCGCGGCATCGACGTCGGTGCCAAATACGAGATCTATTCGATTATCAACGAACTGGCGGACGCCGGTAAGGCTGTCATTGTAATATCGTCTGAAATGCCGGAACTCATCGGCATCTGCGACAGGATCATGGTGATGCACGAGGGCGATTTCGTCGGTGAAGTGGCCGGAGAGGAGGCCACACAAGAGAACATCATGCGTGCCATCATGCGCCGCAAAGAGAGGGAAGAATGAGTAACCCGCCCAACACCATGGCCTCGCCTCAGCGGGGCACCGGCTTCTGGAAGGAGAACCTGCGCGAGTACGGGATGATGATCTCGCTGCTGGCGATCGTGATCTTCTTCTACTTCGCGACCGACGGCGTTGTCCTCAAGCCCCTCAACCTGACCAATATCATCCTGCAGAACAGCTACATCGTCATCATGGCGCTTGGCATGCTGATGGTGATCGTGACCGGACACATTGACCTCTCCGTCGGATCCGTCGCCGGTTTCATCGGCGCAGTCGCAGCCATGTTGATGGTGCAGTACGACGTACATTTCGTTGTTGCCGCCATCCTCTGCCTGGTGCTCGGCGGATTGATCGGGGCGGTTCAAGGATTCTGGGTCGCCTATTTCAAGATCCCGTCCTTCATCGTGACCCTGGCAGGGATGCTGGTCTTCCGTGGCCTCATGATCGCCGTGCTGAGCGGTCGTTCGATTGGCCCGTTCGATCCGACATTCCAGAAGCTGTCGTCGGGCTACATCCCGGAACTCATCACCTCGGCAAACGGCCTCTATGTCACCTCGCTCATCCTTGGGCTGGCCCTGGCCGCGCTGCTTGTCTGGCAGAATTTCCAGAGCCGGGCGCGTCGTGTTTCGCATGATGTGGAAACGGAGCCCTTCGGCTTCTTCGTAGCCAAGAACATCGTCATCTTCGCGATTGTAAGCTATATCGCCTACCTGATCGCTTCGCACCGGGGCATGCCGAACGTTCTGATCATCATGGCGCTGCTGATCGCGGCCTATGCCTTCTTCACCAACCGAACCATCCTCGGGCGGCAGATCTACGCGGTGGGCGGCAACGAGAAAGCTGCGGCGCTATCCGGCATCAAGACCGCGCGGCTGACCTTCTTCACCTTCGTCAACATGGGTGTCCTGGCTGCTCTTGCGGGCCTTGTCTTCGCTGCCCGCCTAAATACGGCGACGCCCAAGGCCGGCCTCGGCTTCGAGCTCGACGTCATCGCGGCCTGCTTCATCGGCGGGGCTTCGGCCTATGGCGGCGTGGGCAAGGTGACCGGTGCGGTTATCGGAGCCTTCATCATGGGCGTGATGAACAACGGTATGTCGATCCTCGGGATCGGGATCGACTACCAGCAGGTGATCAAGGGGCTCGTGCTGCTCGGCGCAGTCTGCGTCGACGTCTATAACCAGCGACGCTGACCCTGCGCCATCCTGTCATGAAGGCGCGCCCCGACGCGCCTTCACCTTTTCTGTCTGGCACATGCCGGAACCGGCCGCGGGGCTGCGCGTTCGCCTGTCTTTACGGGAGAGTGCGAATGGATCGACTGAGTTCCGAATGGCTGGCGCGTTCGGGCTACGCCGCCCGCGGCATCGTCTACATCCTGGTCGGAGGCATGGCTCTGCTTTCGACTGTTGGCGGCGGGGAAGCGGATTCGAAATCAGCGATGCAGATGGTCCTCGAGCAGCCGCTTGGCGCGGTCTGGCTCGGACTGATCGGTGTCGGCTTGGTTGGCTTCATCGTCTGGCGGCTGGCGCAGGCAGTCCTGAATGCCGACCAACACGACAACAACATGAAGGGCTACATTATCCGAGCAGCTATGTTCGTGAGTGCCGCCACCTATACGGGTCTCGCGTCTTACGCCATCGGGCATGCTTTGAAGATTTCGTTCGGCAGTGGCTCCGGTAACAGCCGGGAAAGTTGGACCGCCTGGCTGATGCAGCAACCATTCGGGCCATATCTGGTTGCAGCTCTCGGCCTCGTGGTGATCGGGGCCGGTGCGGTGCAGGTGCACAAGGGTGTGACGCAGCGATACGAAAAGTTCGTCCGCATCAGCGGCGGGCATAAGCGGCTTCTCGACCTTCTGTGCATCTATGGCTTGGCCGCACGCGGAGCGATCTTTGTCATTATCGGCGTTTTCTTCCTGTATGCGGCCTGGGCTGTTGACCCGCAGCAGGGGGGGAGCACGGCGGATGCGTTGGCCTGGGTGCGGAGCCTGCCCTTTGGTGGCGTTCTCTACGGGTTGGCGGCGCTTGGGCTATTCGCCTTTGGTGCCTATGGTGTGATCGAGGCCAGGTATCGCATTATCCGGGAACCCTCCCTAAGTGAGGCACGGCATGCGCTACGAACGTGAGCGACGGCAGAGATCTTCAGGAGTGAGGAATGGTGTTTGATCAGAGGGTTGGCCGCAAGATCATCGACCGGATCTTAACGTTCGAGCCGATGAGCCTTATTCTTATTGCCGTCGCAGCCGGCGGTCTGTTTCTCTTCCTGCAGCTTACAGGAGAGGTCATCGAAGGGGATACGCACGCTTTCGATGAGCAATTCCTCCTGCTGCTTCGCTCGGCTGCAGACCCGGTCAATCCAATCGGGCCGAACTGGCTGCCGCATGCCATGGATGATATCACCGCGCTTGGCGGCGTGACCGTGCTATCGCTGATGACGGCGATGGTGGTCGGTTACCTGCTACTCGCTCGCAGAGGGAAGATCGCGCTTTTCACGCTCGTGTCGGTGGCTGGTGGATGGGCTCTGAGCGCCGCGTTGAAGGTTGGCGTGGCGCGCCCGCGTCCCGATATCGTACCGCATCTGGTCGAGGTCCATGACCTGAGCTTTCCGAGTGGTCATGCCATGGTGTCGGCGGCGACCTATCTTACGTTGGGAGCGCTTCTCTCACGGGCCGAACCGACGCGCACGACGCGCCTTTACACCATCGGCGTTGCGGTTTTCCTCACCTTCATCATCGGTTTGAGCCGCGTCTATCTTGGTGTACATTATCCGACGGACGTGCTCGGCGGCTGGTGTGCCGGTGCGACCTGGGCCTTGATCTGCTGGCTGATCGCCCGCCGTTATATCGTCCAAACACCGGGTTAAGTGCGTCGCTCGCCGATGGGGAAAACGAGGTTCTTGCTTGAGCAAAGCGGCATCAACCTCTAGACCTTGAGCGGCTGGAGCATGGCCGAAAATCAGGTGGGACACGTTGATCGATCCATACGAGACCCTCGGCGTCGCGCGCGACGCCGACGCCGCACAGGTCAAGACCGCTTATCGCAAGCGCGCAAAGAACGCCCATCCGGACACCGGCGGCGACATCGACGCCTTTGCCAAGCTGAAGACGTCCTACGAGCTGCTCTCCGACCCGGTGCGGCGCAAGGTTTTCGACGAAACCGGCTATGATCCGACCTTGGCCGATACCAAGGACCTCGAGGGCCTGCTGGTCTTGGAAGGCCTGATCAACGACTTCATCCTGGACGAGCGGGAACCGGGTAGTTTCGATCCGGTGGCTGCAATGCGGCGCAAGCTGACGGACAAGATCGTCAACGTCCGCTTCCATATTCTCGAACTGGAGAGACATCGGGCGAGGATCCGCAACCACCTGGATCGGATAGGCAAGCGGCCGGAAACCGATTTTCTCGGCAGCATGATGCGGGCCCGGAGTGAATCGATAACGGAGGCGATCGGCAAGGCCGAAGCGCAGATCGCGACCATCGAACAGGCCTATCAGATGCTCGATGGCTATTCCTACGAAATCGAGGTTGAGGCGAAATCGGCTGCCGAGTAGCTGTCGCCTCTGGCCATGTGCCCATTGTCGCCTAGCTTAGCATTGCGAGACGGCATGGAGGCGGCAGATGGTGATCGATCACTTCTTTCTTTCGGAAAACGACTGGGTTCCCAACAATCCGCATCTGCCGGTGATCGTCTGCCACGGAATTGCGGCGGCGGAGGGCGATCTGGCAACGACCTTCGAGAAGACCTATGCCCGCAACGGCTGGCAGGGGATCTGGCGAAACGGCATCTTCGACTATCATCACTACCACACGATGGCGCATGAAGTGCTGGGGATTGCTCGCGGCCAGGGCGTCGTCATGCTCGGGGGGCCGGCAAGCCGGGAAGTGAAGCTGGCTGCGGGCTATTGCCTGATCCTGCCGGCCGGTACCGGGCATTGCCGGTTGTCGGCCAGCGACGATTTCCTCGTCATTGGGGGCTATCCGCCCGGACAGGACCCCGACCTTCGGCGGGACGCGCCGGGCGAAGCGGGGCTCCACATCATTGCTACACTGCCGGTTCCGCAGAGCGATCCGCTTGGAGGCGAAGCCATCGCTACGCTCTGGCGCAGCGATGACTGATATCGGCCGTCAGCCTTTCCAGCGCAGGTAGATTGTCGAGAGCGGTGGCAGCACCAGTTGCACCGATTGCTCCTTGCCATGCGAGGAAACCCCGTCGGTCCACGCATCGACATTCCCGAGGTTGGAACCGCCGTAGCAGGAGGCGTCAGAGTTCAGCACCTCTACCCATCGGCCCGGACGGGGGACGCCTAGCCGGTAATCGTGGCGGGGCACTGGGGTCATGTTCGACAGGGCAAGAACGCAGGACGAGCGATCCTGCGACCACCGCATGATGCCGAAGATCGAGTTTTCGGCATCGTCTCCAACTGCCCATTCGAAGCCCTCTGGATGAAGGTCGCCGTACTGAAGCGCAGGTTCGGCTGCATAAAGATGGTTGAGGTCACGGATCAGTCGCTGCACGCCGGCGTGCATCGGATCGTCCAGCAGGTCCCAATGCACCGAGCTGTCATGGTTCCACTCGGTTCCTTGCGCGATCTCGCCGCCCATGAAGAGCAGCTTCTTGCCCGGATGGGCCCACATGAAGCCGAAATAGGCTCGCAGGTTCGCGTGTTTCTGCCAGATGTCGCCGGGCATCTTGCCGAGGAGGGAGCCCTTGCCGTGAACCACCTCGTCGTGTGACAGCGGCAGCATGAATCGCTCCGAGTAGGCATAGACCATCCCGAACGTCATCATGCCATGATGGTATTTCCGGTAGACCGGGTCCTCCTGCATGTAATGCAGGCTGTCATGCATCCACCCCATGTTCCATTTGAAGTCGAAGCCGAGCCCGCCTTCCTCCGGCGGACGCGTAACGCCAGGCCATGCGGTGGATTCCTCGGCTACCGTGAAAGCATGCGGGCATCGCTGATGGATGATGCTGTTCAGGTGCTTGAAGAATTCGACCGACTCCAGGTTTTCCCGACCGCCATACTGGTTCGGAATCCACTCGCCGGCATTGCGGCTATAATCGCGGTAGAGCATGGAGGCGACCGCATCGACGCGGAGCGCATCCACATGGTAGTGCTCCAGCCACTCCAGCGCGCTGGCGATGAGGAAGCCTTTTACCTCGTTGCGTCCGAGGTTGTAGATCAGCGTGTTCCAATCCTTGTGGAAGCCTTCGCGCGGATCCTCGTGCTCATAGAGGGCGGTGCCGTCGAAACGGGCGAGACCCCAGACGTCGGTCGGAAAGTGTGCCGGTACCCAATCAACAATGACGCCGATGCCTGCTGCATGGCATCGGTCCACGAAGTAGGCGAAGTCTTCAGGCGTCCCATAGCGACCTGTCGGGGCGAACAGGCCGAGCGGCTGGTAGCCCCATGAGCCCCCGAAGGGATGTTCCATGATCGGCAGGAGTTCGATATGGGTGAAGCCGAGGTCGGCGGCGTAAGGGATCAGACGCTGGCTGAGCTCGATCCAGTCGAGGTTCCGATTGCCGTCTTCCGGTATGCGCAGCCACGATTCCAGATGCACCTCATAAACCGACATTGCGCCTTCGCCGTCACGTACGTCATGCCGACGCATCCATTCGTCGTCACTCCAGCGGAAGGGTGCATTAGACGCGACGATCGAGGCCGTGGAGGGCGCCGCTTCGCTTGCGCGTGCTACAGGGTCAGCCTTCTGCGGCAGGGTGTAACCATCGCGGTCGATGATCTCGAACTTGTAGCGTTCGCCCGGCCCGAGTCTCGGGACGAATAGCTCCCAGATGCCGGCGGATGCGCGAAGCCGCATGGGATGGCGCCGTCCGTCCCAGGCATTGAAGTCGCCGACCACCGAAACGCGCTGCGCGTTCGGAGCCCAAACGGCGAAGCGAACGCCGGAGACATCCTCCACTTCGATCGGCTGGGCACCCAGCGCCCGCGCCAGATCATAATGCGTTCCCTGAGCGATCAGATGGAGGTCCAATTCGCCGAGGAGCAGACCGAAAGAATAGGGATCCTCCGTTTCCTGGACCGCATCGGGCCAGTGGATCTGGAACCGGTAGGTGCCGTGGCTGCCGATATCGGCGGCAAAGAGACCGCCTTCGAATACCTGCTCCATCCTCGCAATCACAGCGTCGCTGTCGGCATCGACCACGTCAACTGCCGTTGCGCCCGGGAGGAGCGCCCTGACGACATGAGTGTCACCGACCGGATGGCGACCAAGGATCGAGAATGGATCGCCATGGCGTCCCTCCACGAGAGCGTGAAGGGCACCGTAATCGAGATTGGCGAGGAGTTCAGCGCGCTCAAGGTTCATTCAGAATTCTCCAGGAGCCTCGTTGAAATTTGGGCGAAGCCTTCGAGCGGTATGGGAAGCCACTTGGGCCTGTTCCGGGCTTCGTAGGCGATCTCGTAGGCCGCCTTCTCGAGCAGGAACAAGTCCAGCACCGCATTGCGCTTCGCAGGGTCCATGTTAAGGGCGGGTGCTGCCGCGAGCGCGTCGAAATAGCGTTCGCGGAAGGCCTGTTCCGCTTCCCTGCCGAAGAAGTCCACGATCTGGTGACGTCGCGTCTGATCGGCATCCACCACGACATCCTGCTCGAGATCGGCGGTTGCCGCCATATAGCTCAAGGAACGGAGCAGGCCGGCCACGTCGCGAAGTGGGCTCGACTTGGCGCGGCGGTCGGCGAGGTCGCGGGCAGGCTCGCCCTCAAAGTCGATCAGGTAGGCATCGCTTTCCGCCACGAGGATCTGGCCAAGGTGGAAGTCTCCGTGATGGCGCGTCATGAGGGCGCCCTCCGCCGCATCCGCGAGGCGCGCGGCAGCCGCGAGAAGCTCCTCCCGCCGCGCGAGAAGGGGCTGGACGCGCTGTGCGACGGAGGCCTCGAGGTCTGCAGTCTCGCTTGTCAGAATGTCCAGAGCGGTTTCGATCTGCGACGTGACCGACTGTCGCCAGGTCACCACGTCGTCCTGTGTCGCCTTGACCGGCTTGAAGTCCGGATCGTCCGTCTCCCGGGCGAGCGCGACATGGAGTTCTCCCAGTCTCTGGCCGATCGTGCCGGCAAAGTCCACCAGCGGCCGGAACTGGTCGTGGATGACCTCGTCCTCCCCGCCAGTAAGCAGGATTTCGTCCATGCCGCGGCGTAGATTGCCGAGCATCCACGTCCACGCATCGCCCTGGTTTCGAATGGCGCCCTGGACGATGATGAGGGTGAAGCGGCTGCCGTCGGGGGCGATACGCGCCACTTCGCCCAGCAGGGGGGCCGTGTTCGCAAAACCGACCTTGGTGAGGTAGCGCGTCATCTCCACTTCCGGATGAATGCCCGGGAAGATGTGGCGGATCAGCTTGATCATCGCCATGTCGCCGACGATCAGCGAGCTGTTGGACTGTTCGGCGGAGAGCCAATGCACCTGCATCTCGTCGGTGATGCCCATGCAGTCCAGGTTTTCGGTGCCGATGAATTCGAGTGTCCCGGCCCGCCCGGATACCCGTGACCTCTCGCACAGGGCGCGGATGATGCCCCGGGCCATGCTTTCCATTGCGAAGCCGTCGGTCAGGAAGCCGACGCGTCGTCCCTGGCGGATACGGCCGAGCGCAAGCTGTTGGGCTAGAGCGGATGGATGCGTCTCGTCCCAGGCTGCGGCAAGCGGGAGGAGGTAGGTTTCGGTGTGACCTTCCAGATTGGCTTCCAGTTCGCCGAGCAGGATGTTGCCGACGAAGGGGAGAGGCGTCGCCGACACGAGGCTCACCCCATCCAGCCGCTCGCCCTTAGACCCGAACCAGCGGCGCTTGGAAACGTAGGCGGGCAAGATTTCGCGGGACAGGGTGCCGGCAACCCGTGCCTCCTCCAGAAGCTCGTGAAGGTCGCGGCGGATGACCATGGTCACGAGGTCCGGCAGTTGCTCCGGTGGCTCGTAGCGCCAAGCCGGTCCGTCGGCTTCCGCAACCAGCTGGAACCAGAAGAAGCCGTAGGGCGGCATGGTCATCAGGTAGGTCAGCTGGCCAATCGGCGGGAAGGGCGACATGCCCGTGAGTTCGATCGGCACACGCCCTTCGAATTCGGATAGGTCGAGTTCCACGGCCTGCGGCAGGCGCGATAGGTTTGCGACGCAGAGGATCGTCTCCCCCTGATGCTCGCGCAAATAGGCGAGGATCTTCCTGTTCCCCGGCGCGAGGAAGCGCAGGCTGCCGCGACCGAAGGCGGAGTGCTTGCCGCGCAGCGCCAGCATCCGGCGGGTCCAGTTGAGGAGGGAGTGGGCGTCTGCGACCTGTGCTTCGACATTGACCGCCTCGTAACCGTAAAGCGGGTCCATGATGGGAGGCAGGACGAGGCGTGCAGGGTCGGCCTTGGAAAAGCCGCCGTTGCGGTCTGGCGACCATTGCATTGGCGTGCGGACACCGTCACGGTCGCCCAGATAGATGTTGTCGCCCATGCCGATTTCATCGCCGTAGTAGAGGACGGGCGTCCCGGGCATGGAGAGGAGGAGCGCATTCATCAGCTCGATGCGGCGGCGGTCGCGTTCCATAAGAGGCGCGAGCCGGCGGCGGATGCCCAGGTTGATGCGGGCGCGCCGGTCAGCGGCATAGGTATTCCAGAGATAGTCCCGCTCCTCGTCGGTGACCATTTCGAGCGTCAGCTCGTCGTGATTGCGAAGGAATATCGCCCATTGGCAGTTTTCCGGGATTTCCGGTGTCTGCCGCATGATATCGGTGATCGGGAAGCGATCCTCCTTGGCGATTGCCATGTACATGCGCGGCATCAGCGGGAAGTGGAATGCCATGTTGCATTCGTCGCCATCGCCGAAATACTCGCGGGTATCCTCCGGCCACTGGTTGGCCTCGGCGAGCAGCATCTTGCCCGGATGGGTGGCATCGAGTGCCGCGCGGATCTTCTTCAGGATGTCGTGGGTCTCGGGCAGGTTCTCGTTGATGGTGCCTTCCCGCTCGATCAGATAGGGGATGGCGTCGAGGCGGAAGCCGTCAATCCCGGTTTCGAGCCAGAACCGCATGACCTTAAGGAGTTCATCAAGCACTGCTGGATTGTCGAAGTTGAGGTCCGGCTGGTGAGAATAGAAGCGATGCCAGTAGTAAGCGCCGGCGACCGGGTCCCAGGTCCAGTTGGACTTCTCCGTGTCCAGGAAGATGATACGCGTCTCGGGGAACTTCTGGTCGGTATCCGACCAAACATAGAGGTCGCGCTCCGGCGATCCGGGCGGTGCGTGCCGTGCCCGCTGGAACCAGGGATGCTGGTCCGACGTGTGGTTGATGACAAGTTCGATGATGACCCTGATGCCGCGCTCGTGAGCCGCATCGACGAAAGCCCTGAAGTCATCCATTGTTCCGTAGTCGGGGCTTACGTCACCGTAATCGGCGATGTCGTAACCATCGTCCCGGCGAGGCGAGGGGAAGAACGGCAAAAGCCAGATCGCAGTCGCACCAAGCGAGGCAATGTGGTCCAGCTTCTCGTGCAGACCCTTGAAGTCGCCGATCCCGTCGCCATTGGCGTCGAAGAAGGACTTGATGTGAAGCTGGTAGATTATCGCATCCTTGTACCACAGAGGGTCAGCAATAACCTGAGCCTGCGACTGCAGGGTATCCATTCGTAACCTCCCTTATCTCACGCGCCAGATGGCGAACGGCATTCCGGCCTCCAGCCGCAGCCGCTGCATTTTCCCGGTCCAGGTGAACTTCTGACCCGAGATCAGGTCCTCCATGGAAAGTGATCCCTGGTCCGGCAGGTTCCATGACCAGAGCGGGATTTCGACGTCCGCTTCCTGGGCATTGTAGGGATCGAGGCTGATCGCGATCAGCAGCACGTTTTCCCGGCCGGCGCTCGCCTTCTCGAAGAACATGACATTGTCGTTCCAGGCGGTGAGAAGCGTGAGGCCCAGATGCGAGTGGAGTGCCGGGTTCTCCTTGCGGATGCGGTTCAGGAGGCCGATCTCGTGCTTGATGTTGCCCGGTCGGTCCCAGTCCCAGGCCCGGATCTCGTACTTCTCGCTGTCGGCGTATTCCTTGCGCTTGGCATCTGGTCGCCCTTCGCAAAGCTCGAAACCGTTATAGACGCCCCAGAGCCCGGAAAGGGTCGCCGCGAGAGCTGCCCGGATCAGGTAAGCCGGGCGGGGCGCGTTCTGGAGGAAGTCGGGATTGATGTCGTGCGTGTTGACGAAGAAGTGCGGGCGGAAGAAGTCCTTTGGAGCTTCGGTGGTGATCTCGCGCATGTACTGCTCGAGCTCCCACTTGGCGTTGCGCCAGGTGAAGTAGGTGTAGGATTGCGAAAACCCGATTTTTGCCAGCCGGTACATGACCTTGGGCTTGGTGAAGGCTTCCGACAGGAAGATCACGTCAGGGTGGCGGGAGCGGATATCCGCGATCAGCCATTCCCAAAACGGGAAGGGCTTGGTGTGCGGGTTGTCGACCCGGAAGAGCTTCACGCCCTGGTCCACCCAAATTTGCACGACGTCACGAAGCTCCTGCCATAGCGCAGGAACTGCGTCCTTGGCGTAGAAGTCGACATTGACGATGTCTTCGTACTTCTTGGGCGGGTTCTCGGCGTAACGGATCGTCCCGTCCGGCCGCCAGTCGAACCAGCCTGGATGCTCCTTCAACCACGGGTGGTCGGGGGACGCCTGGATCGCCAGATCGAGGGCGATCTCGAGGCCATGGTCGTGGGCTGCGGCAACGAGGCGGCGAAAATCCTCGAAGGTTCCAAGCTCGGGGTGGATTGCGTCGTGGCCACCTTCCTCCGAGCCGATCGCATAAGGGCTTCCGGGATCGCCTGGCAGCGCCTTCAGGCTGTTGTTGCGTCCCTTGCGGTTGGTCGAGCCGATCGGGTGGATCGGTGGGAAATAGAGGACGTCGAAGCCCATTTCCCGGATAGCGGGTAGGCGATTGATGACGTCGTCGAAGGTCCCATGCCGGTTCGGATCACCGCTCTGGGACCGGGGGAAGATCTGGTACCAGCTGGCGAACGAGGCTCCAAGCCGCTCGGCGTCGAGGGGAATGATCTGCGACCGGAGCCGGAAAGGCCGCCGGTCCGCCCTAGCCATGATCTCCGACGTCTCGTGTGCGAGCAGGAGGTCGATCCGCTGCGCCTCCGAGCCCTGTTCCAGATCACCGACAAGCCTCTTTAGCTCGACTTTCAATCCCGCTTCTGCCGAAGCAATGGCGTCCTTGATCAGGTTGATCCCTTCCTGGATCTCCAGCTTCAGGTCCAGCCGCGCATCGTGCTTCTTGGTGAACTCGTAGCGGAAGATGGCGAAGGGATTTCGCCAGGCTTCGATCGCAAACTCGTGGCGGCCCATGCGCCGTGGCGTGAATTCCGCCCGCCAGCGATCGTTCTCGAACAGCTGCATCCGGACTTCCTGCCACTCGTCTTCGTCAGCCGGCCGCCACAGGAGCACGGCCGCCAGCGGATCATGGCCGTCGCCGAAGATGTCGGCCTCGACGCGAACGGTCTCGCCGACCACCCGCTTCACCACGAAGCGCCCTTCATCCACGGAGGGCGTGATCTTCTCGATCGCCAGGCGCGGTGCGGCCGCCGCCACTGCCAGATCGGGGAGTGAAGACGCGGAGAGGATCGGTTTGGAGACGCGACCTTCCAGGACGCGCACTTCCGCCGGCCTCAACCTTGCTCCGGAGGAGCCTTCGATCTCTTTCAGTGGCAGGAATGACGACGCGATCTGGTGGATGGCGTTGAGAGGGGGGGCTGCCGTCTGTCTCAGGTCGCGGTTGACGAGGATAACCCGCAGCGTGTCGGAGGTCCGCAGATCTTCCCGGTTCGACTGCACGATGGCGACGACCTGTGTGTTCGCTGCGGAGATCAGCGTGAAAGGACGTCGCTGGAACTGCCCCTGATCCTGCCGGAGCATGTCGTTGACAGAGCGGATCTCACCGCCGATGTCATAGGTTGACTGATCCCTCAGACCTGCGAGCCCCAAGCCATCACCGAACATCTGGTCCAGCGGTGTGGAAACGCCGTATTCGAAGCCCATCGGAAGCATGAGGCCGCCGCCGAAGTGGCCAGCAAGCTTCAACGATCGCAACGCCTTTCGCTGCAGGACCTCGCAGCCTTCGGACCCGTGGACGAGCCGCTTGCTGTAGGGAGCTTCCGGAAAAGCGATCTGGACGCCCAGTCCACGCTGGACCTCATGTTCTTCGGAGAGCCAGCCGTCCTGCAAGTTCCACCATGCGAAGGAGGAGAAGCAGCCGTCCATTCCTATGTCGCTAAGAGCGCGTCTCCGCTCAAAACCGATGCCGGGGGTCCAAGCGAAAATCGAAACATCTTGTCGATGGTTCCGCGCCGCCTTGATCAGTGACGACCATGCTTCCTCCGGAACCCTCTCGATGCCTAGGCAGCGGAAGCCGGAGATTCCGCACTCCACGAGTGTGCCGATCCGTTTCCGCCATTCCTCGAGATAGTTGTAGGTCGTCTCGCTGGGGGAAAGGTCGACAGACTGGCTGCAGCTTGCATCGGGCCCTATCCTCGGATCAGCCGCGATATCGCCGGTCCCGCGATCTTCGCGCGCAATCCGGTCGATGACGAGGTCGAGCATGAACCGGAGGCCTTGGTCTGCAGCCATCTTCGACAGACGGGACAGACCCGCACCAACGTCCTCACCGAGACCAAGGTCGGCGTCCAGTTGATCGAAGGTCCTTGAGACGAAGATGCTCGTCTTGCTGCCCCGCTGGAACAGCGGAGCCGTCAGGACGGTATCGAAACCCAAGGCCTTCGCGTGGACGAAAACCTCGCCCCAGGCCTGGTACCCCTTCAGCAGAAGTGGGTGGACATAGTAGATGCGAGGGGGCTGAGTAAGGCGGGAGACCGGAGCATTGAACGTGGGAACAGAATTCATCGCAGGGGCCTTGGCGTTTGCTTCGAGAGCTTAACGACAAGGCCGCTGGCTTGTTCCCACCGAATATCCCCTAGTTCAGCTGCGCCTCCGCGACAGCGTCCTTGAAGGTTTCGCGCGCTACCTCCGCGGATTCGCGGCCATCTAGGGCGGCAAGGCACGCATGCCGGGCCTTGACGAAGCGCGGCCCCTTGATGTTGGGCCAGTGGTGGTCCAGGAGATCAAGCGCCTCGAAGGCGCTGGAGACGGCGGTGACGCTGGTTGAGACAGGTCTTTGCCAAGGAACATTCTGCATATCATCCTCCCATGATGTCAGGTCTTCCGGCCAGATGGCCAAGACGTCCAGTGAACGTCCAGGAGTTGCAGCAGTTGCACTGCCCGTGAAGTGTAACACGACCCCAACTCGATCCCACTATCTTTTTGACGCACCCCGCCCGGGTGGAATTGTAGCGTGTCCTTAAATAAGTTCTTCACCCTGAACCCAGTCATCGCTCGACAGGTGTCTGCGAGAGTCTAGCCTACGGCCTCCAAACCTGGGGGATTGCATGCGTTTACCGAAACTCTTCACACTTCTTGGCCTTTCGCTCGCGATCGCGGCATCGCCGCTCGCCTTTGGCGCGGCCGACTTCTCATCCTTTGCGTTAGCCAAGGGAGGCGACGGTGGCGGCGGAGGAGGAGGTAACGGCGGCGGTGGCGGCAACGGCGGAGGCGGCGGCGGTAACGGTGGCGGTGGCGGCGGTGGCAACGGTGGCGGCAACGGCGGCGGAGGAGGGAACGGCGGCGGCGGCAATGGCGGCGGTGGAAATGGTGGCGGGAATGGCGGCGGCAGCAACGCTGGCGGAGGCGGAAGGAGCGGCAGCAGTTCCGCTTCCAATGGAGGGAATGGTAGCGGTTGGAGCAGCCTCTTTGGCGGCATCTTCGATGGAGGAAAAAGCCGCGACGCCCGCAGTGGAAAATCCGGTAGCTCATCAAAGAATGGCGGCAAGTCCGCAAAATCCGGACCCTCCGCCAGATCCGGAAAGACAGCCGGCTCCGTGAAGGACAAGAAAACCGGGTCGGGAAAGACTACGGCGGCTACGGCGAAGGTCACGACTCACCGCAGCAAGCCCACCACCGTGGGGGTTCCGACAAAAAAGCCGGCCGCTCAGCTCGCTGGCCTGAACTCCTTGAACCGCAACTACAAGGCGCTGATGAACTCAGCCGATCCGCGCATCAGCGCAATTTCGGCCTTCGCGATCGCCTATGCGCAGTATGAGATCGCCAACGGTGCGCCCCCCGCCATTGATGATCCAGAGCTGGGCGACGCAGCACTGGAGGCAGCACTTGCTGCGACTACGAAAAGCGGGACCCTAAGCCCGGAAGCCCTGTCATGGTCCAAGGAGGTGTTGGGCGTTGGCACGACGGTCGGTAAGATCGACGAGGTGCGTCAAGCTCTTGAGCTTCAGGCGGCCATCGTAGCCAACCCTCCTGAAGAGGATGAAGCGGTCACGGAGGAAGACGAGGCCGGTGAGACGGCAGAGGGCGACGATGTGGCCGCTGACGGCACAGGGGAGGGAGTTGTCTTCGAAGAGGCGGAGGATCTCAGCGGCATCGGAGAGCCAGACGTTGCTGCTGGTGCCGGGACGGACAATGGAACGGCTCCTTCGGCGGACACGGTCGCCCTGCCGCTCTGAGACAAGCCTGCAAGATTTAGGGGGAGAACAGCCCGGCCAGTGGGAGGCCGGGCTGTCCTGTCTTGTCGATTGATTAGAAGTCCATGCCCCCAGCAGGCATTGCGGGAGCGGCTTCCTTCTTCGGCTTTTCGGCGATCATTGCCTCCGTCGTCACCAGAAGGCCAGCAACCGAGGCTGCGTCCTGGAGCGCGGTCCGGACGACTTTGGCCGGATCGATCACGCCCATGGCGTAAAGATCACCATACTTATTGGTCTGGGCGTTCCAGCCGAAGGAGAACTCGGCCTTCTCGCGCAGCTTGCCAACGATGATGGAGCCTTCGGCACCGGCATTCTCCGCAATTTGGCGTACCGGAGCCTCGATGGCGCGGCGGACGATTTCAATGCCGACCTTCTGGTCGGGGTTGGCCGTCTTCACGTCATCGAGAGCCTTGACTGCACGTAGCAGGGCTACGCCGCCACCCGGGAGGATGCCTTCCTCGACGGCCGCGCGCGTAGCATGCAGCGCGTCGTCCACGCGATCCTTCTTCTCCTTCACTTCAACTTCCGTCGAGCCGCCGACGCGGATCACGGCAACGCCGCCAGCGAGCTTTGCAAGGCGTTCCTGCAGCTTCTCGCGGTCGTAGTCCGAGGTCGTCTCTTCGATCTGCGCCCGGATCTGATTGGCACGACCCTCGATTTCCGCCTTGGAGCCGGCGCCGTCGATGATCGTCGTATTCTCCTTCTCGATCGACACCTTCTTCGCGCGGCCGAGCATGTTGAGTGTGACATTCTCCAGCTTGATGCCGAGATCTTCGGAGATGACTGTGCCGCCCGTCAGGATAGCAATGTCCTCGAGCATCGCCTTGCGACGGTCGCCGAAGCCGGGTGCCTTGACGGCGGCAACCTTGAGGCCACCGCGCAGCTTGTTGACGACGAGTGTTGCGAGAGCTTCGCCTTCGACATCTTCAGCGATGATGAGGAGCGGCTTGCCCGACTGAACGACGGCTTCGAGGACCGGCAGCATGGCCTGCAGGTTGGAGAGCTTCTTCTCGTGGATCAGGATATAGGGGTCCTCGAGCTCGACGCGCATCTTGTCCTGATTGGTGACGAAGTAAGGAGAAAGATAGCCGCGGTCGAACTGCATGCCTTCGACGACTTCAAGTTCCGTCTCGGCGGTCTTGGCTTCCTCGACAGTGATGACACCCTCATTGCCGACCTTCTGCATGGCTTCAGCCAGATAGCGGCCGATCTCGGTATCTCCGTTCGCAGAGATCGTGCCGACCTGGGCGATCTCGGAATTGTTGGAGATCTTGCGGGCATTGTTCTTCAGTTCGGAAACCACCGCATCCACGGCGAGATCGATGCCGCGCTTCAGGTCCATCGGGTTCATACCCGAGGCAACGGCCTTGGCGCCTTCCTTGACGATGGCCTGAGCGAGAACGGTTGCGGTCGTGGTGCCGTCGCCGGCCAGGTCATTGGTCTTGGACGCGACCTCGCGTAGCATCTGGGCGCCCATGTTCTCGAACTTGTCTTCCAGTTCGATTTCCTTGGCGACGGAGACGCCGTCCTTGGTGATACGCGGTGCGCCGAAGGACTTGTCGATCACGACATTACGACCTTTCGGACCAAGCGTCACCTTCACGGCATTGGCAAGAACATCGACCCCACGCAGCATGCGTTCACGGGCATCGATGTTGAATTTGACGTCTTTAGCAGCCATGGTTCACTCCTCTATAGGCAGCTGGTTATGACTGAAACTGCGGCGCCCTCAGGCGGCCTTCTTCTCGGTGACCCGGGCCTCGATCACGCCCATCACGTCGCTTTCCTTCATGATCAGAAGGTCTTCGCCGTCAATCTTGATCTCGCTACCTGACCATTTTCCAAACAGGATGCGGTCGCCAACCTTAACGTCGAGCGCCTGGATCTGACCTTGCTCGCTGCGTGCGCCGGGGCCGACGGCGATCACTTCGCCTTCCTGCGGCTTTTCCTTCGCAGTATCGGGAATGATGATGCCGCCCTTGGTCTTCTCTTCCGAGTCGACGCGGCGGACGAGAATGCGATCATGAAGCGGTCGGAACGTCATGTTTTCCTCCTGGACAAACAATGATGATCAATTTCCCCCTGCCGGACCGGACGACCAATCCGGACAAGTGCCGATCCTCTGCTGTAGCAATCGGCGGCAATCGATTTGGTTGGGCATTTTTGTCTATTCAAGAGGCTTCAATAAAAAAATCAGCACTCGGTAATGGCGGCTGCTAACACCATGTAAAGGGCGTCTATTCCGTCTGGCAGTTACGGTTTCTGTTGATCGGAGGGCGTATTTGCGGCAGCCTGTCATGCGGTTGTAACGGAGATGAAGATGCGATTTTCGTCTGATCTGGAATACCAGCTGAACGGTTACGGCCTCACCACCGCCCACATCCTCTATCGCCTGCCGGATTTTGGCTCAGTACTGCAGACGTATGTCTGGCAGGACTACGACATGGCGCCCGATTTCCCCGAGATGCGCAAGTTCCTCGATTTCTGGGAGAGCAATCTGGAAGGGCCGCTTCATTCGATCCGCTACACTCATAAGCGGCTCATCGGACCTCAGGAGTGGAGACAGATCGACGGCGAGTTCAAGCTGCATTAAACGGAGGGACCGCTCCAGCGGCCCCAGGAATCAGACGGGCTGTCTCGCGTCTGCCGGTGCGTCGGTCAGGATTGCGGGCAGGTGATCGTCTTCGTAGGCGAGCAGTCCATGTCTGCGCGCGAAGGCCGCGAAGGCCGTTCGCGCAGTTTCAGCCTCGATCTCACCGGCCAGAGCGGCACGGCAGGCCTTCAGGGCAAGCGAATACAGGCGGTCCTTTTGCCATGACGGCCGGTCGTTCAGGAACGCTGTGGCGCCGAGCACACTCTCGATCTGGGCGGGGTAGCCGAGGCCGACGACAATCGGTACAGGGGCAAGAAAGCAAAGGTCACGCATCTCTCCTCCTCGGGTCATCAAGCTTCTATGTCAGCAGGTAACCGGATTGTCTTCCTGCTGGATCGCTGTGCAGTGGTTCCAGTAGGTGGTGGTCGGGGCGTCCCTTCACTAACAGGAGGACGCTCTTGAGCAACGTTGATCTGCGGGCTGCCCAACCCGAATCTACCGCCTGCGGACCCAAACCGCCTGAAAATATCGGATAAAGCCTGATTTTCTTCAAGATCGCGAGCAGACGATTTTAAGATTTTGCCGCTCGAATGAATCGGCAGCTTAGCCATGGTCGGCAGCGCAATTGTCATCCCCGGCGGAAGCTATATAACCAGTACGTAATCTGGCATGGGAATGGGTATGTTTCGGCGGACTGGCCTATCGAATTTCGATCTGAACGAGTTGTTCAATCTCTCTCCCAATCCCTACGTCCTCCTGGACCGGGATCTGCGTATGGTCGGTGCGAATAACGCGTATTTGGCGGCAACCGCGCGGTCCGAGGAGGAGGTCATCGGTCACCTCATGTTCGAGGTGTTTCCCAGCGACCCGAATTCCGGGCACGGAAAGATGCTGCGGGATTCCTTCGCCAGGGTGTTGGCAACCGGGGATGTCGACCATCTTCCGATGATCCCTTATCCCATTTCCGGTCCGGATGGACTGATGCAGAACCGGTATTGGAGTGCCACTCACACGCCGATCAAGGATGCCGAAGGCGCCGTGCTCTTCATTCTCCAGCACACGGTCGACGTGACTGAACTGCATACCCTTCGGCAGGGAGCGAGTGCTGCCGAAGACTGGAAGATGCAGACCGACCTGCTGCGCCGGGTGGACGCGGTTCAGGGGCAGAACCGTATTCTGGGGGAGGAGCGCGAGTACCTCCGCAAGCTGTTCGAGCAGGCGCCCGGATTCATGGCAGTGCTGCGTGAACCGGAGCACATCTTTACGATCGCCAATCGCTCCTATCGTGAACTGGTCGGTCGGGAGGACCTGATCGGCAAGGCCGTGCGGGATGCGCTTCCGGACATCAGCGGGCAGGGCTTCTACGAACTGCTCGACCAGGTCTATACGACGGGGGAACCTTATGCCGCCAACGCTGCACGGGTCGTCTTGGATCGGGGGGCGCTTGGGCCGCAGGAGCGCTATCTCGATTTTGTCTACCAGCCGATCCGAGATGCTGACGGCAAAGTGTCTGGCATATTCGTGCAGGGACACGACGTCACCGCCCTGAGACTGGCCCAGGAGACGGCCAAGGAAAACGAGAACCGTTTCCGAACGCTTGCACAATCGCTCCCCAACCAGGTCTGGACGGCGAGACCTAACGGCGAGGTAGAGTGGTGCAACGACCAGGTCTACCGCTACAGCGGTATGCAGAAGCTGCATTTCGATGCCAATAACCGCTCCGCCATGGTCCATCCCGACGATGCCGAGCGAGTCTCGGGTGAATGGCAGCAGTGTCTGCGCACCGGCAAGCTCCTTGAGGTGGAGTTGCGACTGCGCCGCAATGACGGCGTCTACAGGTGGTTCATCAGCCGAGCCGCGCCGTTGACCAACAGCGACGGCGACATCATCCTCTGGGTGGCTACCAACACCGATATCGAGGAACAGAAGCAGACTGAGTCCCATCTCGAATATCTGGCGGAATCGCTTGGTCAGACTATCGAAGCGCGCACCCAGGAGCTCGAACGCACGCAGGAGGCGCTGCGTCAGAGCCAGAAGATGGAGGCGATCGGCAACCTCGCCGGCGGCATCGCCCATGACTTCAACAATCTGCTGCAGGTCATCACCGGCAATCTCCAGCTCCTCGGCCGCGACCTTGCCGGAAACGAGGTTGCCGAAAGACGCGTCTCAGGCGCCCTGGCGGGTGCCGCCCGCGGCGCGCGGCTCGCGTCCCAGTTGCTCTCCTTCGGACGCCGACAGCCGCTTGAGCCGAAGGTCATCAATCTCTCGCGCCTGATCCGCGAGACGGATCAGCTGCTGCGGCGGAGCCTCGGGGAGGCGATCGAGATCGACACCATTGTAGGTGGCGGCCTGTGGAACACGCTGGTGGATCCGAGCAATGTCGAGAACGCCCTTCTCAACCTCGCAATCAACGCCCGGGACGCGATGGATGGAGAGGGCAAGCTGACGATCGAACTGGGCAATGCCTTTCTCGATGACGAATATGCGCGCAACGCCTATGACGTGAAGCCGGGGCAATATGTGATGGTTGCCGTCAGCGACACCGGGTGCGGCATGACGCCGGATATCCTGGAAAAGGTCTTCGATCCCTTCTTCACGACCAAGCCCGATGGCAAGGGCACCGGGCTCGGTCTCTCCATGGTCTATGGCTTCGTCAAGCAATCCGGCGGGCACATCAAGATCTACAGCGAGCCGGGCAACGGAACCACGGTGCGGATCTATCTTCCTCGATCGCTGGAGGCAGAGGATGTGGTTGCCGACAGTCTCGTCGGTCCCGTCACTGGCGGAACGGAAACAGTGCTTGTCGTGGAGGATGACGAGGCGGTACGCGAGGTCGCGGTCGGGCTGCTGACCGAACTCGGCTACAAGGTGCTTCGAGCCAAAGACGCGGACAGCGCACTGGCAATCGTCGAGAGCGGAGTGGCGATCGATCTGCTGTTCACGGATGTGGTGATGCCCGGCCGCCTCAAGAGCCGCGATCTCGCTCGCAAGGCGAAAGAGCGCCTGCCGATGCTCGGCGTACTCTTTACTTCCGGATACACCGAGAATTCCATCGTTCACGGGGGACGGCTCGATCCTGGCGTCAATCTGTTGAGCAAGCCCTATACGCGCGAGGCTCTCGCCAGGAAGCTGAGGCAGGCGATCGAGCAGGGTCGGGAAGAAGGTGCTTTGCGCAACCAAATGCCGGAACCGAATCCCGCCGCAAAGGATGCTCCGATCAACGTTCTTCTGTGCGAGGACGAGGCGCTGATCCGAATCTCGACCGCGGATTTCCTGCAGGATGCGGGAATGAACGTCATCGAAGCAGGCACTGCAGGCGAAGCAATCGCCGCTGCGGCCGGCCAGCCGATCGACGTGCTGGTCGCGGACGTGCACCTGCCCGACATGAGCGGAGTCGAGCTGGTGCGGGAGGTCAGGCAGCGCTTGCCGACGCTGCCGGTCATATTCGCAACGGGGGACCGCAAGGTGTCGGAAATGGACGGTCTGGAAAACACGGTCCTCATCACCAAGCCCTATGACTATGAGACGCTAGCAAGCCAGATCCGGTCAATGGCGTCGGCACGGGGCTAACCTGTGTCTTCTTCCTTGATGCCGACCGCGATCTCGGTCTTGCGTAGCAGCCAGAGGACAACGAGGCCGGTGATAGTGGCGATGACGGCTACGACCCACATGCCAAGCCCGACCGTAAGTCCCACACTGGCGGAAAGCCACATGCTTGCGCCGGTGGTCAATCCGCGGACGGACCCGCGGGTATAGACGACAACGCCGGCGGCGAGAAATGCCACGCCTGACGTCACTGCTTCCACAAGACGTATAGGATCCATCTGCGTATCGGTATCGCCCGTGCCTATGTTTTGCAGCATGTGCAGCGTCACCAGGGCATAGATGGTGGCGGCAAGGCCAATGAGCATGTTGGTGCGAATGCCGGCGGTATTCTTCCGGATTTCGCGTTCCAGGCCTATAAGACCGCAGAGAAAAAGGGCGCCGAAAATTCGCAGCAACAGGATCCGGATGTCGACGGGAGAAGTGTAGGAGAATTCGGCGGCCAGAACGTCAGTCATCGTAGGCGGTACCCGTCATGCGATCGTCATCCGACAACTGACGATCGGCGCGGTGGTTCCGACGTAAGGGCAGCCGGTTGATGCCGCCTTGGCGCTACAGCCTGCCTCCGGTCTCCTGAATTGCGCGGACCAGGCTGCCGGTCGCGGGAAAGAGCGGGATGAGGCAGGCCTGCAGTGCGTGGTAGATGTCACCCTTGCCCGGGAAGAGGGTATAGGAAGGTTCAAGATCCTCCGAAAGTTCCTCGTGCCAACCTCCGTTTGCGTGGTCGATGAAGCGGTTGGCGATCATGCTCCAGACCAGCCGATAGGTATCTTCGTAGAAATCATCGGCCGGCAGCTGCTCGTTCAGGAAATGCGCAGCACCCGTCGCCTCGCACATCGGCCACCAGAGCTTGCTGGTCTTGGCCGGCCGGTCGTCCCAGTCAAGCGTGTAGAAGAGCCCGCCACGTTTCTTGTCCCACCCCAGTGACATGGCCTGCACGAAGAGCGACTTGGCGGCCTCGGCCATCCAGCCATGCAGCTTGCCGCCCAATGACCAAAGCTGCAGCAGAAGCCGCGACCATTCCATCCAGTGACCGGGGGTCGTACCAGCGGGACGGAACATTTCGTTCCGGTGATAGTAGTTCCGGTCGATCTGCCATTCTGCATCGAAATGCTCCGCCACGCGAAAGCCAACGCTTCCAGCGGCGCGGCGGATGACCAGATCGGCAATGCTCTCGGCCTTCTCAAGATAATGTCTCTCGTCGGTGACTTCGAAGGCGGCCATCAGCGCCTCCGTGAGGTGCATGTTGGAATTCTGACCCCGATAGTCTCCGCCATCGATGAGCGACCAGTCGACTCCGAACTCCTCGGCAATCGCCCCATGTCGGCTTTCCCAGAAACGGGTATCGAGGTTTTCCGTTACGTCGGCGAGCATCTGGTCAGCCAGGGGATGGCCGGCAGCCTTTGCGGAAGAGGCCGCAAGCAGAACGAAGGCGTGTCCGTAGCCTTGCTTGGTATCGTCGACGGGCCCATCGTCATTCAACGACCAGAAGTAGCCGCCGTTGCGCTGGTCGCGGTGCTGCTGCCACAGGTAGCGGATGCCGTGATCGATAATGTCTCCGGCACCTGGCCGACCGAGCAGATAGGCGATCGAGTAGCAGTGGACCATGCGGGCCGACGTGTGGATGCCGCGTGTCGCGTTCTGCGGATCAAGGGGAAGACCGTCCGCTGTCAGGTCATGGAAGCCGCCCTTCGGATTGATGGCACGATACTGGAAGAAATCCATGAGCGCATCGGCTTGGCGCAGGAGCCACTGCCGATGGTAGTCGCGCTTCGCCCACGTCTTCGGCATCGCCGCCTGATCGCTCATGAAATCCTCCGGAAGCCAAAGATGTGGCCGCGAAGGTATAGCGGGAGCGGGCAGGGCTGTCATCGCGTTTGTAGGCGAAAGATGGTGTCGTCTGTTTGACATAAAGATATCTTTATGCGCTTATGAAGAAAGCCTATAAAGGAGAGATGCATGTTCGACGAGCTTTTCGGTCCGGAGGCTGCACCGCGTGACGGAAAGGAAGTGCTTGCCGCTCTTCAAAAGGCCGCCCGCGAGCGCATCCTGGTTATTGACGGGGCGATGGGCACCCAGATCCAGGGGCTGGGCTTCGACGAGGATCATTTCCGGGGCGAGCGGTTTGCGGGCTGTGCCTGCCATCAGCAGGGCAATAATGACCTGCTGATCCTTACCCAGCCCAAGGCTATCGAGGAGATCCATTACCGCTATGCCATGGCCGGCGCGGACATCCTGGAGACCAATACCTTTTCCTCCACGCGCATCGCCCAGGCTGACTACGAGATGGAGGGGGCCGTCTACGACCTGAACCGCGACGGTGCACGCCTCGCGCGCCGGGCGGCGCTGAGGGCGGAGAAGGAGGATGATCGCCGTCGCTTCGTTGCCGGCGCAATCGGTCCGACGAACCGGACGGCCTCCATTTCACCGGACGTCAACAATCCCGGCTATCGGGCAGTATCGTTCGACGACCTGCGGATCGCCTACGGCGAGCAGATCGACGGCCTGATCGACGGCGGCGCCGACATCATCCTCATCGAGACGATCTTCGACACGCTCAACGCCAAGGCAGCGATCTTTGCCTGCGAGGAGCGCTTCGCAGAGAAGGGCGTCCGCCTGCCGGTGATGATTTCCGGCACGATCACCGACCTCTCCGGGCGAACGCTGTCGGGACAGACCCCGTCGGCATTCTGGTACTCGGTGCGGCACGCCAACCCCTTCACGGTCGGCCTCAACTGCGCGCTCGGCGCCAATGCGATGCTGCCTCACCTGCAGGAACTTTCGGCGGTGGCCGACACCTTCATCTGCGCCTATCCGAATGCAGGCCTTCCAAACGAATTCGGCCAGTATGACGAGTCTCCCGCGGACATGGCCGGGCAGATCGAAGAGTTTGCCCGGGAGGGGCTGATCAACGTCGTCGGCGGTTGCTGCGGCTCGACCCCCGAGCATATCAAGGCCATTGCCGAAACCGTGTCGCGCTATCCTGCCCGCGAGGTACCGAAGCACAGGCCGCTGATGTCGCTGGCCGGGCTCGAGCCCTTCGTGCTGACCAAGGACATCCCCTTCGTCAATGTCGGCGAGCGGACCAATGTCACGGGTTCCGCCAAGTTTCGCAAGCTGATCACAGCCGGCGACTACACGGCGGCGCTGGCCGTTGCCCGCGACCAGGTGGAAAACGGCGCACAGGTCATCGACATCAACATGGACGAGGGGCTGATCGATTCCGGTCGGGCCATGGTGGAGTTCCTCAACCTCATCGCGGCCGAGCCTGACATCGCCAAGGTCCCGGTGATGATCGACTCCTCGAAGTTCGAGATCATCGAGGCCGGCCTGAAATGCGTCCAGGGCAAGGCCATCGTCAACTCCATCTCGCTGAAGGAGGGAGAAGAGAACTTCCTCCACCAGGCCCGACTGATCCGCAACTATGGCGCCGCCGTCGTCATCATGGCGTTCGACGAGGCGGGGCAGGCGGACAGCTACGAGCGCAAGGTCGAGATCTGCCAGCGCGCCTATAAGCTGCTGGTCGAGACGGTGGGCTTCCCACCCGAGGACATCATCTTCGACCCGAACATCTTTGCCGTGGCGACGGGCATTGAGGAACACGACAATTATGGCGTCGACTTCATCGAAGCGACGCGCACCATCCGCGAGAAGATGCCGCTGGTCCACATCTCCGGCGGCGTCTCCAACCTCTCCTTTTCCTTCCGCGGCAACGAGCCCGTGCGCGAGGCGATGCACGCCGTTTTCCTGTACCACGCCATCCAGGCGGGCATGGACATGGGCATCGTCAATGCAGGGCAGCTTGCAATCTACGAGAATATTGACGCCGATCTTCGCGAAGCCTGCGAGGATGTGGTGCTCAACAGGCACGACGACGCGACCGAGCGGCTCCTCGAGATCGCCGAGCGCTATCGCGGCGCTGCCGGCAAGGAGGCGAAGGCACAGGATCTGACCTGGCGTGAATGGCCTGTCGATAAGCGTCTGGCACATGCATTGGTCAACGGCATTACAGACTTCATCGAAGCGGACACGGAAGAGGCGCGTCTGCAGGCCAAGCGCCCACTCGATGTGATCGAAGGGCCGCTGATGGCAGGCATGAACGTCGTCGGCGACCTGTTCGGGTCCGGAAAGATGTTCCTGCCGCAGGTGGTAAAGTCGGCTCGCGTGATGAAGCAGGCGGTCGCGGTGCTCCTGCCTCACATGGAGGAGGAGAAGCGACTGGCCGGGGGCGATCAGCGCCAGTCTGCTGGCAAGGTGCTGATGGCGACCGTGAAGGGTGACGTCCACGACATCGGCAAAAACATTGTCGGCGTTGTTCTCGCCTGCAACAACTACGAGATCATCGATCTTGGCGTGATGGTGCCGGCGACGAAGATTCTGGAAACGGCGGTTGCGGAAAAGGTCGATATCATCGGCCTCTCCGGGCTCATCACGCCGTCTCTCGACGAGATGGTGCATGTGGCGTCCGAGATGGAGCGGCAAGGGTTCGACATCCCGCTGCTGATCGGTGGCGCAACGACCAGCCGCGTCCACACGGCTGTCAAGATCCATCCGCGCTATGAACGTGGGCAGGCGGTCTACGTCACCGATGCCAGCCGTGCGGTCGGCGTGGTGTCTTCGCTGCTCTCGTCTGAAGCGAAGGCCGGCTACGTGGACACCATCCGGGCCGAATATGCCAAGGTCGCGGCTGCCCATGCCCGCAGCGAACTGGAAAAGAAGCGTCTGCCGCTGGCACGGGCGCGCGAAAACGCCGAGAAGCTGGACTGGACGAACTATCGTCCGAAACGCCCGAGCTTCCTCGGGACGCGCAGCTTCGATCACTACGACCTGGCGGAACTGGCCCGCTATATCGATTGGACGCCGTTCTTCCAGACGTGGGAGCTGAAGGGACGGTTCCCGGCGATCCTTGAAGACGAGAAGCAGGGCGAGGCGGCCCGCCACCTGTGGGCCGACGCACAGGCGATGCTGGCGAAGATTATCGAGGAGAAATGGTTCAGGCCGCGTGCGGTGATCGGCTTCTGGCCGGCCAATACGGTGGGCGACGACATCCGGCTGTTTACCGACGAGACGCGCGCACAGGAACTTGCGACCTTCTTTACGCTCCGCCAGCAATTGTCGAAGCGCGACGGAAGGCCGAACGTCGCCCTGTCCGACTTCGTGGCACCCTTGGGCAGCGGTATCGAGGACTATGTCGGTGGTTTCGTGGTCACGGCCGGCTTCGAGGAGATCGCCATCGCCGAGCGTTTCGAGCGGGCGAACGACGATTATTCGTCGATCCTGGTGAAGGCGCTTGCCGACCGATTTGCAGAGGCATTTGCTGAACGCATGCACGAGCGGGTGCGCCAGGAGTTCTGGGGCTATGCGCCGGACGAGAACTTCACCAATGAGGAACTCGTCAGTGAAGCCTATGGCGGTATCCGGCCGGCACCGGGCTATCCGGCCCAGCCGGACCATACGGAGAAGGATACGCTTTTCCGTATTCTCGACGCCGAAGCCCAGACGGGGGTGACCCTGACCGAAGGCTATTCGATGTGGCCCGGTTCATCGGTCTCCGGCCTCTATATCGGTCATCCGGATTCCTACTACTTCGGCGTCGCCAAGGTGGAGCGGGACCAGGTGCGGGACTACGCTGCCCGAAAGGGTATGGAGATCGCCGCCGTAGAGCGCTGGCTCGGCCCAGTTCTGAACTATGTTCCGACCGGATCTGGGGAGGCGGAGGACGAGGCAGCCTGATCATCAGCCGGGCCAGGCGGGTGGTGGACGGTCTTAGTCCGCCACCACGAGCAGGTCCTGCGCCGAAAAGTTGAGCGTCACCTGCTCGCCGGGTGCAGGCATTCTGAGATCCGGGGCGTTGAACATGTCGAAGGATATGGCATTGCCGCCGACGTCGATCTTGGTGCGGACGACCGAGCCGAGGAAACTCGATGAGAGGACGGTTCCCTGCAAGGCACTGTCGCCGCCCTCGGAGATCGAGCCGGCTTCGGGGCGCAAGGCGAGCAGGATTGGTTCGCCGGCCTTGTGGCTCCCGGGCAGGTCGCGCAACCTGACTAACTGGTCGCCGATCCGGACGGTCTGCGCGGCCGGATCTTCCACCTTCGCGTCGATCATGTTGAGCGTTCCGACGAAGGAGGCGACGAAGCGAGTGGTTGGCCGATTGTAGATTTCCGAAGGTGTGCCGATCTGGTCGGCGCGGCCGGCATTCATCACGACGATGCGGTCGGAAATCGACAGGGCCTCCTCCTGGTCGTGCGTCACAAAGACCGTGGTGATGCCGAGCTGCCGCTGGATCTGGCGGATCTCCTCGCGCAGCGAGATGCGGATCTTCGCGTCGAGCGCCGATAGCGGTTCGTCCAGCAGCAGGAGTTGCGGCTTCGGCGCCAGCGCCCGGGCCAGCGCCACGCGCTGCTGCTGGCCGCCCGACATCTGGTACGGGTAGCGGTCGGCAAGGTGCTCGAGGCGGATGAGCGCCAGCATTTCCTTCACCCGCGCCTCGATCTGAGCCTTCGGCGTGCCCGCCACCTTGAGCCCGAAGGCGACATTGTCGAAGACGTTCATATTGGGGAACAGCGCGTAAGCCTGGAAGACCATGCCGATATTGCGCTGGTTCGTTTTCAGCCGGCTCTGGTCCCGGCCGTCGATGCTGATCGTACCGCCGGTCGGCGTCTCGAATCCGGCGATCATGCGCAGCACGGTCGTCTTGCCGCAGCCGGATGGGCCGAGGAAGGAGACGAACTCGCCCTTGTCGATCGACATGTTGAAGTCCTTCACCACCTGCACGGCGCCGAAGCTTTTCTGGAGGTTGTCGAGAACCAGGAACGACATGCAGTAGGATCCTTAGATGCGCGAGGGCGCCGCCTTGCTGAAACGCGACACGAGCTGGATGAGGCCAAGGCAGCCCCAGGTGATGGCGAAGGCAATGACGGACAGGGCGAACGGCTCGTAAGCCTTGTTGGCGCCGATCCGCTGCAGATACGGGCCGAACGCCGGGCGGTCGAGGAGGGCCGCCAGGGTGAACTCGCCGATGACGATCGCAAAGGTGAGGAAGGCACCCGAAAGTACCGCTGGAACCACGTTCGGAAGGATCACCCGGCGAAGGATCGTGAACCAGCCGGCGCCGAGGATCTGCGCGGCTTCCGTCAGGGTGGCGACGTCGATGGTTCTAAGCCCCGTATCGACCGCCCGGTACATGTAGGGCAGCGCCAGGATGGTATAGCCGAAGGCAAGGAGCGCGTTGGTGCCAAACACGGAGCCGGTCAGCGGCAGCCAGCTCGAAGTGTTGTAGAGCCGGATATAGCCAAAGACGACGACGATCGCCGGTATGACGAGCGGCAGGAGCGTGACGAATTCCACATAGGGACGGGCCCAGGGCATCTTCAGACGAACCCAGAATGCCGTCGGCACAACGATCAGGATGCCGATGGCGATCGTCACCAGTGCCATCACCACCGAATAGGTAAATGTCGCCTGGAACTGCGGGTCAGCGAAAACTTGCCGATAGGCATCGAAGGAGTAGACCCCTCGTCGTGCCTTCAAGGAAAACTCGAAGAGGCCGCCGAGCGGCACAAAGAAGTAGAGGAGGCCGAAGATCAGGACCGCCCAGCCGATGATGCGCGCCCCGATACTCATTTCAGCCACCTTTCGGCGCGGATGCGCAGCCAGATGTAGACCACGTTGGCAACGGCCGTGACAACGATCATCCCGAAGGCCATGGCATAGCCGAGGTTCGGATTGCCGAGCACATCCCCCCGAATCTGCGCGAAGAGCTGGATGGGCACAATGTTGAGGCTCGATCCGGTGAGGGCGATGGCGGTCGCGACGGCGCCGAAGGCATTGGCAAAGAGCAGCGCGAAGGTGCCGAGCAGCGACGGAAAGAGGATCGGCAGCGCAACCATCCGCCAGTACTGGAGGGTAGAGGCGCCGAGCACCTGTGCAGCCTCCCGCCATTCCCGGCGCAGCCCCTCCAGGGCGGGGGTGATGATGAGGATCATCAGCGGGATTTGGAAGAAAAGGTAGGTGACGGTCAGGCCCCAGAAGCTCAGGATGTTGAAGCCAAGGTCGCGTTGCAGGACGATCCCGAAGTTCTGGCGGAGCAAGACGGTGACGAGACCAACCGGACCAAAGGTCGCCAGGAAAGCGAAGGCCAGCGGCACTCCGGCGAAGTTGGAGGCGACTCCGGAGAAGGTCATCAGCGGGGAGCGGACCCAGCGAGGCACGGCGCCGAAGACAACGGCGACGGCCATTCCGAAGCCGATGAGGGATCCCAGCGCGGCGGAGGCGGCGGAGATCTTTATCGAGATCCAGTAGCTTGACGGGATTGTCCCGCTGTTGAGGTCGATGATGTTCTGCAGCGTGAACGACCCGTCACGCGTCTGGAAGGCGCCGATCACGATATGCATGGTCGGCATAAGCAGGAACAGCGTTACGAAGATCGCAAAGGGCGCCAGGCCGAGCCAGGTCAGTGGCAGGTGCAGCTGGGTTGCGGGAGAGCTATTGGTCATCGGCGCGGTCGTCTCCCTCGGCTCGGCTGTTGATCTGTGGCGAAAATACGGCGAGTGCCGTTCAAATGGCAAGCCCGGCCCGAATGCTTCGGACCGGGCCACTCAGTGGATGCGGATTACTGGACGTTGGCGCCGACGACGCTGTCCCAACCACCGGTGACGGCGGCCTTGTTGGCATTCTGCTCTTCGACCGTCGGGAAGACCGCCGCTTCGTAGCTTTCAGCCGGCGGCAGGGCGTCCATCAGTTCCTGCGGGATTTTGCCGGCCTTTGCCATGGCGTTGAAGCGTGCCGGGTGGCAATAGCCCTTGAGCCAGAGGTTCTGGCCCTCGTCCGAATAGAGGTATTCCATCCAGAGCTTGGCAGCGTTCGGATGCGGCGCATAGGCCGAGATGCCCTGGACGTAGACGCCCGCAAGTACGCCGGTCTTCGGAACGACGACTTCGACCGGCGGATTCTCCTTGAGTTCGTCGCGCCAGGCGAGGGCGTTGTAGTCCCATGCGACCGCGATCGGCGTGGCGCCCTGGGCGATTGTGCCCGCCTTGGCGATCACAGGTACAAAGTTGCCGGCCTTGTTCAGTTCGGCGAAGTACTCGAGACCAGCCTTGCCAGACTCCTCGCCAGGCTTGGCGCCTTTGGAAAGACCTGCAGCAAGCACGGCGAGGATCGCCTGGTTGGAAGCGCGCGGGTCACCGGCGAGGGCGACCTGGCCCGCATAGTCTGGCTTGAGGAGGTCGGCCCAGTCCTGCGGCACCGTCTCGACCATGTCCTTGTTCACGATGAAGGAGAGCACGCCGTAATAGTCACCGTACCAGTAGCCTTCGGCATCCTTGATGTCGTCCGGAATCTCGTCCCAGGTAGATACCTTGTAGGGCTGCAGCAGGCCCTCTTCCTTCATCTGCGGGCCGAAGGCTAGACCGACGTCAATGACGTCAGGGGCCTGCGGGCCCTTGTTGTCCTTGTTCGCCTTGATGGCTTCCACTTCATCGGCCGAGCCGGCATCGGGGTTCAGTTCGTTGACCTGGATTTCCGGGTACTTTGCCTTGAAGCCGGCGATGACTTCGCCATAGCCGCACCAGCTGTGGGGCAGCGCGATAGTGGTCAGCATCCCTTCCTTCTTGGCGGCTTCGATCAGTTCCGCACTGGGCTCGGCATAGGCCAGGCTCGTGGAGGCGATGACGACGGCAGTCGTCAGAGAGAGAAAGCGGTGGGTCTTGTTGAGCACGATATCCTCCTGAGGTTTGGTCGTGTGGCGGCGACTCGTAGAGCCGGTTCATGTACGGTATGTGACAGTCTGCACAGGTGAGTATTCGCTGATAAGTCTCTTGCACTGCAGGCTTTTCGCCGGACGCTCATTCCAGCTTGTGTCGGTGCGGACGGCGGAAAAGCCGCGATTGCTCGAAGAGCTCTTCGAGCGAGGTCATGCGTTCGCGCGTCCTGTCCCAGGTGGCGCTCTGCACAGCTTCGATCAGTGCCTCGACGAGAAAGAGAGTCACGACCGAGGAATCCCAGGCGCTGGGCGCTTCTATCCGGGCGCGGAAAGTGTGCCGGGCATGTTTCGCGACCGGCGAGCCCCAGATGTCGGTGATCAGGACGATCACGACGCCGTTCTGCCTTGCGACCTCCGCCAGTGTTGCCATTTCCTGCTCGTAACGGCGGATGTCGAAGATCACCAGAACATCGCCGCGGTTCATGTTCAGCACATGCTGCGGCCAGGAACTGGAATTGTTCGAGATCAACGTCGCTCTCGGGCGGATGACCTGCATGTGCGTGAAGAAGTATTCCGCGAGCGCCCCGGTGATGCGACCGCCGACGAAGTAGATGCTGCGATCGAGGTCGCCCAGCAGTGCTGCCGCACCTTCGAACGTCTTGGTATTCAGGTCGGAAAGTGTGTCGCGGAGGTTGGCGGTCACCGCTTCCGCGAAGCGATTGAGGATGTGCGTACCCGGCGCGTTGAGCGCCCATCGATCATGCTTGGTAATCGGATTGGAGATCGTTTCCTCAAGCTCGTGGTGCAGGTGGGACTGGAACTCCGGATATCCCTTGAACCCAAGCTTCTGCACCATGCGGGCAACTGTGGGCGTGGAAACGCCTGCGTTTTCCGCAATCGTCGTGATGCTCCCGAGGCCGGACACCGGATAGTTCTCCAAGATCCTGTCGGCCAGCTGCCTTTCGGCACGCGTCAGGCTGTCGTAGCGGGTGCGGATGACATCCGAGACGGTGCGTGCGGCGGTTGGCACTGATGCTGTTCCCTTCCGGTCTTCGCCGGTTGATGAGATTTAACTCTTCTTTCCGCCGGCAAGTCAATGCGCGTGATGAAGAGAAAATTTCAGAACTGCATTGACGGAGGAATGAAGATGAAGAATTCTCTTCGGCGTGTTCCACACTTGCGCTCCGGACGACATGCTGGCCGAAACGACATTCTTCACGGAAAATGACGGCGAGCCAGTCGCAATCGAAAACCCCCGGGGACGGGGCGAGGTGCTCCTGGTTTGTGAGCATGCTTCGCGCAGACTGCCGAAACGGTACGGCACCCTTGGACTCTCCGAGGACGCGCTTTCGTCGCATATCGCTTGGGATCCGGGTGCGCTCGCTGTTGCGCGGCTCATGTCGCAGAAGCTTGACGCCACGCTGATCTACCAGCGCTTTTCTCGGCTTGTCTATGACTGCAATCGCCCGCCGGAATCGCCCGCCGCCATCCGCGACGTCAGCGAGGTCTTCCGCATTCCGGGCAATGAGAACCTGTCGGAGGCGGAGAAGTCGCTGCGCACCACCTCGCTCTACCTGCCTTTCCAGGGAGCGATCCGCGACGAGATCGTGGCGCGGCGGGCGAGGGGATTGCAGACGGTGCTTGTCACGGTCCACAGCTTCACGCGCGTCTATTTTGGACAGGAGCGGGCGGTGGAAATCGGCATCCTCCACGATACGGATAGCCGTCTGGCCGACAGGATGCTGCAGGCAACTGCAGGGACGCACCCTTACCGGTTGGAACGGAACGAGCCCTACGGCCCGGCAGACGGCGTGACACACACACTCGAACTTCATGCCTTGCCTGCCGGGCTTCTGAACGTGATGATCGAAGTTCGCAACGACCTGATCGCCGACGAGGCTGGTCAGGGCGCGGCGGCAGACTTCCTCAGCAAGCTGCTGACGGAGAGCATTGGCCCGCTGACCAAGAACAACAAAAATGGCGGCTGACGAGGTGGAACGGACTGGGAGAATGAAAGGGTGCACGATCACACATTGCTAGTCGCGGCGGGCGCCGATGCCTGACGTGCTGAAGACTTATGTCCGCGTTGTCGACCGCTTCAATCGCGGGGTCGGCCGCGTGACCATGTACCTTATCTTCGTGATGATGGGCATCCTTCTCTGGTCGTCCATGTCGAAGGCCTTTTTCCTGCCTTCGCTCTGGACGCTGGAAATGGCCCAGTTCGTGATGGCCGCCTATTTTCTGCTTGGCGGCGCCTATTCGCTGCAGCTCGACTCGCATGTCAGGATGGACCTTGCCTATGGCCGCTGGTCGCCGCGAACCAAGGCAATCGTCGACGTGGTCACCATCTTCATGCTGTTTACCTACCTGTTCTTCCTCCTCTATGGCGGCATATCCAGCACCAACTACGCGATCCAGTATAACGAGACCAGCTACTCGTCCTGGTCGCCCTACATGGCGCCGATCAAGATCGTGATGGTGATCGGCATCTTCCTCACCCTCCTGCAGGCAACCTCCATCTTCATCAAGGATCTGGCGGTTGCGCTGGGAAGGCCGCTGGCATGAGTGCAGAACTGATCATCCTGTTCATGTTCTCCTCCATGCTGCTCAGCATGCTGACGGGGCAGCGCGTCTTTGCCGTGATCGGATTCGTCGGCGTCGTTGCTGCCGCCATCCTGTGGGGCAATGGCGGTTTCGAACTCGGCTTCTCGGCCGCGATGAAGCTGATGAAGTGGTATCCGCTCCTAACGCTGCCGATGTTCATCTTCATGGGCTATCTCCTGTCGGAATCGGGAATCGCCGAGGACCTCTACAAGGCCTTCCATGTCTGGATGGGCGGTCTTCGCGGCGGCCTCGCCGTCGGCACGATCGGCCTGATGGTCATCATCTCGGCGATGAACGGCCTTTCCGTTGCCGGCATGGCGATTGGCGCGACGATTGCGCTGCCGGAACTGCTCAAGCGCGGCTACGACAAGACCATGGTGACCGGTGTCATCCAGGCAGGTAGTTCGCTCGGAATCCTCGTTCCGCCAAGCGTGGTGCTGGTGCTCTACGGAATGATCGCCCGCCAGCCGGTCGGCCAGCTCTGGCTCGCCGGTGCCTTTCCGGGCCTGCTCCTCGCAGCTCTTTTCATCATCTACATCGTCATCCGCTGCCATCTGAACCCGGCACTGGGTCCGGTCCTCCCCAAGGAAGAGCGGGACATTCCGCTCTCGGAGAAGCTGAAGCTGCTTCGCGCCGGCGTCCTGCCGTTCCTTATCTTCTTCCTGATGATGGGGCTTTTCCTGATGGGCTATACCAGCCTCGTGGAAAGCTCCGCGGTCGGCGCGCTGTCCGCTCTGGTTGTGGCCGCCGTGAAGGGACGGCTCGGCAACGGCGTCTTGACGCGGACGATCGAGCAGACGCTCGGCATCACCTGCATGTTCATGTGGATCATTCTGGCCGCACTCTGCTTCGGCGCCGTTTTTGACGGACTGGGCGCGGTGCGCGCGATCGAGGGACTGCTGATCAACGATTGGGGCCTTTCACCCTGGACGATCCTCATCCTGATGCAGCTGTCGTTCATCCTGATGGGCATGTTCCTTGATGATACCGCCATGCTCGTCATCGTGGCGCCTCTCTACATCCCGCTGGTCGGCAAGCTCGGCTTCGACCTGATCTGGTACGGCGTCCTCTACACGATCACCTGCCAAATCTCCTACATGACGCCGCCCTTCGGCTATAATCTCTTCCTGATGCGCGCCATGGCGCCGCCGGAGGTTTCATTGGGAGACATCTACCGTTCGGTCTGGCCTTTCGTCATCATCATGATGATCGGGCTCGCCATCATCATGGCGTATCCGCAGATCGCACTCTGGCTGCCGGAGCATGTCAATGTTCGCGGCTAGCGCACTCGGAACATCAACAAGAGAGCCCGGGCAACGGGCCGGCTTCGCACCGGACAACTCGGTGCGGCGTGACTGTATCAATCATCAACAGAGGGAACAGACATGACCAACAGAAGACAATTCCTGAAGAAGGCGGGTTTGACCGCCGCTGCAGCCGCACCAGCCATGCTGGCCGCACCACATGTAAAGGCGCAGGCGCCGATCCGCTGGCGGCTGCAGACCTATGCGGGCCCGGCGCTTGCCGAGCACGTCGTCAAGCCGGCGATCGATTCCTTCAACAAGATCGCCGAAGGGCAGATGGAGATCGAGCTCTACACCGCCGACCAGCTCGTTCCCACGGGCGAACTTTTCCGCGCCATGCAGGCCGGCACGATCGATGCCGTGCAGTCCGACGACGATTCAATGAACTCGCCGGTCGATATCAAAGTCTTTGGTGGCTATTTCCCGTTCGCCTCTCGATATAGCCTGGACGTCCCGACGCTGTTCCACCAGTACGGCCTGAACGAGATCTGGGACGAGGCCTATAGCGAGGTCGGTGTGAAGTGGCTTTCTGCCGGTGCCTGGGACCCGTGCAACTTCGCCACCAACAAGCCGCTGAAGAGCCTTGAGGACCTCAAGGGCCTGCGCATCTTCACCTTCCCGACAGCGGGGCAGTTCCTCAACCGCTTCGGCGTCGTCCCGGTCACACTCCCGTGGGAGGACGTCCAGGTCGCGATGCAGACCGGCGAAATCGACGGGATCGCCTGGTCCGGCATTACCGAGGACTACACGGTCGGCTGGGCCGACGTGACGAAATATTTCCTCACGAACAACATTTCCGGTGCCTGGTGCGGGTCGTTCTTCGCCAACGCCGATCGCTGGAACGAGGTGCCGGACAATCTGAAGGAGCTCTTCAAGCTCACCATGGATTCCTCGCACTACTACCGCCAGTACTGGTACTGGGGTGGCGAGGCGCAGCTCCGCACCGAGGGCACCAAGCTTGAGCTGACCACCATCCCCGACGAGGAGTGGAAGACCGTCGAGGCGGAAGCCCTGAAGTTTTGGGATGAGATCGCCGCGACAAGCCCCCGCGCTGCCAAGGTCGTCGAGATCCTGAAGAAGTATCGCGACACGATGGAGAAGGCCGGACCTCCGTACCGATACAGCTAAATCAGCCGGGGACGGGGCCGCTGTGGCGGCCCCGTCCCTCCTCCGATCTTCGTCCCGATGGAAGTCTCCATGACCGCCACCTACACATTTGATGACCTGAAACGCGACGTCGCGGATGGTCGGATCGATACCGTACTCGCCTGCCTCGTGGACATGCAGGGCCGCCTGATGGGCAAGCGCTTCCAGGCGCAGTTCTTCGTTGAAGGCGCCTATGAGGAAACCCACAGCTGCAACTATCTGCTCGCCACCGACATGGAGATGGAGACCATTTCCGGCTACAAGGCGACGAGCTGGGAAAAGGGCTATGGCGACTATACGATGAAGCCGGACCTTTCGACGCTGCGGCGCATTCCCTGGCTCGAGGGAACCGCCCTGGTCCTCTGCGACGTTCTCGACCACCACACCCATGAAGAAGTGCCGCATTCGCCCCGCGCCATCCTCAAGAAGCAGGTCGCCCGGCTTGAAGCCAAGGGCATCAAGGCCTTCATGGCGACGGAACTTGAATTCTTCCTGTTCGACCAGACCTATGAGCAGGCCCACGCGTCCGGCTACCGCAATCTCAAGCTCGCCAGCGCGTACAACGAGGACTACCACATCTTCCAGACGAGCAAGGAAGAGGATGTGATGCGGGCAATCCGCAACGGGTTGCAGGGCGCCGGCATCCCGGTGGAGAACTCCAAGGGCGAGGCCTCGGCCGGCCAGGAGGAGATCAACGTCCGCTACGCCGATGCACTGACCATGGCCGACCGCCACGTAATCATCAAGAACGGCTGCAAGGAGATCGCCTGGTCGAAAGGCAAGGCGATCACCTTCCTTGCCAAGTGGAACTACAATGCCGCCGGCTCCTCCTCTCACATCCATCAGTCGCTGTGGAGCGCGGATGGCAAGACGCCGCTCTTCTTCGACAAGGACGCCGAGCACGGCATGTCGGAGACGATGAAGCACTACGTCGCGGGCCTGCTCGCCCATGCCGGCGAGATCACCTATTTCCTGGCGCCCTATATCAACTCCTACAAGCGCTTCATGGCCGGCACGTTCGCGCCCACCAAGGCGATCTGGTCAAAGGACAACCGCACGGCCGGCTATCGCCTCTGCGGTGACTCGACCAAAGGCATCCGCATCGAATGCCGCGTCGGTGGCTCCGATCTCAATCCTTATCTTGCCATGGCCGCGCTCCTTGCAGCCGGCATCGACGGGATCGAGAACAGAATGGAGCTGGAGCCGGCCTTCGAGGGTGACGCCTATGGTGGCAAGGACATTCGCGAAATTCCGCACACGCTGCGCGACGCGACGGCGCTGATGTCCGGCTCAGCCATGTTGCGCTCCGCCTTCGGTGACGACGTCGTCGACCATTATACCCGCGCCGCCCAGTGGGAGCAGGAAGAATACGATCGTCGCATCACCGATTGGGAAGTGGCGCGTGGCTTCGAAAGGGCCTAGTGCTCGACCGACAAGATCATAAACGACAGGAAGTGTGATCATGACCATGATCCAATGCATTTCGCCGGTCGACGGCTCGGTCTATGCCGAGCGACAGGCCATGGGTTTCGAGGAGGCTGCTGCGGCCGTTGACCGTGCCCGCAAGGCGCAGAAGAGCTGGGCCAAGCGGCCACTCGAGGAACGCGTCCAACTCGTCCTGAAGGGTGTCACCCGGCTGAACGAGATGGCCGAAGAAGTGGTGCCCGAACTCGCCTGGATGATGGGCCGCCCTATCCGCTATGGCGGCGAGTTCAAAGGCTTCAACGAACGCTCCAACTACGTCGCCTCGATCGCCGCCGATGCGCTGGCGCCGATGGTGGTGGAGGAGAGCGCGAGCTTCGAACGCCGCATCGAGCGCGAGCCCCATGGCGTCGTCTTCGTCATCGCCCCCTGGAACTACCCCTACATGACGGCGATCAATACCGTGGCGCCGGCGCTGATGGCCGGTAATACGGTCGTCATCAAGCATGCCTCGCAGACGCTGCTGGTCGGCGAGCGGCTGGTGCGCGCCTTTGTCGAGGCAGGCGTGCCGGGGGACGTCTTCGTCAACCTCTTCCTCGACCATGACACCACCTCGGCACTGATCGCCGCCGGCAAGTTCAACTTCATCAACTTCACCGGCTCGGTGGAAGGCGGACGCTCCATCGAGCGCGCAGCCGCAGGCACCTTCACCGGGCTCGGCCTCGAGCTCGGCGGCAAGGATCCCGGCTACGTCATGGAGGGCGCCGATCTCGATGCGGCTGTCGACACGCTGATGGATGGCGCCACCTACAATTCCGGACAGTGCTGCTGCGGTATCGAGCGCATCTATGTGCACGAATCGCTCTACGATCGGTTCGTCGAGAAGTCGGTCGCCTGGGTCTCGAACTACAAGCTCGGCAATCCCCTGGAGCAGGAGACGACGCTCGGGCCGATGGCGAACAAGCGTTTCGCAAAGGTCGTCCGGGAGCAGGTGGCGGATGCCGTTTCGCGCGGCGCGAAGGCGCTGGTCGATCCGAAGCTCTTTCCGGCCGATGACGGCGGCGCCTATCTGGCGCCGCAGGTTCTGGTGGATGTCGATCACTCCATGTCGTTCATGACCGAGGAGACCTTCGGTCCGGCCGTCGGGATCATGAAGGTGAAGACTGACGACGAAGCGATCGCGTTGATGAACGACAGCAAATACGGACTGACGGCATCGCTCTGGACGCAGGATGCGGAAAGGGCGGGACGGATCGGTCGTGAGATCGAAACTGGGACCGTCTTCATGAACCGCGCCGACTATCTCGATCCGGCGCTTTGCTGGACCGGCGTCAAGGAGACCGGCCGTGGTGGCTCACTCTCCGTCCTCGGCTTCCATAACCTGACCCGACCCAAGTCCTACCATCTGAAGAAAGTCACGAAATGAACATCGTCGCGAACTGGAGCTATCCGACCGCCGTCAAGCTCGGCCGGGGCCGGATCAAGGAACTGGCCGACGCCTGCAAGTCGCTCGGCATGAAGAAGCCGCTTCTGGTCACCGACCGTGGACTTGCTTCAATGGCGATCACCAGTCATGCACTGGATGTTCTGGAGGAGGCGGGCCTCGGTCGTGCTATTTTCGCCGACGTCGATCCCAATCCGAACGAGAAGAACCTGGAAGCAGGCGTGAAAGCGTTTCGCGATGGCGGGCACGATGGCGTGGTGGCCTTCGGCGGCGGTTCGGGCCTCGACCTCGGCAAGGCGGTTGCCTTCATGGTCGGCCAGACGCGGCCAGTCTGGGATTTCGAAGATATCGGTGACTGGTGGACGCGCGCCAGCACCGAGGGCATCGCACCCATCGTTGCGGTACCGACGACCGCCGGCACTGGGTCGGAAGTCGGTCGCGCCTCGGTGATCACCAATTCCGAGACTCATGTGAAGAAGATCATCTTCCACCCGAAGTTCCTGCCCGGCGTCGTGATCGCCGATCCTGAACTGACGGTCGGCATGCCGAAGATGATCACGGCCGGCACCGGCATGGACGCTTTCGCCCACTGCCTGGAAGCCTATTGCTCGCCCTTCTACCACCCGATGAGCCAAGGAATTGCGCTTGAGGGCATGCGGCTGGTCAAGGAATTCCTGCCGCGCGCCTACAGGGACGGGACCGATATCGAGGCGCGCACCAACATGATGTCCGCTGCGGCCATGGGGGCTGTTGCCTTCCAGAAGGGTCTTGGCGCGATCCATTCGCTGTCGCATCCGATCGGTGCCGTTTACAACACGCATCACGGCATGACGAATGCGGTTGTCATGCCGCCGGTGCTGCGCTTCAACCGGTCGGCGATCGAAGAGAAGATCGAGCGTGCGGCCGCATATCTCGGTATCAGCGGAGGCTTCGACGGCTTCTACGACTATGTCCTGTCGCTGCGGGCGGAACTCGGCGTACCGGAAAACCTGACGGCGATGGGCATCGGTCAGGATCGAATCGATGAGCTCGCCGCCATGGCGATCGAGGATCCCAGCTGCGGCGGCAATCCTGTGCCGATGACGCTGGAAAACACTCGGCTGCTCTTCGTCGACTGCTTCTGAAGCCGATCCGCTTGGCCAACCGGGAAGCCCCGAAGCCGATACTTCGGGGCTTTCCTATGCCGCAGCGACAAGTTACCCCTTATATCGTTGATCGCTAAATTTACCCTTTGTTAACCATGATTAAGCAAGGTGGCCGTCAATGCACCATGCCTCCCCGGTGCGCATCTGAGCGATGCGGCTCATGCCCTTCAAGGATCGAGAATGCCCGTAATTTCCTTTGCCAACGCCAAGGGCGGTGCCGGAAAGACCACCGCAGCACTTTTGCTCGCCACCGAACTGGCCGGTCAGGGCCACCGCGTGGCAATCATCGACTGCGACCCGCAGCAGTGGATCACCCAGTGGGCGGAGATTTCGGGCCCGCTCCATAATCTGGAGGTGATCTCGCAGGTGTCCGTCGCGTCCCTGCAGTGTCATCTGCGAGAAATGCGGGATCAGGTTGATTTCTTCGTTATCGATCTAGCGGGTGCGAGGGACGCACTTGTAACGACCGCGATCGGCCTTTCGGATCATGTCATGATCCCCGTCCAGGGTTCGGCAATGGATGCCAAGGGCGCGGCGCAGATCCTCGACCTCCTGGCCATGATGAAGGAAAAGGCCAATCTTGCCATTCCCCATTCCGTTGTCCTCACCCGCGTCACGTCCATGGTCACGACAAAGGCGCTTCTGGCGATCAAGGGGCTTCTTGCTGCCCGCGGCGTGAACGTCCTGAACACGCCCATCGGCGAACGCATCGCCTTCAAGGAACTCTTCGAGACAGGGGGGACGCTGCGTACCCTGGATGCCGCAAGAGTGAGCAACCTCGACAAGGCGCGGGAGAATGCCGCCGCCTTCGCCCAGGAGGTGGTGCGCCTGATGCCGGCAAGGGTTGTCCGCTCGGGAAAATCGCGGCTGGTCGCCTCAGGACGCTTGGCAGCCTGAACTGACTGTAAGACCTGCTCCCACGAAGAGGGCGCCAAAGGCGCCTTTTTCTATTCCACGAACTCGACGCTGACGCCGGGCTTGACCATCTTGGCCAGTTCGGTCGCGTCCCAGTTGGTCAGCCGGATACAGCCGTGGCTGTTTGTCTTCCCGATCTTCGACGGCTCCGGCGTCCCATGGATTCCGTAGCTTGGCTTGGAGAGGGCAATCCAGACCGTTCCGACCGGCCCATTCGGTCCTGGCGGAATCTGCAGGATCTTGTCGTTGTTGCCCTGCTTGAAGTTGACCTTGGGATTGTAGGTGTAGCCCGGGTCGAGCGCTACGCGTTCCACCGTATGGGTCCCCGTGGGCGAGGGGGTGTCGGTCGAGCCGATCGTGGCCGGATAGGCGGCGATCAGTCCGCCGTCTTCACCATAGGCGAATACCTGCTTCTTGCTCTTGTCGGCGACGATGCGAGTGACGTTACCCTTCTTCGGCTGTCCGGGATTGACGACCTTGATGATCGTGCCGGGGATAGAGAAGTCCTTGCCCGGGTTCAGGGCCTTCAGGTAGCTCTCGTCCATGTGGAACTGCTCGGCGAGCTTTTCGCTGGTCGAGGTATAGGACATGGCGGGCATCTGGGCCTTCTGCCCGTAATCGTCCGGAATGGATGCGACGAAGGGGCCTGCCGCATCGGCAGCCGTGATCGTGTAGTCGACGATCGGCAAGCCGCCGGAATAGGCGAGCCGTTGCAGGATGTCCTCGGAGTTGTTGGGATCGAGCGTTTCGCCCGTCATCTCCTGCCACGCGGCGATCGCCTTGTTGACGTTATCGCCCAGATGGCCGTCGATGACGCCGGGAGAGATGCCCTCCCGGTCGAGGAAGACCTGCAGGGCGGCAATCTCTGCCTGCGGCTTCTTGGTGACCGCGATGATAGGCTTCTCCGCTTCCATAGGCCGGGCCGGTTGCCGATCGCGCTCGATAGACGCGAAGTCATCCTGCGGTTCATCCGGGAAGGGCTGATCCTCAAGGGGAAGCCGGGTAATGGAGCCGCGATCCGGCACGGTGCCGGTTATTTCTCCGGGCTCGCCTGGACGGTATTCGCGGTAATCCCGGTATCCTGCTTCGTCGCGGTAGCGGCGATAGTCCGAGGGTGGGGGCGGGTACCGGTCGATGCTGCGCGAACCATAGCCGTCCCGTGGCACTTCTGTGGCTATCACCTCACCATATCGGTCGATGATTATCCGGCGGCCCGAGCGGTCGCGGGTGATCACGACTTCGCCCTGTTCCGGCACATAATCCAGGATGCTGCCGTCGGGTGCGACGAGAAGCGTGTCGCGAGCGTATGGATCGTAGATCACCTGGGCCGAGACCATCGAAGCGCCCTGCGCCACCAAGGCTGCAATACCGAGACCAGCAGTGAGAAGCCGTTTCACGTTGTCACCGACCTTCTTGTTGAACATGAATGAAATCACCGAACTGGATAAACGTTCCGGCCGGTACTTCGCCTGCCACAGACAAGCGAATTTTGACGCTAGTGTGAAAAAGGTGAATTCGCGGTGAACGTGACGTTAACATTCGATCACGTTCTGGTAACGGAGTCGTTCTCGGATCTGGAGAAGTGAAATGAAGGTCTTTTCCGCAGCTGCCGGTCCTCGCCTGTTTCTGGACCACACTTCCGTCCTCGACATTGGCTCCTGTTTCGTCGGCAAGGTCGATATCGCTCCGGGGCGGGCGATCCCGGATGACGGTGATCCGAGGATAGATCACTCCCTTGAGGGTTTCCTTTTCACCTGCGGCCCTGACCATATCCGCCATCCCGAACCGATCGAGGGCCGAAAGGATGGGAGCAGGTACCCCTTACATGGCTCCTTCTCCTCGCATCCTGCGCAGATCCTCTTCTGGGATTGCCAGGACGGGGATGCCGAGTGCCGGGCGACGGTTCCGGTCGGTCTTGCCGACGGGGGGAACGCGCTCCTCGAACGTCATTGGCGCATCGACGGCGAGAGCGGGGAAGTGTGCCTCTCCGATCGCCTCACCAATACAGGTACAAAGTCGTTTCCGCCGCTCCACATGTATCACATGAATATCGGAGCCTGGCTGTTCGACAGTGAGGTCCGACTGAGCGGCAAGATGGTGGAAAACGGCAGCCTTCCCTGGAACTTCGGGGAGGATCCGGGCGGTGTATTCTGTGTTTCCGCGGTGCAGGAGGGGGAGGACTGGGCTGAAATCGCGCTGGGACCGATTGCGGCCATCGGCGGTCTCACGCTCAAGGTGAAGTTCCGGACAGACACGCTTCCGTGGCTGCAGATATGGCGCAACCAGCAGGCTCCGGCACACGTGCTGGGCATTGAGCCGGTTTCGCACCGGTGGGTCGGTCGCCACGAACTGGCAGAGCGCGGGGAACTGCAGCCGCTGAGACCTGGCGAGAGCATCGACTACGGCCTGCGCTTCTGCTTCGCCTGAGCCCGGCTCGATTGACGCCCTGCCGGCTGCGGCGTAAGTGATCAACCAAGACAACGAGCCGGAGGAACGAGCCCATGGATATCCGCCAGATCAACGACGAATACGCCGTGACCGGACAGATCCGGATCGAGGATCTCGAAGAGATCAGGGCGATGGGATTCAAGTCGATCGTCTGCAATCGGCCGGACGAGGAGGAGCCGGGCCAGCCGCGCTTCGCAGATATTGCCGCCAAGGCGGAAGAGCTTGGCCTTGAGGTGAAGCACGTACCGGTCGGTCGCATGGGCGTCGACGCGCAAGCGGTTAACGGCATGGTGGACGCGCTCGATGAAATGCCGCGGCCAATGCTTGGCTATTGCCGCTCCGGCGCCCGCTCCACGGCGATCTACGAAAAGAGCCAGCATCTGCGCGGCTAGTCTTCCCGCGGCCGGTCCCTCCGGCCAGTCTTTAGCTTGAAACCTTCCAGGAGCATTTATGAGCATCAAGCGCATCGAACAGGGCGCCCGCATGAGCGGCGCTGTCGTCCACGGCAACACCGTCTATCTCTCGGGCCAGGTGGGCGAGGGTGAGACGGTCAAGGAGCAGTGCGAATACGCGCTGCGTGAAGTCGATCGCCTTCTGGCTGCCGCAGGCTCCGACAAGTCGAAGATCCTGCAGACGCTGATCTATCTATCCGACATGTCCTACTTCGCCGAGATGAATGCTGTCTGGGAAGCCTGGGTCGATCCGGCCAATACGCCGGCACGCGCGACCAGCGAAGCCAAGCTCGCAGCGCCGAAGTACAAGGTCGAGTTCACGGTTACCGCCGCTATCTGAGCCGTGACAATCCGAATCCGGAAGCCGGCGCATCTGTCTGATGCGCCGGCTTTTCTTGTATCAGGATTTTTCGCGGATCTGCGTCAGCGTCCGGGTCGGCGTGATCGCCTCGGCGTCGAGCTTGATCTCGATGATCGATGGCTTGCCGCTCGCTCGTGCCCGTTCGAAGGCTGCAGCGAAGTCTTCGGTCTTCTCGACCAGTTCTCCATGCCCGCCATAGGCCTTGGCGAAGGCGACGAAGTCTGGGTTCACGAGGTCGGTTGCGCTGACGCGACCGGGATATTCCCGCTCCTGGTGCATGCGGATCGTGCCGTAGGTGCCGTTGTTCACCAGCACTGTAATGATCGGCAGGTTGTAGCGAACCGCGGTGATGAATTCCTGGCCGTGCATCATGAAGCAGCCGTCCCCGGCAAAGCAGATTACCTCGCGCTCTGGGAAGAGCTGCTTGGCGGCCACCGCGGCAGGCAGGCCATAGCCCATCGATCCGGACGTCGGAGCAGCCTGGGTGTTGAACTTGCGGAAGCGGTGGAAGCGGTGGACCCAGGTGGCGTAATTGCCGGCACCGTTGGCGAAGATCGTGTCTTCTGCGGTGTTGGCGTCCAACCATTCCATGATCGGGCCCATCTGCACCGATCCTGGTCCTGTCTTCGGCGGTGTCGACCACTTCAGGTAGGCATCATGCATGGCGGACTTGCGCTCGGCCCAAAGCGGTGCTGCCGGCGGATCGAGCTCGGCCAGCGCCGCGGTGAACTCGGCAGGGGCAGCGCAGATCGCCAGATCCGGGCGGTAGACGCGACCGAGTTCCTCCGGGTCAGGATAGATATGGACGAGCTTCTGCGCGGGGTAGGGGATGTCGATCAGGGTGTAGCTTGACGACGGCATTTCCGACATGCGTGCGCCGACGAGGACGAGCAGGTCGGAGTCCTTGATTTCCCTTGCCAGTGCCGGATTGATACCGATACCGACATCCCCTGCATAGCTCGGGTGCAGGTGGTCGAACAGCATCTGGCGCCGGAAGGAACATCCCACCGGGACCTTGAAGCGGCTGGCGAACTCCTCGAACCCGGCGACAGCCTCTTCGCTCCAGCGCGTGCCGCCGAGGATGAACATCGGTCGCTGCGCTTCCTTCAAAAGGGCCTCGAACTGCTTCATCTGGCTGGGGCCGGGATGGGCCTCCACCGGCATGTAGGGCTGCGCCGCGGGAGCCTCGACCTCGTCCACCAGCATGTCTTCCGGTAGGGTCAGCACGACAGGGCCGGGGCGTCCCGAGGTTGCGACGGCGAAGGCACGTGTGACGAATTCCGGGATACGGCGGGCATCATCGATCTCGCCGACCCACTTGGCGAATTCGGTGAAGGCCCGACGGTACTCGACTTCCTGAAAAGCTTCGCGCTCGCGGGCGTCACGCTGGACCTGTCCGATGAACAGGATCATCGGGATCGAATCCTGCCGGGCGATGTGCAGGCCCGCAGACGCATTAGTTGCGCCCGGCCCGCGCGTCACCATGCAGATGCCCGGTTCGCCTGTGAGCCGGCCCCAGCAATCGGCCATCATTGCCGCGCCGCCTTCCTGGCGGCAGACGAGGACGTCGATGCCGCTGTCATAGAGCGCATCGAGGACTGCCAGGTAGCTTTCCCCCGGCACGCAGGAGACACGCTTGACGCCGTTCGCCTTCAGTGCCTCGACGATCAGTTGACCACCGGTCTTCATCGGTTCTTCCCCTTCATTTCGATAGAATCCAGTTCCGCCAGCACGGTGGCGGTATGTTCGCCAAGCCCTGGGCTCGGCCGGCCGTAGCGCAGCGGTGTTTCCGACAGCACGATCGGGCTGCGTACGCTCGGGATGGGCGTGCCGTCTGCTGCCTTAAGATCGACGCGCAGTCCGCGCGCCTTGATCTGCGGGTCGTCGAACATCTCGGCGATGGTATTGATCGGCCCAGCCGGCACAGCATTGTCGCCGCAGGCTGCCAGTAGATCTGCCTTGGTCCATTTTTCCGTCTCGACCAGGAGATTGCGACGAACCTCGACCCGGTTGGCGACGCGGGCCTTGTTGGTGGCGAAGCGCTCGTCGTAGGCGAGGTGTTCCACGCCGAGGAGCGTGCAGAAGCGCCGGAACTGCCCGTCATTGCCGACCGCGAGGATGATGTGGCCGTCGGCGACTGGGATCACCTCATACGGACTGATGTTCGGATGTGCGTTGCCGAGGCGGGAAGGGGCCGTGCCTGAGATCAGGTAGTTCATGTTCTGGTTCGCAAGAACGGCCGACATCACGTCCAGCAGCGCCATGTCCACAAGCTGGCCTTCGCCCGTCTTCATCGCGTGGATCAACGCCGCCTGGATGGCGGTGACGGCATAGGTGCCTGTGAAGATGTCGGCGATCGCCACGCCAGCCTTCATCGGCTGGCTGTCCGGTTCGCCGGTGATCGACATGAAACCGGACATGCCCTGGACGATGTAGTCGTAGCCGGCCAGGCTGGCATAGGGACCATCCTGCCCGAAGCCGGTAATGGAGCAGTAGACGAGCTTCGGGTTGATCGCCTTCAGGCTTTCGTAATCAAGGCCGTACTTCTTCAAGCCGCCCAGCTTGAAGTTCTCGATCACCACGTCGGCGGTCGCCACGAGGCGGCGAACGATCTCCTGTCCTTCCTCCGTCTTGAGATCCACCGCAATCGAGCGCTTGCCGCGGTTGGTGGAGTGGTAGTAGGCGGCGGACAGGTTTTCGCCGTTCTTGCCCTCGACAAAGGGCGGTCCCCAGGCGCGGGTGTCGTCGCCTCCGTCGGGATTCTCAACCTTGATCACGTCGGCGCCCATGTCGGCCAGCATCTGTCCGGCCCAGGGGCCGGCGAGAACGCGAGCGAGCTCGATGACGCGGATGCCGGCGAGCGGCGGTTTCTTTCGGGTATTCTGGGTCATGGTGTGCTGATCCGGGACGCGACCGAGGTTTCTGCGGCCGTTACGGGTTTGGCTGCGACGCGCCGTTCGCGCCAGATGATGTAGAGGCCGGAGCCGATGATGATCGCGATGCCGAGCCATTTCACGGCGTCCGGAAAATCCCCGAAGACGAGCCAGCCAAACACGGTTGCCGAGACAATCTCGAAATACTGGAGGGGGGCAAGCACGGAGGCCGGCGCGACACGATAGGCGTAGACGGCGAGAATGCCGGAAAGCGCTGCGAAGAAGCCGACGCCGAGCAGCCAGAGAAGGACGCTTAGGTCAGGCATCGAGGGAGCAAGGAAGTCCACCTCCGCCATGTCTCCCACCAGAAGTAGCAGGGCGCAGATCGGGATGCCCCACAGCGACATCTGGAACTGCATCGCCCAGGGGTTCTCACGCGGCGCGAGCGCCCTGGTCATGAGTGCAAATACCGCAACACAGAAGGCGGTGATGACCGGCAGGATGGAGATCAATCCAACCTCTTCAAAGCTAGGGCGGATCACGATCATCGCTCCGATGAAACCAACGCCACAGGCGGTATAGCGTCGCCAGCCGATCGTCTCGCCGAGGAAAATGCTGGCGAGAATGGTCAGGATGATCGGTTCGACGAAGAAGATGGCGATTGCGTCTGCAACCGGCATGACGGCGAGGGTGGCAACGAAGCAGATCATGGACAGGGTTATGATCGCGGCGCGCACCGCATGGTAGGCACTCATGCGCCACGAGAAATTCCGCCAGAGCCCGTTCCACAGCACGATCGGCAGCATGAACAGGGCCTGGAACAGGAAACGCGCAGCGGTGATCATCGTGGGTGATGTCGTGCCGGTCGCGAGCTTGGAGAAGATATCGATCAGAGGTGCCGCCAGCATGGCCAGCAGCATCAGCAGGAGGCCGTTCACGATGGTCGTCGTGGGTGCGGATGGCGTGGCGAGGCCACCGGCCTGTGAGGTCATGCTTTCCACTCTTGCGCAATGCGGAGCGCCCGACGCCGCTGCCGCGCATAACCTATATCCAACCAGGAGAGCGAAGGCACTTGAGGAAATGTCATTAGTTCATTCCGTTTGAGAGGCGACTGCGGCCCGGGCCCAGTACACGAAATCGTCCATCGCCTCCCGCCGGACAACCTCCTTCAGCGTTTCATGACGCGTGCCCGCCCAGATCCGGCTGGTGACCCGCTGGAAGCCTTTCCGGCGGAACTGGTCGGCAAGCCACCGGATTTCCCGCCCTCTGTTGGTCGCTGGGTCATCTTCCCCACCGACGAGGTGGATCGGGAGACCCCTGGGCAGTCGACCGAGAACCGTAGGCCCCCGGAACGTGAGGCGAAGGATATCGAGCCAGAGCGATATGCTGGCATCGAAGCCGCAGAGAGGGTCGGCGAGATAGGCATCGACCTCGGCGGGGATGCTGTTCAGCCAGTCGGATTCGGTCCGCCAGTTCGGTATCGAGCGACCCCAACTGCGGAAGGTGGCTCTCGGGAGAATGGCGCTCGGGACGTCGGCCCCCATCAGCGCCTTTTCGATATGTAGCACGAGCTTCGCGAGACGGCCCGCCGCCCCCTGGTTGAAGTTGGAATTCCAGATTGCGAGCCCCTGGTATCCATCCGGATGATCGCCTGCGGCATTTAAGGCGATGAGACCTCCCATGGAATGGCCGAAGAGGATCACCGGGAGGCCTGGATGAGCATCCGTTGCAAGATTTCGCATCGCCCAGACATCATCCAGGACCTTGGCCACGCCATCGCGCACGGCAAATCGGCCCTTGACGGCATCTGCAGCCGTCGTTGCGCCGTGCCCGCGGTGATCATGGGCATAAACGTGGAAGCCGTTGGCGCCGATTGAATGCGCGAAGTCGCCGTATCGACCGGAATGCTCGACCATTCCGTGGCAGATCAGGAGAACGCCGCATGCGGCGCCGGAGGCCGCCTGGTGATGATAGGCGAGGCTTGCGCCCGTGGGGCTTTCCAGCCGCCTGGTTTCCTCGAACATTCTTCCGCCCCCTCTGCTCGCGCATTGCTCCCGGCGCCCGTTTCGCCTAGATAGCGTCCAAACCCCCAGACGCCGGAGTACTTTTCTGATGGCACGTCAGTTCATTTATCACATGGCCGGACTGAACAAGTCCTACGGCAACAAGAAGATTCTCGAAAACATTCACCTGTCCTTCTATCCGGATGCCAAGATCGGCATTCTCGGCCCGAACGGCGCCGGCAAGTCGACCGTGTTGAAGATCATGGCGGGGCTGGACAAGGAGTGGACCGGCGAGGCCTGGCTCGCCGAGGGCGCCACGCTCGGCTATCTGCCGCAGGAGCCGCAGCTCGACGAGAGCCTCAACGTCTTCGGCAACGTCATGGAAGGTGTCGCCGACAAGAAGGCGATCCTCGACCGCTACAACGAGTTGATGATGAACTACTCCGACGAGACGGCGGAGGAGGGTTCCAAGCTCCAGGACATCATCGACAGCCAGAACCTCTGGGACCTGGAAAGCCAGGTCGAGATGGCGATGGAGGCCCTGCGCTGCCCGCCGGGCGACGCGACCATCGATAATCTTTCAGGCGGCGAGAAGCGTCGCGTCGCGCTTTGCCAGCTGCTGCTGCGCCAGCCCGACCTGCTGCTTCTCGACGAGCCTACCAACCACCTCGACGCCGAGACGATCGCCTGGCTCGAAAAGCACCTGCGCGAATATCCCGGCGCCATCCTGATGGTTACCCACGACCGCTACTTCCTCGACAATGTCACCGGCTGGATCCTCGAGCTCGACCGTGGTCGCGGCATTCCTTACGAGGGCAACTATTCCGCATATCTCCAGGCCAAGGCAAAGCGACTGGCGCAGGAAGAGCGCGAGGAAGGCAGCCGCCAGAAGGCGCTGTCGCGCGAGCAGGAGTGGATTGCCTCGAGTCCGAAGGCGCGTCAGGCGAAGTCCAAGGCCCGTATCCGCGCCTATGACGAACTGGTTGCTGCGGCCGAGAACCGCCGTCCCGGCGAAGCCCAAATCATCATTCCGGTCGGCGAGCGGCTCGGCAATGTCGTCATCGAGGCGGAGGACATCTCCAAGACCTATGGCGATCGCGTGCTCTTCGAGAACCTGAGCTTCAAGCTGCCACCAGGCGGAATCGTCGGTGTGATCGGACCGAACGGCGCCGGTAAGACGACGCTGTTCCGGATGATTACCGGTCAGGAAAAGCCGGATACCGGCTCGATCAACATCGGCGAGACCGTCCACCTCGGCTATGTCGACCAGAGTCGCGACTCGCTCGATGGTTCGAAGAATGTCTGGGAAGAGATTTCCGGCGGCAACGACATCATCAAGCTCGGCAAGTACGAGATGAATTCCCGCGCCTATTGCGGCGCCTTCAACTTCAAGGGTGGCGACCAGCAGCAGAAGGTCGGCAACCTGTCGGGCGGCCAGCGCAACCGCGTGCACCTCGCCAAGATGCTGAAGGCTGGCGGCAACGTCCTGCTGCTCGACGAGCCGACCAACGACCTCGACACGGAAACGCTGTCGGCTCTGGAGGACGCACTGGAAAACTTCGCCGGCTGCGCCGTCATCATCAGCCACGACCGCATGTTCCTCGACCGCCTGGCGACCCATATTCTCGCCTTCGAGGGTGACAGCCATGTGGAATGGTTCGAGGGCAACTTCGAGGACTACGAACAGGACAAGATCCGCCGGCTAGGACCGGAATCGGTCAACCCGAAGCGGGTCACCTACAAACGGCTGACGCGCTGATCTGCACTATAATGCCTGCTGACGGGCCGCCCATGGGTGGCCCGTTTTGTATTTACGATGTTCGTCAACGATGGCGGACGATTTGAGGGTTGCCTTATTGTCAAATGAGATATAAACATATCTTTATATCTTGATTGCGAAGGCGATTATAATGGGGCATTCCCTCGATACCTTGGTGGACGTCCTGAAAACTGCCGGTGAACCCACGCGCTTCCGCCTGCTCGCGCTGGTGGCCGCCGGCGACCTCACCGTCACTGATCTTACGGAAATCCTTGGCCAGTCGCAGCCGCGCATTTCCCGGCACCTGAAGCTGCTCGCCGAAGAGGACCTGATCGAGAGATATCAAGAAGGAGCCTGGGCCTATTTCCGTCTCAAGCGAGAGGGTACGGCGGCCGCGCTCGTCCGGACGTTGCTCACTGCCGTTTCCATCGACGACCCGATTCTCGCACGTGACCGGGAGCGCCTGGCGACGGTGAAGCAGGCGAGGGCGGAACGGGCGCAGGCCTATTTCAGTCGTAATGCCGCCGAATGGGACGAGTTGCGTCGCCTGCATGTCAGCGACGCTGTGGTCGAGAAGGCACTGCTGAAGCTGGTCGGGCGCACCCCGGTAGATTCGCTGCTCGATCTGGGAACCGGCACGGGTTGGATCCTCCAGCTGCTTTCCGACGTCTATCGCCGTGCCGTGGGCATAGACGCTAGCCGGGACATGCTCTCCGTCGCCCGGGCCAACCTCGACAAGGCGGGTATCGTGAAGGCGTCTGTGCGGCAGGGCGATATCCTAAATCTGCCGCTCGACGGGCAGGATTTCGACCTCGTCACGATCCACCAGGTCCTTCACTTTCTGGATCAGCCGGAGCGGGCGATCGCCGAGGCGGCGCGCATCCTTCGTCCCGGCGGCCGTCTGCTGATCGTCGATCTTGCGCCTCACAATCTCGAATACCTGCGTGATGAACATGCTCATGTCCGGCTCGGCTTCTCTCACGAGACGATGGCCGAGTGGCTAGAGAAGGTCGGGCTTGATGTGCAGGAGGTTGTCGATCTTGCAGCCGACCGGCAGGGAGGCCCGTCGCTGACCGCGACTGTGTGGCTCGCGAGGGACCGTCGCCTGTTGATCGCCGACGCTCCCGCCGCCAAGGAAATGACTCCGGCCTGAAAGGACTGCCGCCATGACACCGACGCTCCCGCCGCAGAAATCCTTCGGGCTTTCGTTCGAGTTCTTTCCGCCGCGCTCAGCCGATATGGAAGGCCAGTTGTGGGACGCCGTCCTCGACCTCGGCGCCTGGAACCCCGACTTCGTTTCCGTCACCTACGGAGCTGGTGGCTCCACCAAGGCACCGACGCTTTCTGTCGTCCGGCGTCTCATTCGCGAGACCGCTCTTCCGACGGCCGCGCACCTGACCTGCGTGGATGCCTCCCGGGATGAGACGCGCAATGTCGTGGAAGACTTCCGCGCCGCCGGTGTGCGCCGGATCGTTGCCCTGCGAGGCGATCCTGCCAGCGGCGTCGGCACCCAGTACAGGCCGCATGCAGACGGTTATGCCAATGCGGCCGAACTGGTGGCGGGCCTGCGGGAGATCGGCAACTTCGACATCTCGGTCTCCGCCTATCCGGAGAAGCATCCGGAAAGCGCCGACCTTGCCTTCGATATCGAGATGCTCAAACGCAAGGCGGATGCCGGCGCGGCGCGCGCGCTGACGCAGTTCTTCTTCGACAACGATGTCTACGAACGCTATCTCGAGAAGGTGCGGGCCGCAGGCATCGATATGCCGATCGTGCCGGGAATCATGCCGATCCAGAACCTGACGCAGTTGAAGCGTTTTGCGGGACGTTGCGGGGCCTCAGTTCCTACCTTTCTCGACAGGCGTTTCGAGGGCTATGAAGAAAATCCCGAGGATCGCGCCAAGGTGGCCGCAGATGTGGCTGCCGAACAGATCGATGATCTCCTCGGTCGCGGTGTGACCGACTTCCACATCTACACGATGAACCGCTCCGGCCTCGTAAACCAGGTGCTGGAGCAACTGGGCCGGGCGCGGCGCGCCCAGGCGGACGCCGCGGCATAAAAGAAAACGCAGCCCAGGGGAGCTGCGTTTTCGAGAGGCCAAACTGTTATACAGGTGTCACGGATGCCAGATATGTCCCGATGCGGAGAGATTGTGGCGCTCAGATAAAGAGCATGGAAGCCACGAACACAAACGCTGCACCGACTACCAGGACATTAAGAGAGTATGCACGTCCCATGTCTGCCTCCTTGTGCTGACAGAGGGAGTGTATGTCGGAGTTTCCGCTCTTGAAAAGACTTTTCTGTATTGCAGCGCAGCACGCGCAGGGCGAAATCCTCAGGTGAAAATGAGCCAAGTGGTTGATTTTGCTAGCTGTTATCCGCGTTAATGTTGATGGATAAATCGTAAAATTTCGGTCGCCGCCTGTTAACGAACGATACAGAGTGTGAGCACGGGAAGCGTCTCAGCTGCTGCGCCGGCTGCGGCATGACCTCCCTGTCGCCTCCAGAATCCGTGCATCGAGGACCAGGAGGCCGAGTGCGATGAGGGCGAGCCCAACCATGTCCGTCAGGGCGAGTCGCTCGCCGAGAAAAAGCGCGCCGAGAAGGATTGCGCTCGGAGGAACAAGGAGCGTGACGAGTGATGTATTGGTGGCGCCGGCGAGGGTAAGGATCCGGAAGAACAGCAGATAGGCGAAGGCGGTGGATATCAGCGCGAGCGCGAGAATGGCGAGGATCGCCGTCGTGCTGGGAACGGGAAGCGTCCAGGGCTGGTCGGCGAGAAGGGCAAGCGGCAGCATCATGAGGGAGGATGCGGTCAATTGCCCGGTGGCTGTGACCGGAGCCGGTATCTGACGGAAGCGCTTGCCGAAGGTGCCGGCAACTCCGTAGCAGACCGCAGCCAGGACCGGCAGCGAGAGTGCCCAAAGCGGTGCATGCGCGGCAGACGTCAAGGCTGGACCGAGCAGAACCGCGGTTCCGGCAAGGCCGGTAAGGCATCCGACCATCTTCGCCGTCGTGAGTTTTTCGTCCGCCGTCCAGCGGTTGGCGATCAGCACGGTCCAGATCGGCGTGGTCGCGTTGAGAATGGAGGCGAGGCCGGCACCGATCTCGGTTTGGCCGAAGAAGATCAGCGTGTGGGGCAACGCGTTGTTGATGAAGCCCATGATCGCGAATTCGCGCCAGTGGCTGCGCAGTGTTGCGTAGAGGCCGAAGCGCCCGCGCAGGTAAATGTGCAGGGCCAGCGCCGCCAGCGACAGCCGCAGGAGGACGAGTGTGAAGGGCGGTACTTCCAACACGGCGATCCGCGCGAAGAAGAAGGACCCGCCCCAGATCAGCCCGAGAAGCATCAGCAGGGACCAAGAGGTCGTCGTCAGGCGAGGGGCGGAGGAGGTCATCGAGATTTCCGTTCGTGTAGCCAAACGCATAGTGGCGCCGGATTAGCGGCGCCACCCAATTCTTGCGAGCGGGTAGGTTTGGTCAAAGAGCCTGCAGCAGCTGTTGTGTCGGCCAGCCATCGGCCGGAATGCCGAGCCTCGCCTGCTCCTTCTGAACGGCACGACGGGTGCCGGAGCCGAGGATGCCGTCAACCTTGCCGACATCGTGCCCGAGGGACTGCAGCTTGGTCTGAAGGGCCTTCATCGCCGCGTCGTCCAGTCCCGCTTCGGGATTGCCCTTCTGGTAGGTTGGCGCGCCCATCAGCCGCGTGGCGAAATAGGCCGCCGAGGTGGTGTAAATGAACGACTGATTCCACTCGAGATAAATGTTGAAGTTCGGGTAGGTCAGAAAGGCCGGGCCATTGCGCCCCTGCGGCAGGACCAGTGCCGCAGGCAGGGAGGCGAACCCGGTATTTCCATCTCGCGGCTGAACGCCCATTGCAAACCAGTCGGAAGCCGGCACCTCGTTGCCGAGGCCCGTCTTCTCCCATGGAAGGTCGGCCGGCAGGGTGACTTCCTGTATCCATGGTTCGCCACGGCGGAAGCCGAGGCTCTGGATGAACTTCGCGGCCGTCAGGATGGCGTCCGGCGAACTTTGCTTGACGTTGACATGCCCGTCGCCGTCGCCGTCCACGCCATAGGCGATGATATCCTCGGGCAGCATCTGTACCTGGCCGATCTCGCCCGCCCAGGCTCCGGTATTGGTTGCCGGATCGAGGTCGCCGTGCTGCACCATTTCGATCAGCGCGAGCAATTGAGGCCGGAACAGCTCCGGACGACGGCAGTCATGCGCCAGCGTCACCAGCGCGTCGCGGGTGTTGAAGTCGCCCTGGACGACCCCAAAGTCGGTTTCCATCGCCCAGAATGCAGCAATAACTCCAGGGGCGACGCCGAACTCCTGCTCTGCACGCTGAAAGATATCTGCGTACTGCTTGATCTTCTGGCTGCCGATATCGAGACGCGCCTTGCTGACCGTTCGCTGAGAGAATTCCAGGAAAGTCTGCTTGAAGACACCCTGAGCCCGGTCGCGTGCGAGCACCTTCTGGTCGACCCGTGCGCCGGAAAGTGCGCGGTCCGCGACGTCGGCGGGAATGCCTTTCGCCACCGCTTCCGCCTTGACGCCCTCGAGGAAGACGCCGAGATCTCCGCCGCAGCTCTGGGCAGCTGCAGGCAAGGCGATGCCGCTCGACATGAGGGCCGCGAGGATCAGGCTTCGGACAGACGACATTCGGGTTCTCCATGCAATGAGTGGTGTCATCGTCTCGGCAATCATTGTGACGGAAGCACGGCGCGGGTAGCGCCGGGGTCCGAGCACTCCGTCAGTCGGTCACCGAAGCGACCCAAGCCTGCCAATTCTTCTGCGTTCCCGCAAAGACATTGATGTCCGTGTTGCCATTGACGCCCGGGACCACGCCGGTCGCGGTGTACTGCCAGAACGCCCAGGTTCTCGACGCATAGATGTCCTCCGGGTGCGCCGCGGTGGAGCGGACCCAGAAGTGGTAATCGTCGAAATGGCCGACGAGATTGTCCCGGTGGAAGTCGACGGTGGTGTAGATGATCGGCCGCTTGCCGTAATGGGCCTCGATCCGGTCCATGAAGCGCTGCAGGGAGGCACGGACCCTGGCGGGCGGCGGTCGCAGCTTACAGGTGGGGGAGGCGTGGTTCCATTCTGCATCCAGAACGGGGGGCAGGCGCACGGCTGACTTGGGCACGTTGCGGATGAACCAGTCCGCCTGTTCGTCGGCAGTCGAACAGAAATAGTAGAAGTGGTAGGGCGCGTGCGGAAGGCCGGCAGCAGCCGCGCCACGCCAGTTGCGCTCGAAACTCGAATCCACCCGGTCCTTGCCTTCCGTGGCCTTGATGAACGCAAAGGCGACACCAGACTTCCGCGCTGCCTGCCAGTCGATCTCGCCGTTCCACTTGGAAACGTCGATGCCGTGAACGTCGTGCAGGTGCGGGTGCCGCTGTCCGAAATCGACAGGATCGTTGTCCCCGAAACGCGGCTTCGCGATCGAGTCCGTACTGAGCGCGTCATAGGCGGCGACCGTGCAACCGCTGAGCAGGAGCGCCGCCGTCAGGAGCACGAGAGGGAGCCGGTACATGCGCATTCCGTCTGCTTTGTCAGGCGGCGCCGGAGCGGTCCTGCGGTTCTATTCTCGCGCCACATAACGCCGCAAAATGCGTCCGCTGGCAAGGGAGGTCGTCAGCCGCCGCGCTTTCGCAGGATCGCGTGCCAGGCATAGCCGCCGAAGATCTCTTCGAAGATCATGTCGGCGTCGGCTTGCTCCAGCCTTTCCTCCAGTGCCCTCTGCAAACCGGCGCGGGGCGTCACGTGGAAGCGTCTCAGCCACCCGACGAGGAACGACCGGAACCAGCGGGGAAGACCTTCCTGCTGGCCGAAATCGACGATGTGCAGCGAGCCGCCGGGGGCAAGGGCCGCGATGCCGGTATCGATCGCGCCCTCCCAATCGGGGATCATCGAGAGGGCGTAGGAGATCAGCACGCGATCGAAACCATCCGTACCGAAGTGAGCCGGGCTGAAACGGGTGGCGTCGGCGCGCAAGAATCGGGGATGGATAGCCCTGTCCTCGAAGTATCGGCGGGCGCTGGCGAGCATCTCGGCGGAGATGTCGAGCCCGTACAGACGGGCGTCAGGGTAGCGGCGATGAGCGGCAAGGAGGTTGCGACCGGTGCCGCATCCCACCTCCAGCAGTCGCCCCCTGGAAGGCAGCTGCAAACCTTCGATGGCCCGGTCACGGCCCAGGAGGTAGTATTTGCGCGTGAGATCATAGATGTGCCGCTGGTGGCGGTACATGCGATCCATGCGCACGGCGTGCGAAGCATCTTCCTGCCGGGCCTCAGTTTCCGTCATCCGCGCAACTCGTAGATGTGGAAGCCTCCGTAGATCGCCGACCGGTCCTGAAGCGTCAGTTCCTGCGACCTGTCGCTCAGATAGGCCCAGCGACCCAGGATCGCGCCGCGAACCCGCTCTTCCAGGATGCTGGGCTCGCCGGCGGTCCGGAAGATCACCCGTGCACCAGGCGCCGCGGTCCGTCCTATTTCCGCCCAGAGTTCGTTCAACTGGTCGTCCGTCATCCAGTCCTGGGCATCGAGAAGAACATACCGATCGACCGAGGCCGCTGGCTTCCTGGCGAGAAGTTCGGTGACGCTCGCATGATGGACAGCCACGCTGTCCACATTCTCCCGGATGGCGAGATAGTTTTCCGGGCGGAGATATGTCGGCGGGCAGCCCTCGCTCTTTTCGGGGTAGCGACGAGCAAAGGCCTGCCAGGCGAAATAATTGTCGCGCAGCGGAAAGTGGCATGCGAGCTTTTCCAGCCGCTGGCGCAGGATCGGTGCCATGGTGCGGTCCTCGCTGCTGCGGGCAAGTTCGTCATACTGCTGCGGAGGGATGCCGAGGCCGAAGAGTGAGCTTTTGCGGCTGGTCAGCCAGCGTATGAGGGGCTTGTCGAAAAGTGGCGCGATCTGCGTATCGAAGAAGAGCCGCTGTTCGCGTAGCGAACGCGTGTTGGAAAATTCGGTCAGGTCTACCCTGTGAAGGCGGGCGAGCAGGTGACCTGTGGCGATGAAGCGCCCGAGCAGGCCGCTGCGATAGATGTTCCGGTCGAAGGCGTCGATGCGGCGACGCCCATTCCAACGGCGCCGTTCCCAGTAGGAACGGGTCTGCGGATCGAGATTGGGTGCGAGAAAAATGTCGAATGATGCGCTGTTGCTGCGAACATTCTCCATTCCGAACATCCGCACGACGTCGGCCCGCGAAGGCAAGTGACGGAAGGCCGCAAGCTTCAGCCTGGTGAGCGCGATGTGATGCAGGTTGAGATCCACCACATCGATCCGGCCGGGTGACCGGCTGAGATAGGCGAGGACGTTGCAGCCACCGGAGCCGATGGTGACGAGGCGATGGCCCGACGTCAGCTCCATCGCCGCCATGTCCACGTCCGGGTCTTCCCAGATCTGCGGGTAGACGAGACCGGAGAACAGAATGCCGAACAGTCGCTCTGAAAAGCCCTTCCGGCTGAGGGGGCTGTGCTGCAGGAGCGCGTCCCTGAGCCGCTTGTTGCGAACATAGCCTGCGTCGTGAGTTACATGGGCCATCTCTATCCCCACCCTTGGCGATGCCGTCCAATAGCCCGCGCGTGCAACAGGTAGATGACGACTGTTGTGGCTAACTTCCGAGGCCCCTTTCGCCGGAGAACGTTTGCTGCTTGCATGTCGCGGCAGAAGAGGAGGCGGTGGATGCGACGTCTGCGCCAGGTGGGGAAGATTGTCGGTGTGCTGGCTGTCCTTGTGGTGGCCGGCGTCGCGCTCTGGCTTTACCTCGCACCACCGGCCTTGCTTCGTGTGGGAGCCGGATACTCGGCCAAGATCGTCTGCTCCAACCTGTTTATTGCCGGACGCGACGCCGAAGATGTGCTTGCGGTTGATGTCCAGGCGCCCGGGCATCCGCTGCTGCGGCTGATGGAAGTGGATCGGACGGAGCGGCGGGTGAGGGCGTCGTTGCTCGGTCTGTTCGCCGCCAACGAGGCGGTCTACCGCGATGGGCTCGGATGCGCGGTGGCGCCAGAAGGCGAGGTCTCCAACCTTTCCCTGCCGAACCCGACGGCTGCGCTATCGGATGCACCAACTCCTTGGCCCGCCGGAGAACAAGTTGAGTCGGATCTGGCGATTGCGAGACTTCTCTCTGACAGTGCTTTGACTGGCCCAGGTATGCGGGCGGTCGTCGTGGTCAGGAGCGGAAAAGTCGCGGGAGAAGTCTATGGGCAGGGCTTCTCGCCTGAGACGCCGCTGCTCGGCTGGTCGATGACGAAGACGGTCAATGCGGCCATCGTCGGCACGCTGATCCGGCAAGGACGCCTCTCGCTGTCCGACAGGGCGCTCCTTCCGCAGTGGCGCGGCGACGAACGGGGCGAGATCACGCTCGCGCAGTTGCTGGCCATGGAGGACGGTCTGGCCTCGAATGAAAACTATGGCGCTGTCACCGACGTGACGCGCATGCTGTACCTGGAGCCGGACATGGCGGCCTTTGCCGCCGATGCGCCGCTGGTGGCCGAGCCGGGCACGCGCTTCAACTATTCCTCCGGGAGCGCCGTGCTGATCTCGCGCATCTGGATGGACCGTGCCGGAACGCCATCTGCGGCGCTGGCCTATCCGCGCGAAGCGCTCTTCGATCCGTTGGGCATGGAGAGCGCGGTCATGGAAACGGATGCTAAGGGTACGTTCGTTGGCAGTTCCTACATGTATGCGACGGCGAGAGACTGGGCCCGTTTTGCGCTCTTCCTGCTTCAGGATGGCGTCTGGGGCGGCGAGCGCCTGCTTCCGGAGGGATTCGTCGCCCGGATGTCGGAGCCCAACGCCACTTCGGAGGGGCGTTACTCGATGATGCAGACGTGGCTGGCGGGAAGAGATGCGGCGGGACTGCCTGGTGACACCTTCTTCCTGCAGGGACATGACGGCCAGACGATCGCAGTGATGCCTTCGCGCAACATCGCAGTGGTCCGGCTTGGGCTCACGCCGCGGCGCGACGGCTATGAGGTCCTCCGCCTGGTACGAGAGGTTGTCCGGCTCAGCGAATAGCTACTGCTGCAGGACGTGCAGCATGCCCTTGCGCTTGGCGTCGTAGTAGTAGCCACGCGCGTATAGGCGGATCGCACTGTCGTTGCTGTTGTCGGCGACGAGCCAGGCGCCGCGCAGGTACTTTGTCGCGTACTTGATGTTCGTTTCGGCATCGAGCAGGCCTTCTGGCGGACCGGAATAGCCCATGGACTTCGCGGTCGCGTACTTGATCTGCATGAGACCCCAGTAGCCGTTCTTGTGGTAGGCCTTGGGATTGTAGCGGCTCTCCCGGTGCACGACCCGATGGATGAGGGATTCGGGAACCCCATAGATTCCGGCATAGCGCTTGATCAGCGCAGAAATCTCCGGCGGGCTCGCGGACGCCGTCCCGGGTAGAGGTTCGCCGGGTGCGGGCGGGAACTGCGTGCGGGTGTCTACGGCCTGCAGCGTCGCAAGAGCAGCCGGCTGCGAGGGCTTCGCGGCATAGGCGGTCGCGGCGATGTCCGGCCGCGGGATCGGAATCGCCGCCTGCAGCGCCGGCATGTCCGGCGTCAGCTCGTCTTCATCCGCCGCCAAGGCCTGTGTGCGGAGCTCGGACGTCGGGGCGGCCAGCGGCTCGGCGGAGGCGGGTGGCGCAAGCAGGTTCGCCGTTGAAGCGCCGACAGCCTGACCGGCCGGAAGCGCTACCGTCTGCAGGGCAGCGGCAGCTGTTGTTGTGGCGACCGGATTGATGGCGGCATAGGCAACTTGGGGAGCCATCTCCGGCGAAGCCATTGCTGCGGTCTGGATCGAGGCGACGGAAGGGCTGTCGGGTACGGCTATATGGATGCGTCCGGTCTTGGCCAGAGGTGCGTCGGGCATGGCCGCCCCCTCGGAGGCGGCTGCGACTTCGCTAGTCGCCTGCGCGGTATCAAGTGGCGGAGCCGGGGCCCCATCGTCGGGGGAGGGTATGCCCACTCGCGCCGTCTTGCCGGGCGAAGGTTCGACGCTGGAACAGCTGGCAAGCGCAGCCGTCACGGCAAGGGTGGCCAGTGCCGTGCGGCTCAGAAATCGGTTGATCGCCATTGGGTCGCTTCCATCATTCTTGTCGTCCCCGCCGCCCCGACGTCGCCGAACTAACAATTTCATTAACTGATTGCCCTTGGGCGGGCAAGATATCAGGCTGCAATACGCCGATAACCGGCGGTCACGGCACGCCGTGCGATAAATCGCGTGTGCATCTTGTGCGAGGCTGGTCCCGGCAGGGCGGGCCGGCGAATGCGCTCGAGCGCCCAACCGGGATAGATCACATGGACGAGGCATCCGGCCGCTGCTGCGACCAGGAACACCGCCTGCATCTCCATCAGCACCGCCATATTGCCCGACACTGCTCCAGCAAAGTGGACGAGCAGGGCAGCCAGCGCCACGACATAGCGCGCCGTCCTGAGGGGAATTCTCACCAGATGAACGAAGGTCGCAAGCCGCTCCTGTTCCGGGACGTTGTCATTGGCCGCACGCGGTCCGCGGGCTGCCGGCCCCTGGAAGGACCAGACGGCATAGAGCATGAGATAGGCGAGGCCGAGCCAGGCGAGAGACTCGACTGCGCCCGGCAGCAGCGCGACGACGATCACGATAGGAAGTTCTGCGATCGCAAAGGCGGCACCCAACCCGAGAGACACCGCGGGAATGGTGACTAAGGCCGTCCAACGGCCCTTGTGCTGGGCGTAGCGGGCGATCAGGCTTGCAATTGGGCCGGGCAGGAGGACGAACGCCAACGTGGCAGCGCAAAAGGCTATCCATGTCTCGATCGTCATTGCGTCCTCCCGAGGCTTCTGTCGGAGGTAGGTCTATCAGGCGGCCCGGAAAGGCTGACCGATGAAATCCATGACCTCGCCGAACCATTTTGCCGACAGATCGAAGTGTTTTCCACCCTTAATTCGGGGAAATTCGATCGTCCTTAACCGCCCCTCCTGGCCCTCGTCGTGACCCGTCACGCCGGAGACCTTGTCCAGCGCACTATCGACCGCAAGGTCCACCATGCTCTGGATGAGGCGCAGGTCGCCGGGATTGGCGGGCGCCGAGCGGGCGAAGTAGCCCGACTTCTGAACCATTGAGCGTTCCGCATGGAGAAGGGATGCGAAGTGCTTCTGGAACCAGTTGCCGACGTTGATGGTGTCGATCTTCACGTGGCCGAATGCGTCGCGCTTGACCTCTTCGCCGGATGCTTCGCGCTCTGCCACGATGGCGTCGAGGCAAGCGCCTTCGGAGACGAAGAGCGTCACGTAGCCGCGCTCGTCCATGATCCGGCGCAGGCGGTCTGCCTCGGCTTCCAGATCGAAGGCCATTTCCGGCAGGTAAATGCCGTCGATGTTCTTCATCGACGTGTTCATCATCAACTGCTCGACATATTCATTGTGCTCGGTACGCTGGATGTACTTGCGCGCCGTGGCCGCTGTCAGCCACCCGCAATGCCGGCCCATGACCTCGTGGATGACAAGGGTCCGCGGTGCGGCACTCTGTTCATTGCTGACATGGTCGAAGAAATGGGCGCCGACCTCCGCAGCCGTCCAGGCGCCCAGGGACTGCCGGATCGGCACGATGTCGTTGTCGACCGTTTTCGGCAGGCCGACCACGGTCAGGTCGTAACCATTGCCGGCGAGGTATGCGGCGAGGTCCGCGGCCGTCGTGTTGGTGTCGTCGCCGCCAATGGTGTGGAGAATGGTGATGCCATCTTCCGCAAGGCGGTCGGCTGCGACCTGCAGCGGGTTGGCGCCTTCCTTGACAAGGCCGCGCTTCACGCAGTCCGCCGCATTGGTGAGCTTGACCCGGCTGTTGCCGATCGGCGACCCGCCATAGCGATGGAGCAGATGGGCGCGCTCGCGGATGTCCGTGGTGATGTCGATCCGGTCACCCTTGAGCAGGCCCTGGTAGCCGGAGCGGTAGGCAATCAGTTCGATCTCCGGCGCAATATCGGTGTAGCGCTCGATCAATCCACCGACGGCCGATGACAGGCATGGCGCAAGTCCGCCCGCAGTCAGCATCGCCACTTTTTGTTTCGCCATCGTCTTCTCCCTTCAATCGCCTTCGGCCGCAGTGGGCAATGGATGGAGCAGAGCGAAGGGGCTGTAAAGGGAATTATTCAAGAAAAACCGATATTTCCGCCTGTTCGGCAGGTCTTGCGAGACGGACGTTTCGATCTAATCGATTCAACCCGGGCGGCGGGTAATCCGGCTGTGGACAAACACCGTAGTACATTTTCGAAAGGCAGGCATGTCGCGAAACGCATGAGTTCCACATTGAACACGTAGACCTTCTGCCGAGTGAATAATTAGAAACCGTGCATGAAAGTGAAGCGGCAGCGATTGTAGGAATCAGGCGTACTGTTCGGGAAAGATGAACATAGTTTAATCTTTTCCGGGTACCCGACAATCTTGCACCCGAGCCCGTAATCTGGTCATTTGTCGTATGTTCTTCGATTTTTCCTGCTTCCAGATTTCTTCCCTTTGGGACCGGCTCCTCGGCGCAATCGGCGATACGGCCGGAAGTGCGCTTGGGCGCGTGGTCGAAGCCATACGGACACTCTTCGAAGGTGACCCCGAGACGCGGCGCCAGGTCTCGTTCTCGGTCGCCATCATCGCGCTCTCCGCCAAGATGGCGAAGGCAGACGGCGTGGTGACCGAGAAGGAAGTGGACGCCTTCCGACAGATCTTCGATTTTCCCGAAGAGGAGGCTCGCAACGTTGCGCGCCTCTACAACCTGGCGCGCCAGGACATCGCGGGCTTTGAAGCCTATGCCTCCAAGCTCGCCAACCTCTGTGGCAGCGGTGACGAGAACTGCCCGATGCTCGAGAACGTCATCGACGGCCTGTTTCACATCGCTAAGGCCGATGGCCTGATGCATGAAGGGGAGCTAGCCTTCCTGGCGCGGATTGCGGAGATCTTCGGGATCGACGAAGAGCATTTCCGGCGGATCATGGCCCGTCACGTGCATCTGGAGGGTCGCGATCCCTATCTGGTGCTTGGCGTGTCGCCGACGGACGAACTGTCCGAGATTCGTCGGATCTATCGCCGCTTGGCTTCTGAGCATCATCCGGACCGCCTGATTGCACGCGGCGTGCCGGCAGCATTGCATGCCGCGGCGAATGAACGTATGGCAGCGCTCAACGCGGCCTTCGCCGCGATCGAGAAAGAGCGCCGCGCTGCATGAACCACTTCGCTGCCGACCATGTCGGCGCAACGGTTATTCCCTCTCCGAATTTCGGGCCACGCGCCGGCGCGCGTGAGCCAGACATGATCGTTCTGCACTATACCGGCATGCCGGACCACGAGCAGGCCTTGTCGTGGCTCTGCAATCCCGACAGCCAGGTCTCGAGCCACTACTTCATCCACGAAGACGGACGCATCGTACAGCTCGTACCGGAGTCGGAGCGCGCCTGGCATGCGGGAAAGAGCTGCTGGGGCGGCGAAAGTGATGTTAACTCCGCCTCTATCGGCATCGAGATCGCCAATGCCGGACATCCGGCCGGTCTTCCTGAATTCCCGACGGCGCAGGTCGATGCCTTGATCAGATTGTGTCGCGATTGCGGCCAGCGGTGGCAGATTGCCCCGGAACGGATACTGGCGCACTCCGATGTGGCGCCGATCCGCAAGCTCGATCCGGGAGAAAATTTTCCCTGGGGAAGACTTCACGCCGAGGGGGTAGGACACTGGGTACAACCGGCGCCGGTCGGCGGCGGCCGGTTCTTCCAGCTTGGCGAAGTGGGACAACCCATCGAAGCCCTGCAGTCCATGCTCTCCCTCTATGGTTATGATGTTGAGATCAATGGGAGTTTTGACCAGCGGACGAAGGGTGTCGTCGAGGCTTTTCAACGGCATTTTCGAACCGAGCGCGTCGACGGAATCGCCGATATCTCGACGATCGATACGTTGCACCGGTTGCTGACGTCACTGCCAAGATACAACCTGGCGTAACGTCTACAGGGCACGCTGGTTCCGTGGCGCAATCGTAAAATAATTCCCGTGCCACATCATTTCCTCAATGGGCCGTTTTAACCGGGCTCATCAACGTGGTCGCCGCCAATGGACGGGGGGATCACAAAACATCAATGACTTGGGATGCTTCCCGCTGTCGCTGCGTCTGACGGACGTGGTGCGCAGATGCCGATCCGTGGCCGGAGCATCCCTGATCCGGAGAATTCTTTCAGACATGAATAGATCGATTGTTGCTCTCGCGGCGTGCTTCACCATGCTTGTTGCCCTTCCCCAGGCGTCCTTCGCTGCGGAGGAAAAGACCAAGTCGAAGACCCTCGCGCTGGAAACGAAGGTCAGCAAGCCGGGATATGCTTCGCCGAAGAACGCCGTCTCGGATGCCGCGCATGCCGGCAAGCCCTATTCGAAGATCATCGCCAAGTACGCCAAGGCCTACGGCGTGCCAGTCGATCTCGCCCACGCGGTGGTCCAGGTCGAGAGCAACTTCAACGCCAAGGCGCGCGGCAGTGCCGGCGAAGTCGGGCTGATGCAGATCAAGCCGGCGACGGCGCGCATGATGGGGTACAAGGGCAGCGTCAAGAACCTCTACAATCCGGAAACCAATATCCAGTTCGGCATGAAGTATCTCGCTGCCGCCCATGAACTCGGCGGCGGCAAAACCTGCGGCACGATCCTGAAATACAATGCCGGCCACGGCGCGAAGCGCATGAACCCTATTTCCAAGCGCTACTGTGGCAAGGTCCAGGCGATCCTGTCCTCCTGAGGTGCCGCGCTTTCCGCTGGCAAACTGATTCCGGAAACGGCTAGAACCGCCGACGAGAACATCGTTTTCCGGAATCGAAGCAGACGGACATGGCAGCGCATTTCAAGTACATCGTCATCGGTGGCGGCATGATGGGTGCCGCCGCCGCCCGCCACCTCTCCCAGCGTGTCGACGGTGTCGCGCTGATCGGCCCGGGAGAGCCCGCCGACTACCGATCCCATGACGGGGTCTTTGCCAGCCACTATGACGAGGCCCGAATCACCCGCCGGTTCGATGCCGATCCGCTCTGGGCAAGCTTCGCGCAGCGAGCGATCGACCGCTACCGGGAGATCGAGGAGGGCAGTGGTATCCGCTTCTTCTCCGAAGCGGGATGCCTGTTTGCTGGACCCGAGCCCAGGTCCCATGCCGACTATCTCCACCGCGCAACCGAGGTCGCCACGTCTACGGGCCTGGAGATCGAGAGGCTGACGTCCGGCGAACTCCAAAGCCGCTTTGCGCAGTTCGACTTTCCGTCCCATCTGATCGGCTATCACGAATTGTCGCAGGCCGGTTACATCAATCCGAGAGCGCTGGTGCGTGCGCAAATTGCACTGGCGAAGCGCGGCGGCGCGACGGTGCTGGATGCGCTTGTGACATCGGTACGGGAGGAGGGAAGCTGGGTCGAGGTCATTGCCGGCGGTGAGACCTTCCATGCCGACCGCGTGCTGATTGCTGCGGGCGCCTTCAGCAACCTCAACGCTCTCCTGCCTCGTCCTATGCAAATCCGCGCGGCGCCGCGAACGGTGGTCTTCTTCGAACTCGACGAACAGGCCATGGATGTCTTCGGCGCGATGCCGTCCACCATCGTCTTTACCGAGCGCGAAGAGGATCATGTCTATATCCTGCCGCCGGTCCGCTACCCCGATGGAAAAATCTATCTCAAGCTCGGTGGCGACATAGAGACTGGCGATCTGGCACGCCCGGAGGAGTTCCGCGCCTGGTTCGGGTCCGATGGCAATCCCGAGGAACGCCAGCGGCTGGTCGACACGGCGCTGCAACTGATGCCGGCTCTCAAGGAACGGCCTACATCGTCTGCCGCCTGTGTCGCAACATTCACGCCGACAGGCCGTCCCTATGCAGGCGTCGTGGAATCGTCACGTATCGCGGTCCTGACCGGCGGCAATTTCGTCGCCGCGAAATCATCCGACGAACTGGGACGGCTCGGTTCGGTCCTTCTTCTGGAAGGGGGCTTAAGCGAAGACGACTACGGAAGCCTGATGACGCCACTCTTTCGGTGAGCCCTCGACATGCAAAGCTACAGATACATCATCGTCGGCGCGGGCATGATGGGGACGGCTGCCGCCCGCCATCTGTCGGGGTGGACGGATGGGGTCGCGCTGATCGGGCCGGACGAGCCGCTGGATCACTCCGCGCACGAGGGCGTCTTCGCCAGCCACTACGACGAGGCGCGGATCACCCGCACGATCGACTCTGACCCAATTTGGGCCTGCCTGGCCAATCGTTCGATTGCCCGCTATCGGCAGATCGAATGCGATTCGGGCATAGACTTCTACACGGAGACCGGCTGCCTCATCGTCGGCCCGCGACGAGCCGAGGGGAACTCCTATATCGGCGAAGTTCTGGCCGCATCGGAGCGGCTGGGCGTCGGTGTTGCTCTCCTCGACGACGTGGACCTAACGCGCAACTTTCCGTTCTTCGCCTTCCCCAGCAGAAGCGAAGCAGTCTGGGAAGCAAGGAATGCGGGACATATCAATCCGCGCAGGCTGGTACGGGCGCAGACGCTGCTTGCCGAGCGGCAGGGCTGTGCCCTGATCCGCCAGACCGTTGGCGGGATACGCGAAGAAGGCGATCGCGTCATCGTTGCGACGGAAAGCGGCGAGCAATTCATGGCGGATCATGTTCTGGTGGCCGCCGGTGGCTTCTCGATCAATACGGCGCTGCTACCGCGGCGTCTCGACCTCAAGGTCTTCGCCCGGACCGTCGCATTCTACGAGGTGGACGAAGCGGCGGTGCAGGAGTGGGGGAGCTTTCCTTCGTTGATCTGGAAATGGAGCGAGGAGGATGACGGTATCTACCTCCTGCCGCCCGTCCGTTACCCCGACGGCAAGATCTACCTGAAGATCGGCGGTGATCCGAATGACCTTCTGCTCGAGCGGGAGAGCGACATCCGTGCCTGGTTCCGGTCGGGTGGCCGGACGAGCACGCATCGGCACCTAACCGGGGTGATGGAGCGGCTCATGCCGGCGCTTGATCTTTCGCGCACCTCCATGGCGGCCTGCGTGACCTCCTTCACGCCAACCGGCTATCCGGCCATCTCATGGTCCGAGTCGAAACGGATCGGTGTGCTCGCAGGCGGCTGTGGTGCCGCGGCCAAGAGCTCCGACGAAATCGGGCGGCTTGGAGCCGAACTCCTCTTCCAGGGAGCCATCAACGACAACGGCTATGGCGTTGACTTCGAGGCCGCATTCCGCAGATGACCGGCTGCTGCCGTTTCTTCTGGCGTTGCGTTGCCAACTCCATTATCTGGGGGCGGCCAGTTGGCCGGGCAGCCGCGCTTCACCAATGCCGAAAGGCGGTGAGGTGAGGAAAGTCCGGGCTCCACGGAAACACGGTGCCGGATAACGTCCGGCGGGGGCGACCCCAGGGAAAGTGCCACAGAAAGGATACCGCCCCGCCTGCTGTCCCGCTCCCAATCGAGCGGCAGAGCTGGCGGGGTAAGGGTGAAAGGGTGGGGTAAGAGCCCACCGCGTCGCTGGCGACAGGGACGGCATGGTAAACCCCACCGGGAGCAAGACCGAATAGGGATGACGTGGGGCGCGCAAGCGCCTACAGCCGGTTTCCAGGCCAGTCATCCGGGTGGGTTGCGCGAGGCGATGTGCAAGCACCGCCCCAGATGAATGGCTGCCACGTTCCGGTTCGCGCCGGAGCCATACAGAACCCGGCTTACAGGCCAACTGGCACCTCTTTCCCTTGACGTCGTCCTGACGCAGTTCCCAGGTGCGGGCCTTGCTCAAGGCTTTCCTGAAATTCGTTCCTAAACATAGGCTTAGAAGGGTCGCGGGTGGGGCTTACGAGCCTCTTGAGAACCTCTTTCTCCGCATTGCGAACTAACCCTTTGTTAAACTTAACAGCTCATAAATAAACGATGTTGCGGCCCTGCTGCGGGGCCTCTTCCCATTGACGCCCATATGGTCCCATGCTATCCCATCACCGTACTGTTCAAGGGCGAATGAGTGCCCGCCAATCACAGAGTTTGAGGCGTTTCAACGGGCGGAGTTCCATCCGCGTCGCTGGCGAAGCTGTGTCTGGTTCAGTCGTTTGCGAGGGACGATTTGTCGTCCCCGGGAGTAGCGAGGCGGATGTCGGGCGTCATGAGCCGCTTCCTGTCGAATGCCACGAACCGGATCGATTCGAAGGGGCGGGTTTCCGTCCCGGCGAGCTTCCGTTCGGTTCTGGTGGAGAGGGGAATTCAGGAGCTTTACTGTCTCCAGGATTTTATCTTTCCGGCGATCAGCATTGGTGGACCGGATCTGCTCGATCGGTACGAGCGGCAGATCGCGTCTGTCGATCCCTTCTCGCCGGAGGCGAACAGGATGTCGCTGCTGGTTCATGGTGGCGGCGTCTTCATGAGGCTCGATGCGGAGGGCCGGCTGATGGTCACGGATTTCATTCGCGACTTCACGGGAATCAGCACGGAAGTCACCTTCGTGGGGCGCTCGGATCATTTTCAACTGTGGCAGCCGCAGGCGTTTCACGAGGCGCAGGCGGCGGCAAGAGCAGGGCGCTTTCCGCGTCCTGCCTAGGACGGGGGATCGGAATGGCGGCGAATCTTGGTGGAGGCGTGCCCGAAACCGAAGGCGGACCGGTTCGCCACATTCCTGTTCTTCTCCCGGAGGTGATGTCGGCCCTCGACCTGGCGCCTGGTCAGATCGCCCTGGACGGTACTTTCGGTGCGGGCGGATACACTTCGGCCATGCTCGATGCTGGCGCCCAGGTCATTGCGCTCGATCGCGATCCGACCGCCATCGCCGGCGGCCGTGAATTGGTGGCTGCAAGCGGCGGCAGGCTGACGCTGATCCAGTCGCAGTTCTCCCGCCTCGCGGATCATGCGCCCGCCGGCGGGCTGGATGCCGTCGTGCTCGACATCGGCGTCTCCTCCATGCAGATTGACGAGGCCGAACGCGGCTTCTCCTTCCAGAGGAATGGGCCGCTCGATATGCGCATGTCGGCCGAAGGCGTATCGGCCGCCGATGTGGTGAACCGGGCCAAGGTCGGCGACCTCATCCGGATATTTGGATTCCTAGGCGAGGAAAAGCAGGCCGGACGGATCGCGCGGGCAATCGAAAAGCGTCGTTCTTCGGAACCGTTCACGACCACGCGCGACTTGGCCAACCTCATCGAGAGCGTCAATCCGCGCAAGGCCAAGGACAAGATCCATCCCGCCACGCGCGTCTTCCAGGCCCTGCGCATCTTCGTCAATGACGAACTCGGCGAACTGGCGCAGGCGCTGTTCGCGGCGGAGCGCGCGCTAAAGCCGGGCGGTCGGCTCGTGGTGGTGACCTTTCATTCGCTCGAGGACCGGATCGTCAAGAAATACTTCTCCGATCGTTCCGGCAAGGCGGCGGGCTCCCGCCACCTGCCCATGGTTGTCGAGAAGCCCGCGATCTTCGAGCCGGTCGGCAAGGGCGTAGTCAGCGCCACGGAGGAGGAGGCGGAACTCAATCCTCGGGCACGCTCCGCCAAGCTACGGGCAGGGCGCCGCACGGATGCGCCGGCCCGCGCGGCGGACATGGGCATTTTCGATCTGCCGGATCTCGCCAGCCTCGCCAAGATGGGAGCCGCCTGATGCTGAGAAGCCTCGACCTCGTTCTGATCGGCGTAATGACTGCCGCGGCCGTTGTGACCTATACCATCAAGCACCGGGCCGACGACAAGCTGCAGGAAGTGCGGCGCCTCGAGGCCGAGATCGTCCTCGAAAAGGATACGATCGATCTGCTGAAGGCGGATTGGGCATTGTTGACCCAGCCGAACCGGCTGGAGCGCCTGATCTCAGCGTATCAGTCGGAGCTGCAACTGGTGCCGACGCAGCCGACGCAACTTGCCATGCCCGTCGAACTGCCGATGCCGCGGTCGCAGCTGCCAATGCCGGAGACGACGATCGAGGAACTGATCGCCAGCGCTGGTGGTGAAGTCGCTGCTGCCATCAAGGGCGTAAACGCGGCAAGGAATGCGGCCCCCTTGAACGGGATTCCCGTGCCGATCCCGCGAGGAGGCGTGCCCCTGGATGCAATCTCAACTGGATCGGTGAGGCGCTGATGTCGTTTCTTTCGCGCATCATGGTGTTGAAAAGTCGCGCGCACCTGTCGACGGGGAGCCGCCGCAGCACGGCGGTATCGGGTGACAACACGTTCGAGGGCGTTGGTAAGCGTAAGGCCGCGCAGGCGCGCAATCGTGTCGGGCTGATCATCGTCGGCTTTGTCGCCGTGTACGGCGTCATTGGTGGCCGGTTGGTTCAGTACGGAATGGCGCAACCGGAGATCACCTCCAGCATCATGCCTGCAGACAGGCTGATGGCTTCCCGTCCCGATCTTCTCGATCGCAACGGCGAGGTGCTGGCGACCGACATCCGCACCGTTTCGCTCTACGCGGAGCCCCACAAGATTGTCGACGCCGACGAGGTCATCGAGAAGCTCGCGACTGTCCTGCCTGATCTCGACGCCAGATCGATCTACGGGAAGCTCTCCTCGAAGTCGCATTTCCAGTGGCTGCGTCGCCAGCTGACGCCGAAGCAGCAGAGCCAAATCCTTGCACTTGGAATTCCCGGCATCGGCTTCCGGCCGGAGAAGCGGCGGTTCTACCCCGGTGGCGCGACCGCCGCTCACGTGGTGGGCCACGTCAACATCGACAACCGCGGCGTTGCCGGCATGGAACGGTATGTTGACAGCCAGGGCCTTGCCGATCTGGCAGCGGTCGGCATGACGTCCGACCAGCCGCTGGAACCGGTCCGGCTGTCTATCGACCTCAGGGTGCAGTCGATCGTGCGGGAGGTGATCTACTCGTCGATCGACAAGTACCAGGCCGTGGGTGCGGGGGCCGTCGTCCTCGACGTCCATACCGGGGAAGTCATCGCAATGGCATCCGCTCCGGACTACGATCCCAACACCCCGGCGGCGGGTGCAGAGGAAGGCTGGCTTAACCGGATGTCGAACGGCACGTTCGAGATGGGGTCGACCTTCAAGGCCTTCACCACAGCGATGGCGCTCGACTCCGGCAAGGTCAAGATGACCGACAGCTTCGATGCCCGCTTTCCGATCCGCATCGGCGGCTTCACGATCAAGGATTTCCACGGCAAGGGCCGCATGCTGACAGTCCCGGAGGTCTTCCAGTATTCCTCCAACATCGGCACCGCAAAAATGGCGGACGTCGTCGGGATCGAGGGGCAGAAGGAATTCCTCACCCGTCTCGGCCTTCTGACCCGCATGCAAACGGAACTGCCTGAGGTGGCGATGCCCAGTCAGCCGCGGGAATGGAAGAAGATCCATTCGGTCACAATCTCCTTCGGTCACGGCGTTTCCACGACGCCGCTGCAGACGGCCGTTGCCGTTGCTGCTCTGGTGAATGGCGGCAAGCTCATTCCGCCGACCTTCCTCCCGCGGACCCGGGACGAAGCGGATGTCGTGGCGCAGAGGGTGATGAAGGAATCGACGAGCGAAGACATGCGCTTCCTGTTCGACTGGAACGCCACAAAGGGTTCAGGCAAGCGCGCGCTGGTCGAGGGCTTCAACGTCGGAGGCAAGACGGGAACCGCCGAGAAGGTGGTCAACGGTCGCTATTCGAACGAGAAGAACTTCAACGTCTTCATCGCCGCCTTCCCGATTCACGAGCCGCAATATGCCGTGCTTACCTTCATCGACGAGCCGAAGACCGGAGAAGGCGGAGGGCGCACAGCCGGCCTCAATGCTGCCCCGATGGTACAGGACATCATCAGCAGGTCGGCGGCGATTCTCGGTGTAAAACCACGCTTCGGCGAGGATGGTTCGGCCCTTTTGGTATCGTATTAGGCGATAATGATTCACGGGCGATTCGAGAGAGCCTGCCTGACCAATGATGAGAGTACCGCTGATGAAGTTACGCGACCTGGCCGGCGATGATTTTCCGGAGATCAGCGAACTGCTCGCCGGAGCGACGGGCGATGTCGAGATCGGCGGCATCTCTGCCGACAGCCGAAAGGTCGGGCGCGGCATGCTTTTCGCGGCGCTGCCCGGGACGAAGGCCGACGGCGCTCGCTTCATTGCCGACGCCGCGAAACGTGGCGCCGTTGCGGCTGTCGCAGGTCAGACGGCCGATGCCCCGGTTCCGGTCCTGACCGTCTCCAATCCGCGCCGCTTTCTGGCTTTGGTTGCGGCGCGCTTCTATGGGGCGCAGCCGGCCACCATGGTCGCCGTCACCGGGACCGCCGGCAAGACGTCCGTCGCCTCCTTCACCCGTCAGATATGGGCACATGCCGGCCATCCTGCCGCGCAGATAGGTACCACCGGCGTCGTTTCGCCGACCCGCCACGACTATGGATCCCTGACGACGCCGGACCCGGTTGGGCTCCACGCGCTGCTGGCGGAACTTGCGGCAGAAGGTGTGACCCACGCCGCGATGGAAGCATCCAGTCACGGGCTCGATCAGTGCCGTCTCGATGGCGTGCGCCTCGCGGCGGCCGGGTTTACCAATCTCGGCCGCGATCACATGGATTATCATCCGACGATCGAAAGCTATATGGCCGCGAAGATGCGGCTCTTCGATACGCTGCTGCCGAAAGGTTCGCCGGCGGTCATCTTTGCGGATGACGAATGGTCTGCGGAAGCGATCCGCGTTGCAGGTAAATCGCAGCTTCAGGTGCTCACCGTCGGCCGCAAGGGGGATTACCTTGCTCTCAAGCGCGTGGAGCACTTCCGCCACAAGCAGACTGCCGAGATCCATTTCGGCGACGAGATCTTCGAGGTCGACATTCCTCTGGCGGGCGACTTCCAGGTAGCAAATGCACTCGTGGCTGCGGGTCTGGCGATATCGACCGGCACGCCGGCTGCAGTTGCGATGGCGGCGCTGGAGAAGCTGCAAGGCGCTTCCGGACGCCTGGAGCTCGTGGGGCAGACACGCGAAGGGGCCTTGGCCTACGTGGATTATGCCCACAAGCCCGATGCGCTGGAGAACGTCCTGTCGTCCGTGCGACCCTTCACCACCGGGCGGGTCGTGGTCGTTTTCGGATGTGGCGGTGACCGTGACAAGGGCAAGCGCCCAATCATGGGGGAGATCGCGACACGGCTGGCGGATGTGGTGGTCGTAACTGACGACAATCCGCGTTCCGAGGTCCCGGAGGTCATCCGGTCTGAGATCATGGCGGCGGCACCCGGTGCCACCGAGATCGGCGACCGGATGGCGGCGATCCGGCATGCCGTCTCCCTTCTGAGAGCGGGTGACACTCTCATCGTCGCTGGCAAGGGGCATGAGGAAGGGCAAACGATCGGCGACCGGGTCCTGCCGTTCTCCGACCACCTGGAACTGCGCAAGGCACTGGAGGAGATGACATCTTGAGCTGGCTCTGGACCTGCGATGCAATGGTTGGCGCAATGGAAGGGCGGCCGGTGGGTACGCTTCCGGAGGGTATCACCGGCATCTCGATCGACAGCCGTTCGATAGCCCCCGGGGAAGCCTTCTTCGCCATCAAGGGCGACCGCGTCGATGGTCATGACTTCGCCAGTATCGCCGTGGCGAACGGGGCCTCACTGATCGTGGTGAGCGAGGCGAAGCTGCCGGCCATGGGGCGGTTGACCATCCCGATGATCGTCGTGGAGGACGTGCTGGCGGCGCTCGGAAAGCTCGGCGTCGCCTCTCGTGAACGGAGCCGCGCCCAGATCGTCGCGGTGACCGGCTCGGTCGGCAAAACGACGACCAAGGAGATGCTGCGGCACGTTCTCGCGCCGTCCGGCAAGGTGCATGCGGCGGTTGCTTCCTTCAATAATCACTGGGGGGTGCCGCTGACGCTGGCCCGCATGCCCGAGGAGGCGCAGTTCGGCGTCTTCGAGATCGGCATGAATCATCCGGACGAAATCCGCCCGTTGGTGAAGATGGTGCGTCCCCATGTGGCCATCATCACCACGATCGCCGCCGCCCATCTCGGTCACTTTCGCAATCTCGAGGAGATCGCGGCCGCCAAGGCGGAGATATTCGAAGGTGTGGAACCCGGTGGTGCAGCGATTCTAAATCGCGACAACAAGCAGTTCGCTTTCCTCGAGCAGCGGGCCCAGGAGGTCGGCGTTGGCCGCATTTACACATTCGGCCAGCATGCCAAGGCAGACTTCCGGCTGGCCGATTTCGAGGGCAATGCGCAAAGCTCGACCGTCTGGGCGACGCTCAGCGGCGAGACGGTGGAGGTGGAGATCGGTACTCCGGGCAGGCACATTGCTGAGAACGCCATGGCTGCACTTGGCGCTTGCACGCTGGTTGGTGCGGATCTCGGCAAGGCGGTCGCGGCGCTCGCAGAACTGCGACCGGTCAAGGGCCGCGGCGAGCAGCACAGGCTCGGTATCGGCGAAGGCATCCTGACGCTGATCGATGAAAGCTATAATGCCAACCCGGCGTCCATGCGTGCCGCGATCGCGCTTCTTGCCGCATCGGAGCCCGTCGCGTCCGGGCGGCGGATCGCCGTACTCGGCGACATGCTGGAAATGGGGGAGTTTTCCGCCAAGGTCCACGAGGAACTGGCAGGGCCGATTTTGGCAGCTGGCATCGAGCATGTGTGGCTGGCGGGCGCTGAAATGGCGGTCCTTCGGGATGCGCTACCGGAGAGCGTGCATTGCGAGTACCGGTCGACGACGGAAGAGCTCCGGGATTTTGCCGTGCGCGCCGTCAAGCCGGGTGACGTGGTCATGGTGAAGTCTTCCCTCGGCATCGGTTTCGGAAAGATCGTCGCTGCGCTTATTGACAATTATCCGGCAGTCTCCGAGACGGAGCGCCAACTTTAATTCGGCTTCTAGAAAGGGCCATGGATGCTCATCTGGCTTGTGGAACTGGCGGATACGTTTCAAATCTTCAACCTGTTCCGATACATCACGTTTCGCACCGGTGCGGCACTCTTTACCTCTGCATTGATCGTCTTCCTGTTCGGTCCCGCGATGATCGCCTCGCTGCGCGTACGACAGGGCAAGGGACAGCCGATCCGCGCCGATGGCCCTCAGACCCACTTCAAGAAGGCCGGCACACCCACGATGGGCGGGCTGATGATTCTCGCGGGGATCATCGGCGGATCGCTGCTGTGGGCGGATCTGTCGAACATCTACGTGGTCGCGACGCTGCTGGTGACGCTCGGTTTCGGCGCGATCGGCTTCTATGACGACTATCTCAAGGTGACCAAACAGACGGACAAGGGTTTCTCCGGAAAGGCTCGGCTGGGGATCGAGTTCCTGATTGCCGCGATCGCCGTGTTCTTCATGATGCGCATCGCTTCAGCCACCGGGCAATCCGCCAATCCTAACCTCGGCACCTCGATCGCCTTTCCATTCTTCAAGGATTTCCTGGTCGACCTGGGCATCTTCTTCGTCCTGTTCGGCGCTTTCGTGATCGTCGGGGCCGGGAACGCGGTGAACTTGACGGATGGACTTGATGGACTTGCCATCGTCCCGGTGATGATCGCCGCAGCCTCCTTCGGTGCCATCTCCTATCTCGTCGGCAACGGCGTCTTCGCAAATTATCTGCAGATCAATTTTGTCCCCGGCACCGGGGAACTGGTCGTCATCCTCGGTGCCGTGATCGGTGCCGGCCTCGGCTTCCTCTGGTTCAATGCGCCGCCAGCCGCGATCTTCATGGGGGACACGGGCTCGCTCGCCCTCGGCGGACTGATCGGCTCCGTTGCTGTCGCGACGAAGCACGAGATCGTCATGGTCATCATCGGCGGCCTGTTCGTCATGGAAACCCTGTCGGTCATCATCCAGGTTGGCTTCTTCAAGCTGACGGGCCGGCGCGTCTTCCTCATGGCGCCCATCCACCATCATTTCGAGAAACTCGGATGGACCGAGAGCCAAGTGGTCGTCCGCTTCTGGATCATCGCCGTCGGGCTGGCGCTGCTCGGCCTCTCGACACTCAAGTTGCGGTGAGGGGGAGATGATCCCGGTCACCACATTCGCCGGCAAGAAGGTCGCACTCTTCGGGTTGGGCGGCTCCGGGCTTGCCACCGCACAGGCCTTGCAGGCCGGCGGAGCCGACGTGACGGCGTGGGACGACAATCCGGACAGTGTCGCCAAGGCGGCTTCGGCCGGCATGCATACCGAGAATCTGCGCTCCATTGACTGGCCGCAGATGGCCGTCTTCGTCCTGTCGCCGGGCGTGCCGCTGACCCATCCGAAGCCGCACTGGAGCGTTGATCTCGCCCGTGCCGCCGGTGTCGAGATCATCGGTGACATCGAACTCTTCGTGCGTGAGAGGCGGGCATTCGCGCCCGATTGCCCGCTCATCGCCATTACCGGCACCAACGGCAAGTCGACGACGACCGCGCTTGTCGCCCACATCTTGAGGAGCAGCGGCCGTGACACGCAGCTTGGCGGGAATATCGGCACCGCGGTGCTGACGCTCGATCCCCCGAAGGCTGAGCGTTACTATGTCGTCGAGTGCTCCTCCTACCAGATAGACCTTGCGCCGACACTCGATCCGACTGCCGGCATCCTGCTCAACCTGACACCGGACCATCTCGACCGCCACGGCACGATGCAGCACTATGCCGACGTCAAGGAGCGGCTGGTGGCGGGCAGCGACATTGCCATCATCGGCATCGATGACAGCTTCTCGACCCTCATCGCCGACCGGGTCGAGCGGGCAGGGGTGAAGGTTCGTCGAATCTCCAGGCGCAACGTTGTTGTCGACGGGATCCATGCCGAGGGGAGCCGGCTCTTCAGGGCCGAAGGCGGCGCGAGTTCGCTGTTCGTCGACCTGGAGGGCATCGCAACCCTGAGGGGCGGGCACAATGCCCAGAACGCAGCGGCGGCAATCGCGGCCTGCCTTGCGGTCGGCGTCGATGCTGATGAGATCCGCGAGGGTCTGAGGTCGTTTCCGGGACTGAAGCACCGCATGCAGCCGGTTGCGCGCCGCGGAAGCGTGCTGTTCGTCAATGATTCCAAGGCGACCAATGCTGAAGCCGCTGCGCCGGCTCTGTCGAGCTATGACCGCATCTACTGGATTGCCGGTGGATTACCCAAGGAAGGCGGTATCGCAAGCCTCGCACCACTCTTCCCGCATATCGTCAAAGCCTTTCTGATCGGAGAGGCGGCACCGGCCTTTGCCGCGACGCTTGGGCAGGCTGTTCCTTACGAGATTTCCGGGACGCTCGAGCGTGCAGTCGCCCATGCCGCTGCGGAGGCTGAGGCGGAAGGCAATTCGGCTGCTGTAATGTTGTCGCCGGCTTGCGCCAGCTTCGATCAGTACAGGAATTTTGAGGTCCGCGGAGATGCATTCGTGAGCCATGTTGCCGAACTCGACGGCGTCACCATGCTGGTCGAGACGAACAAGGGGATTTGACCATGGTAAGCCGCGCCGACCGGGGACCACTGGCGGATTGGTTCTGGACGATCGATCGCTATTTCCTTGCGGCGTTCATCCTTCTGATGGGGATCGGCTTCATGCTGTCCTTCGCCGCATCGCCGCCGGTCGCCGAACGGCTCGGCCTCGACAGCTTTCATTTCGTGGAGCGACACGCCGTCTTCATTGTCCCGTCGCTGATGGTGATGATCGGGTTGTCGTTCATGACGCCGCGCCAGGTGCGTCGAGCCGCCATCATTCTGCTGGCCGTCTCGCTGCTGATGATGGTGATGGCGCTGTTCTTCGGCGTGGAAGTGAAGGGGTCGCGCCGATGGGTCTCCATCGGCAGCTTCTCCATCCAGCCCTCGGAGTTCATGAAGCCGGCCTTTGTAGTGGTGTGCGCATGGCTGTTTGCCGAGCATGCCCGCCAGCCGGAAATTCCCGGCAATCTCTTCGCGATCATCCTGTTCGGCATTGTGGCCGCGCTGCTCGTTGCCCAGCCCGACCTGGGGCAGACGATTCTGACCGCGGTCGTCTGGGGCGGCATGTTCTTCATGGCCGGCATGCCGTGGCTCTGGATCATGGTTCTCGGGGCAGTCGGTATCGTCGGCTTTGCCTCGGCATATTACATGTTGCCGCACGTGACCGGGCGTATCGACAGGTTCCTGACCGGCGAGGGCGACACGTTCCAGGTGGACACGGCCCGCGATGCGATCATCCGCGGCGACTGGTTCGGGCAGGGCCCGGGCGAAGGCATCGTCAAGCGCATCATTCCCGACAGCCATACGGACTTCATCTTCTCCGTGGCGGCGGAGGAATTCGGAATCCTGTTCTGCATGCTGCTGGTGCTCATCTTCGCCTTCATCGTTCTGCGCGGCCTCGGTCACTCCTTCAAGGAGCGCAACGATTTCGCCCGCTTTGCCGTCGCCGGCCTCGTGCTGCAGATCGGCATCCAGTCGATGATCAATATCGGCGTCAATCTCGAACTCCTGCCCGCGAAGGGAATGACCCTGCCACTGATCTCCTACGGCGGCTCCTCGATGATTGCGATCTGCGTGACGGCAGGCTTCATCCTCGCACTGACCCGGCACCGTCCGGAAAAGCGGGCGCAGGAGCGCAGCCTCTTCCGCATTGCGGGCGTTCCGGCGGAGTAGACAATGGCCAGTGGCATCATCCTTCTTGCCGCCGGTGGGACCGGCGGGCACCTTTTTCCTGCCGAGGCCCTTGGGCACGAACTGAAGGCACGCGGCTACGCCGTCCACCTCGTGACCGACAGGCGCGCCGAACGCTTCGCCGGAAGCTTTCCTGCGGACGAGATCCACGTCGTCCCCTCGGCGACCTTCGGATCGAAGAATCCCATCGCGATGCTGCGCACGGCGTGGGCCTTGTGGACGGGCCTGCGGGCCGCCCGCCGCCTCATCGGGCGGCTGAAGCCGGCCGCCGTCATCGGGTTCGGAGGGTATCCGACCGTTCCGCCCCTGCTTGCTGCGACATCAATGGGCGTGCCGTCGCTGATCCACGAGCAGAATGCTGTGATGGGCCGCGCCAACAAGGCGCTCGCCTCGCGGGTACAGGCAATTGCAGGTGGCTTCCTGCCGGATGATCACGGAGCCCATGCGGCAAAGACGGTGACGACCGGCAATCCGGTGCGCCCCGCCGTCCTGCAGGCCGCCGGTTCGCCGTACCTCGCATCCCGGAGTTCGGAAGAATTTCGCCTCCTAGTCTTCGGCGGCAGTCAGGGCGCACAGTTCTTTTCCTCCGCAGTACCCGCGGCGATCGCACGTCTCGACGGTGTGGATCGAAGCAGGCTTAGGGTAACGCAGCAGGCACGGGCGGAGGACCACCAGGCGGTCGCCGATCACTATCGTGCGCTCCAAGTTCCGGCGGAGGTGTCGCCCTTCTTCGCCGACATGGCCGAACGTCTTCGCTTGGCGCATCTGGTCATCTGTCGGTCCGGAGCCTCCACGGTGTCGGAAGTCGCCGTGATCGGCCGTCCGGCCATCTTTGTTCCCTATCCCCATGCCCTTGACCACGACCAGGCAGCCAATGCTGCAGCGCTCGTCGAGCGGGGGGGGGCAGAGGTCGTGGCGCAGTCGGAGCTGTCACCCGAGCGGCTTACCCAGATGATTTCGTCAGCGATGAAGGTGCCGGAGCGGCTTGAAACTATGGCGGCTGCCGCCCGGCAGGCGGGGCATCCGGATGCGTCGGCCTTGCTCGCGGACCTGGTTGTAGCTATTTCCGAGCGGAAATCGGTCGCGGAATTCAAAGGAGTGCGTTCATGAAGATGCCGAAGGCCATCGGGCTCGTTCATTTCGTCGGCATCGGCGGCATCGGCATGAGCGGTATCGCGGAAGTGCTCCACAATCTGGGCCATCGTGTGCAGGGCTCGGACCAGTCCGACGGCGCCAATGTCCAGCGATTGCGCGAGAAGGGCATACCTGTCTTCGTCGGCCATCGGGCGGAAAACCTCGGAGAGACAGAAGTCGTGGTCGTGTCGACCGCGATCAGGAAGGACAACCCGGAACTGGTCGCCGCACGCGAGCGCTTCCTGCCGATCGTCCGGCGTGCGGAGATGCTTGCTGAGCTGATGCGTTTCCGCAATGCGATCGCGATCGGTGGTACGCACGGCAAGACCACGACGACCTCGATGGTCGCGACGCTTCTCGAAGCTGGAAACCTCGATCCTACTGTTATCAATGGCGGCATCATCAACGCCTATGGAACCAATGCCCGCATGGGTGAAGGCGAGTGGATGGTGGTCGAGGCGGACGAATCGGACGGGACCTTCCTCAAGCTCCCTGCGGACGTCGCAGTGGTCACCAATATCGATCCGGAGCATCTCGACCATTACGGCAGCTTCGACGCCGTCCGCGCTGCCTTCCGGCAGTTCGTCGAGAATGTGCCTTTCTACGGCTTCGGCGTACTGTGTATCGATCATCCGGAAGTGCAGGCGCTTGCGGCGCGAATCGAAGATCGCAAGATCATCACCTATGGCGAGAACCCGCAGGCCGACGCCCGCTTTTCCAATGTTCGCATGGAAGGGACGAAAGCCATCTTCGACGTCGAGATCCGCCGCCGTCGCACGGGGAGGGTCTTCAGCTTCAAGGACCTGACACTGCCAATGCCCGGGCGGCACAATATTTCGAACGCCACCGCGGCAATCGCCGTCGCCAATCGGCTCGGCATTTCCGAGGAAGACATCCGCAAGGGGCTGGCGGCCTTCGGTGGCGTCAAGCGGCGCTTCACGCTGACGGGGACCTGGAACGGCGTTTCCGTCTTCGACGACTACGGCCATCATCCGGTGGAGATCAGGGCGGTCCTGAAGGCGGCAAGGGAATCCTGCTCGGGGCGGATAATCGCAGTCCACCAACCGCATCGTTACACGCGTCTTTCCAGTCTCTTCCAGGAGTTCGCGACCTGCTTCAATGATGCCGATAGCGTCATGCTGGCGCCGGTCTACGCTGCTGGAGAGGATCCGATCGAAGGCGTGGATTCGGAAGTCCTGGTCGGCAAGATCCGGGCCGCCGGCCACCGCGATGCGCGCTACATCTCCGGCCCTGGCGAACTTGCGCCGATCGTAGCCGGCATTGCGAAGCCGGGTGATTTCGTGGTTCTTCTGGGGGCTGGTAGTATCACGCAATGGGCGGCAGCGCTGCCCAGGGAACTGGAAAGCGTATCGGGACAGTCGTAATGAAGCAGGTGCATGGTGAAAAGCTGCTGGCCTCACTCGGTGAGGGCGTCAAGGACCTTCGTGGGCGGTTGACGCCGGATGCGCCGATGGACCGCGTGACTTGGTTCCAGGCCGGCGGACTGGCAGAACTGATGTTCCAGCCGCATGACGTGGATGACCTCGTCACCTTCCTGAAGATACTCCCGGCTGAAGTGCCGCTGACGGTCGTTGGCGTCGGCTCCAACCTGCTTGTTCGCGACGGGGGTATCCCGGGCGTGGTCCTGCGCCTGTCGGCAAAGGGGTTCGGGCAGGTCGACCTTGCAGGGGACAATCGCATCCGCGCCGGCAGCATATGTCCCGACAAACATGTCGCGGCGATGGCAATGGATCACGGCATTGGCGGTTTCGCGTTCTACTACGGCATCCCGGGCTCCATCGGCGGCGCGCTTCGCATGAATGCGGGGGCGAACGGCACGGAGACTGCGGATCGTGTGGTGGAAGTCCATGCCGTCGACCGGCAGGGCAATATCCATGTCCTGGACAAGGCGCAGATGGGCTACGGCTATCGCAAATCGAGCGCTCCGGGCGACCTGATTTTTACCCATGCAATCTTCGAAGGCTATCCGGACGATCGTGCCAAGATTCGGCATGAGATGGATGCGGTGCGCCAGCACCGCGAAACGGTCCAGCCGGTCAAGGAGAAGACCGGCGGCTCGACCTTCAAGAACCCCGAGGGTCATTCCGCCTGGAAGCTGATCGACGAGGCGGGGTGCCGCGGGCTCGTCTGCGGCGGCGCTCAGATGTCCTCGCTCCATTGCAACTTCATGATCAATACCGGCAATGCCAGCGGTTACGATCTTGAATATCTCGGCGAAACGGTTCGCCAGCGGGGCTTCGAGCATTCAGGAATCAAGCTGGAATGGGAGATCAAGCGGCTCGGAATCTTCATGCCGGGTCGGGAAGTGAAGCCATTCCAGGGCGTCGCCACCGAATAGAGCAGCATTAGAAGATTCTGAAAAAAAGGCTGTCAGCCCATGCGGTTGGCGGCCTTTTTTGATGTCTTGAATCAGATTCACGATGTGGGGTGGAGCGATTGAAATTCCACGCCTTTTCCGCCTCGGTTAACGAAAGTAAACGGTTTGTTAACCATATGCCGGCAGTATGAACCTGCGCGGCGGGATCCGGACTCGCATCGGGAACAGGTCGGCGCAAGCAAAGCTGTGCAAGGATGCGTACTTTTTCCGGAGGTCGTTCGATGAGTGACAAGCATGTGGCTGTTCTGATGGGAGGGTTTTCCTCCGAGCGGCCCGTGAGCCTGTCTTCCGGGGCGGCTTGCGCCCAGGCCCTCGAAGCTGAAGGCTACCGTGTCACGCGCGTCGATGTTGATCGCAACGTCTCCGGCGTTCTTTCCGATCTTCGTCCGGACGTCGCCTTCAATGCCCTCCACGGCCCTTTCGGCGAGGATGGTACGATTCAGGGTGTTCTGGAGTACCTGCAGATTCCCTACACGCACTCCGGCGTCCTTGCGTCGGCGCTGGCCATGGACAAGGGGCAGGCGAAGCATGTTGCCAAGGCCGCGGGCATCCCGGTCGCCGAGGCACGGGTGATGAGCCGCTTCGATATCGGTAATCGCCACCCAATCGAGCCGCCTTATGTCGTAAAGCCTGTACGCGAGGGTTCGTCCTTCGGCGTTGTGATCGTCAAGGCGGACCAGTCCCATCCGCCGCAAGTTCTGTCGTCGGATGAGTGGCGCTACGGCAACGAGGTAATGGTCGAGCGCTATGTCCATGGTCGCGAGCTGACCTGCGGCGTCATGGGTGACGCAGCGCTCGGCGTAACCGAGGTCGTGCCGACGGGGAATGCCTTCTACGATTATGACGCGAAGTACGCAGCGGGCGGATCGACGCATATTCTTCCTGCGCAGATTTCATCGAATGTTTACCAAAAGATCCAATCTTTGGCCCTCAAGGCGCATCAGGCGATGGGCTGCCGCGGCGTGAGTCGATCCGATTTCCGCTACGACGACCGCGTTTCCGAAGACGGCGAGGTGATCTGGCTGGAGGTCAATACCCAGCCCGGCATGACCCCGACTTCGCTGGTGCCCGAAATGGCCGCGCATGCCGGCCTCTCGTTCGGTGATCTCGTCCGTTGGATGGTGGAGGACGCATCGTGTCTGCGTTGAGCGGCCAGAGTTCTGCAGGTTTCAAGGGGGGCGCATCTCGCGCCTTTCCTGCGGTGGAGGATCGTCGGGTTCTCCCGCGTCCGCTCCGTCGTATCGTTCGCTTCGCGGTCAGCCTGGCAAGCGGCCGCGTTCATATTCCTCGCCATATCGGGACGGTTTCGACCTTCGCCTTCATGGGGGTTGTGGGCCTCTACGGCATGTCCGTTGGCGGGCATAGTGCTGTCGTTTCGCAGGCGGTAACAGCCTCGGCGGGTTTTGCGATCGAGGATGTTCGCGTTTCCGGTAATGACCAGACCTCCGAGATCGATATCCTGCAGCTTCTCGGTCTGGATGGGACGACCTCGCTCGTCGCTCTCGACATTGAGGCTGCCCGCAAGAAGCTTTCCGAACTGCCTTGGGTCGAATATGCGGAAGTCCGCAAGGTCTATCCGAAGACCATCGAGGTCACGCTCAGGGAGCGCAAGGCCTTCGGCATTTGGCAGCATGGCGACGAGCTTTCCCTGATCGAGAGGAACGGCGCCATCATCGGGCCGCTGCGGGACGGCAAGTTCGCCTCGCTGCCGCTGTTCGTCGGTCGCGATGCCGAGACGAGGGCCGCCGCCTTCGTGGAGGAACTGGCCGGCTGGCCGGAGCTCGGCAACCGAGTACGCGCCTATGTCCGCGTAGCTGGTCGGCGTTGGGATCTGCATCTCGACAACGGCGTCGTCCTCAAGCTGCCGGAGCAGGGCGTGCAGAACGCGCTTGCCGTTCTGTCGCGCCTGGAAGCGGAGCAGGGGCTCTTGGAGCGGGACATCGCTGCGGTGGACCTGCGGCTCAATGACCGCACCACCATACAGTTGTCACAAGGCGCGCTCGAGCGCCGCAACGAGGCGCTGGAGCTGCGAAGCAAGGCACTCAAGAAAGCAGGAGTGCGGTCATGAGCCTCTTCGGTTCGGGTCACTTCCTGCCGCGCCTCAAGCCGCTTTCCTCCAAGCGTAGCCACGTGGTCACGGTGCTGGACATCGGGTCGACCAAGGTCGTCTGCATGATCGGCCGGCTGACTCCTCGCCAGGAGAGCCTCGTGCTCCCAGGGCGGACCCATAATGTCGAGATCATCGGCATTGGGCACCAGCGGTCCCGCGGCGTGAAATCGGGAGTGATTGCGGATCTCGATGCGGCCGAAAGCGTCGTGCGACTTGCCGTCGACGCCGCCGAGCGGATGGCTGGCCTGACCGTCGATAGCCTGATCATCAACGTCTCCGCCGGTCGTCTTGCAAGCGACGTCTACACGGCCACGATCGACCTTGGCGGTCAGGAGGTCGAACAGGCCGACCTGCGCAAGGTGCTGGTGTCGGCAAGCCAGCAGTCGCAGCGGCAGGATCGGGCGATCCTTCATTCCCTGGCAACGGGTTATTCTCTCGATGGCGAGCGCGGCATCCGCGATCCCCTCGGGATGTTCGGCGATCTCCTCGGCGTCGATATGCACGTGGTCTCCGCCGAACGGGCGACGCTCAAAAATCTGGAACTGTGCGTCAACCGCGCTCACCTGTCTGTCGAAGGCATGGTTGCGACGCCCTATGCCAGCGGCCTCGCAGCCCTGGTCGATGACGAGGTCGAATTGGGATGTGCCGCGATCGACATGGGTGGCGGTACGACGACCATTTCCGTCTTCGCTGAAGGCAAGCTGGTTCACACCGATGCGATCAGCCTCGGCGGCCACCACGTCACGACCGATCTTGCGCGAGGGCTTTCCACACGGATCGAGGATGCCGAGCGCCTGAAGGTCGTCCACGGTTCTGCGCTCGCCAACGGGGCGGATGAACGCGACATGATTTCCATCCCACCGATCGGCGAGGATGATCGGGACCTGCCGACGCAGGTGCCCCGCTCGCTGGTCACCCGGATCGTCCGGGCCCGCATCGAGGAAACTCTGGAATTGATCCGCGACCGGATCGAGAAGTCCGGCTTCAGCCCGATCGTCGGCAAGCGCGTCGTCCTGACGGGTGGTGCCAGCCAGTTGACGGGGCTGCCGGAGACGGCGCGCCGGATCCTGGCTCGCAACGTGCGGATCGGGCGCCCGATGGGGATTTCCGGCCTGCCGGTCGCAGCCAAGGGCCCCGCTTTTTCCACGGCTGTCGGGCTGATGATCTATCCGCAGGTGGCCGAGATGGAGACGCATGCTTCGCAGGGGGGGCTGATAAGCTCCCTCGGCAGTGGAAATGGCCGGCTGGCTCGTATGGGCCAGTGGCTCAAGGAGAGTTTTTGACGTCCGTCCCCAAAAGGGCGGCGGCATGAAGAACAGCAATGAATCGGCCGGCGGCGATGCGGCCAAAGTTAGAAGGAACGGTACCCATGACTATCAAGCTGCAGAAGCCGGACATCACTGAACTGAAGCCCCGCATCACCGTCTTCGGCGTTGGCGGTGGCGGCGGCAATGCCGTCAACAACATGATCACCGCCGGGTTGGAAGGCGTCGATTTCGTTGTCGCCAACACCGACGCGCAGGCGCTGACGATGACGAAGGCCGACCGGATCATCCAGATGGGTGTGCAGGTTACCGAAGGTCTGGGTGCAGGTTCCCAGCCGGAAGTTGGTCGCGCCGCCGCCGAAGAATGCCTGGACGAGATCGTCGACCACCTGAACGGCACCCACATGTGCTTCGTCACGGCCGGCATGGGCGGCGGGACGGGAACGGGTGCGGCTCCGGTCGTGGCGCAGGCTGCCCGCAACAAGGGTATCCTCACCGTCGGCGTCGTCACCAAGCCGTTCCACTTTGAGGGCCAGCGCCGCATGCGGCTTGCCGAATCCGGCATCCAGGAACTGCAGAAGTCGGTTGACACGCTGATCGTCATCCCCAACCAGAACCTCTTCCGCATTGCCAACGACAAGACCACCTTCGCCGACGCCTTCGCGATGGCCGACCAGGTGCTCTATTCTGGCGTTGCCTGCATCACCGACCTGATGGTCAAGGAAGGCCTCATCAACCTCGACTTCGCCGACGTCCGCTCGGTCATGCGTGAAATGGGCCGCGCGATGATGGGGACCGGCGAGGCTTCCGGCCCCGGCCGCGCCATGCAGGCCGCGGAAGCGGCGATCGCCAACCCGCTCCTCGACGAGACCTCGATGAAGGGGGCGCAGGGCCTGCTGATCTCGATCACCGGCGGTCGCGACCTCACCCTCTTCGAAGTCGACGAGGCAGCAACCCGCATCCGTGAAGAAGTCGATCCGGACGCCAACATCATCCTCGGCGCCACCTTCGACGAGGCCCTGGAAGGTCTCATCCGCGTATCGGTAGTGGCAACCGGCATCGATCGTGCCACGGCACAGATGGACGGCCGCTTCACCGATACCCGGCCGGCCGCCGCTGCCGCACGCCCGGTGATCCGTCCGTCGGCCGCGATCGCACCGTCCGCAGCCCCGGCCGCTGCTGCACCGCAGCCGGCTCCGATTGCGCAGGCACCGAAGGCTGTGGATCCGATTGCCGAGACCATCCGCCAGGCAGAAGCCGAGATGGAACGCGAACTGGCCATCGCCGACATGCCGCGCCACGCCGCTCCGCAGCCGGTCGCACAGCAGCCCGTTGCTGCTCCGGCAGAGCCGGAGTTCCGTCCGCAGAGCCGCATCTTCGCCGCAGCGCCGGCAGAAGCTCCCGTTCTTCGGGCCCCGGCCGCCCCGGTGATGGCGGCACAGCCGGCGCCGGTCGCTGCCCAGCCCGCACCCCGGATGGCGCCTCAGTTGCACCATGAGCAGGTCGCGCCGGCAATGGCTCCCGAGTCCGTCCGCATGCCGAAGGTCGAAGACTTCCCGCCGGTCGTCAAGGCAGAGATGGACCATCGCGCGCACCCGGCACAGCACGTGCAGGAAGAGCGCGGTCCGATGGGCCTTCTGAAGCGGATCACCAATTCACTCGGCCGTCGTGAAGATGACGAGCAGGTCGCGGCTGACATGACCGCGCCGGCACCGAGTGCGGCTCCGCAGCAGCGCCGTCCGCTGTCGGCAGAGGCCAATCTCTACGCTCCGCGTCGCGGTCAGCTGGACGACCATGGACGTGCCGTCCCTCAGGCCGGCATGCATCATGAGGACGACCAGCTGGAGATCCCGGCCTTCCTGCGCCGCCAGCACAACTGACGCTGCGGCAACAGTTTGATTGAAGGCCCGGAACAGTGTTTCGGGCCTTCGTTCGTTGTCGTGGGTTCGCGCGGAAAAGCTTCATAATTTCCGACGCTTGGCAGCGTAACAATCCGAAATGAACAGTGATTTGGAATGTTCCAGCACTCTGCGTAGAAAAGCAGCAAGAAGGCAGGCGACTCGCGGATAGCGGTCACGCCTGCTGCCAAGGTCTTGATCGAGGATCAGGACCAACGCATGAGAAAGCAAGACGAATGACAATCGGACTCCTCGGTTTCCAGACGACCATCGCAGCCCCCGTCACCATGACGGGTATCGGCGTGCATTCGGGCGCTCCGGTCACCATCACCTTCCAGCCTGCGGAGGCCGGTACCGGCATCATGTTCAGCCGCAGCCTGGATGATGGCAGTTCGGTGGAATACCGCGCGGTTTCGGCACAGCTCGGACCAACCGATCTCTGCACCGTGCTTGGCGGCTCGCCGGCGAAATGGGTTGCGACCATTGAGCATGTGATGGCTGCCCTTTATGCGCTGTCGATCGACAATGTCGTGGTCGAGGTGGATGCGGGCGAGATGCCGATCATGGACGGCAGCTCCTATCCGTTTATCGAGGCACTGGAGCAGGCCGGTATCGTCAATCTCGGCGCGAAGCGTCGCTACATTAGGGTGGTGAAGCCGGTACGGATCGATTCGGGCGCATCCTGGTCGGAGTTCCGCCCTTACGACGGCACACGTTTCGAAGTCGAGATCGACTTCTCCACGCCGCTGATCGGACGGCAGAGCTGGAAGGGCGACCTGACCGCCTCCTCCTTCAAGGAAGAACTTTCCCGCGCCCGTACCTTCGGGTTCATGCGCGATGTCGAGCGGCTGTGGGCTGCCGGTTATGCTCTCGGTTCCTCGCTAGAGAATTCCGTGGTGATCTCGGACGACGACACGATTGTCAATGTCGAGGGACTTCGCTACGAGGGTGACGAGTTCGTGCGCCACAAGACGCTCGATGCGGTCGGCGACCTCGCACTGGCGGGCGCGCAGTTCATCGGGTGCTACCGTTCCTATCGTGGCGGCCACAAGATGAACGCCAACGCCCTGAAGGCGCTGCTCAGCGACCCCACAGCCTATGAGATCGTCGAGGCACCGGTCCGCAGCACCCGCGTTCGCGCCGTCGAGTTCGTACCGGTCAAGGAACCAGAGGTCGCCGCCTGGTTTGCTTGATCCGTTCTTCCAGTCCAACTGGCCGCTCCTCGTGAGCGGCCTTTCTTTTTGACCTGACTTGCGGTTTTCGCGCCGGTCCTTCGTCCTTCCGGGCAGGGGACCTTGCCACAAAATTGCGTTAATGCGCCCGCATTGCGTTGCCCGGCGCCTGCTTGTAAGGCTAGAAGGCCAGTTGGCGCAGGGGCGCAATTGCGTGGGACGATCGGGAACTGTCGAATGACTTATGCGAGGTCTGTTGGAATGAAGAGAACGGCGAGGATAGCCTTCGTGTCCATGGCTCTGGCCTGCGCCGGCGTCGCGGTGAGCGCGTGCCAGTCCGACAAGGATATCGACATCACCAAGCTGGGCGTCGAAACCGATCCCCCGGAAGTTCTCTACAACCAGGGCCTGGCCAACATGAAGGCCGGCAACATCGCAGAAGCAAGCCGCAAGTTCGACTCCATCGACCGCCAGCATCCGTTCACGGACTGGGGCCGCAAGGCGCTCGTGATGAGCACGTTTGCCAAGTACCGGCTCGGGCGCAACGAAGATGCGATCGCCACCGGGAACCGTTACCTGAAGCAGTATCCGAACACCGAGGATTCGGCCTATGTCCAGTATCTGGTGGGCCTTTCCTACTCCAAGCAGATTGCCGACGTGACGCAGGATCAGCGCGCGGCCGCGCAGACCATCGACGCCATGTCCAAGGTCGTCAACGATTATCCCGATTCCGAATACGTCGAGGATGCGCAGGCCAAGATCCGCTTTGCGCGTGACCAGCTCGCCGGCAAGGAGATGCAGGTCGGCCGTTATTACCTGGAGCGGAAGGAATATCTGGCGGGGATCCAGCGTTTCCGCACCGTTGTCGAGCGCTATCCCACGACGAACCAGATCGAGGAAGCTCTCGCCCGTCTCGTCGAGTCCTACTATGCGATGGGGATCGTGGAGGAGGCGCAGACGGCGGCGGCCGTGCTCGGCCGAAACTACCCCGACAGCCAGTGGTATGCCGATTCCTACAAGCTGCTGCAGACGGGCGGTCTGGAACCGCGTGAGAACCGTGGCTCCTGGATTTCTCGCGCAGGGGCAAAGCTCATCGGGGCCTGATCGTGCTCGTCCAGCTTTCGATCCGAGATATCGTTCTGATCGAGCGGCTGGATCTTGCCTTCGAATCCGGCCTCTCCGTGCTGACGGGCGAAACCGGCGCAGGCAAGTCGATCCTGCTCGACAGCCTGTCGCTGGCTCTCGGTGGGCGCGGCGATGGCGGACTCGTCCGGCACGGCGAGGACAAGGGGCAGGTGAAGGCCGTCTTCGACGTGCCCGGGCAGCATCCCGTCCGACAGCTTCTCCGCGACAGCGGCATCGATGACGACGGCGATCTCATCTTTCGGCGGATCCAGAACGCCGATGGACGGACTCGCGCGTCAATCAACGACCAGCCGGTCAGTGTCCAACTGATGCGGCAGATCGGCCAGCTGCTGGTAGAGATCCATGGCCAGCACGACGACCGGGCGCTGACCGACACCAACACCCATCGCGACTTGCTCGATGCTTTTTCCGGACTGGCCGATGAGGTGAAGCAGGTCGGGGGGCTCTATCGCGCCTGGAAGGATGCCGAGCGCGCCTTCAAGGCGCATCGTGCCAAGGTCGAGGCGGCGGCGCGGGAGGCGGACTATATCCGTGCATCCGTCGAGGAGCTTGAAGTGCTAAGTCCCCGCGATGGCGAGGAAGAGGAACTGGCGGAGCAACGCTCGCAGATGCAGAAGGCCGAGCGCATCGCCGGCGACATCTCGGAAGCCTCCGAGTTCCTCAACGGCAATGCCTCGCCCGTGCCCTTGATCGCTTCCATGGTGCGGCGGTTGGAGCGCAAGAGCCACGAAGCGCCGGGCCTGCTGGAGGAAACCGTCGAACTGCTGGATGCTGCCCTGAACAGCCTCTCCAACGCCCAGATGGAGGTCGAGGCGGCGCTCAGAAAGACGGAGTTCGATCCCCGAGAACTGGAGCGCGTCGAGGAGCGACTGTTTGCGTTAAGGGCTGCGGGGCGAAAGTATTCCGTTGCCGTCGCGGACCTGCCAGCTCTTGCAGAGAAGATGGTTGCCGATCTTGCCGATCTCGATGCCGGTGAAGAGAAGCTCGGCCAGCTGGAAAAGCAGGCCGCCGCCGCGAAGGCTGCCTTCGATGCCGCGGCACTGACGCTGTCGGAGAAGCGCCGGCAGGGCGCCGAGACGCTTGCGAAAGCGGTGATGGACGAACTTCCCGCCCTCAAGTTGGAACGGGCCCGTTTCATGGTCGAGATGACGGCCGATCCGCAGGCAGCGACCGCGGAGGGCATCGACACCATCGAATTTCACGTCCAGACCAATCCGGGTACGCGTCCGGGTCCGATCATGAAAGTCGCGTCCGGCGGTGAACTTTCCCGCTTCCTGCTGGCGCTGAAGGTCGCGCTGGCGGATCGCGGTTCGGCCCCGACACTCGTCTTCGACGAGATTGATACCGGAGTGGGTGGTGCCGTCGCGGATGCGATCGGCCAGCGGCTGAAGCGGTTGTCGGCGACAGTGCAGGTGCTCTCGGTCACCCATGCGCCTCAGGTGGCAGCCCGTGCTGCCACGCATCTGCTCATCTCCAAAGGCCCCGCGGGCGAGGGCTCGGATAAGATCGCCACGCGGGTCGCGACCATGGAGCCGGAACACCGGGCCGAGGAGATCGCCCGGATGCTCGCCGGCGCCTCGGTTACCGACGAGGCCCGCGCGGCGGCCAGGAAGCTGATCGCCGGCGCGAACTGAACGCCTCTCTTCCCATCCTGCCGATTTGCACTAAAAAAGCGACTCCATCTCCGGAGTGACTTTGCATGGCTGACGCACGACCATCCGTTGACACGCTAACCGAAGAGCAGGCGGCAGCCGAACTCGCCTTCCTCGCCTCCGAGATCGCGCGCCACGACGAACTCTACCACAGCCATGATGCACCGGAGATCTCGGACGCGGAATATGATGCGCTGAAGCGGCGCAATGATGCGATCGAGAATCTGTTTCCCCAGCTTCGTCGGGCCGACAGCCCGTCGCTGAGGGTGGGGGCGGCGCCGCTCCCGACCTTCGCGCCCATCACCCATTCCCGGCCCATGCTGTCGCTCGACAACACGTTTTCCGACGAAGACGTGCGCGACTTCATCAACTCCGTCTACCGCTTCCTCGGCAAGCTCCCGGACAGTTCGATCGCTTTCACCGCCGAACCGAAGATCGACGGACTGTCCATGTCGATCCGCTATGAGAACGGCCGGCTCGCCAATGCCGCTACCCGTGGCGACGGCACGACAGGGGAAAACGTCACTGCCAACATCTTGACGATCAAGGAAATCCCGAACCAGCTTCCTGACGGCGTGCCATCCGTCGTGGAAGTGCGTGGCGAAGTATACATGACGAAGAGCGATTTCCTGGCGCTCAACGAGAGGATGGCGGCCGAGGGTAAGCAAACCTACGTCAACCCACGGAACACAGCTGCCGGGTCGCTGCGCCAGCTCGATGCGAAAGTGACCGCGAGCCGCAACCTTCGCTTCTTCGCTTATGCCTGGGGTGAGATCTCCGAGATGCCGGCCGACACCCAAATGGGAATGGTTGAGAAGTTCCGGGAATGGGGCTTTCCCGTCAATCCGCTGATGAAGCGGCTGAACTCCGTCGAGGACATCATCGCTCACTACACGGAGATCGGTCTGAAGCGGCCCGACCTCGACTACGAGATCGACGGCGTCGTCTACAAGGTGGACAGGCTCGACCTGCAGCAGCGGCTTGGCTTCCGCTCGCGGAGCCCACGCTGGGCGACGGCGCACAAGTTCCCGGCGGAGCAGGCGTTCACCCGGGTGGAGCGGATCGACATCCAGGTCGGACGTACCGGAGCGCTGACACCGGTCGCACGCCTGACGCCTGTGACCGTCGGCGGCGTCGTCGTCACAAATGCCACGCTGCACAACGAGGACTACATCAAGGGCATCGGCAATTCCGGCGAGCGCATCCGCGAGGACGCGCACGACATCCGCATTGGCGATACCGTGATCGTGCAGCGGGCAGGGGACGTCATCCCGCAGGTCCTCGATGTCGTGATGGAAAAGCGGTCAGCGGATGCCGTCCCTTACGAGTTTCCGAGGAAATGCCCGGTCTGCGGCAGCCACGCGGTGCGGGAGAAGAACGAAAAGACCGGCAAGCTCGATTCCGTCACTCGTTGCACCGGTGGCTTCGTCTGCCGCGCACAGGCCACCGAACATCTGAAGCACTTCGTGTCACGCAATGCCTTCGACATCGAGGGGTTGGGCTCCAAGCAGATCGACTTCTTCTTCGAGGCGGACGATCCGGCGCTTTCGATCAAGACCGCTCCGGATATATTCACATTGAGGAGGCGGCAGGAGGCGTCGCCACTCACGAAGCTCGAGAACCTCGAGGGCTTCGGAAGGGTGAGCGTCCGCAAGCTCTTCGACGCCATCGATGAGCGGCGATCCATTGCGCTCCACCGCTTCATCTATGCACTCGGAATCCGTCATGTGGGGGAGACAACCGCAAAGCTGCTGGCGCGCTCCTACGGGACCTATGACGCCTTCTCCGAGGCGATGCAGGAGGCGGCCGATCTGACGGGAGAGGCCTGGGAGAACCTGAACAATATCGAGGGCATTGGCGAAGTGGTGGCGCGGGCGATGGTCGAGTTCTTCAAGGAGCCGCGCAATCGGGACGTGATAGGCCGGCTGCTGCAGGAGGTGACGCCTCAGGCCGCCGAACAGGTTTCCACCGCGGATAGTCCCGTCGCCGGCAAGACGGTGGTCTTCACCGGCAGTCTGGAGAAGTTCACGCGAGACGAAGCCAAGGCGCGCGCTGAAAGCCTCGGCGCCAAGGTTGCCGGTTCGGTTTCCAAGAAGACCGATTACGTCGTCGCAGGGCCGGGCGCCGGCTCCAAGCTCGACAAGGCGAGGGAGCTCGGTGTGGAGGTCATGGACGAGGATGAGTGGCTCGCGCTGATCGGCGGGTAATCCGCTTCTTTGCCGAATCAGCGTCGCTTGCGCTAAGGCTTGGGCAGCAGAATTAGGGCTGACCTTGAAAACCATCGCCATCGACTTTGAAACCGCCAACGAAACGCGCGGCAGTGCCTGCTCCGTCGGGCTCGCCTGGATCGAGGATGGCGAGGTCGTTCGCGTCGAGGAGCGGCTGATCCGCCCGCAGGACATGCGCTTTTCCTCTTTCAACGTCGCCATCCACGGCATCCGCCCCGAGCATGTCGAGGACGCTCCGGAGTTTCCGGAGGTGATGGAAGAGTTCGAGGAGGATTTTCGCGGCGCGACGATGATTGCGCACAATGCGGCCTTCGATTTCAGTGTCTGGCGCGCCTGCCTCGATCTCTATCGCCGCGGCTATCCGGAACTCTCCTATGTCTGTAGCGTGAAGATGTCCCAGAAGGTCTGGCCGCATCTCGGCTCCCACCGGCTCAACGTGCTGGCGGCTCATCTCGGGTTGAAGTTCGCGCACCACAATGCCGCCGAGGATGCACATGTCTGCGCACGTGCGGCGATCGCAATCGGAAACTCGCTGGGTGTGTCCCACATCCGCGATATTCCGGCATTGATCGGCATGAAGGTCGGCCGCCTCTTTGACGGTGGTTATGCGCCCTGCACCTGCCGGCTGAAGTAGATCGGCCGCTTCCGCTTGTAACCTGCGCCGTTACGCTTATCTGTGATCACGGATGGTTTACCGGAGTGCCAGATGATGAAACGAACTGCCTTGCTTGTCTCTGCTGCGGCACTCGCCGCTGGTCTGTTTGCGGCAGCCGCCTCTGCCGAAGTGGTCGGCAAGGTCGGTGTCGACTGGATCGGCAACGACATCATCGTCGAGGCAGTCGCTGATCCGGAAGTGAAGGGCGTTACCTGCCATGTCACCTATTTCGACCGCTCGATCATCGACCGGCTGAAGCAGGGCAACTGGTTCGAGGATCCCTCCAACAGCTCGATCGCCTGCCGCCAGACCGGGCCGATCGAGATCGGCGATATCGACCTTTCGCGCGGAGGAGAAGAGGTCTTCCGCCAGGGCCGTTCGCTGATCTGGAAGGACCTTCTGGTCAAGCGCATCTACGACAAGACGAACGATACCCTGGTCTACCTCGCGCATTCGCGGCAGGTTATCGAAGGCTCGGCCAAGATGGCGATCTCCACCGTGCCGCTTTACGGACAGGAAGTGAACTGGACCCAGGGAAAACCCTAGTCGCTCACGCGATTGCTGCGGCCGCGGCGCGTCCTGCGACGCGGCCTGAAAACAGACAGCCGCCGAGGAAGGTGCCTTCGAGCGCGCGGTAGCCATGCATGCCTCCGCCGCCGAAGCCCGCCGCTTCGCCCACGGCATAAAGGCCTGGCACCGGCTGTCCGTCATTGCCGAGAACGCGTGCCGAAAGGTCCGTTTCGAGCCCGCCCAGCGTCTTGCGGGTCAGGATGTTGAGCTTCACGGCGATGAGCGGGCCATGAGCGGGATCGAGGATTCGATGCGGCCGCGCCGTGCGTATCAGCTTGTCGCCCATTGACCGCCGGGCGTTGTGGATGCCGATCACCTGCAAGTCCTTCCCGTAGGGATTGGTCACCTGAAGGTCGCGCGCCACGATCTGCCGCTCTATCCCATCCAGCTTGAGCAGATCATTGCCGGCGACGCGGTTCATGCCGTGCACCAGTTCGTCGAGACTGTTCGCAACGACGAAATCCTCGCCTTTCTCCTTGAACGCCTCGACCGGCCCCGTCGCACGACGGCCGACGGCGCGACGGGCTGTCAGCCCCCAGTCGCGGCCAGTCAGATCGGGATTCTGTTCTGAACCTGAGAGGGCAAACTCTTTGCGGATGATCGACTGGTTCAGGATGAACCAGGAGTAGTCGTAGCCCGTGGAGAGAATGTGCTGCAGTGTCCCCAGCGTATCGTAGCCGGGGAAAAAGGGTGCCGGCAGCCGCTCGCCTGTGGCGTCAAGCCATATGGAGGAGGGGCCGGGCAGGATGCGGATACCGTGGTTCTGCCAGACAGGGTTCCAGTTGCGCAGGCCTTCTGTGTAGTGCCACATGCGGTCGCGGTTGATGATGCGCCCGCCGGCCGACTCCGTTATCGCCAGCATGCGCCCGTCGACATGCTTCGGCACGCCGGATACCATGAACTTCGGCGCCGGACCGAGGCGGGCAGGCCAGTTCCTGCGCACGAGGTCTTGGTCGCCGCCGATCCCGCCGGACGCGACGATCACGGCCTGTGCGGGAAGGTCGAAATCGCCCAAAGCTGTTCGAGAACTTTCTGCTCCACGCGGTGCCGTGCTGGGTTCGAGGATCGTCCCGGCGATGCCCGTCACTGCGCCGTCGGTCAGGATCAGTCGGTCGACCCGATGCCGCCATAGGAAGCGGATCCTGCCATTCTCCTCTGCCTCGCGAGCACGCTTCTCGAAGGGTTCGACGACGCCGGGCCCTGCTCCCCAGGTGATGTGAAAGCGCGGCACGGAATTGCCGTGGGAGGTAGCCGACCAACCCCCGCGCTCCGCCCAACCGACGACGGGAAAGAGGCGGTGGCCCAGGGCCCGCAACCACTCCCGCTTCTCGCCTGCGGCAAAGGCGAGATAGGCTTCGGCCCAAGCACGGGGCCAGTAGTCTTCGGGACGGTCGAAGCCGGCGGATCCGAGCCAGTCCTCGCGCGCGAGCTCGTAACTGTCACGGATACCCATGCGGCGCTGTTCGGGGGAATCGACTAGGAACAGACCGCCCAGCGACCAGAAGGCCTGGGCTCCGAGATTCTGCTCAGGCTCCTGGTCGACAATGGTCACGGAACGGCCGGCATTAGCCAGTTCCGTCGCAGCCACCAGTCCCGCCAGGCCGGCGCCCACGACGATCACTTCCGATTGGGCCCGGCTCATCGATCCTCCTGTCAGGATGCTATCGCATACTCGTGCATCCATCTCCCTAGGCCATAGAGGCATCGCGATATCCGCAAAGTCAACCTCGGGCCGGAACGAGGAAAGAGCCCGCGTCGGCGGGCTCTTTCGTGCTTCGTCCTTTATGAGGCGGCTTACTTCACGTAGACGATCTTGCCGCCGTTGGCTGCCGTGTCGATCGCCTGGACATTGTCCAGGTCGATGCTGTTCTCCTGGAGCTCGGCCATGATGGCGGCATCAGCCTGCGCTTCGGCACGAGCCTGAGCAGTCACGTCCGCGCTCGGATTGCGGAACATATCCGGGATCTGTGTCGTAGCATCGTCGCTGTCCGAGTTTTCCGTGATGCGGACGATGCGAACGTCATCGCTCATGGTCGTTGCGCTTGTGGAGCCGGTGGTGGTCTGCGCGAATGCGATCCCGCCGAGCGAAGCGGTGGAAAGGGCTGCGGCGAGAGCGAGTGTAACGGCGTTTTTCATTTTTATTCTCCCTAGTGGATTTCCGATCGACCAGCCTTGGCTTAGCCGAACAATTCGCTGTCCCTTGGGACACTAGGGCAACACTGGGAGGCCGAGATCGTTCCAGACGAGTCGGGCAAACCCGTCACGGGCAGATAACGAAAGCGTCATCTCCGGGTTGCAGATTACCGGAGATGAGCCGTGGGATCAGGCAGCTTCGCGGGTCAGTTCGTCGGCGATCACCGTGTCGAGGTTGAGGAAGCAGACCATCGTCTTCTCCAGGGCAACGATGCCGCGGCAGAAGGCGCGCTGGGCTTCCGGAATGATTTCCGGTGCCGGCTGCAGGTCTTCGGAGCGGATGGTCATCATATCCGAGACCTGCTCGACGAGAAGACCGACCAGCTTACCCGCGATGTCAGTCACGATGATCGCGGAGCGTTCGGATGGCTCGGTCATCTTCATGCCGAGGCGGCAGGCCATGTCGATCACGGGAATGACGGCGCCGCGCAGGTTGATGAGGCCCAGCACATAAGGGGGCGTATGTGGCATCGGCGTAACCGGCGCCCAGCCGCGGATTTCGCGGATCGCCATGATGTCGATGCAGAATTCCTGATCTCCAAGATGGAAGGAGACGATTTCGAGATAGGCTCCCGATTGCTTGATGGCGTTGCTCATTCTTTTCTCCCACCTGCCAATGGGCTCGCGACTTATGCCGCGGACGCTGCCATTCAGGCTGCCATGGATTGTCTGGATATCGATGCGGAGATCGAGAATGACCTCGATGACATCATGTCGGCATGGCTCGCCTGCGTCCCGTTCGAGTAGCCGCGGGACACTGTTGGAATCCACCTTCGCGCCGCAAGCATGCCCGTCAATCATTAAGCTTCTGCTAAAACCGTGCGGCCTTCAGGCCCCTTCCAGCGCAGATAGATTTTGAGTAAGATCGCCGTATGGACATGGTCTCTCCCGCATCGCATCGCCTGCCTCTCTACGCGCTGACCATACTGGTTGGTGTCGCGGTCAGTGGCGCGGCGTTCTACGGCTGGATGCGTTACGGGTCGGATATGTTGATAACCCTCAGCGAGAACGGCCTTTCTGGTTGTCTCTGAGCCTCTCCCTGTTTGAGACAAATCAGCGCGCACGGTGACGCGATCCGCTATTGATTTGCGAGCGCGAGGCCTTTCGCCTATCGAGGGTGGGCTTTGCCGCAGATGGCATGAAGAGAGAAAGACATGAAAACGCTGCGCATCATCCTCTGGGCCGCCGTGATCCTGCTTGGCGGCGTCCTCGCATGGCTGACATTCGAGGTGACACGAAGCAAGGAGCAGATTGCCGAAGGTCCCTTTGGCGTGCCGTTCCAGCTTGTGGCTCAGGATGGACAGCCGATCACCGAAGAAGCCTTCCGTAAGAAGCCGACTGCCCTTTTCTTCGGCTTCACCCACTGCCCGGAGGTCTGCCCGACCACGCTCTATGAACTGAACGGCTGGATGCACCAGGTCGACCCCGATGGTACCAAACTCGCCGGTTACTTCGTCACGGTCGATCCGGAGCGCGACCCGCCCGAAATGCTCGGCCAGTACATATCAAACGTGACAGACCGCATCATCGGAATCTCCGGCCCGCCGGAAAAGGTCATCGAAATGGCAAAGGGCTTCAAGGTGTACTTCAAGAAGGTGCCTCTCGACGAGAAGGATCCGACCGGCGACTACACGATGGACCATACGGCCTCAGTCTTCCTTCTTGATGAGGAGGGCCGCTTCGTCGGGACCATCTCCTACGGGGAAAACTCCGATACGGCCGTGAAGAAACTCGAAAACCTGATCAGCGGCTGATCGAGCGCATTGCAGTTGAAGGGGCGGTACCTTTGTGGCATCCGTCCCGCATCCGCAACCATCCGAAAGCGCAATCTTGAACGAGATCCGCCTCTACGTCAGCACCACCGAAAAGGATGCCGAGCGCATCCTCGACATTTTCACGGATATCTTCGGCGAGGAGGACTACGCGCTCGGGACCACCGAGGTCGACGAGAAGCGGGATCTCTGGGAAGCCTCGGTCTACCTGATGGCGGACGAGGAGGAAGAGGTCCGGCAGCGCATGTCGGACGGTCTCGCGCCAGCCTTCCCGCAAGCCCTGATCGAGAGGGAGGTAATCCCCGATGTCGACTGGATCGCGAGATCGCTCGAGGGGCTGAAGCCGGTTCGGGCAGGGGGCTTTCTGGTTCACGGCTCGCATGATCGCGACAAGGTCCGTCCCAACGATATATCGATCGAGATTGATGCCGGCCAAGCCTTCGGGACCGGGCACCATGGGACGACCGCCGGCTGCCTGGAGATGATCGATGCGGTCGCCCGGGCCCGCCCGATTCGCAACGCGCTCGATCTCGGTACCGGCAGCGGCGTACTCGCGATCGGCCTTAGGAAGATCCGCAACATCCCCATTCTTGCCACTGATATCGACCCGGTCGCGGTTCGGGTGGCTCAGGAGAATGTCCGGCGCAACGGCATCGTGTCCGGACTGCGGCTTGTGACGGCGCCGGGCTTTCATTCGCCCGCCTTCAGGCAAGAGGGACCTTTCGACCTGATCATCGCCAATATTCTCGCCCGGCCGCTGATGCGCATGGCGCCGCAACTTGCAGCCAACCTCGCATCCGGTGGATCGGTGATCCTGTCAGGGATTCTGGCCGAGCAGCGCTGGAAGGTTCTTGCCGCCTATAACGGCGTTCGTCTTCGGCATGTGCACACGCTCTGGCGCAATGGCTGGGTAACGATCCACCTGCGGCAGGGGCGATAGTTGTTGCGATGCAGCATTGCGCGTGCTGCAGGAGTCGATCCGGAGAAAGAGGGATAAGAAAAAGGCGGCGCCATATGGCACCGCCTTCGCGATCAGGTTGTTCCTGATCTAGCCCGCGAGCCGGGGAGGAGCGGCTCTAGCGGGTTGGTCCGTATTCCGAAGGCCTGGCGGGGGAGGGAGGAGGAAAGGCCGCCAGGGTTTTAAATCAGAATACGAAACCGGATCCGCCCTTGCGGCGGAGTTCTTCGCGGCTGGTTCCCATGCCCTTCAGGGTCTGGTCGTCCAGGTTCATGAGAACGTTGTTGACGTAGCGGCTGGCCTGACGCTCGCGCGCTGCGACCACGCGTTCGAAGGCAGTGCGGAAGATTGAGTTGGCCATCTTATAGATCCTTTCATCGCGGGCGCTGTTCATTGCCCGTTCGATGAGTGGAATATAGTCCGGATTGTGCGGTGCAGTGAGGGGCTTCCCATCAACGGTGTTATGCGCTGGGCGCATGGCATGCGCGATCGGCGTCCACATGTAGTTAGCAGATGCACAATAGATCGGCGGCAGTTCACCCGCCCTGGCGGTGCGAGCTGCGCCCCGCTAGTATCGCGTACCCTTTGAATCACTCCTCCCGGAAAGTTTTCATGTTCCAGTCCTTCGACAGCAGGTCCACTCCCCGGTTCGGCCGTGAGCGCGTGAGCGCCTTGCGCAGCCATTTCGACGGCTTTGGGATTGACGGGTTTCTGGTGCCTCGCGCGGACGAATACCAGGGTGAGTACGTGCCGGCGTCGGCCGAGCGGCTTTCCTGGCTCACCGGTTTTACCGGGTCGGCCGGTGTCGCACTCGTGACGCGTTTGCAGGCGGTGATCTTTGTCGACGGCCGTTATATCACGCAGCTTAAGGAGCAGGTGGACGGCAGCGTCTTTTCCGGCGGCGACCTGGTCAACGAGCCTCCGCATCTCTGGCTGAAGGCAAATGCCGCTAGAGGCTTCCGTCTCGGTGTGGACCCGTGGCTGCACACGGCCGCGGAAGTCCGCAAGCTGCGCAAGGCGCTTGAGGAGATCGGCGGGTCGCTGGTCTTCGTTCCGTCCAACCCGCTCGACGCGATCTGGACGGACCGTCCCGCCGAACCCCTGGGTGCGGTGATGATCCAGAGGCATGAACATGCTGGCACGCTTGCAGCCGAAAAGATCCCCATGATTGCCGCGCAGGTGAAGGAGAAGGGGGCCGCTGCCGTCATCATCACGGATCCTTCTTCGGTCGCGTGGCTCTTCAACATCCGCGGAAGCGACGTGCCACATACCCCTCATCCCTTGGCGCGGGCCATCGTGCCGGTAGAGGGCAAGCCGCTGCTCTTCCTCGACGAGCGCAAGACCGGTATCGAGGCCCGCGCCTACCTTGCCCAACTCGCCGAACAACTGCCGCCCGCGGACTTTCCTGCCCGGCTCGAGGATTGGGCGCAGCGCGGACCGATCATGCTCGATGCCGATCTCGCTCCGCTCGTCCTCAGCATCGCGATCGAGAAGGCTGGCGGAAGCGTCGTAGAGGCAACCGATCCTGCGCGCTTGCCGCGTGCCTGCAAGAACGCTGCCGAACTGGAAGGCTCGGCGAAGGCGCATCTCCAGGACGGGGCCGCCGTCGTCGAGTTCCTTTGCTGGCTCGACGGGCAGCAACCGGGCCGGGTGACCGAGATCGAGACGGTCCGGGCGCTGGAGGCTGCCCGCGTGAAGGTGGGCGATCAGATGCAGAACCCGCTGAAGGACATTTCTTTCGATACCATCTCTGGTGCAGGGCCGGACGCCGCGGTCATTCATTACCGGGTGACGACGGAGACGGACAGACCGTTGAACGAGGGCGAACTCTTCCTGATCGATTCCGGCGCCCAATATATCAACGGCACCACCGACATCACCCGGACTGTGGCGATCGGCGATGTTCCGGAAGACCGCAAGCGCTTCTTCACCCTTGTACTGAAGGGGATGATCGCGGTCAGCATCGCGCGGTTCCCGAAAGGCACGCGCGGCTGCGATCTCGATCCGCTTGCGCGGATCGCCTTGTGGAAGGCCGGCGGCGATTATGCCCACGGGACCGGCCACGGCGTTGGCTCCTATCTGTCCGTGCACGAGGGGCCGCAGCGGATCGCCCGGCTGTCGACGCAGGAGCTCCTGCCCGGGATGATCCTCTCGAACGAGCCCGGCTACTATCGTCCCGGCGATTTCGGCATCCGTATCGAGAACCTGATCTATGTGAAGGAAGCGACGGAGATCGAGGGCGGCGATATCCCGATGCTGTCGTTCGAGACGCTCACATGGTGCCCGATCGATCGCCGGCTTGTCCTGGCGGAGCTTCTGACGGCGGAGGAGCGTGACTGGCTGAACGGCTATCACGCCGCGACGCGCGAGAAGCTCATGTCGCTAATCGAGGACGAAAAGGTCCGCCAGTGGCTGGTGCAGGCAACCGAGCCGGTGTGATTACCGGCTCCGTCGGGTTCTAGAGGCCGAGGAACTGGCGGCAGATCATGACCGCCGCCCAGCCCACGCCGAGCATCAGCAGTCCGGGGCGGACCAGCGCGACGAGCAGCGCTGCGACCATGGCGATCTTCACGTCCCAGCCGCCGGAGAAGAAGGCGGGGGCGACGAGCGTCGTCAGCACGGCGGCAGGGACCGCATTCAAGGCGGCTTCCATACGGGGTGGGATCGTCTTCATCCGCGTGATCAGGACGTAGCCGCCGATGCGGGTGAGATAAGTCGCCACGGCTGCGCTAAGGATCAGCAGCACTGTGCCGGTGTCGAGCGTTCCTTCCATCGTCAGGCCTCTCCACCTTCTGGCGACGCCACTTCTGCAACCGGTGCGGGCAGCGGCAGTAGGGTCGCGACGATGATGCCGGCGGCGGCGCCAAGGCTGACATGCCAGGGAGAGCCGACGAGATGGTAGGCCGCAACCGATCCGAGCGCGCTTGCTAGCACGATGGGCGCAAATCCGGGCCGGCGCCGGAACGCGAGGACCATGCCAAGGAAATAGACTGGCAGCAGGATGTCGATGCCGATGGAAGCCGGGTCGCCGATCATGCGTCCGAAGAAGGCGCCGAGCATGGTGGCCACGCTCCAGCTGAGATAGACCACAACCCCGAAGCCGATGTACCACGAAAAGCTTACGCCCTGGCCGCTTTCGCCACGCCGCACACCTTCGGCGAAGGCCGGATCGATCAGCATGAAGAAGGCGAGCGCCTTCTGGGGCAGGGAGTAGTGGCCGATATATTTCGCCATCGCTGCGGAATACAGGATATGGCGAAAGTTGACGGCGAAGACGGACAGTACCACCAGCCACGGCTCGACACGCTGGCCGAAAAGCTCGATCCCCACCAGCTGGCTGGCTCCGGCATAGACGGTGGCACTCATCAGAAGGGTCTCGAGGAAGCTCAGGCCGTTGTCGACCGCGACCGCTCCGAACAGGGCACCGAAGGGCGCCGAGGACAGGGCAACGATAACGCCGCCCCGCAGGCCTTCTCTGAAATCACTGCGGTTCATGGGGATTCCTTCTTCCCACTCCCTTAGGCGAGAGGGAATGCCCGGCGCAATTCAATAGCGCTGATGCATCGATCGATTCTGGTGAAGTCCCGGCGAAGAGTTGGTGCTCGCCGTGGTGGTCAGTCCTTGAGAATCTGGCGGCTCCTGACGACGCCGACGCCCTTCTGCCGCATCTCCTCGATCGCGGCTTTCACGCCCTTTGGATCGATTCCGCGGCTGGCATCCTCGATGAAGCATATCTGGACGCCGGGCAGCATCTCGACGGCGTCGAGTGCCGAGAACTTGACGCAGTAATCCGTCGCAAGGCCGCAGATGTCGAGCTCGTTGATCTGCTGGGCGCGGAGATAGCCAGCGAGGCCGGTGACGGCTGCCTTGTCGTTGTCGCGGAAGGCGGAATAGCTGTCGATCGCGGGATTTTCGCCCTTCTGCTGAATATAGTCGATGTCGTGGATCTTGAGGTCGGGATGGAACTCCGCGTCGCTGGTGCCCTGGACGCAGTGGTCGGGCCACAGCATTTGCGGCCGGCCGCAGAGTTCGCCCATGTCGAAGGGTCTTTTGCCGGGATGTTGTGACGCGAAGCTGCCGTGGTCTTCAGGATGCCAGTCCTGCGAGGCGACGATGACGTCGTACCCGCCTTCCTCGATCAGGCGGTTGGCCACCGGGACGATCTTCTCGCCGTCGGGGACAGGCAGGTTTCCGCCAGGGCAGAAGCCGTTCTGGATATCGACCAGCAGCAGGGCCTTCATGGTGGTTCCTCCTTCTCTGTCTTTGACTGATTAAATACCGAGCAGTGGCAGTCGAACAACCCTTGAAGGCGTCAGGCCGAACGAAAGTCGGGAGGGCGCTCGGGGCCTTGCATGAAAACCGGCGACCTAAAAGCGCCTTCCAACCGTTTGTGCCAATAGAGAAACGCGCTTTGCGTGTCGGATGCCGGCGGCGGAAACATTATCCGCAGCCGGCGCACCCGCCAGAAGAGGGTTTCTCGTCCGAAAGGGCAGCCTGGGCTAAGACTCTGGCAAATTCCGGAGTATTGCCATGTCCATTGCCAGTTCATCTCTATCGCCCGATGTCGATACGGCTTCGCCAATAGGTGTCCCAGGACTTGCCGCTCTTGTCGCGCTTGTCGCCGGCACCGTCGCGCTGGGCTACACCTACGGTGCCGCTCATGGAGCGCTCTTCCTGATCGGCGGCGCACTCGGGATCACCCTCTATCATGCCGCTTTCGGCTTTACCTCTGCCTGGCGCGTCTTCATCGCCGAAGGCCGGGGCCGGGGTCTTCGCGTGCAGATGATCCTGCTTGCGCTCACCGTCGTCCTCTTCTTCCCCTTCCTTGCATCCGGCACGCTGTTCGGCAACGAGGTTCGCGGCTTCGTATCGCCTGCCGGAACCGGGGTCATCATCGGCGCCTTCATGTTCGGCATCGGCATGCAGCTCGGTGGCGGTTGCGCCTCGGGTACGCTGTTCACCGCCGGCGGCGGCAATGCGCGGATGCTTGTCACGCTGTTCTTCTTCATCGTCGGCTCGCTACTGGCGACCATCCACTTCGAGTGGTGGACGAGCCTGCCCTCGCTGCCGCCGACGACGTTGGTGAGCCTCGGTCCGGTGCCGGGCATCCTCCTCTCATTAGCGATCTTTGGCGCCATCGCTGCCGTGACGGTCGCGGTCGAAAAGAAGCGCCACGGCGGGCTGGAAAAGCCTGAAGCAGCGCCGCGCGAAGGCTTCGCCCGCTACCTGCGTGGACCATGGCCGCTGGTTGCCGGTGCGATTGCGCTTGCCGTTCTGAACTTCGCGACCCTGGCGCTCGCGGGTCGTCCCTGGGGCATCACCTCGGCCTTTGCGCTGTGGGGTGCCAAGGGCGCGCAGCTGATCGGCATCGAGCCGGCCTTCTGGGGATATTGGCAAGCACCGGCCAATGCCAAGGCTCTCTCCGAGAGCGTCTTCGCCGACGTGACCTCAGTCATGGACTTTGGCCTGATCGCCGGCGCCATGCTCGCGGCAGCACTTGCCGGTCGTTTCGCGCCGAACTTCAGGATACCGCTGCGCTCGGTTCTGGCGGCGGTCGTCGGAGGGCTTCTGCTCGGCTACGGCGCCCGCATTGCCTATGGCTGCAATATCGGCGCCTATTTCTCCGGCATCGCGTCCGGCAGCCTGCACGGCTATATCTGGGCGATCGCGGCCTTCGCCGGCAATGTGCTGGGCGTCAAGTTGCGCCCCTGGTTCTTCATGGAACGTGCCACCGTCCGCCGCATCGACGGCTGACCCAAAGCATCGGTCCGCACCGCTGATTGGTGCGGGCTATGTGGTGCGTAAATGCCGCTTTTCAAGCGCCTGCCACCGCATCGCCGCATTCCTGCTAAATTTCCGGCAGGTTTTCCCCTTAGTGCCGAAAGCATCAAATCAGGGGCGGGGCGTAAAGATATTGGTTACCATATATTGTCATTCTCTAATCCAGTCGCCGGACGGCATGACGGCTTCGGGCCGCCGTTCAACGCAGATGGACATGGTCGCAGTTGCGGCTTTGGCAGAATGATCGGGTAACGAGTATCATGGCGCTAGAGATCGAGGCATTCGGCACCGCAACTCCCTCCACACCGGTTTCAAGGGGCCCTCGGCGTCTCTCGCGCATTGCCTTTGCGGGGCGGATGGCTCTTGCCACCGTGGCGCTGGGCGGCGTCTGGACGTTCGCCGCGACCACCACCGTCAGCAGCTTCGCACCCTCTTTCTCCGCGCCGGCGAAGCCTGAATTCTCGCTCGCCCTGTCGCTGAAACCCGTTGTCGACGCCGTCGCCGACGAGGTGGAGCAGGTGGAGCGCGCTGCGCTGAGGATCAGCAAGTTCGAGCGCCTCTACCGACAGCCTGCGGCGCCCAAGGCGTCGCGGCTTGAGGGCGCGCAGCTTGCTGCCGTCCTCTCGCGGCGTCCCGCGAGCGACGCTGTGGTCGGCTCGCTCGGCGCCGCCTTCGCATCGGCCGCCGAGGACGCCAAGTTCGAGGAACTCGCGGCGATCCGGCCGGAGACCGACATCGTCAAGCAGATGCTGGACGAGGCGATGAACCAGATGGTTGCGCTCGCGCCGCGTGTCGAGATGTCCGATGCGGCAATCGTCACCGCGTCCATTCCCTCCGACGTAACGGAGGATGAGAGTCTCTCTGACGAAAGCGCCGTCGAGACCGCGGCGATCGAGGCGGAAGAGGCGGGACGCACCACCGAACTGGCCGCCCTCATGGATGACACGCTGCCGATCCAGGGGCCGCTGCCGACCTCGCGTCCCGAGACGGCCGCCAAGGCACTCGAAGCGCTGGCTGCGGCGAAGCTCGCGAAGCCGGGCCGGGCTCCCGCCGAGGACGCAGGCGAGCCGGCTTCCACCGTGCTTGCCTATGCGAAACCCGAAAACCCGATGAAGTCGCTGCCCAAGGTGACGCCGATCCCCGATCCGGGCACGAAGAAGGTAGCAATCTACGACATCACCAATGGCGTGGTGCACATGCCGAACGGCACCAAGCTCGAGGCGCATTCCGGCATCGGCAAGATGCGCGACAACCCCAAGTTCACTCATGTTAAGATGAAGGGCCCGACGCCCCCCGGTACCTACAAGCTCTCCATGCGCGAGAAGCCTTTCCATGGCGTCGCGGCGATCCGCCTGACTTCCGTGGACGGCAAGCACCCGCAGAACCGTACCGGGCTCCTGGCGCACACCTACCTGCTGCGCTCCGCTCCCGGCGATTCGCATGGCTGCGTCGCCTTCAAGCACTACGACAAGTTCCTGGCGGCCTTCCGCCGCGGCGAGATCACCCATATGGTCATCGTGCCGGAATATAACGGTCGCCTGCCGGGCAAGAACCAGAACCTGCTGGTTAAGCTGTTCGGTGGCAACGGCGCCTAACCGAGCAAGTCCCTGGCCGTGCGCATGAAGATTCGGGCGCCGAGCGGGATCAGGTCATCGGGATAGTCATAGTCCGGATTGTGCAGGGCAGGGTGCTTCTCGCCGGCGCCGAGATAGAACATTGCCGATTTCGAGACAGTGCCGAACAGGCCGAAGTCCTCCGAGGCCCGCAGCGCCTCGCCCGGCTCATGGGTGACACCTTCCGCATCCAGAGACGCCCTCAGGATCGTCACGGCTTCCGGCTGATTGTCGCAATGGCGGAAGATCTCGTGGTAGCTTGTATCGAGCGCCAACCCGTCCCTCTCCGCCGCCTCCCGCGCCAGTCCTTCTGCCGCATCCACCAATGCCTGCATCTGGTCGTTCGTGGTCGTGCGCAGCGTTACCCAGAGTTCCGCATAGGCTGGTGCAATGCCGAAGGCCGGTTCTCCCAGATGCACATGGCCCACCGTGGCAAGGACGAAGTCGCCACCGGCGACCGAGCCGCCGCTCAGATCCGTCAATGCCGGCATCAGCGATGCGATCGCTCGCATCGGCGAGCTACCCGTTTCCGGTGCGGATGCATGCGCCGTCTTGCCCGTCAGGGCGATCTTCAACCCGCGCGAGGCGCAGTTGGCGATGCCTTCCTTCAGCCAGACATGGCCGAGCGGCAGCCCCGGCAGGTTGTGCAGCGCGAAAGAGTAATCAGGCCGGATCTCCGCGAATCGCTCGTCAGCGATCACCGCCGCGGCACCGGCGCCGGTTTCTTCGGCCGGCTGGAACATCAGCACGACGCGGCCGCGCCTGGGGCGCTGCTTTGCAAATCCCCGCGCCAATGCTGCGACCGTCGCAGTGTGCCCGTCATGGCCGCACATATGGCCCTTGCCGGGCAGGCGCGAGCGGTGCGGCAGATCGCAGATCTCCTCGATGGGCAGGGCGTCGAGTTCGCAGCGAAAGAGCACGGTCGGTCCGCCTTCGTCGCCCTCGAAGACCGCTGCGACGCCCGTGCCGCCCAGTCCCGAAATCACCTTGTCCGGCGCCGTCTCGGCGAGGAAGGCCTGTACCTCCGCCGCCGTCGCCACTTCGTCGCCGGAGACTTCCGGCATGGCATGCAGCTTTCGCCGCCAGGCGGTGAGTTCGACGACGTCGTGATTGGTGAGAAACATGCCAGGCCTCCTCCTATGCTCCACGAGACCTATCCGCCGTTCCGATCGAGCGCAACGGGTCGCCGAGCAGAGCGGTGCGGATCACCGTGGCCGGTCGCTCCGCAGCGGCTGCCAGATGGAGATCTTCCGCTCGGCTGCCAAGAGGTCCGGCAGCGCTGCATGCCATTCCTCTCGGTAGGGGCGGGCAAGTTGCACCGTCAGCACGTCCTCATGGCTCTGCCATGTCTCGTGCAGCAGGAAACGGGTGTCGTTCTCCGGGTCGGCATGCAGGGCCGCGTTCACGAACATCGCCTCGTGGCGCATGGCATCCAGCACGCCGTTCAGCAGGGACAGGAAGCGCTCGCGCTCGGTGGGCTTGACGTCGAACTCGATCAGGTAGGTGACGCTCATGACGCGCTCCTTTCTTGGCTTTTCATCAGGGCTGCGCGGGTCTCGGCGTCGGCGGGGTAGAAGCATTCCAGCGCCAGTTCGGAGAGGGTGACGCTGGTGGCGGCGCTGAAGACGGTGGTGGTCGAGATGAAGCGAAGCACCCTGTCGCTTCCCGGCATGCGCAGTTCGAGCGGCACGGCAAGCAGCGGGTGGGTTCGATTCTCCTTCGGTGCCGGCGGCGCCGAATAGGCGGAAAGCTCCGCATGCAATTCTGCCAGGAAGGGATCGCCCGAGCCCTCCATCTGCACCCGCAATCGCTCCAGCACGTGGTGCCTCCATTCGCCGAGGTTTGCGATCCGGGGCGCCAGTCCCTGCGGATGGAGGCTGAGCCGCAGCACGTTGAGCGGCGGCGCCAGCAATATGGGATCAATGCCTTCGAACAGTGCCGTCGCGGCTGCGTTCGCCTGCAGCAGGGTCCACTGCCCGTCGACGGCAATGGCGGGGAAGGGCATGTGGCCCGTCAGGATGGTCTCCACCGTCTGCCGTATCTCCGTAAGCTCCGGCGCATCCAAGGCCGCTTCCGGATGAACGGGTGCATAGCCGGCCGAAAGCAGCAGGCGGTTCTGGGCACGCAGCGGCATCGACAGCCGCTCGGCGAGCCTCAGCAGCAGGTCACGGCTTGGCGAGGATCGGCCGCTTTCGACGAAGCTCAGGTGCCGGGCTGATATTTCGGCGTCGAGCGCAAGGTCGAGCTGGCTCATGCGCCGGCGGCCGCGCCATTCGCGCAGCACGGTGCCCACGCCGGCCGGGGGCGAGGGTGATTGGGTGAGGGTGTCTGCCTGGGTCATGGGCGGACCCTACCAGAGGAGCGGCGGAATACGATTACCTCGGAGGTAATTGTTCTGGGTCCTCTGCCCGGTCAGGTTAGGGCCGTGATCAACGAAAGGAGCACGACCATGACCGATCATCTCGCTATCGCCAACGCCTATCTCGCCCTCTGGAACGAGGCGGACGACGCCGCCCGGACCGACGCGCTAACCAAGGGCTGGACCGCGGACGCCCACTATGCTGACCCGCTGATGCAGGGCGAGGGGCCTGCCGGAATCTCCGCCATGATCGCCGCTGCCCGCAGCCACTTCCCCGACCACCGCTTCGATCTTTCCGGCACCCCCGACGGCCACGGCCCCTTCACCCGCTTCTCCTGGACCCTCGTCTCACCCAACGGCGAGGCCGTCGCGCGCGGCATGGACGTAGCGCGGTTGGACGCGGCGGGACGGGTGACGGAGGTGGTGGGGTTTCTGGAGGGGTAGCGGGTGGAAAACCGGTGTCCGTCCTCTAGTCTTCCAGAACATAGGAGAGACGAATGCATATCATCCTTGGCGGAACGGGCCATGTTGGGAGGGCGACGGCGCGAGCTCTTCTAGCGCGCGGGGAGCCGGTGACGGTGGTTACCCGGACGGCGGAGCGGGCCGAGGACCTTCGGGGCCTCGGTGCTGCCATTGCGGTTGCGGACATTCATGACACTGAGGGTCTCAGAGCAGTTTTCCGTCAGGGAAAACGACTGTTCGCGCTCAACCCGCCTGCATCACCGGAACAGGATCCGGATGCCGAGGAAAGGAGCACCATTGCCTCCATCTTGTCGGCGATCGAGGGTTCGGGCCTGGAGAAAGTCGTCGGGCACTCCACCTACGGCGCGCGGAAGGGGGAGAGTATCGGCGATCTGGGAACGTTGTTCGAGCTGGAGCAGGGGCTGCAGGGCTTGCCCATTCCGACGAGCATCCTGCGGGCCGCCTATTACATGACGAACTGGGAGATGAGCCTTGAACTTGCCAGACGCGAGGGCATTTTGACGACATTCTTCCCGGCAGATTTTCGTTTGGCGATGGTGGCGCCGCAGGACCTTGGGGAGGCTGCGGCTGAGCTGATTACAGATCCTCCGGGAAAGATCCGTGTGGTCCATGCCGAGGGTCCGGAGCGCTATACCTCCAACGATGTAGCAACTGCGCTGTCGGATTTGTTTAATCGACCAGTGAAGGTTGCTAGCATCCCGTCAGAACGGTGGGAGGAAACCTTCCTCAGCTTCGGCTTCTCGCAATCCGCCGCTCGGTCATGCGCGGGAATGACCAGACTTGCTGTCACCATGCCGGTGCCAGACCTGAGTGAAGTCAGGAGGGGGAAAGTGGGGTTGAGGGCTTATCTTGAGGCGGCTACTTCGGGCACGAGGGGAGACCATCAGGGCTGATCGGACGCCGCTGCCCGTCCACCCATAATTCTCCCGCGGGCGCCAGCACGACCGCTATTCTCTCCATGGCTCGACGCCCGGCCTCGGGGTGGCGACCATCAAGAGCGCCGACACGAACGGCCAGTACGAGATCGAACGGACCTTCACCGGCATGCAGCGTCAATTCCTCGGCCGCAACCTGACGAAACGTCAGGATTTCCGAACTCATCTCGTACTCGGAAACCCGGATCGCCTGCCGGATTGCGGTGGCTGAGCGGTCGATGCCCAGAACCCACCCGCGGCCTATCTGCCGGGCGATTTCTCGGGCGGCGGCGCCGGGTCCGCAGCCTATCTCGAGGACGCGCATCCCGGGGCGCAAGGGCAGTTTGTCCACGATTGCCTGGAGCCGCGGCGAAAGAGCGCCGGCCATCGTCACACCCGCTCCACAAACCCTTCCAGCACCCGCTTCTGGCCGGCCTTGTCGAAGTCGATGGTCAGCTTGTTGCCTTCGATCGAAGCGATGTTGCCGTTGCCGAACTTGATGTGGAAGACTCGGTCGCCGACGGTGAATTGCGAGGGCGTGTCGGCGACGGATTTCGCCACCAGTTCGCCCTCGATGGTACGGGTGCGCGGCCCGCTCTCGCCGTAGCCGATGCGCTCCACCGCGTGGCCGGAGCGAGTGCCCCAGTTGTCGCGGGTGGCGTTCGTCTGATTGGCCTGGGCGCGCTTCCAACCGGGGGTGGAATAGGTGTTGGCGAAGGGATCGGCCTTGTCGAAGCGCGACTGGCCGTAGCCGCCGCGCCCGCCATAGCCGCCATAGTTGCTGTCCGACGCCGCGACATCGACGTGATGCGCCGGCAGTTCGTCGAGGAAGCGCGAGGGCATGGTGGATTGCCAGAGCCCGTGGATGCGTCGGTTGGAGACGAACCAGATATGGCAGCGGCGCTTGGCGCGGGTGATCCCGACATAGGCGAGGCGGCGTTCCTCCTCCAGCCCAGAGCGGCCGCCCTCGTCGAGCGCCCGCTGGTGCGGAAAGAGACCTTCCTCCCAGCCGGGCAGGAAGACGGTGTCGAATTCCAGCCCCTTGGCGGAGTGCAGCGTCATGATCGAGACGGCGTCGAGATCCTCGTTCTGCTCGGCATCCATGACCAGCGAGACATGCTCGAGGAAGCCCCGCATGGACTCGAACTGCTCCATGGAGCGGATCAGTTCCTTGAGGTTTTCCAGCCGTCCAGGCGCTTCAGCCGACTTGTCGTTCTTCCACATGTCGGTATAGCCGGACTCTTCGAGGATCTGCTCGGCAAGCTCGATATGCGGAATCTTCTCAAGCCGTTCCTGCCAGTTCCTGAAGTTTTGAATCACGTCGAAGAGCGCCTTGCGCGCCTTCGGTTTCAGCTCGTCCGTCTCGATGATTTCGCTCGCGGCAGCCAGCATCGGGATGTCGCGGGCACGGGCATAGTCGTGGAGCGTCCTGACCGTCGTGTCGCCCAGCCCGCGCTTCGGGGTGTTGACGATCCGCTCGAAGGCGAGATCGTCGGCCGGCTGGCAGGTAAGGCGGAAATAGGCCATGGCGTCGCGGATCTCGAGCCGCTCGTAGAAGCGCGGACCGCCGATGACGCGGTAGTTGAGGCCGAGCGTGACAAAGCGGTCTTCGAACTCGCGCATCTGGAAGGAGGCGCGCACCAGGATCGCCATGTCGTTCAGCGCATGCCGTTTTCCGTCGGCATCGCCGCGCTGCAGCCTCTCGATCTCCTCGCCGACGGCGCGGGCTTCCTCTTCGGAATCCCAGGCCGCGTGTACCTGCACCTTCTCGTCGTCCGGGTCCACGCGGTCGGTGAAGAGCGTCTTGCCGAGGCGCCCCTCGTTGTGGGCGATCAGGTGGCCGGCGGCACCGAGGATATGCTCGGTGGAGCGGTAGTTGCGCTCGAGCTTGATCACCCTGGCACCCAGAAAATCCTTCTCGAAGCGCAGGATGTTGTCGACCTCCGCACCGCGCCAGCCATAGATCGACTGGTCGTCGTCGCCGACGCAGCAGACGTTCTGCGGCACGCCCTTCGGTCGCTGGGCCAAGAGCCGCAGCCACATGTACTGAGCCGTGTTGGTGTCCTGATACTCGTCCACCAGGATGTAGCGGAACTTGGCGTGATACTCCTTCAGGATATCCGGGTGGTCGCGGAAGATCGCGATCGGATGGAGCAGCAGATCGCCGAAGTCGCAGGCGTTCAGCGTCTTCAGCCGGTCCTGGTAGGCCCGGTAGAGTTCGCGGCCCTTGCCATTGGCGAAGGCGCGGGCGTCGCCCTCCGGGATGTCCTTCGGCGTCAGACCCTTGTTCTTCCAGTTGTCGATCATACCGGCGAACTGCCGGGCCGGCCAGCGCTTGTCGTCCAGGCCCTCTGCCTGGATCAACTGCTTGATCAGCCGGATCACGTCGTCGGTATCGAGAATTGTGAAGTCGGAACGCAGCCCCGCGAGCTCCGCATGGCGGCGCAGGAGCTTCACGCCGATCGAGTGGAAGGTGCCGAGCCAGGGCATGCCTTCCACGGCACCGCCGACGAGGACGCCGATGCGCTCCTTCATCTCGCGCGCTGCCTTGTTGGTAAAGGTGACGGCAAGGATCTGGGACGGAAAAGCCTTGCCCGTTGCAAGGATGTGGGCGATGCGGGTCGTCAGCACGCGCGTCTTGCCCGTGCCAGCTCCGGCCAGCACCAGCACCGGGCCGTCCAGCGTCTCGACGGCTTCCCGCTGCTCGGGGTTGAGGCCGGAGAGATAGTCGGGCGCTGCACGGTTCTGGTCGCGCGCGGCCATGGCGCGGGCGGCAATGCCGAGCCCTGATCCCTGTCCCGCGGCGGCCGGTGGTGGCGCCGGTTGCGAAGGACGGCGGGGTTCCGGTTCCTCGTCGAAGAACGGAATGTCGTCGAAAACGTTACTCATGCGGGTCAATGTAGTGATTCGGATCTGAAAGGCCAGAAAAGATGTTCTGGTTTCATTCCTGTCCTTTCACCAGCCAATGGCAAAATCAAGGTATGGCCGGCGAAATGCGGGGGAGGGGCAAGGATGTACAGCGCATGCATCAGACGCGCGATCTGACATCTGCGTGAAACCCCACGATGTTACAAATCCGTAAGGATGCCGATCGCGAATTGCATGTATAGTCGCCGGCATAGATATTGCCGCCATTCATCCGTACTACTCCCGCCGGAGATCTTAATGCGCATCTGGAAGCAACTGCTCCTCAGTCTCGTTGTCGTCGTCGTCGCCCTCTGTCTCTGGGTCTTCATGGTGCCCGGAGCCGGCGATACGCTGGCGAGGATGGGCGTGCCCGAGCCGATCGTCGCGGCGATGCGGCCGCAGGCGGCTCAGGACGCGGAGGCTCCCGGCGCGGGCAGGAATGGCGGACAGGGCAGGGGGCCGGGCGGACGCGCGACCGTGGTCGTGACGGAGCCCGTGGCAACCGGGACGGTTAACGACCGATTGGCCGCAATCGGCAGCGGCGAGGCGATCCAGTCGGTCGTCGTCATGCCCCAGGCGTCGGGCACTATCGAGGAAATTCTCGTGTCGGCGGGCGACAAGGTCACGAAGGGCCAGGTGCTGGCCCGTCTCGACGACGACGAACAGGTGATTGCGCGAGACCGGGCGCAGGTTGCGCTGCGCAGTGCGACCGAGCGCTCCCAGTCGCTCAGCAACCTGCGTTCCGTGTCGCGGCTCGACGTGCTCGATGCGCAGATCGCCGAGGAGACGGCGAAGCTCGAAGTCTCGACTGCCGAACTCAACCTGAAACGCCGCGAAATCGTCTCGCCGATCGATGGCGTGGCAGGGATCGTGCCGGCCAATGTCGGCGACAACGTCACCACGCAGACCGCCATTGTCACGATCGATGACCGTTCCTCGCTTCTGGTGGACTTCTGGGCGCCGGAACGCTTCGCGACCGCCATCTCCGTCGGTCATCCGGTCGAGGCGACATCCATTGCCCGTCCTGGCGACGCCTTCACAGGCGTCGTCCACGCTGTCGACAACCGCGTGGATCCGGCAAGCCGGACGCTCCGCATCCGCGCCCGCATCGACAATCCGGACGACAAACTGCGCGCCGGCATGGCCTTCAGCGTCGGCATGCGCTTCGCCGGCGATACCTTCCCGGCCGTAGATCCGCTGGCGGTACAGTGGGATGCCGAAGGCTCCTATGTCTGGCAGATCGTCGATGGCAAGTCCGTGAAGACGCGCGTGCGGATCATCCAGCGCAACCCCGATGTCGTGCTGGTGGATGCCGAGCTGGAAACCGACGATGCCGTGGTGGTCGAAGGCCTGCAGCGCGTCCGTGAAGGTGCCGACGTCCGCATTGCCGGAGCGCCGGAGACTGCGGAGGTGGCGAGCCAATGACGTCCCACGACAGCCAGACGCCCTCGCAGCAGGACCCCGGCCAGAGCTTCACGGCGCTGTTCGTCCGCCGGCCGATCCTTGCCGCCGTTCTCAACACGCTCCTTGTCGTCGCAGGCCTTGCGGCCCTGTTCGGGGTCGAGGTTCGCGAACTTCCCGATGTCGACCAGCCGGTCATCACCGTTCGTACCTCCTACGACGGGGCCTCGCCCCAGACGATCGACCAGGAATTGACCCAGGTCATCGAGGGGGCGGTGGCGCGCGTCAGCGGGCTCAAGTCCATCTCGTCGGAATCGCAGTTCGGCTCCAGCCGGGTCACGATGGAGTTCTCCGATACTGCCGACCTTGCCGTGGCAGCGAACGACGTACGCGACGCACTTGGCCGCATCACGAACCAATTGCCGGACGATGCCGACGAACCGCGCATCATCAAGGCGGATTCGGACTCCCAGGCAATCATGCGAATTGCCGTCACCTCCAGCACCCTGTCCATGGAAGACCTGACGCTGCTCGTCGACAACGAGGTGACGGACCGGCTGGCGTCCGTCGATGGCGTCGCCGACGTCGAGCTCTATGGCGATCAGGAGAAGATCTTCCGCGTCGACATCAATCAGGCGGCGCTTGCGGGCCGCGGACTGACGGTCGGCGATATCTCGACGGCGCTTTCGACCGCTGCCCTCGACGTCCCGGCGGGCTCGCTGGAGAGCAACCGGCAGAACATCGTCGTGCGAGCCACGGCAAACCTGACGACGCCCGAGGATTTCGAGAGCGTCCTCATCAAGGATAATATCCGGCTGCGTGACGTCGCGACGGTGACGCTTGGTCCCGATGACGGCTCTACCGTGCTGCGCGCCAACGGCGTCCAGGGGGTCGGCCTCGGGATCATCCGCCAGGCGCAGTCGAACACGCTGAGTATTTCCGACGGCGTAAAGGCGGCCGTCGCCGAATTGCAGGAGAATTTGCCGGAGGGTACGCGCATCGCCATCACCAGCGACGACGCCGTCTTCATCGAAGGTGCGCTGCACGAGGTTGAAATCGCGCTCGGGCTTTCCGCCACAGTGGTGCTGATCGTCATCTTCCTCTTCCTGCGGGACTGGCGCGCCACGCTCATCCCCGCCGTCACCATGCCCGTTGCACTGATCGGGACGCTCGTCGCCATCTATCTCGTGGGCTTCTCGATCAATATCCTGACGCTGCTCGCCATCGTACTTGCCACCGGTCTCGTCGTCGACGACGCCATCGTGGTTCTCGAGAATATCGTGCGCCGGCGTGCAGAAGGCATGGGGCCCCGGGCGGCCGCCGTCCTCGGCACGCAGCAGGTCTTCTTCGCGGTCATGGCGACGACGGCGACCCTCGCGGCGGTGTTCATCCCGCTCTCCTTCCTGCCCGGCCAGATGGGTGGGCTGTTCCGCGAATTCGGCTTCGTACTTGCATTTGCGGTTGCGCTGTCATCGGTCACGGCGCTGACGCTCTGTCCGATGCTGGCGTCGCGCATGTTGTCGAAGCCGATCAGGGAAAGCGAAAGCGGTCCGCTCTACTGGATCGGCGACAAGTTCGCGAGCCTCTATGCCGGCATCCTGCGCCGCTGCCTCGATGCGCCGCTGGTTGTCATTGCCGTCTCCGTCCTGATCTCAGTTGCGGCCTACGGGGCCTTCGGCTCCGTTCGCAGCGAACTGACGCCGCGCGAAGACCGGTCGATGGTGATGATGCGGCTTTCGGCCCCGGAAGGCGTGAGCCTCGACTACACACGCGACCAGATGCAGCGCGTCGAGGAAAACCTGCAGCCGCTTCGCGAGTCCGGCGAGATTTCCAACATCTTCTCCATCTCGGGCTTCGGCAGCAACACGAACAGCGGCTTCATGGTGCTGACGCTGGCGCCATGGGATGAACGCGAGCGAACCCAGGATGAGATCGTCCAGGATATCAACGCGGCGGCGCAGACAGTGCCGGCACTTCGCGGCTTTGCCATCCAGTCAAACAGCCTGCGCATCCGCGGGGCCGGTAATGGTCTGCAGATGGCCATGGTCGGTAGCGACCATGCCAGCCTGACCCAGGCTGCCATCCAGCTCGTCTACAAGATGGAAGACAGTGGTCTGTTCGAGACGCCGCGGCTGTCGAATGAACCAACCCAGGCCCAGCTCTCGGTGGCAATCGACCGCGAGCGCGCCTCCGATCTCGGCATCGACATCACCGGGCTTTCAGCTGCCATGCAGGCATTGCTCGAAGGCCGGTCCATCGTCGATGTCTTCGTCGACGGCGAAGCGCTGCCGGTCAAGCTCACCTCCAATACGCAGCCCATCGACGACCCGACGGACCTCGAGAACATCTTCCTCAAGGCGGCTGACGGAAAGATCGTGCCGATGTCGACGATCGCGACCTTGCAGGAAGGGGCCGTGGCCCCCGAGCTCAACCGCGAACAGCAGCTGGCGGCCGTATCTTTTTCCGGCAACCTGCGCGACGGCGTGACGCTCGGCGATGCGTTACAGGCGGTCGAGGAGATGGCCGAGCCGCTGCTGCCGGCCGGAGCTCGCCTGATGCCGCTGGCCGAGGCCGCGACGCTGGAGGAAAACTCCTCCGGCATGCTGATGACCTTCGGCTTTGCCATCGCGATCATCTTTCTGGTGCTCGCAGCCCAGTTTGAAAGCGTCCTGTCCTCCCTCATCATCATGTCGACGGTCCCGCTCGGGCTCGCCTGCGCCGTGTTCGCGCTGATCCTGACGGGTACCAGCCTGAACGTCTACAGCCAGATCGGCCTCGTTCTGCTCGTCGGCGTCATGGCCAAGAACGGCATCCTGATCGTCGAATTTGCCAACCAGCTGCGCGACGAGGGCGCTGGCGTGCGCGAGGCGATCGAGCGGGCGTGCAGCATCCGTCTTCGTCCCGTGATGATGACGATGATCGCCACCATCATCGGCGGCGTTCCGTTGATCCTCGCCCAGGGGGCGGGTGCAGAGGCGCGCATCGCACTCGGCTGGGTGATTGTCGGCGGGCTCGCGCTCGCGACGTCCGTCACGCTGCTGATAACGCCCGTGGCCTATCTGTTGATCGCACGCTTCTCCAAGCCCCACGTCCATGAGGAGCGGCGGCTGCATCAGGAACTGGTGAACGCCACCCAGCGGCAAGCCAACGAGGATGGCGATCGTCCATTGCTTGCAGCGGAATGATCGTCGGACGGATGCGGCGGGATTGCCACGCCGCATCGAACCGTCTGCCGCCTCGCCGTTCTGGACAAACCCGCATCTGTTCCCTAACCGGTACTGGACATATTTGCGGGAGAAATCGCCATGGGGCTGAAGGACGTGAGACCGGGCATCCGGAACGAGGAGGGGATTGGCAAGGTCCTTGGCATCCTCAAGCAGTCCTTCGGAGAGCGCTTCCAGACGGGCCAGGCGTTCCGCGACCAGCATGCCCACACCACCAGTTACCTTCCCGCGCAGCTGCCCGACGGCGTTATCTTCGTTGAAAGCGCAGATGACGTAAAGAGTGTCGTCAGGGTCTGCGCCGCCCATCGGGTGCCAATGATCCCCTTCGGCACCGGCTCTTCCCTGGAGGGGCATATCAATGCGCCGAACGGAGGGATCTCCATCGATTTTTCGCGCATGAACAGGGTTCTCGAGATTAATGCCGAGGATCTCGACGTGGTGGTCGAGCCGGGCGTCACCCGCGAGCAACTGAATACAGAACTCCGCGCCACTGGCCTGTTCTTCCCGATTGATCCGGGCGCCAATGCCTCGATCGGCGGGATGACGGCAACGCGTGCCTCCGGCACCAATGCCGTCCGCTACGGCACGATGAAGGACAACGTCCTGTCGCTGACCGTGGTCACGGCGAATGGCGATGAAATTCGCACCGCGCAGCGCGCTCGAAAGTCGTCTGCCGGTTACGACCTGACCCGCCTCTTCGTCGGTTCCGAGGGTACGCTCGGCGTGATAACGTCCATCACGCTCCGCCTGCAGGGTATTCCCGAGAAGATCGGTGGTGGCGTCTGCGCGTTTCCGTCGGTCAAGGCGGCCTGCGATGCGGTGATCATGACGATCCAGATGGGAATCCCGGTCGCTCGCATCGAACTGCTCGACGAGATGCAGATGCGCGCCTGCAACAGCTATTCCGGCCTCTCCTACGCCGAGAAGCCGACACTGTTCCTGGAGTTCCACGGGACGGAGGAAACCGTGGCGCTGCAGTCGGCGCAGTTTTCGGAGATCGCGGCCGAGTTCGGCGGGGACAGCTTCAGCTACACCCAGGACGCCGAGGAACGCAATCGGCTCTGGAAGGCGCGGCACAATGCCTACTGGGCGTCGCGGGCACTGGCTCCGCATCTCAACGGCCTCTCGACGGATGTCTGCGTCCCGATATCGCGGCTTGCCGATTGCGTCGTCGAGACCCAGGCCGATATCGCCGAACACGGGTTCCTCGCGCCGATCGTCGGGCATGCCGGGGACGGCAATTTCCATGTGCTCATCCTGTTCGACGACAAGGACCCCGATGACGTCGCGCGTGCCGAGGACTTTGTCGCGCGTCTGAACGCGCGGGCGCTCGCCATGGGCGGCACATGCACCGGCGAGCACGGCATCGGCCAGGGAAAGATGAGCTTCCTTGAGCAGGAGCTTGGCGATGCCGTTGATCTGATGCGTTCGATCAAGACGAGCCTTGACCCGGACAATATCTTCAATCCCGGCAAGATCTTCGCGCTGAACGTGCAGGGCTGAGCGGGCTCGCAATGCCTTGACTTGCCCCGCCGCCGGGTGGGACTAGTCAGTAACTGAACGCAGGGAGAGACGCACGGTGCTCGGACGCATCCTACTGACGGCTGGTGGTCTTCTCGTGGTGGCGCTTTTTGCGGCTCTGCTTGCGCCATTCTTCGTTGACTGGACCGACTTCCGGGTAGAGTTCGAGCAGCGGGCAAGCCGCATCCTCGGCAAAAAGGTCGTTGTGCACGGAGACGTGGACGCCCGCATCCTGCCTTTCCCATCGGTGACACTGCACGATGTGCGCGTTGGACAGGACCGGGACGGTCAGCCGCAACTCCACGCCGCACGGTTCTCGATGGACATGGAACTTGCGCCCTTCCTTTCCGGCGAGGCGCGGATATTCGACATGCGGCTCGAGGAGCCGAAGGCGCGGGTCCGGATATTGCCCGACGGAACGCTCGACTGGATGCGGGGGAGCCGCGCCGACATCCCGCTCCGGACGGTGGTGATCGAAGGGGTCAACATCACTAACGGTTCGATCGACATCATCGATGAACAGAGCGGCCAGACGCGCCAGCTTGCCGGCCTCAACGCGGATCTCTCGGCCGCGTCGCTTGCCGGTCCCTGGCGCGGCGAGGGCTATGGTTCTCTCGATGGCGAGGAGGCGGCATTCACGCTGGCAACGGGGGAGGGCGATGCGGCCAGCCGGACCATGCCACTGCGTCTTCGTATCCTTCCCGATGCGGTACCAGCGGCGATCGAGCTCGACGGGGATGTCGTTCTCGCCGAGGATCGGCCAGCCTATAACGGGCGCTTTGCGATGAACGCCCTGGAGGAGGAGGATGAGAGCGAGCCGGTGGAGGCGCCACCGCCCGGCCCACGGCTGAAGGGTAGCTTCGAGCTCACCAACGAGCGCATCAGGATACCGGACTACCGACTTGAAGTGGGACCACTCAACAATCCCTACGTGGTGACCGGCGAGGCGACGCTCGACACGGGCGAGGCCCCGGAATTCCTGCTGACGGCCGACGGCCAGCAGATCGACGTCAATCGGCTGGGTGAGGGCGAGCGTGCGAAGACGGGACGGGATGCGGCGGCTTCGGCGCAGCGGCGGATCCAGGCCGTGATCGATGTCGCCGCGCAGATTCCGATCCCGCAGGTCCCGGGGCGCGCAAGCCTCAGCCTGCCCGCCGTCGTTGCCAATGATACCACCGTACGCGACATCCGCATCGACGTCCGCCCGGCAGGAACGGGCTGGACGGTCGACAGTTTCGCCGCAACCTTCCCCGGCCGCACGCAGGTGGAGGCCAAGGGTGCGCTCACGTTGGCGGATGATGTCTCCTTCGTCGGAGACATGCTCGTCGCGTCCAACCAGCCGTCCGGCTTGGCCGCCTGGCTATCCGGCTCCGTGGATCCGGCGATCCGGCAACTGAAAACGACCGGCTTTTCGGCAACTGTCAACCTGACACAGGAGTTGCAGCGGTTCATCAATCTGGAACTGGCCGTCGGGCCGGCAAGCCTCCGCGGCAGCATTGAGCGGCATGCGCCGGCCGAGACGGTTCCCTCGCTGAGCGTCGATCTCGCCGGCAACGAGATCGATCTCGACGCCATGCGCGCACTCGGCTCGCTGATCACCGGTAATGATGCCGGGGAGGATGTTCTGGACCATTCCATCGGGGCAAGTCTGAAGGCCGAGCGGTTCACCGCCTTCGGCGTCGGCGCCCGGGATGTCGAGACGATCTTCACGCTCTCGGAAGGCGAACTGGCGCTGGAACGACTGACGGTGGGTGATCTGGCAGGTGCGTCGATGGAGGCGCAGGGGCAGCTTCAAGGCTCGTTGCTGGATTACAGCGGAAGCGGATCGATGAGGATGCGGGTCGGTGAGGCTGCCGGGTTCATCGCGATGCTGCACAATCGCCTTCCAAGGCATCCGATGCTCGACCGGCTTGCGGAAAACAGCAGATGGTTCGACGACACGGAACTCGCTGCCGACATTCGCGTCGGCGGGGACACGGCAGGGCTTTCGGCGCAGGTGACGGGAACCAGCAATGGAAGCGCCGTGAACGCCGAACTGGCACTGCCAACGGTGTTCAACCTGACCGGCAGCCGTCAGGGTTCGCTTTCCGTGCAGTTGGAGAACGACCAGACAGCGGTGCTCCTCGGGCAACTGGGCCTCGACCCTCTGCCGTTCGGCGATGACGGGCCGGCGCGGGTGTCGCTGGATCTTCGCCAGGAAGGCGATCAGCCCTCAGTGGCAAAGCTGTCCTTTTCGACGGACCGGACGCAGTTTGATGGGGAAGGCGAGGTGGAACTGAGTTCTTCGGCATTTGGCACAGGCCAAGGTCGCCTCACCCTGCGCTCGGAAGATGTGGAGCCGTACCTGCTGATGACCGGCATCGGGATTCCGCAGTTCGGCACGGGCTTGCCTACCACGATGTCGACGGAGATCAGCATCTCTCCCGAAACAGTCCGCCTGGACAAGTTCGCCGGTGAGATCGGTGGGAACCGGGTTGCCAGCGACACTCTGACCCTAGATCGATCCTCCTCCGTCACGATGCTCAGCGGGGACCTGGCCGCCGACAGCCTCGACCTCGCCTGGCTCGCCGAGGCAGTCTACGGGCCGGTTCAGGACCCTCAGACGGGGGAGCTTTCGGAAAAGCCTTTCTCTATGCCGATCTTCGGGCCGAGCGAAGCCCGCCTGAAGGTCCGAACCGCGACGTTCCGTCCAGGCATGATGGGCGATATCCGCGACTTCTCGGCCTTGGTCGAACATCGCAATGGCGGGATCGCGATCGAGAATGCTGCGGGCACGTGGCAGGGGGGGAAGATCGGCGGGCGTCTCGCGATCAACAATGGTGAAGGCACGGGGATCTTCCAGACAAGGTTCACTGTGGAGGATGCCGACCTTGCCGCGCTCGTCTGGGACGGCCAGGACGGGCCCGTGGCCACCGGCCGGTTCAGTGGGCTGGTGGCAGCCGAGTCCACCGGAAAAACGCCCGCTGACCTGTTGGGCGCGCTCAACGGTTCCGGCGAGATCACCATCGCACCGCTCACCATCAACCGCCTTGATCCTGAAGCGCTGCCGCCACTCCTTGAAGAGGTCGACAAGCTGGAGGGGGAGGTGACGGAGGAGAGGATACGTCCGCTGGCGGAGCAGTTCGTTCGCCGAGGCCAAGCCATGTTTCCCGATGTCGTAATTCCCTTCACCATTACGGATGGGGAGGCGAGGGCGCAGAACGTCACGGCCAATACCGGCAACGGCAGGATCAGTGGCGAGGTGAGGGTTGATCTCCTCGAGCAGGCTCTGCGTGGCGAATTTTCAATTGCCTACGAGCCGGGCGACGAGGGGCTGGCCGGAGGCGAGCCAATGGTCCGCTGGCTCTACTCCGGCGATCTTGAGAATCCGTCGGTCGACTTCGACGTCGCACCGCTGACCAACTTCCTGTCGCTACGGGCATTCGAGCGCGAGCGTCGTCGCGTGGAGATGCTGCAGGCGAGCGTGCTTGAGAAACAGCGGCTCCGGCGCGAGGTGGCACTTTATCGCTTCCTGGAGGCGGAGCGCCAGGCAGCGCGGGAAAGGGCCGAGGCGGAAGAGCGGGCGCGACGCGAGGAAGAGGAACGGCAACGCGCGGAGGCGGCCGCAAGGGCGGAGCGGGAGCGAGCCGAAGCGGAGGCCAGGGAGGCGGAGGCGGCGGCGCGAAGGGCGGAGGAGGCGCCACCGGCTCTGACCGTACCTCCCGTCCAGGAACTGATCGCTCCCGGCGGCGCACCCCTAGAGTCGCCCGTGTTCCAGAGCCTGCCCGGCGTCGAGCAATAGCACTCAACGAAGGTCGGATGCGTTTTTTTCCTGGTGCCATCGAAGGACATGCAGCCGCAGCGCAGACGACAGATTGCTGTCCGGCGCTCTGGCATCGTCGATCGAGGCAATGAGGCCGGCGATGCTGAGATCACGTTCCGCGGCGATGCGTTTCAGCTCCTCCCAGAATTCGTCCTCGAGGGAGAAACTGGTACGGTGGCCATGCAGTGTTGCAGAATGCTTGCGGATCACCGGCGCCTCCTGTCGAAAGCAAAGGTCATACCCTGCTGGGCGTCCGAACGACCTCGCGTCTTCGGAGTGCGCGGCTCAGTCCCGATCGTCCTGCTTTTCCAGTCGTCCCTGGTCAAGGGAGCGCTCGGCCTTGCGGTTCAGCGCCTTCGTCAGTGTCTTTTCCGTCTTGCTGCGACCAAAGGTGAGGCGGTTCTGATCGGCCTGCCTCTCCTTTTCCAGGCGCTGCTTCGCCTTCCGGGCCTGGCGCAGATTGACGACGTCACCGCTCATGGCCCGGCAACCCTATTGCTTCTTTCGGAAGGAATCGAGCGACACGACTGATGCCGGCTTCTTTTCCTCCCCTTCCGCCTGTTCGACGGCGTCATGCCTTGCGGCACTCTCAACGGGAATGGCAGTGATCTCGGCCGAGGAGTTCTCGTCCTCTTCCGCCAACGGCACCTCGAACTCGAGTTCAAAATTCACCGACGGATCATAGAAGCCTCGAATCGCATTGAACGGGACCACCAGCCGCTCCGGCGTATCAGAGAAGGACAGGCCGATCTCGAACTGGGTGTCGGATATCTTCAGGTCCCAGAACTGGTGCTGGATGACGATGGTCATCTGCTCGGGATATTTCGTCTTGAGATGCTGCGAAATGCGAACGCCCGGGGCGCCGGTCAGGAACGTGATGAAGAAGTGGTGGTCGCCTGGCAGCCGACCCGTGGCAGCGACTTCGCTCAGCACCTTGCGGATAACACCGCGCAATGCGTCCTGCGCCAAGATATCGTAGCGGATATGATCCTGCCCCATGCGGTTCTGTCTCTCAGTTCTGAATGCTTTCTCGAAGCATCCTTATGCCATGCCAGCCATACGCGGAAAAGCGCCCGCTTGATGGCCAGTGTATATAATTTCGCAAAAAGGGAGAAGGTGAAGGCTTCTGTTGCCAGGTGCCTTCGGACCCCGCCTAAGAGTGCGACCCCTTAGGACTTGATTTGAAGTGTCACACCGCCATTAGGCAGCGAGACGAGCTTCCGCATAGTTGTCGTTTGCAACTACTATTGTGACCCGATAACGGCGGTATCATGCCGAGCAAAAGTTCGATCTTTACACCCTTGTCGATCCTATTTCGCCCCCATCAGAAGCCGGTCGTCTCGGTAGACCGGTTTTTGGTGGAGGCGCCGGGTACCGAACCTTATATGACGAAGCAGCAACTTAGCCCACAACCAAACGCCTGCTCACCGCGGCCTTTGATCAACATGTTGTCGACTAAATTTAGCCCACAGAAGCCAAGATGACCGATGTGCGCAGGCTAGGGTTCTGGTTCTTGATGAGACTGAAGGTCCGAGGGATTAGGTGGAGGTTTCTGTTGCCAGGTACCTCCGAACCCCGCCTTACGGGGCTAACCGTAAGGACTTAGATCGGAATTCCCACACCGCCATTAGGCAGCGAGAGCGTATTCCTTAGCGTTGTTGTCGTTTGCAACTACACTTTTGACCCGATAACGGTGGTATCATGCCGAGCACAGTTTTTGTCTTTCAATGCCAGTCGATCCCATTTCGCCCCCATCAGCAAATGTTGCCTTCAACATCTCCTGGTGGAGGCGGCGGCTTCGAAGCCGCGTCCTGCACATCTATTGCACAAACGGTTTAGCGCCATAGCTTCTTTCGAAGCATCATTAACATAAGGGGCGTAGTCGGCTTGTTCAAGAGACTATTTTGGCAGAAAGAGAAGGAGCTTGGCTTCTCCTTCCTACAGCGGACGAGGCGATCAAGTTCCGCTCTGCTGCTAATCCGGACGGGCTAGCTGCAAGTCGTGTCTGGCCACTAAATGCTCCCGCGGTGAGTTCCGGCGGACGGCTTGGAAGCAGTGTTCAGTGCACCCCCAATCCGGCGATGAAAGTGTTTTTCGATCATCTAATCGTCGGTAAGATCCGCGCCTGAGATAGCCGCGGGCTCAGCATCACGAGCTAGGGATTCTTCGGCTATGGTAAAGCCTGGTCCACGACCATGCTGGGGCGGAATAAATTCAATACCCATACTTTCAAGCGCCAATCCAATTTTCTCGATTGTGTTGGTCTTGACGTAGATCGACGGATTTTCAGCCATCGACAAAGTGGATGTGCTGACCTTGGCAAGTGCAGCGAATTGCCTGCTGTTCATATTCAGCGCGGCTCGTGCAGCTTTAAATAAATTCCGTGGATAATCAGAAGCCATCTCCCTCAGCTAATCCGAAGGGTAAAAGAGAGCAACGAAAACAGTCGCTTGAATGCTAACATTGCTCTCAGAAATAGTAAAGCTATTTCGTAATCTGCCGCTCAAAGAAGACAAAATTTAGAAAGCTGTTCTAAAGAGCTCTTACTTTAAATGTAGGTGGAACCGCACTCGGATTTTTCGGCATGAAACCATTACGCACAAAGGTTTGAATTTTTTAATTGCAAATTTAATTTTTTCTCTAAATCTTCACTTAAAGTATATACCCTATTTTATAAATGGCATTATGTAGATTAGTAAAAGTTATGTGTATAGGTCCTAAGTCAAAAAGATTGGGAGCGTGGCGATGCGTCCACCATCCCGCTATACGTTGCTTTATGTTCAATTGTTATATTTCGAAAATACTAGTTGTGGAGGTGCTGACTCTGATGGCGCTAAGGAGGAAAAAATACTGTAGATTACGTTCCGTGGGGATGAAATTTCTACAGCTAGGTTGAGCTGCGGAGAGGTATCGCGTCAAGAACGTGAGGCTCGATATGAATTGTCAGCGGAGGTGAAGAAAGCAGGTCGCATTCCTCAATCAGGTTGAAGTTCGTTGGATCGATAATTTGGAGCTTGTGGAAGAGGCACTAAATCAAGCGCAGCAAAGGAGCGGGACTAACTCCCGATCAAGGGAGCGAAAGTTGAGATCGAGGAAGCTAAAGTGATTGGACCCACTATCCTGGTGCTCCATCAGGCTGAAGCAGCTACGGCGTTAAATTAAAAACGCGCAGCTTCAGCCTGATCACCGTAGCTCTCTAACGTGTCGACTAACTTCGAGCCGAATGTGATATAACGCCCCCGGGTCCAATAGGCTTATTTCATCGACCGTTTATCGCCATAGCCGGACCGAAGCCCGGCAAGGCAGATATAGGGATTTCCATACGCCGTGAAAAGGGGTGCTAACTCGAATAGATCGCATCCTCGACCCGTTCGGATGCAGGTACTCTAACTTCGGGGGATAGACGTCCCGGATGTCCTCTCGGCGCTTGGTTCCGGATGCTGCGGCCTGTAGGATGCCGGCCGAACAGAGTGGCAATGAAATCATGCGGCAATATCTCGACCTTCTCCGACATGTGATGGACCACGGCACCGACCGTGGAGACCGCACCGGCACGGGCACGCGCTCCGTCTTCGGCTACCAGATGCGCTTCGACCTCGAGGAGGGCTTTCCCGTCCTGACGACGAAGAAGCTGCACTTGCGGTCGATCATCCACGAATTGCTCTGGTTCCTGCGCGGCGATACCAACATCGCCTATCTGAGGGAAAACGGCGTCACCATATGGGATGAATGGGCCGACCAGAATGGCGATCTCGGGCCGGTCTACGGTGCCCAGTGGCGATCGTGGCCGGCGCCCGACGGTGGCCATATCGACCAGATCGCCAATGTGATCGAATCACTGAAGACCAACCCGAACTCCCGCCGCCACATCGTTTCGGCGTGGAACCCGGCGCTGGTTGACGAGATGGCGCTTCCGCCCTGCCACTGCCTGTTCCAGTTCTACGTGGCGGACGGCCGGCTCTCCTGCCAACTCTACCAGCGGTCCGCCGACATATTCCTCGGCGTGCCCTTCAACATCCCGTCCTATGCGCTCCTGACCATGATGATGGCGCAGGTGACAGGGCTGAAGCCGGGCGATTTCGTCCACACACTTGGCGACGCGCATCTCTACAGGAACCACTTCGAGCAGGCAGAACTGCAACTGACGCGAACCCCGAAGCCCTTGCCGACCATGCGCATCAATCCGGCAGGGAAGGATCTCTTCGCCTTCCGCTACGAGGATTTTACGCTGGAGAACTACGTGGCCGATCCCAGCATCAAGGCACCGATCGCGGTATGACTGTTCCCGTCTCCATCGTCGTCGCGGTCGCTCAGAATGGCGTCATCGGCCGCGATGGCGGCATGCCCTGGAAGCTCTCGACAGACCTGAGGCGCTTCAAGGAGCTGACCATCGGCAAGCCCATCGTGCTCGGTCGAAAGACGCTGGAATCCTTCGGCGGCACGCCGTTGCCTGGACGCCCCCATGTCATCATTACCCGGAACCGCGATTTCAGCGTGCAAGGTGCTGTAACAGTTGACGGCGTGGAGAAGGCTTTGGCCAAGGCCCAGGAAGTTGCTGCCGAGACCGGTGCTGCAGAAGTCTGCGTGATCGGTGGTGGCGAGGTCTACCGGCAGGTGATGGACCTCGTCGACGTGCTCTATGTCACACATGTCGAGATTGCCGTTCCGGACGGAGACACGTTCTTTCCACCTATCGATCCCGCTGTATTCAAGAAGGTCGAGGAGACGCTCGTTCCGGCGGGTGAGCGAGACGACTATCCCACCCGTTTTGCGATCTATCGCCGTCGCCCCGCGACAAACTGAAACATTTCGTTACCAAACACCCCGAAGTTATTGACGCGTCGTTGAAAGCACCGGCCCGCCTCCCTATAACGGGGGCAGGACGAGGGAGCTGCGCTTCCACGTATTTGGGAGTGGCAAACAAAGAGGTTTTGATGCCCTGGAGCAATCAGAATGGCGGCGGCGGCCCGTGGGGCGGCGGCGGCGGCAATAATCAGGGCCCATGGGGTGGCGGTGGTTCGAACCGTCCTCGGGGCGGTGGCGGAAGCGGAAGTGGTGGTCCTCCGGATCTGGAAGACCTGATCCGCCGCAGCCAGGACCGTCTTCGCGGGATCGTCCCCGGTGGCTTCAACGGCGGGGCTGCGGTCTTCGTCGTCCTCGCGATCGTTGCGTTCCTGGCGATCCAGTCCGTCTATACCGTTCAGCCGGATGAGCGCGGCGTGGAACTTCGCTTCGGCAAGCCGAAGGAAGAAATCTCCATGCCCGGCCTGCATTTCCATTTCTGGCCCTTCGAGACCGTCGAGATCGTCAAGGTCACCGAGCAGCAGCAGAATATTGGTGCTGCAGGCAGCGCCCAATCCTCCGCTGGCCTCATGTTGTCTGGGGACCAGAACATCGTGAACGTGCAGTTCTCGGTGCTCTATACGGTCAGTGATCCCAAGGCGTATCTTTTCAACCTGGAAAGCCCTTCCGCCACATTGCAGCAGGTCGCCGAGAGCGCCATGCGCGAGGTGGTCGGTCGCCGCCCGGCGCAGGATATCTTCCGCGACAATCGTGAGGACATTTCGACCGAGGTCCGCGCGATCATTCAGGGGACGATGGACACCTACGGTTCCGGCATCTCCATCAATGCCGTACCGATCGAAGATGCAGCCCCGCCGCGCGAAGTCGCCGATGCCTTCGAAGAAGTGCAGCGGGCCGAGCAGGATGAGGACCGTTTCGTCGAAGAGGCCAACCAGTACGCCAACCAGCAACTGGGTCAGGCTCGCGGTCAAGCCGCGCAGATCCGCGAAGAGGCGGCAGCCTACAAGGATCGCGTCGTGAACGAGGCACAGGGTGAGGCGCAGCGCTTCATCTCCATCTATGACGAATATGCCACCGCCCCTGAGGTCACGCGCCAGCGTATCTTCCTTGAGACCATGGAGACGGTCCTGAAGAATTCCAACAAGATCATCATGGATGAGCGGCAGGGCGTCGTTCCGTACCTGCCCCTCAACGAACTGAACCGTGGCAGCAGCCAGCAGGGGGATAACCGATGAGTTCCAATCGCCTCCCAGCTATTTTGATCGGTATCGCGGTTCTGCTCTTCCTCATTTACTCGTCCGTCTTCGTGGTGAACGAGCGGGAGCAGGCTATCGTTGTCCGCTTCGGTGAGATTCAGGACGTAAAGGCGGAGCCTGGCCTGTACTTCAAACTGCCCTTCGCCTTCATGGACGCCGACCGGGTGCAGTATGTTGAGGACCGGGCGCTTCGCTTCGATCTCGACGACATCCGCGTCCAGGTCCGCGGCGGTGCCTTCTACGAGGTTGACGCGTTCGTGGTCTACCAGATCAGCGATCCCCGGCGGTTCCGCGAAACGGTTTCCGGCGACCGTGAGGCTGCCGAAGCCCGTCTGCGCACCCGTCTCGACGCCGCGCTTCGCCGTGTCTATGGTCTGCGCAATTTCGATGCAGCCCTGTCGGACGAACGTTCGCAGATGATGCAGGAAGTCAATGCGCAGCTGCGCGATGCGGCCGAGTCGCTGGGTCTTGCAGTCCGCGATGTCCGTATTCGGCGCACCGATCTCACCCAGGAAGTTTCGCAGCAGACCTTCGAGCGGATGAAGGCCGAGCGTCTTGCCGAAGCCGAACTGATCCGTGCCCGGGGTAACGAACTGGGCCAGACACGGCGCGCGATCGCCGACCGTCAGGTGGTGGAGATTGTCTCCGCTGCCCAGCGAGACTCCGAAATCATCCGAGGCGAAGGCGATGCCGAACGCACGAGGATTTTCGGCGAGGCATTCGGTCGCGATCCTGGCTTTTTCGAATTCTACCGGTCGATGCGGGCCTATGTCGCCTCCATCGCCGATCAGGGCACGACCATGGTCCTGTCGCCAGATTCGGAGTTCTTCAAGTACCTGAACAATTCGCAAGGGGGCTCTGCTGGTGTCTCCAGCCAGACACCGACGGCTCCGCCCGCTGCGGCGGGGGCTTCGCCAGGTGTTCCTGCGGCACCTGCAAATGGCGGTTGATGCAAGAGGCGGCTCCGGCCGCCTCTTTTCATTCGAGCATCGTTCCTGCTGCCTGCATGTCTCACGAAAAAGGCAATTTCTTCGGTCTTCAATCCGCCCTATCTTGCGGGGAAAGTCAGCAGGACGTGCTGTGGCGGCATAGCCTCAGTCAGGACATTCGATACAAGGGGGGCCCGATGGCTCAATCGGTTCTATGGTCGTTGAAACGTTCCGTCGCAGCGGTCGGCATTATTGCTATTGCCGCGGGGGCGCAGGCGCAGACAAGCAGCCCGCCAGCCGATGCACCGCAGCCGCCACAGAATGGCACCCCAGCGCAGGAAGTCGCTCCCCCGTCTGCACAGGAAACGCCTCAACGAGAAGCACAGAACCTTGCGCCGGACGCGATGCTGCCCGCGCCGCCGACTGGGGCGCCGACCGTCACGACCTCGCCCACGACAGGGCCAGCGATAGGCTCGGGTCCGGCCTCCGTCGCCGATCTGGCCGAGGGTCTCTTGGATGCCGTGGTGAACATATCGACCTCGCAGAGCGTCGGGGGCGCGGGGGCAGGACCCCAGGCACCGCAGACGCCGGATGGTTCGCCATTCGAAGAGTTCTTCGATGAGTTCTTCGACGGCGATGGGAGCCAGGGGGGGAATCAGAAGGTCAATTCGCTCGGTTCCGGTTTCGTTATCGACCCCTCCGGCTTCGTCGTCACCAACAACCACGTCATCGAGGATGCAGACGACATCGAGGTGGTCTTCCCTGACGGCAGCAAGCTGAAGGCGGCCCTGGTCGGGACCGACCCCAAGACCGATCTCTCGGTCCTGAAGGTAGAGCCGCCCGCGCCGCTCAAGGCGGTCCGTTTCGGCGATTCGCGCCATATGCGGATCGGTGACTGGGTGATGGCGATCGGCAACCCCTTCGGGCTTGGCGGATCGGTGACCGTGGGCATCATCTCGGCGCGAGGCCGCAACATCAACGCCGGGCCCTATGACAACTTCATCCAGACTGATGCCGCCATCAACAAGGGCAATTCCGGTGGACCGCTCTTCAACATGAAAGGTGAAGTGATCGGCATCAATACCGCGATCATCTCCCCGTCGGGCGGGTCGATCGGCATCGGTTTCGCCGTGCCTACGGAGCTTGCGCAGAACATCGTCAACCAGCTGATCGAGTTCGGCGAAACGCGGCGCGGCTGGCTCGGCGTGCGGATACAGCCGGTGACCGATGAGGTGGCGGAAAGCCTGGGGCTGGACAGCGTGCGCGGCGCGCTGGTCTCCGGCGTGGTCAAGGGCGGCCCGGTCGATGACGGTTCGATCCGGGCGGGCGACGTGATTCTGACGTTTGACGGCGTGCCCGTGCGGGAGATGCGCGACCTGCCGCGTGTGGTGGCTGAAAGCCCCGTTGGCAAGGCCGTCGATGTAACGGTTCTGCGGGACGGCAAGGAAGAGACGGTTAAGGTCACGCTTGGACGGCTGGAGGACAGTCCTTCGGCCGAGGATGCCGAGGAAGGCGTCACTCCCGAAGGTGAGGAGCCGATGCCCGACGGTGGGGAGCAGGGTGAGGATCAGAATGGAGAGGCCGAGCAAGGTCCTGCAGTCGCCCTCGGCATGACGATCGCGCCGCTCGACGACGAGAGGCGAGCCGAGTTTGGTATCGACGATAGCGTCGAAGGTGTCGTGATAACGGATGTCCAAGATGGATCGGCAGCGGCGGTCAAGGGCCTGAAGCGGGGTGATGTGATCGTGGAGGTCGCACAGGACTTCGTCGACAGCCCGACGGCGGTGACGGATCGGATCGATGCCCTGAAGGCGGAAGGGCGGCGCAACGTCCACCTGATGATCGCCGATCCGACTGGCGCACTGCGCTTCGTGGCCGTACCGCTCGAGTAGTCAGCGTCCGAGAGAGCCCGCCGTGGCGGCATAGACGACGTGCCGCTTGAGATGGGGATGCGTATCCGGCACGCGCGGATGGTCGAAATCCATCTGCGGCCACGGGCGCATGCCGATTCGCTTCATCACCGCCGTGGACCGATGGTTCGCTTCGACAGCGAAGGCAAGCAGGGCAGGGATAGCCTTCTCGTTGAACGCGAAGTCCATCAAGGCGCGGGCGGCTTCCGTCACATAGCCGTTGCCCCAGAAGCGTGTGGCCAGCCGCCAGCCGATCTCCACCGTCTCGGCCGGAAAGATCTCAGGCATATTGGGGTGGGAGAGGCCGCAGAAGCCGATCGGCTCATCGGAGTTCTTCAGTTCCAGGGCATAGAAGCCGAGGCCGGTATTCCGGATCGAGCCGTTGAGCTTGTCGAGAAGCGCGTCCGATTCCTGATGGCTGCGGCGGAAGGGGAAGAATTCCATGACCTTGGGGTCGGCATTGATCTCACGGAAAAGGTCACGGTCGCTATCCACCCAACTGCGAACGCGAAGCCGCGGTGTCTCGAGGATGATCAGCGGCGGCTCGTTCAAGGTCATGGGCTCGCAAAATCCGACTTGCGATAGCCCTGGATGTAGAGGAGCGCCGTCAGGTCGCCATGGTCGACCCGCATCCTGGCCTGAGCCGCGACGGTTGGCTTGGCGTGGAGCGCGACCCCCGAACCGGCAAGGTTCAGCATGCCGAGGTCGTTGGCGCCGTCGCCCACGGCAATGACGTCATCGGTGGAGATGCCCAGACGGGCGGAGATGTCGATCATCGCGTCGATCTTCGCCTGCTTGCCGAGGATGGGCTCGGCGACCTTGCCGGTCAGGATGCCATCTTCGGCGAGCAGAAGGTTGGCGCGGTTCTCGTGGAAGCCGAGGCGGGCGGCAATCGGATTGGTGAAGACGGTGAACCCGCCGGATACCAGCGCGGTATGGAAGCCGTTCTTCCTCATCGTCGCGATGAGTTCCGGCCCGCCGGATGTGAGCGTGATGCGCTTGGCGATAACCTCGTCGACGACCGAGATAGGCAGGCCCTTCAGGAGTGCGACCCGCTCGCGCAGGGCGGGCTCGAAGGCAATCTCGCCATTCATCGCGCGCGCCGTGATTTCCGCCACCCTGTCTTTGAGGCCAACGACATCGGCGAGTTCGTCGATGCATTCCTGGCCGATCATGGTGGAGTCCATGTCGGCGATCAGGAACTTCTTGCGGCGCGTCTCGGCCTCCTGGATCACGAGATCGACCGGCAGTTCCGCAACGGCGGCTCGAAGCTTTTGCTCTGCGGTCTTCACGTCGGTGCCGTCGCGGAGCGCAATATCGCAGGCGATCCCGTCCGCCAGCCAGTACAGTCCAGCAGCATTCACCGCTTCGGCCGCCGCCTCGCCTACACTTGCGGACAGAACGGCATTTGACGGATGGGCGATGAGCGTGGCAACGGAAGCCATATGAAGGACCTTGAAAGAGATTACGACGCGATCCTGATAACGGGGCCGACCGCCAGCGGCAAGTCGGCGCTTGCACTGCGCTGTGCGGCCGAAACGGGAGGCGTGGTCGTCAATGCCGACAGCATGCAGGTCTATGACACCTTGCGTGTCCTGACCGCGCGTCCATCCGAGGAGGAGATGGCCGGCATCCCGCATCATCTTTACGGTTATGTCAGGGCGACCGATGCCCATTCGACGGGCGAATGGCTGCGCGATGTGGCGGATCTTCTGCCGCGGCTGCGCGACGAGGGGAGGATGCCGATCTTCGTGGGCGGCACCGGCCTCTACTTCAAGGCCCTGACCGGCGGCCTGTCCGACATGCCCGAGATTGCACACGATGTTCGTTCGAGGTTGCGTCAGCGGCTGAAGGAGGAAGGGGCGGAGCAGCTTCATGCGGAGCTTACGGCGCTCGATCCCGCTGCTGCCGCAACGCTCGGGCGGGCGGACGGGCAGCGGATTGTGCGGGCGCTCGAGGTTCTGCAAGGGACCGGCCGTTCCATCCTCGACTATCAGGGAAAGCCTGGGCCAGTGGTGGTCAACCCGGAGCGGGCATTGAAGGTGGTTGCGCTTCCCGACCGGGCAGTCCTACACGAGCGGATCAACAGGCGCTTCGAGCAGATGTTCGATTGCGGTGCCGTGGAGGAGGTAGAGGCGCTCCTCGCACTTCATCCCGATCCCGATGTTCCCGCCATGAAGGCGATCGGAGTGGCGCAGATCGCGGCCATGCTCAAGGGGCAGATGACGGCCGGGGAGGTCATCGAGCGCACCTCGGCGCTTACGCGCCAGTACGCGAAACGTCAGATGACCTGGTTCCGCAACCAGATGGACGAGAGCTGGAGGAGGATCGATCCCTCCGAGCCTCAGTCCCTGTTGTCGTAGAGGCTGCTGAGCGGCTTCTTCAGCAGGGTGTCGCGAAGGGAGCCTTCCCGGCGAAGCGGCTGGGAGGAGCGCAGGCCGCCGTCGGCACGCAGGGAGCGAAGGGCCGCTGGCGCGCCGTCATCGGTGACAGGTTGGCGATGGGCCGGTGACGGTTCATACGAGGTTGAAGGCGGCGCGGTGGGCGATCGCGTGGCGCCCGGCAGCATATCCGGACGGTAGCGCTCGGCCCTGGCTGTATCGCCCGATCTGTATGGGGTCGGTTGAGGGGATGGTGTGACACTTCGAGCCCAGCGGTCCAGTTCCATTTCGCCCATGCCCGAATCCTGTTCCAGGTCGTCGGCATCGCTTCGCCGGAACGAATCGTCGGCATGATCGGGGCTCGGGCGGCAAGGCCCCAGTTCGGGTGCGCTGACGGAGCGCATCCTTGCAACGACGCTACGAAGGTCGACTGTATCGGGCGTCTCCTCGCTACCCTTGTCGAGGACACCGTTCGCCTTCGGCAGATATCTCTTCTCCACACGGGCGAACTGCAGGCGCATCGGTACGGCTATCGCTTCGCCGAACGCAATCGCTTCGCCATTTCCGAGCGACGAAAGGAAGCTCAGCGTCGAGATGGAGGAGTTCGGGATTGCCGAGCGGATGATTTCCTGGTCGCGGTCGTTCGAAAGGCGCATTGCGAACAATGTCGAACATTGGGACAGAATCGTCTGGTCCAGTTCCCCCGGTCGCTGGGTGATGACGCCGAGCGACACGCCGTACTTGCGGCCTTCCTTGGCAATGCGGGCGATCGCCTGACGGGTCGGGAAGAAGCCTCGCTCGGGGTCCGCCGGGACATATCGGTGGGCCTCCTCGCACACGACCAGCATGTGGATGGCGCCGTTGCTCCAGAGGGCGAGCTCGAAAGCCATCCGACAGAGTATGGACGCGATCGAGTTGACCACTTCTGACGGAATGCCCGCCAGCTGAAACGTGCAGATCGGCTTGTCACCACCCGGAATGCGGAAGATGTGGGCGATGGTCTCCATGATCGTGTCTTGGATCGTGTTGTTGGAGAACATGAAATGATAGCGGGGATCGTTGATCGCCGACATGACTCGCATCTTCAGGTGCCGCAGGACCGGTTTTTCGCCTCGGCCTTCCAGGCGACCGATGCGCTCGTCGATCAGCGCAAGGAGATCCGCCATTCTGTAGGGAACCGGCGTGTCCGCCGTGATAGAGCTTTTCTCGGTCGTGCGGCGCATCAGGCCCGTGTCGCCACCGCGGAACGCGCGTTTCGCCTCCGGGATGAGATCGCGCAGGATGTCGAGTTCCTCGGCGACAGGAGGGCGCCCGCGGTAAAGCACTTCCGCAAACTCCTCAAGCTTCATCAGCCAGAAGGGCAGGTCGAGGGTCTCGGGATCGATGACCACGGCATGACCGGGAAAGGCGGCGGCGAACTCATTGTGCGGATCAAGGATCAGCACCCTGAGCTTCGGGTCGGATTCAATGGCCTTGTGGAGCAGGAGCGATACCGCCGTCGATTTTCCGACCCCGGTGGAGCCGACGATGGCGAAATGCTTGGACAGCATCGATGGTATGTGGATGGCCGCATCGATGGTCTCGTCCTGCGTCAGCTTGCCGATGACGCAGCTGTCGTTCTTGCCGGCGTCGTAGATGCGCAGGAGGTCAGAGGCGCGGATGCGATGGGCGATGGCGCCAAGATAGGGATAGCGGGAAATGCCGCCGGAAAATTCTTCGCGACCATCGGGGCCCACCCGGACTTCGCCCAGCAGTTCGGCTTCGATCTGGAAACTGTTGTTGTTCTGCTCGCCCCAGCTCTTTTCGTCTGTCGTCATCGAGTAGGCGAGGGCAACGACCCGGTTGCTGCCGACACCGATCGAGATCAGGCGACCGACCGACCAAAGCTCCGTGAGGGCGGTTTCGCCATTTTCGGCCACGGCCGCAATCGTTGCCCGTGAGCCATTGCAGGCGACCACGCGACCAAGCATGCGATTGCCAGCGAGGTGGGCGTCGCGGCGATCCTGTTCGCCAGCCGATATGGAACGGTGCAAGTCGTTGTTTCGCAAAACGAAGCCCCTGTCTCGAGCGGGAGACCCAAATGCTCCCAAAGCCGCAGACCAACGCCCAGTGTAGTGCAGGCGATTTAACAAGTGGTGTAAGGGGTTGTGCGGAGCGATGGCTGCAGGAGCGGGTAATTTTTCGCCAGATCGCGTTGACGCAGGGCAATAATCTGTCTAACACTTCCGCGCATGACGATTTTGAACGCACTTATCGTGGTGGGAACGCGCATGGGCAGGATGGTGTGACCATCCGGCGTTAGCCACCCATGCGCGGAAAGACAGGCTCCTCAAGGGGCCTTTTTTTATGCCTCGATCACGGAACAGCAGACCAGCAGCGGATGGACCAGACAATGACGGACAGCAACAATCGGATGACGGGAGCGGAGATCGTTCTGAGGGCGCTGAAGGATAACGGGGTGGAGCACATCTTCGGCTATCCAGGCGGTGCGGTCCTGCCGATCTATGACGAGATCTTCCAGCAGGAGGAGATCCAACACATCCTCGTTCGCCACGAGCAGGGCGCCGGCCACGCCGCGGAAGGCTATGCGCGTTCGACCGGCAAGGTCGGCGTCATGCTGGTGACCTCCGGTCCGGGTGCCACCAATGCCGTCACGCCACTGCAGGATGCGCTGATGGATTCGGTGCCGCTGGTCTGCATCTCGGGACAGGTCCCGACGACGCTGATCGGCTCGGATGCTTTCCAGGAATGCGACACCGTCGGCATCACGCGACCCTGCACGAAGCACAACTGGCTGGTCAAGGACGTCAACGAACTGGCGGGCGTCATCCACGAGGCCTTCCGTATTGCGCAGACCGGTCGTCCCGGCCCGGTTGTCGTCGACGTTCCGAAGGATATCCAGTTTGCAACCGGCACCTACACGCCTCCCGGCGAGACCGTAGTCAACAAGAGCTATACGCCGAAGCTGCAGGGCGACCTGAAGGCAATCCAGGCGGCTATCGAACTGATGGCGACGGCGAAGCGGCCCGTTCTCTATACGGGCGGCGGAGTAGTCAATTCCGGCCCGGAAGCGTCGCGCCTGCTGCGCGAGCTCGTCGAATTGACGGACTTCCCGATCACCTCGACCCTGATGGGGCTCGGCACCTATCCGGCTTCGGGCAAGAATTGGCTCGGCATGCTCGGCATGCATGGCTCCTACGAAGCGAACATGGCGATGCATGACTGCGACGTCATGGTCTGCATCGGCGCCCGCTTCGATGACCGCATCACCGGTCGGATCAATGCTTTCTCGCCGAATTCGCGAAAGATCCACATCGACATCGACCCGTCGTCGATCAACAAGAATGTCCGTGTCGATATTCCGATCCTCGGCGATGTCGGAACGGTGCTGGAGGATATGGTCCGCCTGTGGCGTGCCCTGCCGAAGAAGCCCGAGAAGAGCCAGACGCAGGAGTGGCGTGATAGCATCGACCGCTGGAGAGCGCGCAAGTCCTTCGCCTACAAGCCGTCCAACGACGTCATCATGCCGCAATATGCGATCGAACGGCTCTACGAACTGTCGAAGGGCAGGGAGACCTTCGTGACAACCGAGGTCGGCCAGCACCAGATGTGGGCAGCGCAGTTCTTCGGCTTCGAGGAGCCCAACCGGTGGATGACGTCCGGGGGTCTCGGAACGATGGGCTATGGCCTGCCGGCCGCCATCGGCGTCCAGGTTGCGCATCCGGACGCGCTGGTCATCGACATCGCCGGCGACGCGTCGATCCAGATGTGCATCCAGGAAATGTCCTGTGCTATTCAGTACAACCTGCCGATCAAGATCTTCATCCTCAACAACCAATACATGGGCATGGTGCGCCAGTGGCAGCAGCTTCTGCACGGCAACCGCCTGTCCAACTCCTACACGGAAGCCATGCCGGACTTCGTCAAGCTGGCGGAGGCCTATGGCGCGGTCGGCATGTATTGCGACGACCCGAAGGAACTCGACGGCAAGATCGAGGAGATGATCGCGGTCAAGAAGCCGGTGATCTTCGACTGCCGGGTGGCCAACCTCGCCAACTGCTTCCCGATGATCCCGTCCGGCAAGGCGCATAACGAGATGCTGCTGCCCGACGAGGCGACCGACGAGGCCGTTGCGACGGCGATCGACGCCAAGGGCCGACAGCTCGTGTGAGCACCGCTTGTTAAAGTCATTCCTGAAATAGTGGACGCAAACCAATGAATGCCCATCAACTACCCACCGGCTCGGCCTACTTCATCGCTCCCGAGACGGCGAAGGCGGAAAGCCACACGCTCTCGGTGCTCGTCAGCAACGAGCCGGGCGTGCTGGCCCGTGTTATTGGCCTGTTCTCCGGCCGCGGCTACAACATCGAGAGCCTCACCGTCTCGGAGACGGAGCACGAGGCGCATCTGTCGCGCATCACTATTGTGACGCGCGGCACCCCGAGCGTTCTTGAGCAGATCAAGGCGCAGCTCGAGCGTATCGTGCCGGTGCACCGCGTGGTCGACCTGACGGTCAGGGCCCAGAGCCTTGGTCAGGAGCGGCCAATCGAGCGCGAGGTGGCACTGATCAAGGTCGTGGGCTCGGGCGAGCACCGCGCCGAGACACTGCGGCTTGCCGACGCCTTCCAGGCCAAGGTGGTGGACGCGACGGTCGAGCACTTCATCCTGGAGATTACCGGCAAGTCCTCAAAGATCGACCAGTTCGTAGCGATCCTGAAGCCGCTCGGCCTGATCGAGATCTGCCGCACCGGGATTGCGGCGATGAACCGCGGGCCGCAGGGAATGTGATCAGATCATCTCCAGCGGCATGGGCCGGCTCGGTGGCGGGAAGGCGGCATCCAGTGCGTCCAGATCCTCGTCGGTGAGGTCCAGCGCCGCTGCCTCCCGGTTTTCGGCGACGCGGGCCGCATGGGAGGATTTCGGGATGGCGACCACGCCCTCCCGTTCCATCAGGAAGGCGAGCGCCACCTGCGCCGGAGTCGCCTGGTAGGCTTTGGCGATGTGGATGAGGGCCTCGTTGCGGGCGAGGCTCCCCTGTTCGATGGGCGAATAGGCCATGACGGCGATCCCGCGCTCCTGGCACCAGGGCAGGAGATCGTATTCGACGCCGCGGCGCGACAGGTTGTAGAGGACCTGGTTTGCGACGCAGTTACCTCCATCGGGTAGCGCAAGCAGTTCCTGCATGTCGCCGAGGTCGAAGTTGGAGACGCCCCATGCACCGATCTTGCCTTGGCGTCGAAGCGTCTCGAACGCATCGACCGTTTCCGCCAGCGGATGTTCTCCGCGCCAGTGGAGGAGATAGAGGTCAATGCGGTCGGTCTTCATGCGCTTGAGGCTCCGCTCGCAGGCGGCGATCGTGCCCTCGCGGCTGGCGTTCCAGGGATAGACCTTGCTGACCAGGAAGACGTCGTCCCGCCTCCCGCTGATCGCCTCGCCGACGATCTCCTCGGCGCCACCTTGGCCATACATTTCCGCTGTGTCGATCAGTGTCAGGCCGAGGTCGATCCCGTGTCGCAGGGCCTCGACCTCCCGCTGGGCTGCGCGCACGTCCTCTCCCATCTGCCATGTCCCGAGACCGAGTGCCGGCACGGTGACGCCGTTCGAGAGAGTGACTGTGGGAAGGGTGTCGTCGATCATCGCTTGCTCCTGCACAATGGAGGCAAGATAAGGCGTAACGGTTGCCTGCCAAGCCCGCTTGAAGCTGTGGGGGATTAAGCATAAAGCTTTGACAGGCCGCCCGCCGAACGAGGCGACCATTTGGTCAAATCAACGCATTGGCGCCTGGAGAAGACATGCCGCTGGAGACGTTTCTGGCCTTGGTCCTGTTTGCCTTTACGACCTCGATCACGCCCGGCCCCAACAACATGATGCTGTTTGCTTCCGGCGTGAACTTCGGCTTCCGCTGCACGATCCCGCACATGCTGGGGATAGGCGCAGGCTTCCTGTCGCTGCTGATCGGGGTGGGGCTGGGGCTCGGTGCGCTGATGCAGAGCGTCCCGCTTGTCTACACGCTGCTGAAGTTCGCCGGTGGCGCCTACCTCATTTGGATTGCGTGGAAGATCGGCACGTCACGCAGTCTTGCTGAGGGCGAGGCGGGGGCGCGGCCGATGAGCTTCCTCGGCGCGGCCGCCTTCCAGTGGGTGAACCCGAAGGCCTGGGTGATGGCGGTGACGGCCATGGCCACCTACACCAATCCGGCAGCCTACGTGCCGACGGTGCTGCTGGTCGGTGTGGCCTTTGCGCTCGTCAACCTGCCAAGCGTCTCGACCTGGGCCGGATTCGGCTCGGCGCTGCGTGACTGGCTGTCGGTGCCGGTGCGGCTCAAGTGGTTCAACATCACAATGGCTGTGCTGCTCGTCATCAGCCTCTGGCCGATGCTCAGGTAGAGGAGGGGACGATGGATCACCACGACCATCACCATCACGATGATGACGATCATCACCACCACGACAACCGCTATTCCGACATGCAGGCCCGTGTGAAGGCTCTCGAGACGGTGCTGACGGAAAAGGGTCTGATCGATCCCGCGGCCATCGATGCGATCGTCGACACCTACGAGACGAAGGTAGGCCCGCGCAACGGTGCGCGCGTGGTCGCGAAGGCGTGGAGCGATCCGGACTTCGCCGACTGGCTCCGGCGCGATGCCACGGCCGCGATCGCCAGTCTCGGATTTACCGGCCGCCAGGGAGAACATATGCGGGCGGTCTTCAACACGCCGGAGACGCACAATCTCGTCGTCTGCACGCTCTGCTCCTGCTACCCGTGGGCTGTTCTTGGACTGCCACCCGTCTGGTACAAGGCGCCAGCCTACCGCTCGCGGGCGGTGATCGATCCGCGCGGCGTGCTGGACGAATTCGGCGTGACGCTCCCTGACGACACGAAGATCCGCGTCTGGGATTCGACGGCCGAGCTCCGCTATATCGTGGTGCCGACGCGTCCGGATGGCACGGAGGATCTGGACGAGGAGGCGCTGGCTGATCTCGTGACGCGCGACGCGATGATCGGTACCGGCCTGGCGCTTGCGCCGGAGCAGCTGCGATGAACGGGCCTCACGACCTCGGCGGCCAGATGGGGTTCGGCCCGGTTGCTCCGGAGCCGAACGAGCCGGTCTTCCACGCGGAGTGGGAGAAGCGGGCGCTGGGAATCACGCTCTCCTGCGGCGCATTCGGCGCCTGGACGCTGGATGAGAGCCGCCATGCCCGGGAGAACATTCCACCGGCCCAGTACCTGGACGCGAGCTACTACGAAATCTGGATTCGGGCGCTGGAGACACTGCTGGAGCGGCACGGCTTTGCCAGCGACGAGGAGATCAGCGCCGGGCACAAGCTGCAGGAGCCGGCAAAGCCGAAGCGGGTGCTGACGGCGGACATGGTGCCGGGCGTGCTCGCGCGGGGCGGCCCGTGTGATCGACCCGTGGACACCGAGCCACGATTTGCGGTTGGCGATCGGGTGCGAACACGTAACTTCAATCCCGTGACGCACACGCGCTTGCCCCGCTATGCACGGGAGAAGACCGGCGTGGTGGAGGCGGTGCAGGGCTCCTTCGTCTTTGCCGACGACAATGCGCACGGGCGTGGCGAGAACCCGCAATGGGTCTATACGGTCGTATTCGATGGAGGCGAAATCTGGGGCGAGGGCGCCGATCCGACGCTGACGGTGTCGATCGACGCATGGGAGAGCTATCTTGAGCGTGTGTGAAGCAAGATCGCGATTTGCCCAGACGGAGGGCCTGCCGCGGTCTGAAGAGGGCGATCCGGTGTTTCCGGAGCCTTGGGCAGCCGAGGCCTTTGCGATCACCGTACACCTTCACGAGAAGGGGCTTTTCTCCTGGCGTGAATGGGCGGATTCGCTGTCGGCGGAGGTTCACAAGCCCGGACGAGCCGCAGACGGCAGCGACTATTTCGATTGCTGGGTGGAGGCGCTGACGGGCCTGCTGGTAGGCAAAGGCATCGCGGACGCCGAAGCCATACTGGGGCTTCAGAAAAGCTGGCAGCGGGCGGCGGAGGCGACGCCGCATGGCGTGCCGATTGAGCTCATCAACGATCCGTTATCCGGATCGCCCTGATCTGCTTTCGTTCTTTTCGGTTGCGGTAGCGTCCAGAATCCTGCCATGTCGCAGCCATGCAATTCGCCCCGCAACAGGACGAGGCCCTGAAGGCCGTTTCGCGCTGGCTCAAGGATGGCCGCCAGGAGGTTTTCCGGCTATTCGGCTATGCCGGTACCGGCAAGACAACGCTGGCCAAGCATTTCGCCGAGCATGTCGACGGCGAGGTCCTTTTCGCCGCCTTCACCGGCAAGGCAGCGCAGGTGCTGCGTTCACGCGGCGCCAAGAACGCCAAGACGATCCATTCGCTGATCTACCGGCCGCGCGGCGAGGAGGAGGTCTCCGACGAGGAGACCGGCAAGACCTCGATCTCGCCAATGTTTTCCATCAACCGCCAGAGTCCGGTCGCGAAGGCAGCGCTGATCGTCATCGATGAGTGCTCCATGGTGGACGAGCAGCTTGGCCGGGATCTCCTGAGCTTCGGGACACCGATCCTGGTCCTCGGCGACCCCGGACAACTGCCGCCCGTTTCCGGAGGCGGTTTCTTCACCGAGCAGGAACCGGATTACCTGCTGACCGAGATCCACCGCCAGGCCCGCGACAACCCGATCATCCAGCTCGCCATGAACGTGCGCGAGGGCAAGGAGATCATGTATGGCCACTACGGCACCGCCCAGGTGATTTCGCGAAACGAGGTGAACCAGGCTCTGGTGCTGGAGGCGGACCAGGTGCTGGTCGGCACGAACAAGACACGCAAGCGCTACAACCAGCGGCTCCGCGAGTTGAAGGGGTTCAGCACCGGCTACCCGCAGTCAGGCGACAAGCTCGTCTGCCTGCGCAACGACCAGGTGAAGGGGCTCTTGAACGGCTCGCTCTGGCAGGTAATGAGCTCATCCCGCGAGACCGTCAAGCCCGGCATCAACCTGATGATCCGCCCCGAAGACGACGACATGGATCGCGGTGCTGCGAAGATAAAGCTCCTGAAGGCTGCCTTCGAGAGCGAAGAGGAAATTCCCTGGTCGACGCGCAAGCGCTACGACGAGTTCGATTACGGCTATGCATTAACCGTCCACAAGGCGCAGGGCTCGCAGTGGAACAACGTCGTGTTGTTCGACGAGAGCTGGGCCTTTCGCGACACGCGCGAGCGCTGGCTCTACACTGCCATCACCCGCGCGGCGGAGACGATCACCATCGTCAAATGAGAGGCGAGCGCTCCGCTCTACCGATCACTTCCGCATCGAGGCAAGGAGTGCAACGACGTCGCGATCCGTCTTGCCCGACTCGGCTGCGATCTCGCGCAGCGTCTTGCGCGCATCCGAAACGGGGAAACCTCCCTCACTCAGCAGTGCCAGGAATGCCTCTTCCGTCTGGTCGAACAGAGGTGCGACCTCGGCAGCAGGGCTTCCGGTGATGACGCCCGCCATGGCAACGGCAGGGTTGCCGGTGGAGGGGCCGGTCGAGGTCAATGCGGGCCAGGCGAAAGGGATGGATGCGGCGATGGACACGCCGATGGCGAGCGCCATTGGCAGGCGTTTGAAGTAGTTCTGGAACGGGCGCCAATTTTTCCAGATATGCAGGATGAAGGGGAGGATGAGCACCATGCTCAGCCACTCGTGCATCGAATGGAAGGCGCCGCTCTGGAAATGGAAGAAGAGGGCAATGCCCGAGACGAGCGAGACGACGAAGAGCCCGGTGACGAGGGGCGTAGCGTAGCGGGAGAGGAGCGAGTGCATGATGATACTCATTCATTGGTTGGAAGGACCAGTGTCTGGCTACTGCTGCGCCACCGACCTGTCAGGTTAAATCCCTGTTAGAATTGACGTTTGGTATTCAGCAAGGGTGTCATACCCAGCTTCGCGATGTTCTGTCGCAGCTGCTGCCGGGAAGAGGCAAGGCGGCATCATCAAAATCGAAGATGGGTGCATGCGCTAAACTCGTTGGCATTCGTGCCGCGGCTGGCATAAACCACGGGAACATCGTCCCAATCGGAAGCAGAGCCATGCCGACCACGCTCTCGGTCAACATCAATGCCATCGCCATGCTGCGCAACCGGCGCGACCTGCCATGGCCGAGCCTGGAGCATCTAGGACGCATTGCGCTGCAGGCCGGCGCAAGCGGGTTGACGGTGCATCCTCGGCCGGACCAGCGGCATATCCGCTTCTCCGACCTGCCGGTCATCCGGGCGCTGATCGACGACGAGTTCCCTGAGGCCGAGTTCAACATCGAGGGATATCCGAGCGAGGAATTCCTGACGCTCTGCGAGCGGACGGAACCGGAGCAGGTGACGCTGGTGCCGGACGATCCGAGCCAGGCGACGTCCGACCACGGCTTTGACTTCCGCCGCGACGGCGAGATGCTGAAGCCGATCGTGGCGCGGCTGAAGGCGAAGGGAATTCGCGTGTCGCTGTTTGCCGATGGCGACGGTGACGTGGAAGCGGTGCGGCTCGCGAAGGCGACGGGGGCGGATCGAATCGAGCTCTACACCGGGCCCTATGGTGGCTGCTACGACGCTCCGGAACGTGCAGCGGCGATCATCGAGAAGCTCGGGCAGACGGCCGATACCGCGAAGGCCGAAGGGCTCAGCGTCAATGCCGGCCACGACCTCACGGTCGCGAACCTGCCACCGCTGGTCCGGCGCATTCCCCATCTGGCAGAGGTTTCCATCGGCCATGGCCTGACGGCCGATGCACTGGAATTCGGGATGGCGGAAACGGTGCGCCGATTCCGCCGCGCCTGCGGCCAGACCGTCTGACCTATTCCGCCGCGTCGGCAGCCATCTCGGGGGAGAACGCGAAGTCCACGGCGGCGCGGGCATGAACGGTCGTCGAATCGATGCAGGGCAGAGGCAGGGTCTCCGGATCCAGCAGAAGGCAGATTTCCGTACAGCCGAGGATGACGCTGTCGGCACCGGCGGCCTTCGCTTTCCCGATCATGGCCAAGGCACGGTCGCGCGAGTCGTCCCTCACTGATCCGGCGCACAGTTCGCTGAAGATGATGTCGTGCATGGCAGTCCGGTCTTCGGAGTCCGGGACCATCACGTCGATGCCCAGCGTCTTCATCCGGTCGGTATAGAAACCGTGCTCCATCGTGTATCGGGTTGCGAGCAGGAGGGGGCGCCTCAGCCCCTGGGCGCGCAGCGCCGCCGCGGTCTCATCGATGATGTGGATGAGCGGGATGCGGACGGCACCCGCGACCTCATCCGCGATGAGGTGCATGGTGTTGGTGCAGATCAGCACGCAGGATGCACCCGCCGCCTCAAGCCGCCTGGCACTATCCGCCAGCACCTTGGTCGCAAGATTCCAGCGACCGGCCTTCTGCATCTCGACGATCTCCGCGAAGTTCACGGAGTGGAGCAGGATATCGGCGGACGCCAGCCCGCCACGGCGGGCGCGCACCGTCTCGTTGATCAGGCGATAATAGACTGCCGTGCTCTCGAAGCTCATACCGCCGATCAAACCGATGCTTTTCATTGCTGTTCCCCTTCTGGACGTTGTCGAGAAGTTAGAGCGCATCTGTGTCCCGAGGCGTGCAATCTTCAGCATGCTTATGTTTGCCAGCGCACGTTCGTTGCGCAAATGTCCGATACGATGCATGTTGGGTGCATATGAAGGAGAGTTACCGATGCTGGATCAGCGCGACCGGAAGATTCTGGATCTTCTGCAAGAGAATGCCGGGATGCCGGTGGCGGAGGTGGCGGAGCAGGTGGCGCTTTCGCCGTCGGCGTGTTCGCGGCGCATCCAAAGGCTCGAGGAGGCGGGATATATCCGAGGCAGGATTGCGGTGCTTGATCGGGAGCGCATCGGCGTGCCGACGACTGTCTTCGCACTGATCAAGACCGCGCACCATTCCGACGACTGGATCGAGACTTTCCGCAAGGCGATCAGCGACATCGGCGAGATTGTCGAGGCGCATCGGCTGACGGGCAGCTACGACTACATCCTCAAGGTCGTGTTGCCCCGGGTGGAGCATTACGACGTAGTCTACCGGCGGCTGGTCAAGCGGATCGAACTGTTCGACGTCTCCGCCTTCATCTCTATGGAGGTGCTGAAGAGCGGCGAGGCCTTACCCGTGGACTACGCCCGCTAGCCATAGAAGCTGATGGTTTGCCGCAACGGTTCGCGCTTGCCGTCAGTTTCTGGATGCGAGCGCCTTGTCGTTGTTGCACTGGGCAATTTGGAGTTGCCTGACAGACAGGATCTTCGTGATCCGTTCGTCGCCATCGGTCTCTACGGACATGCAGACGCAGGCATAGCCATAGGACGGGCCATTGACCTCTACGAACTCTCCTTCTGTCAGGTCCGGAACCAGTTCCATCCCCTCCGGCCCATCCGGGCGGTCGGGGTCCTGCGTCATGAGGGTCCAGGTCTTCTCGCTATCTTCCAGCCACCAGTTGCGCGGCGTCGGGTTGTCGAGCCAGCCGCACCGCATCTCCGCGGCCAGCGCCAGGGACGGGAGGAGCAGGCAGGCAGCAACCGCGAGGAGGGCTGTTCTGTTGAATGTCGGCTTCATCGTTCCGGTCTCCGCCGCAGCTCATATGGTCAGCCATTGATGCAATGAATCCCCTTGACGAGCAATGCAGACTTCCGCATAAGGCTAACAAGAACCGTACCGTACGGTACCAGTTTGTTGGAGCAGATGTTGTGATCGCCGATGCCGGCCGGATGCCTGAATTTACACCCCGCCAGAACGAGGTTCTGGAACAGGCGTTGCGCCTGCTTGTGGAGGGTGGCGACAGGGCGTTGACGACGTCCGGTCTGGCAAGGGCCGCGAACTGCTCGAAGGAAAGCCTATACAAGTGGTTTGGAGACCGCGACGGCCTGCTCGCTGCGATGATCGCGCACCAGGCAAGCAAGGTGCGGACCTTCGAGCGCGGCAAGGAGAAGCTGACGCCCGAGAACCTTCGGGAACATCTGGAAACCTTCGCGCGCGATTTGCTGGAGGTTCTGTCCGGGGACATCTCGCTGGCGCTGAACCGCCTGGCAGTCGGCCAGTCGGGTCGGGACGGCTCGAAGCTCGGCAAGCTTCTTCTGGAGCACGGGCGTCGGCAGATCGACCGTCGCGCCATCGCCCTCATGGATGCGGGAAAGCGCGCCGGCCTTCTGCGCTTCGACGATGCGGACGCCGCCTATCATACGCTCTATGGCCTTGTCGTCTCCGACCTGCATGTGCGCATGCTGCTTGGCGAGCCGGGGCTCAAAGATAATGCGCGCCAGGCGCGGAGGGCGGTCGATGCCTTCCTGACGCTTCACGGCACGCGCCAAGAATCGGGGGAGGCAGTGCGCTTCTCCTCGGGACGATAAGCACCATCAACAACGAACACGCATAGGGAAGGACATATACGATGCGCGTCTATTACGATCGCGATGCCGATCTCAACCTCATCAAGTCGAAGAAGGTCGCCATTATCGGCTACGGTTCCCAGGGTCGCGCACATGCGCTGAACCTGAAGGACTCCGGCGCCCAGAACGTGGCGATTGCTCTCAAGGCGGGTTCCCCCACAGCCAAGAAGGCCGAAGCTGACGGCTTCAAGGTCATGACGGTTGCCGAAGCGGCCGGCTGGGCCGACCTGATGATGATGGCAACGCCGGACGAACTTCAGGCGGACATCTACAAGAACGACATCGCTGGCAACATTCGTGACGGCGCCGCGATCGCCTTCGCCCATGGCCTCAACGTGCATTTCGGCCTGATCGAGCCGAAGGCGTCCGTCGACGTCGTGATGATCGCGCCGAAGGGCCCGGGCCATACGGTTCGCGGCGAATACCAGAAGGGTGGCGGCGTGCCGTGCCTCGTTGCCGTTCACCAAAACGCCTCCGGCAACGCACTTGAACTCGCGCTCTCCTACGCCTGCGGCGTCGGCGGCGGTCGTTCGGGCATCATCGAGACCAACTTCAAGGAAGAGTGCGAAACCGATCTGTTCGGCGAGCAGGTCGTCCTTTGCGGCGGTCTGGTCGAGCTCATCCGCGCCGGCTTCGAAACGCTGGTGGAAGCTGGCTACGCTCCGGAGATGGCCTATTTCGAATGCCTCCACGAAGTGAAGCTGATCGTCGACCTGATTTACGAAGGCGGCATCGCCAACATGAACTACTCGATCTCCAACACGGCCGAGTGGGGCGAGTACGTCACCGGTCCGCGCATCATCACGGAAGAAACGAAGGCCGAGATGAAGCGCGTCCTGAAGGACATCCAGACGGGCAAGTTCACCTCCGAGTGGATGCAGGAGTACCGTTCTGGCATGGCACGCTTCAAGGGCATCCGCCGCATGAACGACAGCCACCAGATCGAAGAAGTCGGCGAAAAGCTGCGCGGCATGATGCCGTGGATCGGCAAGAACAAGCTGGTCGACAAGTCGGTCAACTGACAGCCATCTCGATCATGCCGGCGCCGCGTTTTCATGCTGAAGACGCGGCGTTCGCTTTTGCTTGGTTCGGATCGCATGCGCCTTCCATGCCTCGCGCCATGGCGATAAACTCCGAACGACGATAGGTCAGTATTGCTTACCTATCGCAACTTATGTAAAGCTGGCGCCAACAAAATTGAAACATGAGGAAACATCCGGTGCTTGATTGGGAACATATCTTCGCAACGCGTTCTTCGAGGATGCGCGCATCCGAAATCCGGGAGCTGCTGAAGCTCCTGGAGCAGCCGGACATCATTTCCTTCGCAGGTGGCATTCCGGACCCGGCGCTGTTTCCGGACGAAGCATTCAAGCAGGCCTATGCCGACATCTTCTCCGGGCCTCAGGTGAACGCTGCGCTGCAGTACTCGGTCAGCGAAGGCTATAAGCCGCTGCGCGAATGGCTGGTCGGCGAGATGGCGAAGATCGGCATCCCGTGTAGCGTCGACAATGTCTTCATCACGTCCGGGTCGCAGCAGGCGCTGGATTACCTCGGCAAGCTCTTCCTGTCGCCGAAGGATACGGCGCTCGTCACCTGGCCGACCTATCTGGGCGCGCTGCAGGCCTTCAACGCCTATGAGCCGACCTACGACCAGCTGTCGCTGAACGGCAACCGCACGCCGGACGGCTATCGCGAGGCTGCTGCGAAGGCGGGCGGCGCGGTCAAGTTCGCATACCTCTCGTCCGACTTCTCCAATCCGACGGGGGAGACGGTGGATCGCGCAGGTCGCGAGAAGCTGCTGGAACTGGCGGACGAACTGGATGTCGCGATCATCGAGGATGCCGCCTACCAGAACCTGCGCTATGACGGCGAGCCCGTGCCACCGATCATGGCGCTCGATATCGCCCGCAATGGCGGGATCGAGAACACGCGGACGATCTACAGCGGCAGCTTCTCCAAGACGCTCGCCCCGGGGCTTCGGGTGGGCTTCGTCGTCGCTGCGATGCCGGTTATCCGCAAGCTGGTGCTGATGAAGCAGGCAGCCGACCTGCACTCCTCCACCATAAACCAGATCGCGATCGCCCATGTCGCCGAACGCATATTCCCGGAGCAGGTGGCCAAGATCAAGAAGGCCTACAGCGCCCGCCGCGACGCGATGCTTGCGGCGCTCGACAAGTACATGCCCGCCGGTGCCACCTGGACGAAACCCGAAGGTGGCATGTTCGTCTGGGTGCGACTTCCGGAAGGCATGGACGGTGCCGAGCTTCTCGCGCGGTCGATCCAGACGGAGAAGGTTGCTTTCGTTCCCGGCAAGGCTTTCTACGCGGATGGTTCGAACAACAATACGCTTCGGCTCTCCTTCTCCTGCGCAAGCGAAGCGATGATCGAGGAGGGCATCCAGCGCCTCGGTCGCCTGATCAGCACGGCAGTAGCCGAAGCGGCGTGATGTGATCCGACATTGGAAGGCGCCTGGGTTCGCGGGCGCCTTCCGCCGTCCACAGCAGGACGGCGCGCTGTCACATGACTGTTAGACGGCTGTGATCTAGCGGGGCATCCCATCAGGAAGGATCCCCCATGAACAAGATCGTCTCAGCAATCTCCACTCTTGCAGTCACAGCCCTGCTTGCGGGCGCTGTCGAGGCCGCGGATCTCGTGATCTATACGAGCCAGCCGAACGAGGACGCGCAGGCGACGGTCGACGGTTTTAAGGCCGCCAATCCCGGTCTCGAGGTCGAATGGGTTCGCGACGGGACACCGAAGATCATGGCGAAGCTCATGGCCGAGATCGAGGCCGGAAATCCGGTCGCCGACGTCCTGCTGATCGCCGATACCGTGACGCTCGAGCGGATGAAGCAGGCAGGGCAGCTGCTTGCCTACAGGTCGCCGGAAGCGAAGAACCTGGATGCGTCTCTCTACGACGCCGACGGTCACTACTACTCGACGAAGCTGATCACCACCGGCATCATGTACAACACCCAGGCCGGCATGAAGCCGGCAAGCTGGAAGGACCTTGCCAAGCCGGAAGCCAAGGGCCTCGTTGCCATGCCGAGCCCGCTGACGTCGGGTGCGGCCCTCATCCATGCCCAGACGCTGACCGGCGTCGACGGCCTGGGCTGGGACTACTACCGGCAGCTCAAGGACAATGGTGCCATCGCCGCCGGCGGAAACGGTGCTGTGCTGAAGTCGGTCGCCTCGGGTGAGAAGGCCTATGGCATGGTCGTTGACTACCTGCCGATCCGCGAAAAGGCCAAGGGTGCGCCGGTCGAATTCGTCTTCCCGGAAGAGGGCGTTTCGGCCGTGACCGAGCCCGTCGCAATCCTGTCCTCCGCGAAACATGAGGAAGCTGCCAAAAAGTTCATCGACTACATCCTCTCGGACGAGGGCCAGAAGGTGCAGCTCGACCTCGGCTACATCCCCGTGCATAGCGGTCTCGGCGTTCCGGCCGGCTTCCCGCCGCGCGAGGAGATCAAGGTTCTGCCGCTCAATGCCGCAGATGCCCTGAAGAACTCGGAACAGGATCTGAAGTCCTTCTCCGATATCTTCGACGCCGCCGGCTGATTGCGCCACCTGCAATGCCATCCTCGGCTTATTCCAGAAACAGCCAGCCGCGCTGGCTGTTTCCTTTTGTCGCCATAGTCATCGTTGTCCTCAGCGTTCTGCCGCTTGCCCGGCTTACCGTGACCGGCATCGCCTCCGCACTGAAAGGTGACGCGGGGCGGTTGCTTGCCGACCCGGCGCTCTGGGACGCCACGCTCAATACGTTGACGACGTCCTTCCTGGGGCTGGTGGCAGCGGCCATCCTCGGCGGAAGCTTTGCCGTCCTGCTGACGCTGTTCGATGTCCGGGGCAGGAATGCCCTCGGCTTCCTGTTCATGCTGCCGATGATGATCCCGCCGCAGGTGACGGCGCTTTCCTGGATTGGTCTGACGGGGCCATCGAGCACGCTGCTCAAGGCGATCGGAATGGCGCCGCCGCTCGGCAGCCCGCAGCCGCTCTATTCCATCGGCGGGATCGCGCTCCTTTTCGGGGTCCAGCATGCGCCGCTCGTTTACCTGGCCATGCGGGCCGGCCTGCTCGCGTTGCCCAAGGAGGGCGTCGAGGCGGCACGGCTTTCGGGGGCCTCCTCCTGGCGCGTGCTGATCGACATCGTCCTGCCGCTCGCCACGCCCGGGCTCGTCGCCGGTGCGGCGATTGCATTCGTCTCCGGCATCGGCAATTTCGGAATCCCGGCAATCCTCGGTATTCCTGCCTCGATCTATACGCTGCCGACGCTGATCTATTCGAAATTTGCGAGCTTCGGGCCGACGACCTTCTCCGATATCTCCATCATCTCGGCCCTGATCACGCTCCTTGCGCTCGTCGGGCTGTCGGTGGAGGCGCGCGTCTTGCGGGGACGCGATTTTCGCGCCATCGGGCACTCCGGGCAAGTTGCACTCTTCACTCTCAGTCGCCATCGCCTGGCGGTGGAAGTGCTTCTCTGGGGTCTGACCTGTGTCATCCTCGTCCTGCCGTTCCTGGCGCTCCTGGCAAGCTCGCTCGCGCCGGCCTACGGTGTGCCGCTGACGGTGGAAACGGCGACCCTGCACGCTTACGAGGAGGTGCTGTTGCGGCAGTCGGTGACGCAGACTGCCTTTGCGAATTCCCTCACGCTGGCACTCGCGACCGCACTTGGGCTGCTGCTGATCTCCGTACTGCTCGGGTATTATATCGTTCAGACAAGGAGCCGGCTGGCGGGCGTGGTTGGCGCGCTCGCCGAGATACCCTATGCCCTGCCGGGCATTGTGCTGGCGGTTGCCTTCATCCTGCTCTTCGCTGCTCCGTTGCCTGTTCTTGGCGTCTCGATCTACGGAACTGTCTGGATCATCCTCATCGCCTATCTTTCCAGCTTCCTCGCGGTCAGCCTCAAGCCGGTCGTCAGCGCCTATCGACAGCTCGACCCGTCGCTAGAAGAGGCAGCTCGCCTTGCCGGCGCCGGCTTCTCCCGGCGAATGCGTGATGTGATGGTGCCTATGATCGCCCCGGCGGCAGGTTCATCGGTGATCCTGGTCTTCCTGATCGCCTGCAACGAATTGACCATATCGGCGCTGCTGTGGTCGGCGGGGACGCAAACCCTCGGCGTCGCTATCTACAATCTCGACGACAGCGGCAGCTTTAATCTTGCTGCAGCGCTCTCGGTGCTGGTCGTCCTTCTGGTGGTTGTCCTCATGCTCTTTCTCGAACTGATGGCGCGCCGTATGCCCGTTGGAGCCCTGCCATGGCGCCGCTGATCCTCAACAGCCTCGAGAAGCGCTTTGCCAATGCTGACCCGGCGGTGCGGGATCTTTCGCTGACCGTACAGCAGGGCCGCTTCCTGGCATTGCTGGGGCCTTCCGGCTGCGGCAAGACGACGGTGCTGCGGATGATCGCCGGCTTCGAGCAGCCGACCGATGGTTCCATCCTGCTTGGCGAGCGTCTGCTTGCCGACGCCGCAACCATGCTGCCGCCCGAGCGACGCAACATGGCCATGGTGTTCCAATCCTATGCTCTCTGGCCGCACATGACGGTTGCGGAGAATGTCGGCTATCCGCTGAAGGTGAGGCGCGTGGCGAAGGAAAGGGCGCGGCAGAAGGTGCGTGAGGCGCTGTCGGCAGTGCGGCTGGAGGCCTTTGCGGATCGGCGGCCCGCAGCACTTTCGGGTGGCCAGAGGCAACGCGTGGCGCTGGCCCGCTGCCTCGTCACCGAGCCGGACGTGGTGCTGCTCGACGAGCCGCTCGCTAACCTCGACCGGCACCTGCGACAGGAGATGGAGGAAACCTTTCGGGAGTTTCACGCGCGGTCCGGCGCTACGATGATCTACGTCACGCACGACCAGAGCGAGGCCATGGCACTGGCGACCGACGTCGCGGTCATGTCCGAGGGGCGGCTGCTGCAGGTCGCACCGCCGGAGGAGATCTATGCGCGCCCGGAGGGTCGTGTGGTCGGCGGACTGGTAGGGCAGGGGTCGATCCTGTCGGTCCGGTTCAATCCGGAGTTAAGCCGGAGACTGGAATGGCTGCATCTGCGGGAAGCGATCCTCGGCTGTGACGGGAGCCAACCTCAGGTCGATGTTCTGATACGGCCGCAGGACGTGGTTCTTGATGCGGCCGGGATCGAAGCAGAGGTAACCTCTGCCTTCTTCGAGGGCGAGCGCTACGCGCTGCGGCTGAAGATCGCAGGCGGGCAGTCACTGCGCGCATTCTCGAGACACCCGTTGCGACAGGGGGAAACCGTACGGGTGGTGCTTCAGTCCGGGTGGCGGTTGTAACTCCGGGTGCCGGCGGGCATAACAGCTTTCCATCCAGGAATTGGAAATGACCGTTCGCCTCGCCACCTTCAACATCGAGAACCTCATCACCCGCTTCGATTTCTCGGGATTCCGCAACCAGTTGCGGCGTGATCGCGTCATGCGCCTCTATGACGTCGGAAGCAAGGATGCCTATGAGCAGATGGAGCAGGCGCGGGTCGTGGCATCGACCGATGATACGCGACAACTCTCCGCGCTCGCAATCGCCGACGCCGATGCCGACATCCTTTGCCTGCAGGAGGTGGACAATATGCCCGCCCTGCATGCCTTCGAATACGGCTACCTCTTTCGGATGGTCGGCCATGGTTACATGCAGAAGTACCTGGTCGAGGGCAATGACTCCCGTGGCATCGACGTCGCGGTGCTGATGCGCGAGAAGACGCGTCACGGGCAGCCGATCGAACTCGTGGACATCCGCAGCAATGCCATGCTGACCTATGCGGACCTCGATCTCTTCAACGAGGCGCTGGCGGAAACCGTCAAGCCGCACGACAAGGTCTTCAAGCGCGATTGCCTCGAGCTTGACCTGAAGATCGGCGGGCGTCCGCTGACGCTCTATGTCGTGCATTTCAAGTCGATGGGCAATGCGCGGGAGCCCGGCGACGGGCGGATCAGCACCATGGCGGTGCGTTCGGCCGAGGCGGCCGCGGTGCGCAGGATCATCGAGGATCGTTTCGGCGCCAGCCATGCGGCAAAGAAGAATTTCGCGATCTGCGGCGACATGAACGATTATCAGGAGAAGGTTATCGTCACCGGCAGCCGTCGCCTTGGCTACAGGTTCGACCATGTTCGCGAGGACGTGAGCGCGCTGGACGTGTTTTCGGCAGATGGCTTTGCGGTCAACCCCGTCGAACGGCGGGCCGAGCTTGATCGCTGGACCCTCTATCATGCCCGCGGGCCCGAGGAGCAGCACCTCTGCCAGCTCGACTACATCTGGTTGTCGCCGGCGCTCGCGGCACGCAACGCTACGGCGGTGCCTGAAATCGTTCGCGGCGGTCAGCCCTATCGGACGCCATTTCCGCCGGGACAAGAGGTCGAGCGGTTTCCGAGGATCGGCTGGGACCGTCCCAAGGCGTCCGATCATTGCCCGGTGGTGATGGAACTGAGCCTCTAGGTATCTCCACAACGTCAACCATGTCGTTCGTGGCGGGTTGCGTCCAACTGCCGGGTCGGGCAGGTTGCGATCCGGAGATTGCAGTGCAGGGAGTGACGATGGCGCGCCGCTACGGGATTTACGACGTGTTCACGGATCAGGTTCTTGCCGGTAACCCGTTGGCGATCATTTTCGACGGTGACGATCTCGACGACGAGACGATGCAGGCGGTCGCCCGGGAAATGAACCTGTCGGAGACTGTCTTCGTCCAGCGGGCGACCAATGCCGCCCATGCTGCGAGCCTGAGGATCTTCACGCCGGCGCGAGAACTTCCGTTCGCAGGCCACCCGACCGTCGGCACTGCCGTGGCGCTGGCGGAGTTGCAACGAGGGCATGAAGGCGACATCGACATGGTCTGCGTGCTGGAGGAGAAGGTCGGGCCCGTGCGCTGTGCGGTGCGGCTTCGCGAGCACGCCGCGAGCTTCGCAGAATTCGACCTGCCGAGAACGCCCACCAAGGTTGATCTTCCGCTGGATATGCAGGGGCTCGCCGATGCGCTCAGCCTGCAGGTCGGTGCGATCGGCTTCGAAAACCACCGTGCCTCGATCTGGAGTGCGGGGGTGCCGTTCATCATGATACCGGTTCACGGCCGAACAGAGGTCGACAGCCTGGAATTCGATCCCGGTCTCTGGGAAAAGGTTGCCCCGTTCGCAGATGGCGGCCTCGCGGCTGCCTATGTGTACTGTCGGGGCGGGACGCATCATCATGCGAAGTTCCACGCGCGCATGTTCTCTCCCGACATGGGGATTACGGAGGACCCGGCGACAGGCTCTGCCGTTGCCGCGCTTGCCGGTGCCGTCCATCATTTCGATGCGCTGCCCGACGGCCATCACCCGCTTCTGGTGGAGCAGGGCGTCCAGATGGGCCGTCCTTCCTACATTCACCTGCACATCGACGTGAAGGAAGGGCGCATCGCCCGGGCCCGCATCGGGGGCGAGGCCGTGCGGCTGGCCCGGGGGACACTGGAGCTCTGACCCATCCGTCGATGCAAGCTCTTTCTGACCGAATTTATTTTCGTTCGACGCTGGACAAGCAATTCGTTCCCCATTATACGCCCTCACACACCGGCGGCGCACGGCTTGCGGCGGACGGAATTCGGGTGATTAGCTCAGTTGGTAGAGCAGCTGACTCTTAATCAGCGGGTCGTAGGTTCGAGCCCTACATCACCCACCAAAAAGCACTTCCTAAACAGATTTTATGTTCGCGCCTGATCGAAGGTCGGCTCCAACTCACGTTCCGACTGGTGCGTTTTAAAAGCCTTGCCGATGCGCGCGAAGCGGCGACAGAACGCCACTCCTGCCGGTGGGGGTCAATGCCCGCTAAGGCTGCTCCGCCATCTGCTTCTGTCAGTCGAGCTGTTTCGAAGCGCTCCACCTCAAGAAAAACAGCCAGACGAAGAACACATTTTTCAGCAGTATGGTCAGCTGGTCAGGCGTGGCGTGCTGACGATCTTCTTGAACAGGGCATTCATGGCCTGGCTGATGCCCTCTTCGGGGCTTACCTCGAAATAATAGCCCGGGCTCGCGCATTCGTGCATCTTCGCTCCGATCGATGTGTCGAACGGCTTTACCCATTTGTTCCAGAAGTCATTCTTGGGGAGCGGGAGGTATGTGGTGTAGAGGACCGCGATGCGGATGTTGCGCTCCTTCAGCTTCGTGCAGTATTTCGTGTCGATCGGCTCAATGCAGCGGTTAGCATCGACCTTACCTTTTGGGCTGGTGCAACCGCTTGGCTTTCTGCTGTCGCCGACGCCATCAGCCACGAAGAATACTATCTTTTGTCGGTCCGCGGCGCTGCTTCCACTGCCAGGTACGCCTTTCACTTCTTTCTCGATTCTCGTGAGGGCGTCGTCGAAGCTGGTCTGCTGATCGTTGTCGTAGTTCTGGTATGGGATGCTCATCAGCTTGATTTTGTCAGTTGCGCTGGCAACCGTAGACAAGCTTTCACTCAGTTCGGCTACCTTATAGAGCGAAGCATCCTGCGCCGTCTTCCCGAAAGTATAAGCGGCCACGCGAAACTGCCCCTTCACCGTCTGGGTTTTCTCGGCGGTCGCCATTAGAGCCGCTGTCGCCTGCGCCACTACGTCGATGCGGATGGTGATGCCGTTGTTCTTCGCGACATTGTAATAGCTGCTCTTGTCCTCGATCCCCGCTTCGCTGACGATGTGGCAGGCGAAGGCGCAGTTCTTGTCGCCTCCCGATGCGTTGCCATGACGTGTGACATATTCCATCTTTTCGACGTCACCCGGGGTCGCCGCAACGCCCATCGATGGCGTGTTGTCGAGCAGCATGTAAAAATCGATGAACGCAGGCATCTGATAGCGCGCGCTGACGGTGCCGCCTACCGTGACCGTGTTTCTGCCGAGCACCTTCATCAGAGTCGTCGGCACGGTTGCGTTGAAGGTAACGCGTGATTCGATGGTTCCATTTTCCTTGGTGACCGACACCTCTACCTCAAGCGGAAGATCCGCATCCTTCCCCGACATCTGCTGAAGGAACAATTTTCTGGCGTCTTCCGCGCCGATATCAATCGTGCCGTTGCCGGGCATCTGCATGGCCTTGGTGACCGCCATGGAATTCGGCGTGATCGCGCCCACTGCTGCTGCGTCCGCAGCATTGTAGAGCTGGGTCCGCATGAAAAGCGCGTGCGATATATCGAGTGCCAGACCCGCTGCGCCGACGAGCGGCACCATAAGAAGTGCTGTGATGATGCCGAAATTGCCTCTGGTATCTGACAGCATCCGGCTCAATTGGACGAGCATGCTTACTCTCTCTCGATGGACGAAAGCAGCATCATGCAGCAGAGAGGCCATATCATGGGCCGATAGGACCTCATATCAATTAGACGTGTCGGTGGAATTAACGACCATTCCTAATGGTGTATTACCAAGCGGTTGATCGAATACCGGCGGTCCATCCAACTACAGTGAACGTCAGCCAAACCGGATGACCCAGTTCGTTCAATGCGGAATGTTCGGCGTTCGGATTGTCCGGCCGGGACGTTCCCCAGGCGGTGCCACCCCTCTCAGCCTCGGACCAGCAGGCTTGCGGTGCGTGGGGCCAATGCCGTATCTGGGCGCATGAGAAACGAAACCGATCCGATTGCCGACCTCGCGCGCGACCTGCGGCTGAATGCTGCGGCGTTCATCGTCACGATCTATGGTGATGTGGTCGTGCCGCGCGGGGGCGTGCTCTGGACCGGCACTCTGATCGATCTCTGCGCCCGCGTCGGCATCAACGAATCGCTTGTGCGGACCGCCGTGTCGCGGTTGGTTGCCGCGCGCCAGCTTCAGGGGGAGAGGATCGGCCGGCGCAGCTACTACCGGCTGGATGCCTCTGCGCGGGCGGCCTTCGACCAGGCGGCCGGGTTGCTCTATGGGCAGGATGTTCCGGCCCGTGGGTGGCAGGTCATCCATGCTCCGGAACTTTCTCCGGAGGAGGGGCGGCGGCAGCGACTGGGCCATATGGGCGGCTCCGTCTTCATCCGGCCGGATCGCGGGCAGGCCGCGCCTTCGGGCGCACTGACACTGCATGCCGTCGATCCCGACGACCCGGCGGGTCTGGCCCAATTCTGGGATCTCTCCGCCCTGCAGGCCGGTTATGAGGAGATCATTGCACGCTTCGCGCCGCTCGAGCGGTCGATATCCGCCCGCACCTTGTCGGACGCGGATGCTCTGATGGCGCGGCTGCTGCTCGTGCACGCCTATCGGCATGTGCTTCTGCGCGACCCGCGCCTGCCGCAGGCGGCGCTGCCGCCCGGCTGGAGCGGTCATGATGCGCGGGACCTGTTCCGCCGGCTGTACCTGCGCCTCACACCTGCCGCGGAACGTCATATCGCCGCCCGGTGCGAAGGGGAGGAGGGAGCACTGCCGGCACAGACTGTAGCCAGCAGGGATCGCCTCCTCGAGCCAACTATCTGATCAAGCTACTCATTCTGGTTCCGTCACACCGCGCAGGGGCTGTGCGACCCAACACATCACGCAAACATCAAAAAAATCACTTTGCATGTGATGTTTTAGAAGCTATAAGTTGACCGATCGGTCGGCGAATGGGGAGAGCCGCTCGCGACCGGAGGGCCGAATGGGAGGAATAATGCGCGACGCCTATATCTGTGATGCGGTCCGGACGCCTATCGGACGCTATGGCGGCGCTCTGGCGCAGGTTCGCGCCGACGATCTCGCCGCACTGCCCCTGAAGGCACTGACGACGCGCAATCCGGGCGTGGACTGGTCGGCCGTGGACGACCTTGTCTATGGCTGCGCCAACCAGGCAGGCGAAGACAATCGCAATGTCGGCCGCATGGCGGCCCTCCTGGCCGGAATGCCGGTCGTCGTGCCGGGCACGACAGTCAACCGCCTCTGCGGCTCGGGCATGGATGCAATCGGGATGGCAGCCCGTGCGATCAAGGCGGGCGATTGTGATTTCGTCATCGCCGGTGGTGTCGAGAGCATGAGCCGCGCACCCTTCGTCATGCCGAAGGCTGAAACTGCCTTTTCCCGGTCGAACGCCGTCTATGACACCACGATCGGCTGGCGCTTCGTCAATCCCAAGATGAAGGCGGAGTTCGGCATCGATTCCATGCCGCAGACCGCCGACAATGTGGCCGCCGATTTCGCGGTCAGCCGCGCAGACCAGGATGCTTTTGCTGCCCGCAGCCACGCGCGCTGGGCGGCTGCGCAGGCGGCCGGGCTATTCGCCGACGAGATCGTGCCCGTCACATTACCCCAGAAGAAGGGCGATCCGCTCGTCGTCGATACCGATGAGCATCCGCGTCCCGGTACGACCGTGGAGCAACTGTCGAGGCTCAAGGGCGTGAACGGGCCTGAGCTCAGCGTGACGGCCGGCAATGCGTCCGGGGTCAACGACGGTGCGGCAGCGCTTGCCGTCCTTTGCGAGCAGGCGGCGTCGGCACAGGGCCTGACGCCGAAGGCGCGGATCGTCGCCATGGCGGCCGCCGGCGTGGAGCCGCGGATCATGGGCATCGGCCCGGCGCCAGCAGCGAAGAAGGTTCTGGCGCGCGCCGGCCTCACCATCGAACAGATTGATGTGATGGAGTTGAACGAGGCTTTTGCCAGCCAGGCTCTGGCGACGCTGCGCGATCTCGGTCTGCCGGATGATGCGCCGCATGTGAACCCGAATGGAGGCGCCATTGCGCTTGGGCATCCCCTCGGGATGTCCGGCGCGCGCCTCGTGATGACCGCGATGTACCAGCTTCACCGCACCGGCGGACGCTATGCGCTCTGCACGATGTGCATCGGTGTGGGGCAGGGGATCGCCATGATAATCGAACGCGTCTGAACAGGGAGGAGCCCCCCATGTACGCACAGATGGTAAAGGCCGAAGGCGCCAAGGCGCGCGAGGAGATGACGCCGGAAGAACAGGCTTTCCAGGACCGCATCGACCGGGGTGAGAAGATCGAGCCCAAGGAGTGGATGCCGGAAGGCTACCGCAAGACGCTCATCCGCCAGATCGGCCAGCACGCCCACAGCGAGATCGTTGGCCAGCTGCCGGAGGGCAACTGGATCACCCGCGCTCCGACGCTGGAGCGCAAGCAGATCCTGCTTGCCAAGGTCCAGGACGAAGCAGGCCACGGCCTCTACCTCTATTCCGCAGCGGAGACGCTCGGTGTCAGCCGCGACGAGCTGATCGAACTCCTGCACAGCGGCAAGATGAAATACTCGTCGATCTTCAACTATCCGACCCTGAACTGGGCAGATATCGGCGCGGTCGGCTGGCTGGTCGATGGGGCTGCGATCATGAACCAGGTGCCGCTGCAGCGGACCAGCTACGGTCCCTACAGCCGCGCCATGATCCGCATCTGCAAGGAGGAATCCTTCCACCAGCGCCAGGGCTACGACATCCTGATGAAGATGTGCCTGCAGGGCACGCCGGAGCAGAAGGCGATGGCGCAGGATGCGTTGAACCGCTTCTGGTATCCGTCGCTGATGATGTTCGGCCCGTCGGACAAGGACTCGGTGCATTCGGCCCAGTCCATGCAGTGGAAGATCAAGATCAACACCAATGATGAACTGCGCCAGAAGTTCGTCGACCAGACCGTGCCGCAGGCCGAATACCTGGGCCTGACCATCCCTGATCCGAACCTGAAGTGGAACGAGGAGAAGGGCGGCTATGACTTCAGCGAGCCGGACTGGACGGAGTTCTTCGAGGTGATCGCCGGCAACGGCCCGTGCAACGCTGAGCGAATGGAAGCGCGCGTCACGGCCTGGGAAGATGGCGCCTGGTTCCGCGAGGGGCTTCTCGCCCACGCGCAGAAGGAAGAGGCGCTTCGCGCTAGCGCGAAGATCGCCGCAGAGTGAATTGCAAAGGGCGCCAGCCCGCAGTCCAACATCGCGTTTTTCCGGGAGGAAACAGTCATGTCAAACGAATGGCCCCTTTGGGAAGTCTTCATCCGCGGCCAGCATGGCCTGAACCATCGCCATGTCGGCAGCCTCCACGCGCCCGACGCGGAAATGGCCATCCGCAACGCCCGCGACGTTTATACGCGCCGCAACGAAGGCGTCTCGATCTGGGTCGTGCGCTCGAACGACATCACCGCGTCGAGCCCGTCCGACAAGGGACCGCTGTTCGAGCCGTCGAACGCCAAGGTATACCGTCACCCGACCTTCTTCGACATTCCGAGCGAAGTGGGGCACATGTGATGGCGACCGCCGTTGATCAGTCCGGGTTCTTCGACTGGCTGCAGCGCATCGGCGACAATGCACTGGTGCTGGGGCATCGCGTGTCCGAATGGTGCGGCCACTCTCCCGTCCTCGAAGAGGATATCGCGCTGGCCAACCAGGCTCTCGACCTGATCGGCCAGTGCCAGCTGTGGCTAGGCTTGGCCGGCGAAGTCGAAGGCAAGGGCCGCAGCGCCGACGATCTCGCCTATCTGCGCGATGCGGCGGATTTCCGCAACGTGCTGCTGGTCGAGCGCCCCAATGGCGATTTCGGCCAGACGCTGATGCGCCAGTTCCTGTTCGATGCCTTCCACATCAACCTCCTGCGGGCGCTGAAGACCTCCACCGACAAACGCGTTGCCGACATCGCGGCCAAGGCGGAGAAGGAAGTCGCCTACCACCTGGAACGGTCGGCCGACCTGATCATCCGGCTGGGCGACGGTACCGCGGAAAGCCACCGACGCATGGAGAAGGCCCTGAAGGCACTCTGGCCCTATACGGGCGAGATGTTCACTGACGATGCCGTCGACGCCGCCATGGCCGAGGCGGGGATAGCACCCTTGCCGTCATCGCTGCGGGCCGCGTGGGAAGGGACAGTCAAGGCCGTGCTATCCGAGGCCACTCTTTCCTACCCGGACACGGTCTGGCAGCACGGGATTACCGGTGCGGGTGGCGGCAAGAAGGGGGTCCATTCGGAACACCTGGGCTTCATCCTGGCCGAGATGCAGTTCCTGCAGCGCGCCTATCCCGGCGCTATCTGGTAAGCGCCATGGAACAGGAGAGCAAGCCCGACACCGAGGAGGTTTGGCGCTGGCTGTCCGAAGTGCCCGACCCGGAAATTCCCGTGATCAGCGTTACGGATCTGGGGATCGTCCGGCAGGTGAACTGGGAGGATGACACCCTGGTCGTCACGGTGACGCCCACCTATTCGGGCTGTCCGGCGACGGGCGTCATCAACCTCGACATCGAGAACGCCCTGCGCAGCCACGGCATCGACAGGATCCGCATCGAGCGTCAGCTGTCGCCAGCCTGGACGTCCGACTGGATCAACGCCGACGCGCGCGAAAAGCTGCGCGCCTACGGCATCGCACCGCCCATCGACGGCACTGCCGCTGACGGGCGCCTGCTGGGGCGAGTCGCGCGGCTTTCGGGTCGTTCCAACATGACCGTTGCATGTCCGCGTTGCGGATCGACGAATACAGAGAAGATCAGCCAGTTCGGCTCGACGCCCTGCAAGGCAAGCTATCGCTGCAAGGACTGCCTGGAACCCTTTGACTATTTCAAGTGCATCTGACGATGCCCGCTCTTTAGGAACAACCCAATGGCACGCTTCCATCCACTGAAAGTGACAGATGTCCGGCGCGAAACCCGCGACGCCGTGGTCGTAACGCTTGCGCCCCGGGATGAAGACCGGGCGCTCTTCGACTTTACCCAGGGCCAGTATCTCACCTTCCGCCGGGAATTCGACGGCGAGGAACTGCGCCGCTCCTATTCCATCTGCGCCGGCAAGGGCGAGGGGGTCCTGCGGGTGGGTATCAAACGCGTGGATGGTGGCGCCTTCTCGACCTGGGCAAATGAGAACCTCTTGCCCGACGACGTTATCGAGGCCATGCCGCCGATGGGCCGTTTCTTCACTGCCATCGAACCAGAAGCGGCCAAGCAATACCTCGGCTTTGCCGGCGGCTCCGGCATCACGCCGCTCCTGTCGATCATCAAGACGGTGCTCGCTAGCGAGCCGCAGTCGAAGTTCACGCTGGTCTACGCCAACCGGCAGATCAACTCGATCATGTTCCGCGAGGAACTGGAGGACCTGAAGAACCTCTATCTGGGACGGTTCTCGGTCATTCACGTCCTGGAGCAGGAAGGCCAGGAGATCGATCTCTTCACCGGTCGGGTTGACGCGGAGAAGATGAAGGGGCTGTTTACTCACTGGATCGATCCCAAGGCGGTCGATACGGCCTTCATCTGCGGACCCGAGCCGATGATGCTCGCAATTGCGGCGTCGCTTCGCGAACACGGGCTGACGGATGCCCAGATCAAGTTCGAGTTGTTCGCCAGCGGCCAGCCGGGCCGTGCAAAGCAGAAGGCGGTGTCGAAAGTTGCGATCACGCCCGGAACCGGGGTGGAGGCCACGGTCACCCTGGACGGTGCAACCCGCACCTTCATCATGCCGCGCCAGGGCCAGACCATCCTCGAGGCGGCCATCGAGGCGAACGTGGACGCTCCTTATTCCTGCAAGGCCGGCGTCTGTTCCACCTGCCGCTGCAAGGTGCTGGAGGGCGAGGTGGAAATGGCCGTCAACCATGCGCTGGAAGACTACGAGGTGCGTGCAGGCTACGCCCTGTCCTGCCAGTCGACGCCGCTGTCCGACCGCGTGGTCGTGACCTATGACGAGTGAGGGTGACGTGGCGGACATGATCCAGATCGAGGAATACCTGGAGCAGGGCGGGGTTCTGTCCGCTCCGGACAATGCCCCGGCCCGCTATCGCGGCGAGCTGATGCGGCTGATGTCTTCCTTTGTCGACAGCGAGCTGGCGGCCTCGGCCGGGTTCGCCAACGCGATCAACCATGCGCCGGGCATCAAGGAGCGGATTGCTGCGAGCCGGATCACCCTGGAGAAGGCCGATCATGCCGAGCGGGTGTTGAAGGTGATGGAAACCTTCGGAACGGATATCCAGCGCTACCAGCGCCAGCATGACTGGGCCGCGCGCGTCGCACGCGACGCCGAGGTCGGCGCGGGGCGTCAGGCGGGCGACATGCGCCTGTCGATCTTCCACTATCCGATCACGGGCTGGACCGATGCGGTCGTGATGAACGTCTTGCAGGGCCTTGCAACCGGCGTGCAGATGATGGAACTCACGGCGGTCTCTTACGGACCGCTCGCCGATGTGTTCCGCGAAATCGCGCCGCGCGAGACGCGCCATGCGGAACTCGGATTTGAGGGGCTAGAGCGCATTGTCGTGACGCCTGAAGGAAAAGCCGAAGCGGAAGTCGCACTCTCCTATTGGCGTCCCCGCGTGGCCGCTGGCTTCGGCACCGCCAATTCCTCCCGGTTCGCGACCCTGAAGAAATTCGGGCTGCGCCACAGCCCCAATGAAGAACTGCTGGGCCGTTGGGAGGCTCAGCTTGCCGACCGATTGAACACGATCGGTCTCTGACACAATGACGCGGCCCAATTGCCCGCGCTCCATCCTGAACTAAAGGAAATGCAATGACTGCTGCCCCACGTCGTCTCGAGAGCTATGTCTGCGGAAGCTGGAACCCCGGCCGGAGCGAGGGGCAGCTTCTGTCCGACGCTGCGACCGGTGCGCCGGTGGCGCGCATCGATTCCTCCGGCATAGACTTCGCCGCCGTTCTCGACCACGGACGGCGGGTGGCTGGCCCAAAGCTGCGGGAAATGTCCTTCCATGACCGGGCGGCGATGTTGAAGGCACTCGGCCTGGCGCTCATGGAGCGGAAGGAGGAGTTCTACACGGAAAGCCTCCACACCGGGGCCACGCGCAGTGATGGCTGGATCGACATCGAGGGCGGCATCGGCACGATGCTGACCTTTGCCTCGAAGGCGCGCCGCGAGCTGCCCAATACCCGTGTCCTGACCGATGGCGAGGTGGAGCCGCTGTCGAAGGACAACAGCTTCGTTGCCCAGCACATCCTGACGCCGATGCGCGGTGTCGCGATCCACATCAACGCCTTCAACTTCCCGATCTGGGGAATGCTGGAGAAGATCGCGCCGACACTGCTGGCCGGTGTCCCTTGCGTCGTCAAACCTGCGTCGCAGACGGCCTACCTCACCGAACTGTGCGTCCGCCGGATCATCGAGACCGGGATACTGCCTGAAGGCGCGTTGCAGCTGGTCTGCGGCTCCGTCGGCGATATGCTCGACCATGTGACGGGACAGGATGCCGTGACCTTCACCGGCTCCGCCTGGACCGGACGCAAGCTCAAGTCGCATGCCCCGGTGGTCGCCAACTCGGTCCGTTTCACCATGGAAGCCGACAGCCTGAATGCGTCCATCCTTGGGCCCGATGCCGGTCCCGGCACCCCCGAATTCGACCTCTTCGTCAAGGAAGTCGCCCGCGAGATGACCGCGAAGGCGGGACAGAAGTGCACGGCTATCCGCCGCGTCATTGCTCCGCGCGCCCATGTTCAGGCGCTCGTCGCTGCACTCGGCGATCGACTGGGCAAGACGACACTCGGTCTCCCGTACGAAGAGGCGACCCGCATGGGGCCACTCGCCAGCCTCGATCAGCGGGAGGAGGTCCGGGCCCGCATCCGCGACCTGCAGGCCGATGCCGAGATCGTTGCCGGCAATCCGGACGAGGTGAAGACTGGTTCGGGAGATGCGACACAGGGCGCCTTCCTCAACCCGGTGCTGATGTATTGCGAGAAACCCTTCGGTGCTAGCGCGGTGCATGAGGTGGAGGCGTTCGGACCGGTCTCGACGGTCATGCCTTACGACGACCTCGAAGAGGCCGTCGCGCTGTCGCACCTGGGCAAGGGGTCACTGGTCTCGTCGATCTTCACCGACGATCCGGCCGTTGCAGCCGACGTCGTGCTGGGCGCAGCACCTTTCCATGGGCGTGTGCTGATCGGCAACCGCGCTTCCGCAAAGTCCTCGACTGGACATGGCTCGCCACTCGCGCCGCTCGTTCACGGTGGCCCCGGCCGCGCCGGTGGCGGCGAGGAGATGGGGGGCATGCGCGGCGTCAAGCACTACATGCAGCGCACCGCGGTGCAGGGCAGCCCGCGGCTCCTCTCGGCGGTGACAGGCCGCTGGGTGGATGGTGCGCCGGTGCAGCACGACATCCATCCTTTCCGCAAGTCGCTCGCAGAGCTGAGGATTGGCGACCAGCTAATCACGGCGGCCCGTCAGGTCACTCAGGAGGACGTGGAACACTTCGCGCACTTCACCGGCGATACCTTCTACGCTCACATGGACACGGAGGCCGCGCGGGCCAATCCCTTCTTCGATGACCGCGTGGCGCATGGCTACCTGATTGCGAGCTTTGCTGCAGGGCTGTTTGTCGAGCCCAATCCTGGTCCGGTCCTCGCGAATTATGGCGTCGACAACCTGCGCTTCCTGACCCCGGTCTACTTCGGCGACACGCTTCAGGTGCGCCTGACCTGCAAGGAGATCAATCCGCGCGCCAGTGCGGAGCATGGGGAAGTGCGCTGGGACTGCCAAGTGACCAACCAGAACGGCGCAGTGGTGGCGCAGTACGACGTGCTGACGATGGTGGCCAAGACCTGGCCAGCCGTTGCCGCCCAGGCCGCGGAGTAACCGTTCCGTCTGTAGCTACGGCGGGCCATTGATGCAATCATCGACCCCGCCGGATTCCCCTATGGGGAGGCGGTGCCCATCGACGGGTATCCCGTGGCCGTGGTGTGTGATGCGCTGCTCGCGATAGCAGCAGGGTTCAGCGGACGGCCTTGATCCCCTCGAGGATCAGCGTTGTCGCGACATCCGCATAGTCTTCGCGGCTGATGCGACCGCCATCCCGGAACCACATGTACATCCAGTTCATCATGCCGAACAGAGACATGGTGACGGGTGTGAGCAGGGGACGCTCGCGATTGTTCAGCGCCGGGTTGAGGAGGTCGATGACAACCGAGAAGCGGCGGACGATATGACGTTCGAGGCCAAGGATCTCGGCCTTCTGCTCATCGCTCAGCGTGTTGGTTGCGTTCAACTGCACCTTGTGCTGGTTGTCTGCTCCGCGATAGTTCTCCAGCACCGCGCCGACGAGCTTGCGAAGCCGCTCGCCTGGTGGGAGAGAAGGATCGTCGGCATCAGCGACGGCGGCGTCCAGCGTTTCAAGATGCGTGATGATGATTGCGAAGATCAGCGCGTCCTTGCTGGGATAATAGTGGTAGAGCAGGGCCTTGGACACCTGAGCATGACTTGCGACCTGGGACATGGAAGCTTTCTCCATGCCTTGCGTCGCGAAGACTTCCGCGGCCTTGTCCAGAATACTGCGCTGCTTCTCTTCAAAATCCTGAGCTCGTGTCCGAGCCATGGCAATTCTTTCCAAAATATCTCGGGCCTCGCGGTCGTTGCTCGAACGAGGCGCCGCGAGACTTGTTTCGTCTAATGACTCCGGCTGTGAATGTCACCCCGCGCGGATCACTCCTTCGGCCGGTTGTCGACGACCCGCTTCGCCTTCCCTTCCGACCGGGGAACGCCGTTCGGATCACAGACGAGAACACGCGTGGTGACGCCCACCACCGACTTGATGTGATGTGCAAGTTCCTTGGCCGAGAAGGCGCGTGCGTCCTCGGCGGACCGGTCGGCCGTGCATTCGACATGGACGGTCATGTTGTCCATCCGGCCGCTGCGTGTCAGTTCGATCTGGAAATGCGGCGCCAGTCCCTTGCACTTCAGAATCTGCTCCTCGATCTGGGTCGGGAAGACATTGACGCCGCGAAGGATGATCATGTCGTCGCTGCGACCGGTGATCTTCTCCATCCGCCGCATCGAGCGAGCGGTACCGGGCAGGAGGCGGGTAAGGTCGCGGGTGCGATAGCGCACCATCGGCAGACCTTCCTTGGTCAGCGTCGTGAACACCAGTTCGCCGAGCTCGCCATCCGGCAGCACTTCACCCGTCACCGGATCGATGATCTCGGGATAGAAGTGATCCTCCCAGATATGCAGGCCGTCCTTCGTCTCCACGCATTCCTGGGCAACGCCCGGACCCATCACTTCGGAAAGCCCGTAGATGTCGACGGCATGCATGTCGAAGGCTTCCTCGATCTCCTGTCGCATCGCATTCGTCCAAGGCTCGGCACCGAAGATGCCGACCTTCAGGGAGGACGCCCGCGGGTCCAGTCCCTGGCGCCTGAATTCGTCGAGGATCGACAGCATGTAGCTTGGCGTCACCATGATGATCTGCGGCTTGAAGTCATGCATCAGGGTAACCTGCCGCTCGGTCATTCCACCGGAGATCGGAATGACGGTGCAGCCAAGTCGCTCGGCGCCGTAATGTGCGCCAAGGCCGCCGGTGAACAGGCCATAGCCATAGGCATTGTGGAGCATGTCACCGGGGCGGCCGCCTGCCGCGCGAATCGAACGGGCAATGAGGTTAGCCCAATGGTCGATGTCGGCTGCCGTGTAGCCGACCACGGTGGGCTTGCCGGTGGTGCCGGAGGAGCCATGGATGCGCACCAGCTTGGACTGCGGCACGGCAAACATGCCGAAGGGATAGGTGTCGCGCAGATCCTGCTTGGTGGTGAACGGGAACCTGGCGATGTCCTTGAGCGACTTCAGTTCCTCGGGATGTACATCCTGTTCGATGAAGCGCTTCCGGTAAAAGGGTGAGTTCTCATAGGCATGCTTCAGCGACCGTTTCATCCGATGGAACTGCAGCGCTTCGATCTCATCGCGCGATGCTGTCTCGATCGGGTCCAGGTCTTTCGGGTTCGGGGTCAGATCTTCCATGGCTTCCTCCCTTGGAATGCTGGCGCGGTCAGGCGTCGACCGGAATATGGGTGCCCTTGACGGTGCGCGAATGGCCGCGGAATTCGGCAACTTGGACGCCGTCCTGATTGGTGATGCGGATGTCGTAGATGCCGGAGCGGCCGCGACGCGAGACCTCGGCGGCCGTGGCGGTCAATCGATCGCCGATGCGGACCGAGTTGATGTAGGTGATCGAGCAGTGCTGCGCGACGACCATCTCATTATAGCTGTTGCAGGCGAAGGCGAAGGCGCTGTCGGCGAGGGTGAATATGTAGCCTCCATGGCAGTTGCCGTGGCCGTTCGACATCGCCTCCGTGACAGTGACGGAGAGAGTCGCGTGTCCGGGCGCAATATGGTCCAGGCTCATGCCGAGCCGCTGGCTGGCCGCATCATCGTTCCACATCGCGTTGGCCGAGGCTTCGGCGATTTCCTGAGGGTTCATGTCTGCGACAGCTTTCATCGGCCCTTGAACTCCGGCTTGCGCTTTTCGAGGAAGGCAGTGACACCTTCCGCATAGTCTGCAGTACGACCGGCCGTCCGCTGGCAGTCACGCTCCATGTCTAGGTGCATGTCGAGGCTATTGGTCGCTGCCGCCTGGATTAGTCGCTTCGTGAGGCCCAGGCCGACGGTCGGACCGCCGGCAAGGCTCCCCGTGAGCGCCGTGGCTTCGTTGATCAATTGGTCATCATCCACGGCCTTCCAGATCATGCCCCACTCGGCGGCCTTCTCCGCCGTCAGTGGTTCGGCAGTGAGCGCCAGCGCCTTGGCGCGCGGTTCGCCCAATATGCGGGCAAGGCTCCAACTGCCGCCTGCGTCGGGGATCAGTCCGATCTTGGAGAATGCCTGGATGAACTTGGCCGAACGGGCCGCCAGCACGATGTCGCAGGCGAGAGCGATGTTGGCTCCAGCGCCTGCAGCCACGCCGTTCACCGCACAGACAACCGGCTTTTCCAGCGCGCGGATGAGCCGCAGGTTCGGATTGTAGAAGGTTTCAAGTGTGTGGCCGAGATCGGGGGCAGGGCCGCCCTTGCGCGGATCCCGATCTCCGAGATCCTGCCCGGCACAGAAGCCGCGCCCCGATCCGGTGATCAGAACGGCACGCACCTCCGAGTCGTCGCGGGCCTGCTCGAGCCCGGCGCGGAAGGCGAGGTGCATTTCCTCATTGAAGGAATTCAGCTTGTCTGGTCGGTTGAGGGTGAGCTTCAATACGCCATCGACAAGAGTCGACAGAACCGTTTCCGAACCGGTCATCTCTATCTCCCTGCCGCATCTCCCGGCGGCTCCTGAAGATTCTTGTTGCATAGTCCGACCGGTCGGTCAATTATAAAGGCGACCGGGGAGGAGCCCGGGTTGGGAGAGTGCCATGACCGATCTGTTCAGCCGCCATCGCGCGCTTCTGGAGCGTGCCGTCACGGCACTGCACGAGCGCAGCTACTGTACACCATATCCGGAAGTCCCCAGCAGCAAGAACTATGGCGAGACTGCCAAGGCAGACGGCGAGGCCGCCTTTGCAGCCCTGAAAGGTCAGCTCTTCCAACTCACCGGCCATCCCGAATCGTCTCGGCGAGGCGCGGAAGTTTCCCCCTGCGGCCCCGAACTCGGCATTACTTATCCCGCCTGTGAGCCGGCCACACTGATTGCAGCGGCAAAGAATGCAGCGCCGGCACTGGCTGCGGCCGGGATCGAGTCGCGCGTCGGCGTCTGCCTGGAGATCCTCCACCGCCTGAACCGGATGAGCTTCCTGATTGGTCATGCGACCCAGCATACGACCGGACAGGCCTTTGCAATGGCGTTCCAGGCCGGAGGTCCCCATGCCCAGGATCGGGGCCTCGAAGCGGTGGCAGTGGCCTGGGAGGAGATGACCCGTTTTCCGAGCGAGGCCCGGTGGGAAAAGCCGCAAGGGAAGGCCGCGCCGATCCTTCTCGAAAAGCACTGGGCGCTGGTTCCCGCCGGTGTCGCCCTGACCATAGGCTGCAACACGTTTCCGACGTGGAACAGCTATCCCGGACTGTTTGCGAGCCTCGCCACAGGTAATCCCGTCATCGTCAAGCCGCATCCGGCCGCCATCCTGCCGATGGCGCTGACGGTGCGCGTTGCCCGCGAGGTGTTGGCCGAAGAAGGCCTGCCCATGGACGCTGTGTTGCTGGCCGTGGATGCGCCGGGCGCGGAGATCACCACGGAACTGGCCACCGATCCGGCCGTCAAGCTAATCGACTATACGGGCTCCAACCAGTTCGGCGGCTGGCTGCGGGAGAATGCGCGACAGGCGCAGCTCTTCACCGAAGAGGCGGGCGTCAACAGCGTCGTCATCGCCGCGACGGACGACTTCGACGGCATGTGTGCGAACCTCGCCTTCTCCCTGTCGCTCTATTCCGGGCAGATGTGCACGGCGCCGCAGAACATCTACATTTCTGTCGACGGGATCGACACCGACAAGGGGCATCTGAGCTTCGACAGCGTGGCAGATGGCATCGGCAAGGCAATCGACGCGCTGCTGGACGATCCGGCGCGGGCGGCGGGCGTCTGCGGCGCTGTTGCCAATCCGGCAACGCTTGCCCGGCGCGACAGCGTCCGTGCCAGAGGCCGGGTGATCCGTGAGTCTGGCGCCTTGGGCGAGGGACGCACCGCCACACCGCTGCTGATAGCGGTCGATGCCGGTGACGCCGTCGCGGAGTCCGAGTGCTTTGGTCCGGTAGCCTTCGTCGTCGCCACGAAGGATGCCGATGACGGCATCGGGCGGGCGGCCGACCTTGCCGCGCGCAAGGGGGCTATCACGGCTGCACTCTACGATACCGACGAGGACCGCATCGGGCGCGCCATCGCAGCCTTCACGGCAGCGGGCGTCAACCTGTCAATCAACCTGACCGGCAACATCTTCGTCAACCAGTCCGCTGCCTTCAGCGACTTCCACGTCACGGGCGCCAATCCGGCAGGCAATGCGAGCCTGACGGACACCGCTTTTGTCGCAACCCGGTTCCGCCGCGTCATGTGGCGGCGGACCGTCACTTCCTGATATCATCATCGCATCATTCTCGAGGAGGAGAGTAGAATGAAAATGGCTCTGACCACTACCGCACTCGTACTTCTGGCCGGCCTCGGCCTGTCACCGGCCGCTCAGGCCGAGGTCCGCATCGGTGCCAGCGTTTCGGCGACGGGACCTGCCGCCTTCCTGGGCGACCCGGAGGCGAAGACGCTTGAAATGCTCGTCGAGGAACTGAATGCCGCCGGCGGCATCAATGGCGAGGAAATCAAGCTGGTGCTCTACGACGACGGCGGAGATCCGAACAAGGCACGTACCTTTGCCACACGTCTCGTCGAGGATGACGAGGTCGTTGCCATCATCGGCGGCACCACGACCGGCACGTCCATGTCGATCCTTTCGGTGACCGAGGATGCCGAGATCCCGTTCATCTCGCTGGCCGGCGCGATCGACATCATCGACCCGGTGAAGCCGTTTACCTTCAAGACCCCCCATACCGACCGGATGGCCTGCCAGAAGATCTTCGAGGACATGAAGAAGCAGGGCTACACCAAGGTCGGCATGATTTCCGGCACCGACGGCTTCGGCGCCTCGATGCAGGCACAGTGCAAGTCGGTCGTCGGAGATTACGGCATCGAGATCGTCGCCGACGAGACCTATGATCCCAAGGATGCCGACATGACGGCGCAGCTCACCAAGATCAAGGGTGCCGAAGGCGTGCAGGCAGTCCTTAACCCCGGTTTCGGCCAGGGCCCGTCCATCGTGACCCGCAACTACAAGCAGCTCGCAATCGACCTGCCGCTCTACCAGTCACACGGCGTGGCATCCGACGGCTTCATCGAGCTCGCCGGTGCCGACGCGGCAGAAGGCGTGCGTCTTCCCGGCACGGCGCTTCTGGTTGCCGGCCTGCTCGCGGATGATGATGCCCAGAAGCCGGTCGTCACGACCTACAAGACAGCGTACGAGGACAAGTTCAAGGCGCCGGTCAGCACGTTCGGCGGCTATGCCCGCGATGCCTTCCTCATTCTCACGGATGCCTTGAAGCGTGCAGGATCGGCCGAGCCGGCCGTAATCCGCGACGCGATCGAGTCCACCTCCGGCCTCGCTGGCACGACCGGTACCTACACCTTCTCTCCCGAGGATCACCTGGGTCTCGACCTGTCGGCGTTCCGCATGCTGGAGATCAAGGACGGTAAGTGGGCCCTGGTGGAATGATTGCCTGACCGGAGCCGGGTCCGCCGCGACCCGGCTCTCATGCCATCGGGACGGCCGCGCCCGGCTCTGCCGGACCGGCCAAGTGCAACCCTGCGACACCTATCCGAGCCGGAGAGCCTCATGTCGGAGCTTCTGCAATTCCTTTTCTCCGGCGTGACGGTCGGCGCGGTCTACGCGCTCGTCGCGCTCGGCTTCACGCTCATCTACAACGCTTCCGATGTGGTGAACTTCGCGCAGGGCGAATTCGTCATGCTGGGCGGCATGATCACGTGGTTCGTCTATGCCGCGGGCCTGCCCCTGCCGCTTGCTGCGCTGATCGCCATAGTGGCGACGGCGGCGCTTGGCGTTGCGATCAACAAGCTGGCGATCGAGCCGGCGCGCGGCGCGCCTGTCGTCTCGCTGATCATCATCACCATCGGTGCCTCCATCTTCATCCAGGGCGGCGCGCAACTGATCTTCGACAAGCAGATTCACACGTTCCCCGCCTTCTCCGGCGACGAACCGCTCCGGATCGGCGGCGCGACGATCCTGCCCCAGAGCCTCTGGGTGATTGGCGGCGCACTCGTGATCTTCGCAGGCTTGTGGGTCTTCTTCACCCGCACGCTCCTCGGTCGCGCGGTTCTGGCCACATCCAACAACCGGCTGGCCGCCCAACTGGTGGGGATCAACACGAATTTCGTTATGACCCTTTCCTTCGCGCTGTCTGCCGCGATCGGTGCCCTGGCCGGGGTGCTTGCGACCCCGATCACGCTGACCGCCTACAGTGTCGGGATCGGCTTTGCCCTGAAAGGCTTTGCCGGCGCCATGCTGGGCGGCATGGGCAATCCGAAGGGTGCGCTGGTCGGCGGTTTCCTCATCGGGCTGATCGAGGCGCTGACGGCCGGATACCTGTCCTCGCAATACAAGGACGCGGCTGCGTTCATCGTGATCCTGCTGGTGCTGTTCTTTCTGCCGCATGGTCTCTTTGGACGCCAGGCGACGCAACGGGTGTAACCATGAAGCTGACACCCAAACAGGCGACCCTCCTCACGCTTGCCGTGCTGATCGCGCTGACGCCATTCTTCTTTCCCTCCGGCTATTACTACCGTGTCGGGGCACTGATCTTCGTGAACGGGCTTGCGGTCACGGGTATCGTGATCCTGACCGGATATGCGGGCCAGATCAGCCTCGGTCACGCCGGATTTGCGGGTATCGGCGCCTATGCCTGTGCGCTCGCGCCGGTCCATCTTGGGATCCACCCGGCCTTCGCGGTCGTGCTGGGCGCGGTCATCTCTGCGGTTCTCGCGTGGTTGGTCGGCCGGCCGATCCTCCGGCTGAAGGGCTATTATCTGGCCGTCGCCTCGCTCGGCTTCGGCATTCTCGTGTCGATGGTGCTCAACAACGAGCGGGAACTGACCGGCGGGCCTGACGGGATCGACGTGGCCGATCTCGGTCTGCGCGGACTGCTGAAGGATTTCGGACTGGACCTCACGAACGGCGAGTTCTGGTATTTCTTCTCCGGTCTCTGCCTGCTCCTCGGCGCCTGGCTCGCGCTCAACCTCTACAACAGCCCGACAGGGCGCGCGCTGAGGGCGCTGCACGGGTCCGAGATCGCGGCGCGAACGGTCGGCGTCGACGTCGCCCGGATGAAGCTCAACGCCTTCGTTGTCTCCGCCGTCTATGCCTCGGTTTCCGGCTCGCTCCTGGCGCTGCAGAACAAGTTCATCACACCCGACGTGGCAGGCTTTATGCATTCGATCGAGATGGTCACGATGGCAGTTCTGGGTGGTGTCGGCTCGGTCCTTGGCGCCATTTTCGGCGCCGGCATACTGACGTTGCTTCCGCAGGTCCTGACAGTCTTTGCCGAATACGAGCAACTGGTCCTGGGTCTGGTGATGATGCTGGTAATGATCTTCCTGCGCGAGGGGCTTCTGCCCTCGATTCTGCGCAAGCTGAGGGGGACGGGTGAATGAGCGACCGCGATAGCCAGACGACGCTTCTGTCCGTCGAGGGTCTCGGGATCACCTTCGGTGGCTTGAAGGCCGTCAACGACGTCAGCTTCCAGGTGAAGCCCGGAGAGATCGTTTCGGTGATCGGGCCGAACGGTGCCGGCAAGACGACGCTCTTCAACATGATCTCGGGCATCTATCAGGCCGGCAGTGGTCGCGTGGTGCTCAACGGCGAGGATGTCACTGGAATGGAGCCGCATCTGCTTGCCCGCCGCGGCATGAGCAGAACCTTTCAGAACCTGCAAATCTTCCAGTCGATGTCCGTGCTGGACAATGCCGTGACCGGCTACCACCTTCAGGAGAAGGGATCGATCCTGGCGGACATGCTGGGTCTGCCTGCCTCCCGCCGCCGGGCGGAAGCCGCTCGGGATGGTGCGATGGGGCTGCTTGGCCGGGTCGGGCTGGAGCGGGCAGCGGAACGCGAGGCGGGAAACCTCTCCTATGGCTCGCTGAAGCGACTGGAGATTGCCCGCGCCCTGGCGTTGAACCCCAAAATACTTCTGCTGGACGAGCCAGCAGCCGGCTGCAACGCCGTGGAAACCGCAGAGATCGACCATCTGATTGCCGAGGTGGCGGCCTCGGGCGTCGCCATCTTGCTGGTCGAACACGACATGAAGATGGTCATGCGGATTTCCAATCACATCGTTGTTCTGGACCATGGCGAAAAGATCGCCGAGGGTGACCCGGCCACGGTCAGCAAGGATCCGGCTGTGATCGCCGCTTATCTGGGAGCTGAACATGCTGACCGTTGAGGGCTTGCGTTCGCGCTATGGGCGCATCGAGGTGCTGCACGGGATCGACCTCAGCGTCGACAGCGGCGAGATCGTTACGGTCGTAGGAGCCAACGGGGCGGGAAAAACCACGCTTCTGCGCTGCCTTTCGGGCGTCCAGCCGGTGACGGCGGGGCAGATCACGTTCCGCGGCGAGGCGTTGACGCCGGCGCCGGCCTACAAACGGCTGCGCCGTGGTCTCGCTCAGTCGCCCGAAGGGCGGCAGATCTTCACCAATCTGACGGTCGAGGAGAACCTGAGGCTCGGAGCCTTCCTGTTCAACGACGACCGGGTCGAGAAGGACATGGAGGACGCCTTCCAGATGTTCCCGATCCTGCGGGAGAAGCGCAATCTGGCAGCAGGCGGCCTTTCGGGCGGGCAGCAGCAGATGCTCGCCATGGCGCGGGCGCTGATGGGCCGGCCCTCGTGTCTTCTGCTCGACGAACCGTCGATGGGGCTGGCGCCGATCATCGTCAGCCAGATCTTCGATGTGGTCAAGGGATTGAAGGCTCTCGACGTGACCGTGCTTCTGGTGGAGCAGAACGCCTTCGGGGCCCTCAAGATCGCCGATCGTGGCTATGTCATGGAAACTGGCCGCATCACCATGTCGGGCGCGGCGGAAGAGCTGATCGCCGATCCGCGCATCCGCGAAGCCTATCTGGGAATATGAAATGTCTGTCGTCACCATCGCTCGCGAAGGCGAGATCGCCGTCGTCGCCGTTAACAATCCGCCCGTCAATGCGCTGGGTCAGATGCTCCGACAGGGGCTTTGGGACGCGGTCGGTGCGCTGGATGCCGATCCGTCCGTGCGGGCTGTGGTGCTGATCTGCGAAGGACGGACCTTCATCGCCGGTGCTGACGTGACCGAATTCGGCAAGCCGCCGGTGCCGCCACACCTTCCTGATCTGGTCGACTGTATCGAAGGTGCCGCAAAGCCGTGGGTCGCAGCAATCCATGGATCGGCCCTTGGCGGCGGGTTCGAGATCGCCATGGGGTGCCGGTTCCGTATCGCACTGGACGGCGCCTCGGTCGGGCTTCCCGAGGTTGGCCTTGGCATTGTTCCCGGTGCATCCGGAACGGTCCGAACACCGCGTCTTGCCGGCGTCGAGGCTGCGGTTGAGCTGGTCACCAGCGGCAAGCCGGTGAAGGCGGCGAAGGCTGCCCCCCTTGGGCTCGTGGATGCCGTCGTCACGGGTGATCTGCGCAGTGAAGCCATCTCCTTTGCCCGTGCGGCGCTCGAACGTCCACTGCCACCGCCTATCTCGCGACGGCCTGTCGAGGCGCCCGAACCAGGTTTCTGGGAGAGGCAGGAGAAGGCAATCTGGAAGCGAGCGCGCGGCGAAATTGCGCCGCTCCGAGCGCTCGCATGTCTTCGGAAGGCCGTAGAGGCTGACTTTTCCGATGCCATGGCATTTGAGCGGGCGACATTTCTGGAACTTCGGAGTTCGGAGCAGGCGGCGGCCTTGCGTCATGTGTTCTTCGCAGAGCGCGCTGCCGGGCGCCCCTCTCATCTGGCTGCAGCAGAGCCTTTGCCGATCCGGTTGGCCGGCGTCGTGGGGGGAGGCACAATGGGTGCGGGCATTGCCGTCGCCCTGAGCGATGCGGGGCTCCCGGTCGTGTTGGTCGAGCGGGATGGCGAAGCGGTAGAGAAAGGCCTCTCCAACATCCGCAACGTCTATGATGGAGCGGTCAAGCGGGGCCGTATGACGCCGGACACCGCCGCCGAGAGACTGTCCAGGGTCACTGGCACAACGGATTATGCGGCTCTCGCCGATGCCGATCTCGTCATCGAGGCGGTGTTCGAGGAGATCGGCGTGAAAAGAGCGGTTTTCGGCGAACTGGGGCGGATCTGCCGGCCGGACGCGGTCCTAGCGACCAATACATCTTATCTCGATCCCCGACTGATCGCCGAAGGCCTGCCGAATCCGGAACGTTTCATCGGCCTGCATTTCTTCAGCCCCGCCAATGTGATGAAGCTGCTCGAGATCGTGCCCGTTCCGGAAACGGCACCTGCTGTGGTCGCCACGGGCTTTGCGCTCGGAAGGATGCTCGGCAAGATCCCGGTTCAGGCCGGCATCTGCGAAGGCTTCATCGGCAACCGCATCCTGAAGCGGTATCGCGCCTCTGCCGAGGCGCTGGTGCGGCAGGGCGTGGCGATCGACGCAATCGATGCCGCCATGCGCGCCTACGGGTTCGCAATGGGACCGTTCGAAGCCCAGGACCTCGGTGGACTGGACATCGCGTTCCTACAGCGCGAAGGTGCACGGGCAGCGGGGCAGGATGTGGCAGAGACCCTGGGCGATATCCTCGTTCGGGTCGGACGAAAGGGGCAGAAGACCGGGGGCGGCTGGTATGACTATGCCGCTGGCGATCGGACGCCACATCCGTCAACGGCGGTGGCCGAGCTCCTGTCTTCGCAGATCAATGGCAAAGCGGACTTGTCTGCCAAGGAAATCGCAGAAAGCCTGGTAGGGGAGATGGCGGAGGAGGGTGCCGCAATCCTCTCGGAAGGAGTGGCCCGACAGGCTTCCGACATCGACCTCGTCGAGATCCATGGCTACGGCTTCCCGCGCTGGCGCGGTGGGCCGATGTTCGCGACCCGCTCGAAATAGTCCGTCACCGATAGCTGCTAGATAGACAACCGAAAAAGGCCGCGCTGCATAACCAGCGCGGCCATTTGAATCGTCCCGTAGATCCGTTTGCCTAGTGCAGGATCTGGCTCAGGAAGAGCTTGGTGCGCTCGTGCTGCGGGTTGTCGAAGAATTCCGCCGGCTCGTTCTGCTCGACGATCTGCCCCTGGTCCATGAAGATGACGCGATTGGCGACCTGGCGAGCGAAACCCATCTCGTGGGTCACGCAGATCATCGTCATTCCTTCTTCGGCGAGGCTCACCATCGTGTCCAAGACCTCCTTGATCATCTCCGGGTCGAGAGCCGAGGTCGGCTCGTCGAAGAGCATGATCTTCGGGCTCATGCACAGCGAGCGGGCGATTGCCACGCGCTGCTGCTGTCCACCGGAAAGCTGGCCGGGATACTTGTTTGCCTGCTCGGGGATCTTCACCCGCTCCAGGTAGTGCATGGCGATCTCTTCGGCCTTCCTCTTCGGCATCTTGCGAACCCAGATCGGCGCAAGCGTGCAGTTCTCCAGGATCGTCAGGTGCGGGAAGAGGTTGAAGTGCTGGAACACCATGCCGACTTCGCGGCGCACTTCGTCGATCTTCTTCAGGTCGTTGGTCAGTTCGATGCCGTCGACTACGATACGGCCCGACTGGTGCTCTTCAAGGCGGTTGATGCAGCGGATCATCGTCGACTTGCCGGATCCGGAAGGACCGGCGACGACGATGCGCTCGCCCGTCATGACGCGCAGGTTGATGTCGCGCAGCACGTGGAAGTCTCCGTACCACTTGTTCATGCCGATGATATCGATTGCGATATCGGTGGCGGAGACGGAAGGCGTGGTGGGTTGGGCGTCAGCCATTGTTTTCCCCTTGTCTTATCGTTTGTGGCCGGTGTCGAGATGGCGCTCCATGAAGGCGGAGTAGCGCGACATCCCGAAGCAGAACAACCAGAATATGAACCCGGCAAAGATCAGGCCGGTGCTTGGCGTGATCGGCGTGATCCATCGCGTGTCGGTGAAGTTCAACTGCACGATCCCGAGCAAGTCGAACATCCCGATGATGGACACCAGCGACGTATCCTTGAAGAGGCCGATGAAGGTGTTGACGATGCCGGGGATCACGAGCTTGAGCGCCTGCGGCATGATGATCAGCCGTGTCTTCTGCCAGTAGGTCAGGCCGAGGGAATCGGCGCCCTCGTACTGACCCTTCGGGATCGCCTGCAGGCCGCCGCGAACCACCTCGGCCATATAGGCCGACGCGAATAGCGCCACGCCAACGAGGGCGCGGAGGAAGTTGTCGATCGTCCAGCCCGTCGGCAGGAAGAGCGGCAGCATGACGTTGGCCATGAAGAGGACGGTAATCAGCGGCACGCCGCGGATCACCTCGATGAAGGTGACGCAGATCACCCGGATAACCGGCAGATGCGATCGTCGGCCGAGGGCGAGCAGGATCCCAATCGGCAGGGACACAGCGATCCCGACGAACGACAGGATGAGTGTGACCATCAGGCCGCCCCAGAGCGGCGTCTCGACTCTTTGCAGGCCGAAGACACCACCGTGCAGCAGGAAGAAGGCGACGATCGGGAAGATGATGAAGAGAACGAGCGCGTTCCACCCCTTGTAGGGCAGTCGCGGCATCAGCATGGGGGCCAGAACAGCGGCGAAGAGCACGGCCACCAGGGTCGGGCGCCAGCGCTCGTCAATAGGGTAGCGGCCAAACATGAACTGTTCGAAACGCTCGCTGACGAATGCCCAGCATGCGCCACTCCAGCCATCGGGCTGGACGCCTCCTTGGGCAAGGGTGAGGCAGGCGGTTCGGTCAGGTCCGCTCCAGACGGCATCGAAGAAGAGCCAGTTCAGCATGTCCGGGACAGTCCAGACAAGCAGGGCGATCGCTAGGATCGTCAGAGCGGTGTCCTTGGGGGTCGCAAAGAGATTGCTGCGGATCCAGCCAATGGCGCTTCTTTCGCTGGCAGGGGCAGGGCGGGGAGCGAGGAGTTCGGCGCGGACAAAGCCGAGAGAGTTCGTTCTCATCACTTACCTTTCCACCAGCGCCATCTTGGCGTTGAACCAGTTCATGAAGATCGACGTCACGATGCTGATGCTGAGATACACAGCCAGCCAGATCGACACGACCTCGATTGCCTGACCGGTCTGATTCATGGTCGTGCCGCCGGTCGCCACGAGTTCGGGAAAGCCGATGGCGATGCCGAGCGAGGAGTTCTTGGTCAGGTTGAGGTACTGGCTCGTAAGCGGCGGGATGATGATCCGCATTGCCTGCGGCATGACGACCAGCCTCGTCGTCGTCGATGGCTGCAGCCCGAGCGCAGACGCGGCTTCCGTCTGGCCCTTAGGCACGCCCTTGATGCCGGCGCGGAAGATCTCCGCGATAAACGACGCGGTATAGAATGCGAGCGCGAGGTAAAGCGCGACGAATTCCGGCGCGATCACGCTGCCGCCGGTGAGGTTGAAGCGGCCTGCAACCGGGTAGTCGAACGTCAGCGGCATCCCGCCGAGGATGAATGCGAGCAATGGCAGCCCAACGATCAGCGCCATGGCGGTCCAGACGGTGTGGAATGGTTGTCCGGTCGCTGCCTGGCGCGCCTTTGCCCATCGCGCGATGACAAGAGCGGCAATGACTGCGACGACGAAGGCAATCGGGATGAGGGTGGCGCTATCTCCCCATATCGGCCGGGGGAAAGCCAGACCGCGATTGTTGAGGAACATGCTGAATGGCAGTTCCAGGGAATCGCGCACCTGCGGTAGTGCGCCAAGGACCCCCTTGTAGAAAAAGAAGATGACGAGCAGCACGGGGATGTTGCGGAACACCTCGACATAGATCGTGCAAAGCTTGGCGATCAGCCAGTTCCGGGAGAGGCGCCCGATGCCGATCAGAAAGCCGATGATCGTTGCGGTGACGATCCCGACCGCCGCAACGAGCAGCGTGTTCAGGAAACCGACGAAAATGGCTCGGCCATAGGTCGAGTCGCTCGTATAGGGGATCAGCGACTGGCCGATATCGAATCCGGCACGGCCCTTCAGGAACTGGTAACCGGAAGCGGTGTTGGAACGCGCGAGGTTTTCGGTCGTGTTGTCGAATATCCACCAACCCACGAAGATGGTGATGACGAGAGTGAGCGCCTGAAAGAACAGCCCGCGAAACTTCGGATCGTAGATGTACGAAGTCAACGATCGTCCAGCGGGCGGCGCAGCTACAGCGTGATCGGTCATGCCGGCCTATTTCCCCTTCGACCCTTTTCGGGTCTTCTTTTCTTATGGTTCAGAAGGGATGAGGCGAAGCCGCCTCATCCCGGATCGATTGCCGATCAGCGGATCGGCATTGCGTACTGAAGGCCGCCATCGGTCCACAGTGCATTGAGGCCGCGCTCGATCTTCAGCGGCGTGCTCATGCCGATGTTGCGCTCGAACACCTCGCCGTAGTTACCGACGTGCTTGATGATGTTGTATGCCCAGTCATTGCCGAGGCCGAGGTCGGTTCCGATCTTGGAATCGGCTTCAACACCGAGAAGACGACGGATTTCCGGGTTCTCGGAGTTCTTCATCTCGTCGACGTTTGCCTGCGTGATGCCGAATTCCTCAGCCTGAACCATGGCGTAATGGCTCCAGGAGACGATGTCGAACCACTGGTCGTCACCCTGGCGGACTGCCGGGCCGAGCGGCTCCTTGGAGATGATCTCCGGCAGGACCATGTGCTCGTCAGGATTGGAGAGCGACAGGCGGATCGAGTAGAGGCCCGACTGGTCGGTCGTATAGACGTCGCAACGACCTTCCTGGTAAGCGGCGTTCACTTCCGGCAGCTTTTCGAAGACAACCGGGTTGTACTGGAGGTTGTTGGCCTTGAAGTAGTCCGCCAGGTTCAGTTCGGTCGTGGTTCCAGACTGGACGCAGACCGCGGCGCCGGAGAGCTCAAGCGCCGACTTTACGTTGAGCGACTTCGGGACCATGAAGCCCTGACCGTCATAGTAGTTGACGGTACGGAAATTGAGGCCGAGAGCCGTGTCGCGGTTGATCGTCCACGTCGTGTTGCGGAACATCACATCGCCTTCACCCGACTGCAGTGCCGTGAAGCGGGTCTGTGCGGTGGTCGGGGTGAACTTCACCTTGGACGGATCATTGAAGATGGCAGCAGCAATTGCGCGGCAGTAGTCGACGTCGAAACCGGTCCAGTTCCCCGACGCATCCGGCGCAGAGAAGCCTGCAAGCCCGGTGTTGACCACGCATTGTACGAAACCTTTCGCCTTGACGTCGTCAAGGGTGGCAGCGGATGCAGCCGAGGCGGCGCCCAGGACTGCTGCGCCAATCGTGGCAGACAGAAGCGTCTTTTTCATTTTCCCAACCTTTATCTTTTGGTTTTCTAATCTCGTCGCGATGAAGTTCGACAGCCGAACCCATGCCGCGCCCCACCAACCTCCCGGATGCGGGGAGCGCTATCACAGTCGTAAACGCCAGCATGGTCAAGTCTGCGGCGTTCAAATTGTGTCCAAAAAGAGTCAAACCTTCCTGATATGCCTAATGCAGTGACAGACTCCCAAACCTTAGGCAGTGGTTGCCAAATGCATTGGCGATGGTGCCATCCGCAGCTGTCGCCTCGGGCTTGACCGGCCTCACGACAGGCGGCAACATCCGGCCACCTTCCAGCAGAGAGCCTCTTCCGACATGAAAAACAGGTCTACCTTGTCCGCCGACGCCGGCGTCAACACGCGTCTCGCCCATGTGGGGCATGACCCGTTCAGCTATCACGGCTTCGTCAATCCCCCGGTAGTCCATGCATCGACGGTCCTGTTCCCCGATTGCCGCGCCATGGAGACACGGGCGCAGAAATATACCTACGGAACACGAGGCACGCCGACCACGGACGCGCTGTGCGAAGCTCTTGATGAACTCGAAGGCTCCGCCGGAACCATTGTGGTCCCCTCAGGCCTCGCAGCGATTTCGGTGCCGTTCCTGGCCTTCCTCTCTGCGGGCGACCATGCACTCATCGTCGATTCCGTCTATGCCCCGTGCCGGCTGTTCTGCAACACGATGCTGAGGCGGATGGGCGTGGAGATCGAGTACTATGATCCCGAGATCGGCGGCGGGATCGAGAGCCTGATGCGGCCGAACACGAGGCTGGTGCATACGGAAGCTCCTGGCTCCAACACCATGGAGATGCAGGATATCCGTGCAATTTCGGAGGCCGCCCACCGTCACGGATGCGTGGTAACCATGGACAATACATGGGCCACGCCTCTCTACTTCCGCCCGCTGGATTTCGGGGCTGACATCTCCATCCATGCCACCACCAAATATCCGTCGGGACACTCGGATATCATCATGGGATCGGTGTCCGCGAACGCCAAGTGCTGGCCGCAACTGCATGATGCTGCCATCACGATGGGGATATGCGGCTCGCCGGACGATTCCTATCAGATCCTGCGTGGATTGCGGACGATGGGCGTCCGACTGGAGCATCACCAGAAAAGCGCACTCGAGATCGCGCGGTGGCTGGAGAGCCGGGATGACGTCGCGCGGGTCCTGCATCCGGCCTTGCCGAGCTTTCCGGGGCACGAGATCTGGAAACGCGACTTCAAGGGAGCGAGCGGCGTCTTTTCCTTCGTGCTGAAGGTCGACGATGCCGGCCGTTTCAGCAGGAAGGCCCATGCCTTGCTCGATACGCTGTCGCTCTTCGGGCTCGGTTATTCCTGGGGTGGCTATGAGAGCCTGGCGGTGCCGGTCAACCTTTCGGACCGGACGATCCGCAAGGCACCACTGGATGGACCGGTCATCCGGCTGCAGATCGGGCTCGAAGACGTTGCTGACCTGAAGAGGGATCTCGAGGCAGGCTTCGCGGCCGCAGCGGCTGTCTAATTCACGACATCCGGTAGCCGTAGAGCCAGTCAAGCTCCGCAGCCAGCGACTGCGGCGGCTTTACCGCAAGAACCAGATCGCGCCCGAGGCGAATGGGGCCGCGGGCATGATAGGCGAAGCGGTTGAACGCTCCACGGGCGCGAACGCGGGCAATCCTCTTCGTCCGCTCTGCCTCGAACATGGAAAGTGCCGTCGCAACCGACGTTACGCCGGACACTCGTGCTGCCAAAGCGAAAGCGTCTTCGATCGCCATTGCAGCACCCTGGGCCGCGAACGGCATCATCGCATGGGCCGCATCGCCGATGAGGACGATGTCGCTGCCGTTCTGCCATCGGCCTGTGGAGACTTGATGGAGCGGCCAGAAGGTCGGGTTTTCGGCAGACGAGAGCAGTTGAAGCAGCTGTCTGTCCCACCTGCCGAATTGCGCCAACAGCATGCGATGCTGGGCATCACTTGCCGTCGCATCCCAGACGTTTGCCGATGAGATGCCGGACGCGATCGCGACGAGATTGATGCTGTTGGTATCCTTCAGAGGATAGGCGACGAGATGTGCCGACGGGCCGAGATAGGCGGTTACCTGTCGGAGTGACAGCCACTGGGGGACGTTCGCCTGGGGCAGGTTGAAGCGCCAGGCGACGTTGCCCGAAAAGCTCGCGACCGGAGCTCCGGGGACCTGCTCGCGGACCTCGGACCAGACACCATCGGCGCCGATGATCAGAGGATAGGATTTATTGGAAACGGCTTTGATGCTCGCGCGGATGTCGCAACGCAGCGGGGTGTCAAGGCGAAGACTGCAGAGGGGATTGGCGCGGACCGCCACCAGCAACGCACTTTGAAGCGTTGCCCGATGCAGGACGCCATAGGGAGCGCCCCACCGCTGCCGGGCAGACTCGCCGACCGGAACATGGGCCAGGTCGCGGCCCGAAGTTCCCGACACAAGCGCGATCCGCTCAGGTTCGGCCCAGGTGGCCTCAAGCGCCGGCAGAACGCCCAGTTCGCCAAGTATCCGCGAGGCATTGGGCGATATCTGAAGACCTGCACCAACCTCCCGGAGCTCCTGCGCCTCCTCGAAGATGTCGCACTCGATCCCGTGGCGCGCAAAGGAGAGCGCAGCGGTGAGCCCTGCCACTCCGGCCCCTACGACTGCGACTCTTTCGACAGACATGGATCAGTGATTTCGCGTCAGGCGGCCTTGACGTGGAAGACGCATCCCGGAGGGTTCGTCTGCTCAGGCCTGAGTGCCGGGTTGTAGCGGTAAAGCGTAGAGCAATAGGAGCAGACCTTTTCGCTGTCGTCGCCCATATCGATGTAGATGTGCGGATGGTCGAAGGGCACCGAGGCGCCGGTGCACATGAACTCCTTCACGCCGATCTCGATCATGCGATGTCCGCCGTCGTTCTGGAAATGGGGAATGCTGTGCCCGGCCATGGTCGTCTCCGAATGCTTGTCGTTGGCGGCGGACATTATAGTCCCCGCATGGGAATGTGTAGTGGGAAAAGGGCCGCGGGAGGCTGGAAACTCGGGTGCGGCCGGAATACATGCCCGTGATGCGTCCGGCTATGACCAAGGCTAATCCATGAACCTCAATGCTCCGCCGTTTTCATCCTTCCGCCACAACCGTCTCGACCTCTACTATCTGGACGAGGGCGACCCGGCGGGGGCCCCGGTACTTCTGATCCACGGTTTTGCCTCCAGCGCTCTGGTCAACTGGGTCCATCCGGGCTGGGTGAAGACGCTGGGCGAGGCGGGATACCGGGTGATCGCGATCGACAACCGCGGCCATGGCCTCAGCGACAAGCCGCGCGACCCGGAAGCCTACCGACCCTGGGTCATGGCCGAAGATGCCGTTGCGCTTCTCGATCACCTGCGGATACCCGAGGCGCATGTCATGGGCTATTCGATGGGCGCGCGGGTATCGGTCTTCCTGGCGCTCGCTCACCCGCATCGTGTCAGGTCGCTCGTCCTGGGTGGGCTCGGCAGCGGGATGACCGACGGCGTAGGGGACTGGGATCCGATCGCCGATGCGCTTCTGGCGCCTTCGCTCGATGACGTCGATCATGATCGCGGCAGGATGTTCCGCGCGTTCGCGGAGCAGACGAGGAGCGACCGGGAGGCGCTGGCCGCCTGCATTCGCGGTTCGCGAGACCTGGTGGCAGAAGCCGATATGGGCCGGATTGAAGCCCCGACCCTAATCGGGGTCGGAACCAAGGATGATATCGCCGGTTCGCCCCACAAACTGGCGGCGCTGATGCCCAATGCAAGGGCGCTCGACATCCCGGGCCGCGACCACATGCTGGCGGTCGGTGACAAGGTGTTCAAGAAGGCTGTGCTCGACTTCTATGCGGAACTCTGATCGACGTTCGCTGTGATTGAATCTAGCCGTCAACGAAATGCGATTTCGTTGCCATTGGTCTTGCTGTATCGTCATTCTATATGACCGACGGCTAGAGAAACGAGGAGACGGCCATGGCCGCAAGAACCGAGATCCGCCCGAAGGAACCTGTCGCGACTGTCGATCCCATCTGGGACACGATGCGTCAGGAGGCGAGGGCCGCTGCCGACAGCGATCCGCTCCTGGCGGCCTTCCTCTACTCGACAGTCCTCAATCACACGTCGCTGGAAGACAGCGTCATCCACAGGATCTGCGAACGCCTGGATCATCCCGACCTTCAGGCCGTGCTGCTTCGCCAGACCTTCGCGGAAATGCTGGCCGACTGGCCCGAATGGGGCAGCGTCCTGCGGGTGGATATCCAAGCCGTCTATGATCGCGATCCCGCCTGCCTGCGCTTCCTGGAGCCGGTGCTGTATTTCAAGGGCTTCCACGCGATACAGACACATCGTTTGGCGCACTGGCTGCTTGCGCGCGGGCGCCGCGACTTTGCACTCTATCTCCAGAGCCGCGCGTCAAGCGTTTTCCAGACCGACATCAATCCGGCAGCGCGGATCGGCAAGGGAATCTTCCTCGATCACGCCACGGGCCTCGTGGTGGGTGAAACGGCAGTTATCGGCGACAACGTCTCGATCCTGCATGGTGTGACGCTTGGCGGTACCGGCAAGGAAGGAGCCGATCGGCATCCGAAGATCGGCAACGGCGTGCTGATCGGGGCTGGTGCCAAGATCCTCGGCAACATCGATATCGGTTCCTGCTCGCGTGTCGCCGCGGGGTCCGTCGTGCTCAAGTCGGTACCGTCGAAGAAGACGGTGGCGGGGGTTCCCGCCAAGGTGGTCGGGGAGGCCGGATGCTCCGAACCGGCCCGGCTGATGGACCAGTTGCTGACCTCCGACGAGTGAGCGATGGAGGCAAGGTACTTGCCGCCCCCGCCGGAAAAGTGCCGGCGGGTTGGTGCCTGCCTTTACTTTGCCCTTGATGGCATGGCACAAGCGCCGCGAACCGAACCGCTTACGGAGAAGACATCGTGAAACCTGACGAAATCAAGAAGCTGGACGGCTATTTCAAGCGGATGTTCAATCCGCAGATGGTCGTCAAGGCTCGGCCGAGGAAGGACGATTCCGCTGAAGTCTATCTTGGCGAAGAGTTCCTGGGCGTCGTCTACCTCGATGATGAAGACGGCGATCGCTCGTACAATTTCTCGATGGCGATCCTCGACGTCGATCTTTGAGCCCCCGTGGGGACTGTATACTTTGTGCACTGCACAAAACTCCTTGACTCACGGGGAAGCCCGCCATTCTATGAGCGGGTGCGAATGAACAAGGGGCACTGCTATGTTCAATTTCGATAATGCCAGCAAAAGCATGGAGACCATGGAGGAGATGCTGAAAGTCTACTCCTATATGACCAAGGGCTTTCAACTCATTGCGGCCGAGGCGAGCGATTATTCCCGCCGGTCGTTCAACGAAATGACTGCATTCATGGAATCGCTGATGTCGGCTCGCGGCATGGAAGAAGCCTACCAGATCCAGACAGGCTACATGAAGTCGTCCTATGATGCGTTCGTTGCCGAGGCAGCCAAGCTTGGCGAACTCTATGCGCAACTTGCCCAGACCGGCTACAGGCTCCAGCCGCAACCTTCGACAGCCGTTTCGACTGAGGTTGTGGCCGCCGACGCGGCCTGACCGGAAGGAAGAGCCCACAGGAATTCAGAGGCCGGTGACGGATCCGTCGCCGGCCTCGTGATTCCGACGACTTGAGAAGTTACGGCTGGAGCGGGTCCGGGACGGAATAGTGATTGCGCGGCGGCGAGGGGGGCTTAAAATCGCAGCCCGATGAACTAAGTTAGTACGATCTGATGTCCGCCGTTCGAGCCGATCGCGTTCGTCGGGCGACTGGGGAATGAATGAAGATGATCGCACGGCCGATCTTGATGCAAGATGACAAAAGCGGCGACGGAGACAACGCTAATCGCGGCACGTCCGTCATCACCCGCACGAAGCCGAAAACGAAGAAACCAAATCTGTACCGCGTACTGCTGTTGAATGATGACTACACGCCGATGGAGTTCGTCATCCACATTCTGGAGCGTTTCTTCCAGAAGGATCGCGAAGCAGCCACGCGGATCATGCTCCACGTTCATAATCATGGCGTGGGGGAATGCGGAATCTACACGTACGAGGTCGCGGAGACGAAGGTGAGCCAGGTCATGGACTTTGCCCGGCAGCACCAGCATCCGCTCCAATGCGTGATGGAAAAGAAGTGAGGAGCCCACGTGCCAACTTTTTCGCCTAGTCTTGAAAAGGCGCTACACCAGGCACTGACCTATGCGAACGAGCGGCATCATGAATATGCCACGCTCGAGCACCTGCTTCTGGCATTGATTGACGATGCCGATGCAGCAGCGGTCATGGGTGCTTGTAACGTCAACCTCGATGCCCTGCGCAAGACCGTGATGGACTACGTCGACAACGAGCTTGCCAACCTCGTCACCGGTTACGACGAGGATTCCAAGCCGACATCCGGCTTCCAGCGCGTGATCCAGCGCGCCGTCATCCATGTCCAGTCATCCGGCCGGGAAGAGGTCACGGGCGCGAACGTGCTCGTTGCGATCTTCGCGGAGCGCGAAAGCCATGCCGCCTTTTTCCTGCAGGAGCAGGAAATGACCCGGTACGACGCGGTCAACTACATCTCCCACGGGATCGGCAAGCGGCCCGGTGCCTCTACCATACGTCCGCCTCGCGGCGCAGACGAAAGCGATGCCGACGCAAAACCGGCGCGCGAGCAGGAGGATGGATCCGGCAAGAAGCCTGCAGAGGCTCTGAAAGCCTATTGTGTCAACCTCAACGAGAAGGCCAAGGGCGGCCGCATTGATCCGCTGATCGGCCGCAACTCCGAGGTCAACCGGACGATCCAGGTCCTTTGCCGCCGATCGAAGAACAATCCGCTCTATGTGGGCGATCCCGGCGTCGGCAAGACGGCAATCGCCGAAGGTCTCGCCAAGCGCATCGTCGAGGGCAAGGTGCCCGAGGCACTCGCCGACGCCACCATTTTCTCGCTGGACATGGGCACGCTGCTCGCTGGCACCCGTTATCGGGGCGACTTCGAAGAACGCCTGAAGCAGGTGGTGAAGGAACTGGAGGATTATCCCGGCGCGGTTCTGTTCATCGACGAGATCCACACCGTTATCGGGGCGGGTGCTACGTCCGGCGGTGCGATGGATGCATCGAACCTCCTGAAGCCGGCGCTCTCGTCCGGTGCAATCCGCTGCATAGGCTCGACGACCTATAAGGAGTATCGGCAGTTCTTCGAAAAGGACCGGGCGCTCGTCCGCCGCTTCCAGAAGATCGATGTCAACGAGCCGTCTGTCGATGATGCGATCGAGATCATGAAGGGGCTCAAGCCCTATTTCGAGGAGTATCACAAGCTCCGCTACACGAACGAGGCGATCAAGTCGGCGGTCGAGCTCTCGGCCCGCTATATCTCCGACCGTAAGCTGCCGGACAAGGCGATCGACGTGATCGACGAAACCGGCGCGGCGCAGATGCTGCTGCCCGCCTCGAAGCGGCGCAAACTGATCACCGAAAAGGAGATAGAGGCGACGATCGCCACCATGGCCCGGATCCCGCCGAAGACGGTTTCCAAGGACGACGAGATGGTTCTCGCCAACCTGGAGAAGGAACTCCGTTCGGTCGTCTACGGCCAGGACAAGGCGATCGAAGCCCTTTCGACATCGATCAAGCTCGCCCGTGCCGGCCTTCGCGAACCGAACAAGCCAATCGGCGCCTACGTCTTCTCCGGCCCGACCGGCGTCGGCAAGACCGAAGTCGCCAAGCAATTGGCGTCGTCGCTCGGCGTGGAACTGCTGCGCTTCGACATGTCGGAATACATGGAGCGGCACACGGTCTCGCGTCTGCTCGGTGCGCCTCCCGGCTATGTCGGCTTTGACCAGGGTGGGTTGCTGACCGACAGCGTCGACCAGCACCCGCATTCCGTGGTCTTGCTGGACGAGATCGAGAAGGCGCATCCGGACATCTTCAACATCCTGTTGCAGGTCATGGACCACGGTTCGCTGACCGACCACAACGGCAAGAAGATCGACTTCCGCAACGTCATCCTGATCATGACGACCAATGCGGGCGCTTCGGAAATGGCCAAGGCCGCGATCGGCTTCGGTTCCTCCAAGCGCACGGGCGAGGATGAAGAGGCGCTCAACCGCCTGTTCACGCCGGAATTCCGCAACCGTCTCGACGCGACGATCCCATTTGCGCCGCTGCCGACGGAGGTGATCCACCAGGTCGTTCAGAAGTTCGTCATGCAACTGGAAACGCAGCTCTCCGAACGCAACGTCACGTTCGACCTGCAGCCCGATGCAATCGCCTGGCTGGCGGACAAGGGCTATGACGAGCGCATGGGCGCACGGCCACTGGCGCGTGTCATCCAGGAGCACATCAAGAAGCCGCTCGCCAACGAGATTCTGTTTGGCAAGCTGCGCAAGGGTGGCGTCGTTCACGTAACGGTCGGCAAGCAGGAAGATGGCACAGACGGCCTGATCCTGGAGTGCATCCCGGAAGCCGTGCCGGTGAAGCCGAAGCCGGAAGCCGAAGTCGAAGAGGCTTCGGAAGAGGCTGGCGCGAAGGCGAAGAAGTCGCGTCCCGCAAAGAAGTCCAAGGGCAGGGATGATGGCGAACCCGCCAGGCCGATGGCTGAAGCCGACGTGACGGCCTCTGAGGAGGCGCCGCAGACGCCACCTCGCAAGGGCAGCATTGTGCCACGCGTGCCGAAGTCGAAGTAACGTACCCATAAAATGGCAGTGCCGGGTATCTTGCCCGGCATTGCCTTTTCCTGCGGCCAGTCCGCCTTGCCTTCGGTTTCCTAATGTCGCCAAGCAGTGATACGCAGTCCGCCTCCTTCTGGTTCCTGACCGGGATGCGGGGCATCACTTCGCTGCCCGCCATCATCCTGATGACCTCCTTCGTCGGATTCAGCGCCTTTGCCTTCGAATCGGGAATCTCGCGAGGCGAAGCCATCTTCATGACCATCTCGATCTGGGCGCTGCCGGCGAAGATGATCCTCGTCGGCATGATGGCGAGCGGCGCTCACATTGCCGCGTGCTTCGTCGCCGTGACGCTGTCGTCCATCCGCATGATGCCGATGGTGGCGTCGCTGGTTCCGGAGATGCGGACGGAGCGTACTCCTACCTGGCTGCTCCTGCTGTTGTCGCACTTCGTCGCCATCACGGCCTGGGTTTTCGCAACGCAGCGTCTCCGGGACGTGCCGCGGGAGCATCGGGCGACCTTCTTCGCCGGATTTGGTATAACGTTGACGCTGACCAACACGCTGATCGTCGCCGTCTGCTATGGAGTGGTGGAAGCGTTTCCGCCGGTTGTCTCAGGTTCATTGTTCATGCTGACGCCGGTCTATTTCCTCGCATCCATCTGGGCGACGGCCCGGCAGGCGGTTGTCCGGCTTGCCTTTGTCATCGGGGTGGCTTCCGGGCCGCTGCTGGCACTGGTGTCACCGGGATTTGACGTTCTCTATGCGGGCATTGGCGGTGGGACGCTCGCCTATGTCATCGATCGCTTCTGGATCCGGGGACGAAAGCGGGCGGTTCAGGCGGAGAAGCTGCATGGGCGATGAGTGGTGGCCCTATATCGTGATCGCCGTCGCCGGCTGGCTGGCAACCGACATCTGGCGGTGGCTCGGGGTCCTGGCTGGCAACAGGCTGGACGAGGATTCCGAGGCGCTACACTGGGTGAGGGCGGTTGCCACGGCCCTGGTGATGGCCGTGACCGCCAAGCTCATCGTCTTCCCCACTGGAACGCTTGCCGAGTCGCCGCTCTGGCTGCGACTTTTTGCTGCCGGGGTGGGGTTTGGTGCATTCCTGATCGCGGGGCAGCGGATCGGCGTTGCAGTCGTCACCTCTACCCTACTCCTGGGCCTTGGTCTTTACTGGCTTGGCTTCTAGCGCTACCCAACCTGCCAATCCACACCATGCCTCACCCATACGGAATCCCCATGACAGACAGAATACGTCGCCCAGCAGAACCCGCCGACGCGGCCGAGCGCCGCTCGAAAAAGCCCGTAGTGGTTTATCCGAACGGGACGCTGGCGGCGCCGGACCTAGCCAGGCTGGGGAAGGCCCGGGAGACGCTGGAGAAGATCGACGAGGTGATCGTGCCGCCGCGTGACGGGCGCACATTTACGGTGCCGAGGGGGCATTTCTTCCGCGTCGTCAGCATTGAGGGGCCGCAGGTCGGGGATCTCAACCTGTGGAACGCCCACGACCTCAATGAACGGTTCTTCAGCGGCAAGACCAGGGCGCTGCACGCGACACACGTGTCCGTCGGTGATCGGCTATGGAGCACGCTGCCGTCGCTGCGGCCCATGGCCACCATCACCCACGATACGCTCGGTTGGTATGGCTGGGACGATGATGGTGCAGGCGTGCATGATGTCATCGGCACGCGCTGCGATCCCTACACGAACCGGCTCTTGAGCGGCGGCGACTATCACAACTGCTGCCATTCCAACCTTTGCCGCGCACTGTCTTCTGCCCGGGGGATGTCGTTCAAGGAGGCGGAACCGCATGTCCACGACGTCCTGAACGTCTTCATGTGCACCGGCTTCACGAAGGACACGCACCAGTACTTCATGAAGGCGAGCCCAGTGCGGCCGGGGGACTACCTGGAGTTCTTCGCCGAGATCGACCTGCTGGGTGCTCTCTCCGCCTGCCCGGGAGGAGACTGTGGCAGCTCGCATTCGAGCGATGTGGCCGCCTGCTATCCCTTGAAGGTGGACGTTTTCCGGCCGGACAGGGACCTCCTGTCGGACTGGCCGTTTCCGGACCGGAACGGCTATGTGAGCCCGGTCTGACATCCGTGCGTTGAAAAAAGGGAGGCTGAGCCTCCCTTCTGGTTTGCGAGTATGCCTTACAGGGCGGCCCTGATCTTCTCGGCGTTGGCCTTCAGGATGTCACCGTCTTCCATCTTGCCAGAATGCGGCTTCAGCGGCTCGCCTTCGCGGCGTGGGATGACGTGGAAGTGCAGGTGATAGACCGTCTGACCGGCGGCCGGCTCGTTGAACTGGGCGATGAAGATCCCGTCGGCGTCGAAGGCTTCCTTTGCCGCCTTCGCGAGCTTCTGGACAACCGGGATGGTCTTCGATAATGCCGCCGGGTCTGCGTCGAGGAGGTTGCGAGACGGCGATTTCGGTACCACCAGCAGGTGACCGGGAGCCTGCGGCATCACATCCATGAAAGCCAGCGTATCGTCGTCCTCGTAGACCTTGTGGCACGGGATCTCGCCGCGCAGGATCTTCGCGAAGATGTTGTTGTCGTCATAGATCTGGCCGCTCATTGGCAATCCTCTCCTTCGTCTCTTGATGGTCCTTGCTGCTGTCGTTCTCCCTTTCGGAAGGGGCTATGCGCCTCGAGGTATTCGCCGACGTGCTCCACGTCACGGCGCTCCCGCTCGAGATAGTCGGCCACCGCCCGCCTCAAGCCCAGATGGGCAATGTAGTGCGCCGAGTGCGTCGTCACCGGCAGGTATCCGCGCGCCAGCTTGTGCTCGCCCTGCGCACCGGCCTCGACCCGCTTCAGCCCCCTGGCGAGAGCGAAATCGATCGCCTGATGATAGCAGACTTCGAAATGAAGGAAGGGGTGATCCTCGATGCACCCCCAGTGACGGCCATATAGGGCGTCGCCGCCGATGAAGTTGATGGCGCCGGCAATATAGCGGCCGGCGCGCTTCGCCATCACCAGCAGGATGTCGTCAGCGATGCGCTCGCCGATCAGCGAGTAGAAACTGCGGGTGAGGTAGGGACGGCCCCACTTGCGGCTGCCGGTGTCCATGTAGAAGGCGAAGAACTGGTCCCAGATGTCTTCGGTGAGATCGCTGCCGGTCAGCCAGTCGATGGTAATGCCGTCCTCCACCGCCGTCCGACGTTCCTTCTTCAGGGCTTTCCGCTTGCGCGACGCGAGTGTGTCGAGGAAGGCGTCGTGGTCGGCATAGCCGGCATTGATGAAGTGGAACTGCTGGTCGGTCCGGTGCAGGTAGCCGGCCTCCTTGAAGAAGGGCAGTTCTTCCTCCGGCAGGAAGGTGACATGGGCGGAAGAGACGCCGAGCTGTCGTGTCACCTGCTGGAGACCTGCTGCCAGGGTGGCTCGAACGGACGCTTCATCCTGCCCCTCCGATACGAGCAGGCGCGGGCCGGTCGCCGGCGTGAAGGGGATGCTGCACTGGATCTTCGGATAGTACTGGCCGCCGGCGCGTTCGAAGGCGTCAGCCCAGCCATGGTCGAAGACGTATTCGCCCTGGCTGTGGCTCTTGAGGTAGCCCGGGATGGCGCCAAGCAGCGTGCCCGCGGCGTCCTCCAGCAGCGTGTGATGTCCGAGCCAGCCTGTCTTGGCGATAGCCGACCCGGATTCCTCCATGGCCGACAGGTAGGCGTGCGACAGGAACGGATTGTAGATGCCGTGGCCGGATCTCGATGTGCCGGCGAGCCGCGACCAGCGTTCCGGCGTGATCGCGGCAAAGCTCTTCTCGATGCGGATGGAGAGCGGTTCTGTCATCCTATGCGGAAGCGGTCTCCCTGGGGTCGAAGCCCTCGAAGGTCATCTGGTCCGCATGAGTATAGGTATGCGCCCGGGCATTTTCATCCCTGACGGTCCAGGTAATGACCGGAATGCCGGCCTGTCTCTGTGCGGTGACAAAGCTGTTAGGAAGGTGACCGTGGAAATAGGAGATGAAATCCAGTCCGAGATGCATCGCGTCGTCATGCGCGAAGAGGTCTTCCGGCTTCACGCCCTCGGCGGTCAGCCCCACAGGGTGGGGTGAACCCGCCTTCTTGAGGTCCTTGAGGATATGGTGGTCGAAGCTCATCAGCGCCACCTTGCCCTCATAGCCTTCCAGTGCCTCCAGCACGGCTTCGGCGAAGCCGTCATCCTCGCCGGGACGTCCCTTGATCTCGATGACGAGCGGTACGCGTCCGGCGACCAGCTTCAGCATCTGCCTGAGGGTGGGGATCTTGTCCGAGGTGCCGCCGACGGCAAGCATGCCGAGTTCTGCTGAGGTGCGCTCGCGCACATCGCCCTTGATGCCGCAAAGGCGTTCAAGATCGTGATCGTGAAACACGACCGGCACGCTGTCTGCGGCAAGCTGCAGATCGCATTCGACGGCAAATCCCGCCTCGACGGCGCGGGAAAAGGCCGAGAGCGTGTTCTCCCAGACGGTCTTGTTCATGTCGTGATAGCCGCGGTGGGCGACTGGCACGTCCTTGATCCAGGCGGCAGTGGTCATGCTTCGATCTCGATGATTGCGTCGATTTCCACCGATGCATTGAGCGGCAGAGCCGCCATGCCGACTGCAGCCCGGGCGTGCTTGCCGGCGTTGCCCAGGATGTCGGCGATCAGGTTGGATGCCCCGTTGATGACGAGGTGCTGCTCCGTGAAGTCAGGCATGGAGGCGACGAAACCGTTGAGCTTGAGGATGCGGCGAATGCGCCCGAGATCTCCACCGAGCGCCGCCTTGGCCTGAGCGAGGATGTTGATGGCGCAGAGCTCGGCGGCGCGCTGGGCACCCGGAACATCGACGTCACGACCCACCAGCCCCGTGACCGCAACTTTGCCGTTTTCGATCGGCAACTGTCCGGAGAGATAGAGCGTATTGCCGCTGATCGTGTAGGGGACGTAGTTTGCAGCGGGCGCAGCCGCTGCCGGCAGGACGATGCCCTTCTCCTTCAGGCGGTTCTCGATGGCTTCAGACATGATCGACTCCCAGTGTTTGTTGTAAACGGCTTGAAAATCCGGCATTCAAAGAGGCATAGCCTTGCTGGATGGCGTTCATATAACACCCACGGTGAGTCCAACAGGAGATAATGAATGATCGACCATGGACGCGTAGCGATCCTCGCCTTCGGTCTGGCCGCGGGAGCGTCCGTGCCGGCACTGGCCGGTGTCGAAGGCGCCGCGGGACTCCTCCCGCATCGCGCGGTCTATGATCTGAAGCTGAAGGACGCCTCAGACCGCTCCGGTATAGAGGGACTGAGCGGACGTATGGTCTACGAGTTCACCGGATCCGCATGCACCGGCTTCACCACCAACTTCCGTTTCGTGACACGCATCAACACCGGCGAGGACACCCGACTCACCGACCAGCAGACGACGACATTCGAAGACACCGAAAAGGGTGAGTTCCGCTTCGAGACGAAGTCCTTCACGGACGAGCAACTGGACAAGGAAGTGAGCGGGGCCGCAACGGAGGCGGATTCGAAAGTGAAGGTGGCGATCGATCTCCCTGATCCGCGGGAGGTTGAGCTGACAGCGAGCGCTTTCCCGACCGAACACATGCTGGAAGTCATCCGGAATGCCCGCAACGGAAATCGCTTCTTCGAAGCCCGCATCTTCGACGGATCGGAGAACGGTGACCAGAGCATGATCACCAATACGGTGATCGGGCCCCAGCAGCAGCCGCAGAAGGAGGATGCAGGTGACGCCGCGAAGGCAGGCGAGTTCGCCGACGCGGCGTATTGGCCCGTCTCGATCGCGTATTTCAACGACGGCGGGTCGGGTGACACGACTCCGGTCTATTCCATGTCATTCAAGCTTTACGATAACGGTATTACCCGGGACCTCACCATGGATTATGGCGACTTCGTCCTCAGCGGAAGCCTTTCGAGGTTAGACCTCCTCGACAAGCCGAATTGTGACCAGACCAAACCGCGTCCGTAGAGATTAACCGGCCGCCGTCCATGAAGGGGAACGCGCATGAGCATTGAATTCCTCCTGACGTCACTCGTGATCGTTGCCTCGCCTGGCACCGGTGTCCTTTACACGCTGGCGGCAGGCCTCTCGCGTGGCGCAAGGGCCAGCATCGTCGCGGCACTGGCCTGCACGCTGGGGATCGTCCCGCATATTGCCGCAGCCGTGACCGGTCTCGCGGCCGTCCTGCATGCCAGCGCACTCGCCTTCGAGATCATCAAGTATCTCGGCGTCGCCTACCTGCTCTACATGGCCTGGCGAACGATCATGGATCGCGGGACGCTCAGTGTCGACGAGGAGCGCGCGCCGCGTTCGCTTCGCCAGACGATCGTAGACGGCATCCTTCTCAACATCCTGAACCCGAAGCTTTCGATCTTCTTCTTCGCCTTCCTGCCGCAGTTCGTCAGCCCGACGCAGGCCGGCGCGCTGCCAAAGATGCTGGTGCTGAGTGGCGTGTTTATGGCGCTCACCTTCATCGTCTTCGTCGGCTATGGCGTCTTTGCTGCGCTGATGCGGCGACACGTGATCTCACGCCCTGCGGTGGTCACCTGGATGCGTCGCACGTTCGCTGCGGCCTTCGTGGCCATGGGCGCGAAGCTGGCGCTGGCCGAGCGCTGAGCGCGGCACAGGCCTTGCCGTTCCGCCTCGCGACCGCTATTGCGGCGCCCGAAGGATCGGGTTGAAGAATGTCAGGCACAAACAGCGAGCGCGAACTCATAGCCGAAGGTCCGGCCATTATCCTGGTCGAGCCTCAACTGGGCGAAAATATCGGCATGGTGGCGCGCGCCATGGCCAATTTCGGACTGGCCGAACTGCGGCTGGTCAATCCACGTGATGGCTGGCCGAGCGAGAAGGCGCGCTCGGCGGCTTCCAAGGCCGACCATGTAATCGACCAGACCCGCGTTTTCGAGACCCTGGAGGAGGCGATCGAGGATTTGAACTTCGTCTACGCCACGACCGCAAGGGAGCGCTACGGCTTCAAACCGGTCCGGTCGCCGGTTGTCGCGGCAACCACGCTGCGCGAGAAGTTCAGGGCAGGGGAGAAGACCGGTATCCTCTTCGGCCGCGAGCGTTGGGGCCTCACTAACGAAGAGGTGGCGCTGGCAGACGAAATCGTCACTTTTCCCGTCAATCCTGCATTCGCGTCGCTGAACATAGCGCAGGCGGTTCTGCTGATGTCCTATGAGTGGATGAAGACGGGTCTGGACGACGTGGCGGCCACACCCTTCCAGCCTGTCGAGCAGCGGCCGTCAACCAAGGCGCAGGTCTTTGGCCTGTTCGAGCATCTGGAAGAGGCGCTCGATGCGCGCGGCTATTTTCATCCGCCGGCGAAGAAGCCGAAGATGGTCGACAATCTCCGCGCCGTCATTTCGCGTCGCGGCTTCAGCGAGCAGGAGATCAGCGTCTTTCGCGGGGTGATTTCGTCGCTGGACCGGTTCCCGCGGCGATGGCCGAAGAAGACCGGCAGCGCCGGGGAGGCGCCGGAGAATGACGACGTCTGATCCGAAGCCGGTGCTGATGTTCGATTCGGGCATCGGCGGTCTTACGGTCCTGCGCGAGGCGCGGGTGCTGATGCCGGAGCGCCGCTTCGTCTACGTCGCGGACGATGCCGGCTTTCCCTATGGCGGCTGGGACGAGGAGCAGTTGCGCGAGCGGATCGTCACCCTGTTCGGCGATCTCATCGAGCGGTATGATCCGGAGATCGCGGTCATCGCTTGCAATACGGCCTCGACCCTCGTGCTTGGCGATCTGAGGTCTGCCTTCCCACAGACCCCCTTCGTGGGAACCGTACCGGCAATCAAGCCGGCTGCGGAGCGGACCCGATCCGGCCTGATCTCTGTGCTGGCCACGCCGGGGACCGTTAAGCGACAGTACACCCGAGATCTCATAGGGGACTGGGCCTCAAAGGTGCATGTGCGCCTCGTAGGCAGCGAGCGTCTTGCCGGACTGGCCGAAACATATATGCGCGAAGGCTTCGTCGACGAGTCGGCCGTCCGAGACGAGATAGCCCCGTGTTTCATAGAGCAGGACGGGCGCCGGACCGACATCGTGGTCCTTGCCTGCACGCACTATCCCTTCCTGGTCAACCGGATGCGCAAGACCGCGCCCTGGCCGGTCGACTGGATCGATCCTGCCGAGGCAATCGCGCGGCGGGCGCTGTCTCTACTGCCGAAGGAGCGACGGCCACACGAGCCGATGCCGACGGAACCTGATAACGCGGTCTTTACTTCCGGCAACCCGGATCCTGCCATCCGGCGGCTGATGCAGGGCTTCGGCCTGCGCTCCTGAGCCGGCTGGGTGGCAGCACCTTGCAAAGGGACAGCAACGGTGGCTTGCTGCTGCACGTCATCAAGAGGAATCGTCCATGCCGATTGAAACCTGGCTCGCCTTCGTCGCCGCCTCCGCCGTCCTGTTGGCCATTCCCGGGCCGACTATTCTCCTTGTGATCTCTTACGCTCTCGGGCACGGGCGCAAGATCGCCTCGGCCACAGTGGCCGGCGTGGCGCTGGGGGACTTCACTGCCATGACGGCCTCGATGCTGGGGCTCGGCGCCCTGTTGGCAACATCGGCAACGCTCTTTACGGCGCTGAAGTGGATCGGCGCGGCCTACCTCATCTATCTGGGGATCAAGCTATGGCGAGCGCCGGCCTCGAGCGGGGTAGTCATGGAAGAGGGTAGTGTGCCGTCCGAGCGGCCGTCCAGGATCTTCCTGCACACCTATGTGGTGACGGCGCTGAATCCGAAGAGCATCATGTTCTTCGTCGCCTTCCTGCCGCAGTTCCTCGACCTGGCCCGGCCGCTCTTCGTCCAGATGGCGATCTTCGAGACGACGTTCCTGGTGCTTGCCACCCTCAATGCGACCCTCTACGCGCTGCTTGCATCGCTGGCGCGCAATCAGATCCGCAAGCCTCAGGTCCAGCGGATCGTCAATCGGACCGGCGGGTCCTTGATGATCGGCGCCGGGCTCCTGACGCTCGGATGGAAGCGTGCGGTGGTCGCGTGATCCCGATTCGGCTGTGAACAAATCTCTTCCGCTCGCGCATCGCGCCCGCATCCATGATAGACCCATCGTCCTTGCGGCGAATGAGTCACCGCCGAGAGACTGAGCATACGAGGTTAGTGCATTGCAGGTCGGTATCGATATGGGGACCGTGTCCGGGGGCGCTCCGGCCAAGCTCGATATCGAGGAGCTTCTGGCGACGCGCCTTCTGGTGCAGGGCAATTCCGGTTCGGGCAAGTCCCATCTTCTACGGCGGCTGCTGGAGCAGTCGGCGCAATGGGTGCAGCAGGTCATCATCGATCCGGAAGGCGACTTCGTCACGCTGGCCGACAAGTACGGACATATCGTCGTCGATGGTGATCGGACTGAGGCTGAACTGATCGGCATCGCCACCCGTATCCGCCAGCACCGCGTCTCCTGCGTCCTCACCCTCGAGGGCCTCGACATCGAGGAACAGATGCGGGCCGCTGGAACCTTCCTGAACGGCCTGTTCGACGCCGATCGCGAGTACTGGTACCCGGTGCTGGTCGTGGTCGACGAGGCCCAGATGTTTGCGCCTTCGGTCGGCGGCGATGTCTCGGAAGAGGCGCGCAAGATGTCGCTCGGAGCGATGACCAACTTGATGTGCCGCGGTCGAAAGCGGGGATTGGCCGGCGTGATTGCGACGCAGCGCCTTGCCAAGCTGGCGAAGAATGTGGCGGCGGAAGCCTCCAACTTCCTCATGGGCCGTACCTTCCTCGATATTGACATGGCGCGTGCCGCCGATCTTCTCGGCATGGACCGCCGGCAGGCGGAGATGTTTCGCGACCTGAAGCGCGGCAATTTTGTCGCCCTTGGTCCAGCCTTGTCGCGTCGGCCGCTGCCGATCGTGATCGGCCCGGTGGAAACGTCGGCGCGGTCCTCCAGCCCGAAGCTGATGCCGCTGCCGGATGCGCCCCAGGACGTCGAGGACCTGATCTTCACGCCCGATCCGGAGGAGTTCACCCGGCCGATGGTGCGGCGTGCACCGCCAGCGCCGCGTCCGACCACGGACATCCTCGCGGAACTGTCTCGATCCGCACCGGCTGCAGGACCCGTGCCGCAGGAGTCAGGCCGTCCGACGCAGCCGGAGCTTTCGCCCGAGGAGCGGGAGGAGCGCCTCAATGCGGTTCTCTCGGAAATCATCGACGACCCGCAGGCTGCCTATCGCACAGATGCAGCGCTTTACCAGGATTTCCTGGTACGGGCGCGAATGCGCAGGCTACCCGGCGCGCCCATGGGAATGAGCGACTTTCGCCGGCGCGTGGCGATCTCGCGGGCAGGGGTGGACAAGGAGACGGCGGAGACCGAGGGTTGGCAGACGGCGCTCGAGTTGTCGGTCCGGGTTTCGGACGATCTGCAGGGCGTCTTCCTGATGCTCGCCAAGGCGGCGCTGCTCGCGGAACCCTGTCCGTCCGACATGCGCATCGCCAAGGCTTACGGTACTCATTCCGCCCGTCGCGCCCGGCGCCTGCTCGGCTATTTTGAGGAGCAGGGGCTGATCGTGGTCCATACGGATTTTGGTGGTAAGCGGATCGTCGCCTTTCCCGATCTCGACGTTCAGACCTGCCCCGGTGCGCCCGACGCGCCTGATGCTGAGCCGGTGGCGCGGCAGGACGCGGCGGAGTGACATCGTTTCGAGGCCGCCCTTAAGCTGTATGAGGTAAGCCCCGTAGAGAAAGTCAGGCCCGCGGATGTCCTGGCGCGGGCTGGCCGTTCAGGACTACTCGGCAGCCGTTACCTGGGAGGGCTTGGCGCGCGTTGCCCACAACGAGCCGATGATGCCCGCGGCGAGAATGGCCAGCGTCACCCCGAGCGATACCACCGGCGGGATTTTCGTGAGGCCCAGCATGTCTGCGACGAAGATCTTGGAGCCGATGAAGATCAGGACAACCGACAGCGCGTACTTGAGATAAGCAAAGCGGTGGATCAGGGCTGCGAGCGCGAAATACAGGGCGCGTAGACCGAGGATCGCGAAGATGTTCGACGTGTAGACGATGAAGGGATCCGTGGTGATGGCAAAGATCGCCGGGATCGAATCGACCGCAAAGACGAGATCCGCGAACTCGATGAGGATCAGCGCCAGCATCAGCGGCGTAAGATAGGTCTTCAGCTTGCCTGTCTTCGGATCCGGCTCGCGGACGAGAAACCTCTCGCCGTGCATGCGGTCGGTGACCGGCAGGCGCTGGCGCAGCACCTTCAAGACCGGATTGCTCTCCACATCATAGGGCTCGCTACTCGAGAACAACATCTTGATGCCGGTGATGATCAGGAAGGCGGCGAAGAGGTAGAGAACCCAGCCGTAGTTCTCGACGACAGCCGCACCGGCCGCGATCATGATGCCGCGCAGGACGATCACGCCAAGGATGCCGTAGAGCAGGACCCGGTGCTGATATTGGCGGGGGATCGAGAAATAGCCGAAGATCATCGCGATGACGAAGATATTGTCCATCGCCAGGCTTTTCTCGATGACGAAGCCGGTGAGGTATTCCAGGCTGGCCTGTTGACCGAACTGGCTCCAGACGAAGCCAGCGAAGAGAATGCCGAGCGTCATGTAGAAGCCGGACATCAGGAGGCTCTCCCTGATGCCGATCTCCTTGCTCTTCTTGTGGAGAACGCCGAGATCAAGTGCAAGCAGAGCAATGACGGCGGTGATGAAGGCGAGCCACATCCAGACGGCGGCTCCCTGGAAGTCTACCCAGAGGAAATCCATGACATTGTCCATGCCGGATCAAGTTGATGGGTAGAGCACCGACATCACGGTCGATCCGGTGATACACGTCAGAGGGGCCCGGTGCTGGCGGGCGAGATGGGAAGTCGCCCGGGGCCGTTCAAGAGGCGTCGGGAGGATTTTTTGCAGATACCGTTAGTGGAGGACGCGGCAGCTTGCGGCTAGAGCGGCGCTCTCATTCGGCTCTCGCTGTTGACAATCGCGCTACTTCCTCATAAAGACCCGCCAGCACCGGGTGGCAACGCTCGGTGTTTCATTTGACATGTCCCGTGGTTTTCTCCGGACGCTTTCGTGAGAGACCTGTCAGGACTTCTAAATCGAAGTCCAGAGGAGGGCGTGTTTCCTTGAACCGGCTTGGTAACAAGCTGGTGCAACGTGTTGAGAAGGAAATACGATGAGCAAGCGCGCATCATCCAAGTACAAAATCGATCGCCGCATGGGCGAAAACATCTGGGGTCGTCCGAAGTCCCCGGTCAACCGCCGCGAGTACGGCCCGGGCCAGCACGGCCAGCGCCGCAAGGGCAAGCTTTCCGACTTCGGCGTACAGCTGCGCGCCAAGCAGAAGCTGAAGGGCTACTACGGCGACGTTCGTGAAAAGCAGTTCCGTGCGATCTACGACGAAGCCAACCGCCGCAAGGGCGACACCGGCGAGAACCTGATCGGCCTGCTCGAGTCGCGTCTCGACGCGATCGTCTACCGCGCCAAGTTCGTTCCGACCATCTGGGCTGCACGCCAGTTCGTCAACCACGGCCACGTGACCGTCAATGGCGTTCGCGTCAACATCGGTTCCTACCGTTGCAAGCCGGGCGACGTCGTCGAAGTTCGCCAGAAGTCGAAGCAGCTGGTTTCGGTTCTGGAAGCGGTCCAGCTCGCCGAGCGTGACGTTCCGGATTACATCGATGCCGATCACAGCAAGATGGTCGCCACCTTTGTTCGCGTTCCGAGCCTCTCGGACGTGCCGTATCCGGTCATCATGGAACCGAACCTTGTCGTCGAGTTCTACTCGCGCTAATGGAAGAGCCCGCGACGCGGGCCCGTCCATTCTATCTCGAAAGCCGCGTCAGCTCGACGCGGCTTTTTTCATGGCCTGCAGCGTGGAATCCAGCGACTGCGCAGTTGCGACCGGTGCTTCCCTGGGTCCCTGATCCATGCGGTTCCAGGCGTCGAGCCCGGCGATCTTGTAGGCCTCCGCCAGCGTCGGATAATTGAAGGTGTTCTCGACGAAGTAGTCGACGGTTCCTTTCAGGTTGAGCACCGCCTGGCCGATATGAACGAGCTCGGTGGCGCCTTCGCCGATGATGTGGACGCCAAGCAGACGGCGGGTCTTGCGCGAGAAGATCATCTTCAGGAGGCCTGTTTCCAGCCCCATGATGTGGCCGCGCGACGTTTCCCGGAGATGCGCCACGCCCGTCTCATAGGGGATCTTCCGGGCGATGACCTCTTCCTCGGTGAGGCCGCAGGTCGAGATCTCCGGCACCGCGTAGATACCATAGGGAAAGTATTGGGGCGGTTCGCTCGCCGGTGCGCCGACGGCATGTCGCGCGGCGATGCGGCCCTGTTCCATGGAGGTGGAGGCGAGGCTCGGAAAGCCGACGATGTCGCCGGCAGCATAGATGTGCGGCACGGACGTCTGAAAAGTTTCCGGATTCACTTTCAGCCGGCCGCGGCTGTCGGCTTCCAGTCCGCAAGCTTCCAGGTTTAGTTCGCCGACGGCGCCGACGCGCCCGGCGGCGAACAGCACCATTTCCGAATGCAGGACGCGGCCGTTGTTCAGTTCCACCCGGCACTTTCCGCCGGCTTCCCGCTCGATCTTCTCAGCCGTCTGGCCGAAGATCAGCTTCATGTTGCGGTCGCGGAGCTGGTAGGTGAAGTCCTCGACGATCTCGCGGTCGATGAAGTCGAGCATGGTGGAGCGTGGTTCAACGACGGATACCTGGGTGTCAAGGGCGCTGAAGATCGACGCATACTCGATGCCGATAACGCCGGCGCCGATAACCACGAGAGATCGCGGCACAGTGTCGATGTCCAGGAGTTCATCACTGTCGATGATCGCCTCGCCGTCGAACGGGATATGGGACGGACGATAGGGTTTCGTCCCAACTGCCAGCAGGATCGACGTCCCGCTTACCCGCTGCAGCTCACCGTCCTCCCGCGTCACCTCCAGCGTATGCGGATCCACAAAGCGAGCCGCGCCATGGAGTTGCTGCACGCGGTTGCGGGCGAACTGATGCTCCAGGACCTGGACTTCGTGGTCGAGCGTGATCAAGAGACGCTGGCGGAGGTCTGCCGCATCGATGTGCTGCTTCACGCGGTAGGACTGCCCGTAGAAGCCGCGCTCGCGCCAACCGGTGAGGTTGAGCGCCGTCTCGCGCAGTGTCTTCGACGGGATGGTTCCCGTATGTACTGACACGCCACCCACGCGCCTGCCCTTTTCGATGACCAGGACACTCTTTTCCAGCTTTGCTGCCTGGATTGCGGCACGGCGTCCAGCCGGTCCGCTGCCGACGACGATGAGGTCGTAGTGGTTCATCAAATGCTCCGGTTGTTGTGCGCGGCGAGGAGACGCCAGCCCCTGACTATATCAGGGGTGTCTTACAGATTGATTGAAGCTGGTGGAGTTCTAACTGCCGGCGCCGCGCTTTGTTCGCGCTTCCCACATTGGCGTCAGATCAGCCGCAAGCCCTTCAGGCTCGCATGGCCGTCCTTGCCGATGATGATGTGATCGTGGACGGTGATGCCAAGGGGTTTGGCCGTATCGATGATCGTCTTCGTCATGTCGATGTCGGCGCGCGACGGAGTGGGATCGCCGCTCGGATGATTGTGGACGAGGATGATCGCGGTGGCGGACAATTCCAGGGCCCGGCGCACAACCTCGCGCGGATAGACCGGTGTATGATCGACCGTCCCGCGGCCCTGCACCTCGTCAGCGATCAGCGCATTGCGCTTGTCGAGAAAGAGGATCCGGAACTGCTCCCGCGCCTCATAGGCCATTGCCGCATGGCAGTAGTCGATCACCGAGGACCAGGAGGAGAGCACCTGCTTGCCGCGCAGCTCGCTTTTCAGCATGCGATGCGCGACCGTCGAAACGAGTTTGAGATCATGAGCAACGGCTTCGCCTACGCCGCTCACCTCCTGCAGGAGCGCAGCCGGTGCCCCGAAGACTCCGGCGAGATTGCCGAAACGTTCAATCAGCGCCTTGGCGATCGGTTTGGTGTCACGCCGCGGGATGAGGCGGAAAAGCAGGAGCTCCAGGATTTCGTAGTCGGCGAGGGCAGCGTCGCCGTGTTCGCGGTATCGGGCGCGAAGACGATCGCGATGGCCGTGGTAGTGTGCCTGCTTTTCGTCCCGCGGCAGCAGGTCGCTCTTCTTCAGGGAAGCCGACTTCGGTGCCTGCTCCGCAAAGAAACCGCGCTCATCCGCCTCCTCGTCCATGGCAGGCGCATTGCCGTCATGTGGAGGGGCGGGGCGGTTCGTCATGCGCTACCTCTTGAGCGGTGGCAAACCCGGCCGGTCGAGGCCGGCCGGGGAGAGGGTGAAGATTTCGCAGCCCGTCGCGGTCACGCCAACGGCATGCTCGTACTGCGCCGACAGCGAGCGATCACGCGTCACGGCGGTCCAGCCATCCGACAGGACCTTCACATGCGGCTTCCCGAGGTTGATCATCGGCTCGATGGTGAAGATCATGCCCTCTCGCAGTTCCGGGCCCTCCTCGGCACGACCGTAATGCAGAATATTCGGCGTATCGTGGAACAGCCGTCCGACACCGTGGCCGCAGAAATCGCGCACCACCGAACACCGCTCGGCTTCCGCATAGTTTTGGATTGCCTGGCCGATTGCTCCCGTGCGCGCCCCCGGACGAACCGCTTCGATGCCCCGCATCAGGCATTCATAGGTGACTTCCAGAAGCCGTTCGGCGGCACGCTTGATCTGTCCGACCGGGTACATGCGGCTGGAATCACCGTGCCAGCCATCGAGAACATAGGTGACGTCGATGTTGACGATGTCGCCTTCCTTCAGCGGCTTGTCGTCGGGCATACCGTGACAGACAACGTGATTGATGGAGGTGCAGACGGAATACTTGTAGCCGCGATAGTTCAATGTCGCGGGCAGGGCGCCATGGTCCATGCCGAATTCGAAAACGAAGCGATCGATGGTGCTGGTTGTGACGCCAGGTTTCACGATGGCAGCCAGTTCGTCCAGGCAGCGCGCCGTCAGGAGACCGGCCTTGCGCATGCCGGCGAAGTCGTCCGCGCTGTAGAGCCGGATCGCGCCCGTGTTCTTCAGGGGGGCATCGACCGCATCTATGTAGTTCACCATCCGGATGCTCTCACAATTTCTACGTTCATAATGCAGGCAGGCCAGCTTCGTCCATGGCGATCAGGTCCGTGGCGACGATTTCCTGTGGCGTGACCCGGCATCGCAGCACGTGTGCCTCCACACCGCGGGCGGCTGCACGCCGGAAGGCTGCCGCATAGCGCGGATCGAGATCGCTGCAAAGCCTCAGACGATCACAATCCTGCCGCTGAACGACGTAGAGCATCACCGCCCGGTGACCTGCCTCAGCCATGTCGCCAAGTTCCTCCAGATGCCTCGCGCCGCGCGTCGTGACGGTGTCGGGAAACTCGGCAAGGCCGGGTGCTCGCATGAAGTGGACGTTCTTCACCTCGATATAGCAATCGGGACGACCGGAACCGCTGAGAAGAAAATCGACACGCGATCTCGCTCCATAGCGTTGCTCGCGGCGAAGGCTTCCGTAGCCGCGGAGATCAGGCACCAGGCCCGCGACGAGTGCTTCTTCGGCGATCCGGTTGGCGAAGGCGGCATTGATGCCGACAAGGGTTCCGTCCGCCTCCACCATCTCCAGCATGTGCCGGTACTTGCGCGTCGGGCTGTCGTGCACTGACATCCAGATCGGTGAACCGGGGGTGGTCAATCCACGCATGGAACCTGTGTTCGGGCAGAAACCGGTGACTGGTGTGCCGTCGTCGAGCAGCGCGTCGAACAGGAAACGCTTGTAGCGCTGCACGAGGGTCGCGCGAACCAGTGGCGGATCAAAGAGCATCGATGGCGGTCAGACACGCTCCAGCACATAGGTTCCGGGCGCATCGGCGATGGCGTTGAGCGCAGACCCCCCAGGAGTGCGAGCATCGACGCGCTCCTTGCTGCGCTTTTCGATCCACGCGTGCCAGTGCGGCCACCAGGAGCCTTTGCTCTCCTTGGCCTTGGCGACCCAGTCCTCGAATTTGCCGTGCGGCTTGCCGTTCGTCCAGTACTGGTACTTCTGCTTGTCCGGAGGATTGACGACGCCTGCGATATGCCCGGACCCGCTAAGGACATATTCGACGGGTCCCCCAAACAGGGCGGAGCCCTTGAAGACGGACCGCGGCGGCGCGATGTGATCTTCCTTCGTGGCGAGGTTGTAGACGGGGACCTTGACGTCCTTCAACGACAGGACCCTTCCACCAAGCTTCATCTCGCCCTTGGCGAGCGTGTTGTCGAGATAGCAGTTACGCAGATAATAGGCGTGGTTGGCGGCCGCCATCCGGGTAGAATCTGCGTTCCAGTAGAGCAGGTCGAAGGGCAGGGGCTCCTTTCCCATCAGGTAGTTGCTGACGACATAGGGCCAGATCAGCTCCGAAGCGCGCAGCATGTTGAAGGCGTTTGCCATCCGCGATCCTTCGAGATAGCCCGATTTGCTCATCTGCTTCTCGATCGCCGCCAGTTGTTCCTCGTCGACGAAGACCTTGAGGTCACCTGCAAGGGTGAAATCCACCTGCGTGGTCAGGAAGGTGGCCGAGGCGATCCGACGGTCCTTCTTCTGCGCATGGAGAGCGAGGGTCGCCGCCAGCAACGTGCCGCCAACGCAATAGCCGATGGCGTTGACCTGCCGCTCGCCGGTCGCCTTTTCGACGGTCTCGAGCGCGAATTCCACGCCCTCCTCGATATAGGCCTCCCAGTCCTTCTGCGCATGCCGCTCGTCCGGGTTGACCCAGGAGATGACGAAGACGGTATGACCCTGGTCGACGCACCACTTGATGAAGCTCTTCTGCGGCGTCAGGTCGAGGATGTAGAACTTGTTGATCCAGGGCGGGACGATCAGCAACGGCCGCTTGAGAACCGTTTCGGTCGAAGGGTCGTACTGGATCACCTCGCAGACGTCGCTCTGGGCGATCACCTTTCCAGGTGTCATCGCGATGTTTTCGCCGATCTTGAATTGCTTGTGGTCCGTATGGCGAAGGCGCAGTTCTCCCCCACCGGCAGCCATATCCTCCGCCAGCATCCGCATGCCTTCAACCAGGTTCGCCCCACTGGTCGCGACCGTGTGGCGATAAACCTCCGGATTGGTGAGGGCGAAGTTGGCAGGCGACAGGGCGGCCGTCAGTTGGCGGACGTAGAAGGTTGCCTTCATGCGCGTATGGTCGTCGAGACCGTCCGCTTCCGTCACCAGCTTCTCGGCCCAGGAACTGGTGACCTGATAGGCCTGCCGAAGGAACGCGAAGAACGGGTTCTTTGTCCAGTCCTCGTCCGCGAACCGCTTGTCCTTGGGCAAGGTATCAGGTTCGATGACCGGCTGACCGGTCATCTGCGCCAGGGTTCTGGTCCATATGCCCATGTAGCTTGAAAGGAGGAGGGTCTGCGCCTCCAGGGTCCGCTTCGGGTCCGAGACCCAGTATTGGGCCACCTCCGCGAGGGTCTTGACGAGATCGGTCACCGGGTCGGCAGCATGGTCCGGCACCTCGCCCCGGTCGTGTGCTGCGAGCCACTGCGCGGCAGCCTGCCCGAGATGTTCCAGGGCACGGGCAAGGTTGATGGCGAGCGTATGGGGATCCTTGACGACATAGGGCTCAACGGACTTTGGATCGAAACCCGGAAATTCACCGGGACCGCCTTCCGCTCCCTCGCTCTTCTTGACCAACTGCTCCTCCCCAAGGCCAGTTCTTGTTATTTGATTTCTTTTGTACATTGTGCCCCAAAACGAATACAAGTGCCAGCGAGACGCGCGGCAAAATGCGTCACAGTACCAAGGCCGGGTAAGGCAGAAGACATGGAAAAGAGCAGGTTTCTGGCGGCAGTCATGCCGCGTCTGACGGCAATTGGCGCGCTGACGATTCTCGTGGCGGGATGCAACAGCTTCGCACTCGACGACGGGATCCCGAATACCGCGCCTGCTGCGACCGTCGTTTCCAACGCCCCGCCGCCGCCCCAGGGGCCTCTTGCCAAGCGGGACAGTGGCACCTATCCCACATTCGACCAGACGCTGAAGGCAGCCAACGTCCAGATCGGTGACGATGAGGCTGCTGGATCCGAAGCGGCGCTTTCGGCGCTTGCCCGGGCGCGTGCCAACGGAACAGTGACCGAGGCCGAGTACCAGCGCCGTCTCGCGGAGCTGCGGCGGTTGGCAGCGGAACACGCACGCGAAGCCGAAGCGGCGATCGCCAATTAGCACTTGCCTTCGGGGCTTTTTGGCCGCAAATCACCAAATTGCCGGAAGGCAGATCCTTGCGCTCTCAATTGATTGCGCGTGCTTCACGAGGAATGTCATGGAAGAGTTCCATAAAGTTCGCAGATTGCCACCCTACGTGTTCGAACAGGTCAACCGTTTGAAGGCAAGCGCGCGAGCGGCGGGAGCCGACATCATCGACCTCGGCATGGGGAACCCGGACCTTCCGACCCCGAAGAACATCGTCGACAAGCTCTGCGAGGTCGTCCAGGACCCGCGTACGCACCGTTATTCCTCCTCGAAGGGCATTCCGGGCCTCCGTCGCGCCCAGGCCGCCTATTACGCACGCCGCTTCGGTGTAAAGCTCAATCCTGAAACGCAGGTGGTGGCGACCCTCGGCTCCAAGGAGGGGTTCGCCAATATGGCGCAGGCCATCACTGCGCCGGGCGACGTGATCCTGTGCCCCAACCCGACCTATCCCATCCATGCCTTCGGCTTCCTGATGGCTGGCGGTGTGATTCGCTCGATGACCGTCGAGCCCGATGAGAGTTTCTTTCCGCCCCTGGAGCGGGCGGTTCGCCACTCCATCCCGAAGCCACTGGCGCTGATCATCAATTACCCTTCCAACCCGACCGCCCATGTGGCGTCGCTGGATTTCTACAAGGACGTGATCGATTTCGCGCGCAAGCACGACATCATAGTGCTGTCTGACCTTGCCTATTCCGAGATCTATTTCGACGAGAACAATCCGCCGCCGTCGGTGCTGGAGGTTCCAGGTGCCATCGATGTGGCCGTCGAGTTTACCTCGATGTCGAAGACATTTTCGATGCCCGGCTGGCGGATGGGCTTTGCTGTCGGCAACGAAAGGCTGATCTCGGCGCTGACGCGGGTGAAATCCTACCTCGACTACGGTGCTTTTACCCCAATCCAGGTCGCCGCAACCCACGCCCTGAACGGCGATGGTTCCGACATCGCGGAGGTCCGGGCTGTCTATAAGCGCCGGCGTGACGTGATGGTGGAAAGCTTTGGCAAGGCCGGTTTCGAGGTTCCGCCGCCGGCCGCGACCATGTTTGCCTGGGCGAAGATCCCGGAGAAGTTCCGGCATCTCGGATCGCTCGAGTTCTCGAAGCTCCTGGTCGAAAAGGCGGATGTGGCCGTGGCTCCCGGCGTCGGCTTCGGCGAGATGGGCGACGACTACGTCCGATTGGCTCTGGTCGAGAACGAGCACCGTATCCGCCAGGCGGCGCGGAACATCAAGAAGTTTCTCTCGAGCGCAGACGAGACCATGCACAACGTGATCTCGCTCAACGCTCGCCGCTAACGGACTGCATGTCCGGAATTCAGGCGGCTCCCGCGGGCCGCCAAATCCCCTCCAGAAATCAGGAAATACAAGTCATGGCAGGTGCCCTGAAAATCGGCATTGCGGGTCTCGGTACGGTCGGTTCCTCGCTTGCAAGGATTATCACTGGGCGCGCGAACGAACTCTCGGTGACTTGCGGCCGCGCCATCGAGATAACCGCGGTCAGTGCGCGGGACAGGTCGCGGGATCGGGGTGTCGACGTTTCCGGCATGGCCTGGTTTGACTCTGCCGAGGAAATGGCTGCGCGGGCGGACATTGACGTGCTCGTTGAGCTGATCGGCGGTTCCGAAGGTCCCGCTGAACGTGCGGTGCGCGCGGCGCTCGACCGTGGCCTCCACGTGGTGACGGCGAACAAGGCCCTTCTTGCGCGCTATGGTGTCGAACTGGCGGCGTTGGCGGAGAAGAAGGGGGTGCTCCTCAACTTTGAGGCGGCCGTAGCGGGAGGCATCCCGGTCATCAAGGCCCTGCGAGAGAGCCTCACCGGAAACCGCATTTCCCGCGTCTACGGCATCATGAACGGGACCTGCAACTACATCCTGACCCGGATGGAGAAGGAGGGCCTGTCCTTTCAGGATTGCCTGACGGAAGCGCAACGCCTCGGCTATGCGGAAGCCGACCCAACCTTCGATATCGAAGGCAATGACACGGCCCACAAGCTCGCGATCCTCACGACGCTTGCTTTCGGGACGCAGATTGCCGCAGACGAGATCTACCTAGAAGGCATCAGCAACATCTCCATCGAGGATATTGAGGCGGCCGCCGATCTCGGCTACCGCATCAAGTTGCTGGGGGTAGCCCAGCAGACGGATTCCGGCATCGAGCAGCGTGTGCATCCCACCATGGTGCCGCGCGATTCCGTCATCGCTCAGGTCGACGGGGTGACGAATGCTGTGGCTATCGAATCCGATATCCTGGGCGAACTGTTGATGGTGGGGCCAGGAGCCGGTGGCGATGCGACTGCATCCGCGGTTCTTGGCGATATCGCGGACATCGCCAAGAGCCGTCCCGGAGAACAGCGCGTCCCGGTGCTGGGCACGCCTGCTGCGGCCCTCGAACCATATCGACGCGCCCGCATGCGCAGCCATGAGGGTGGCTACTTCATCCGGCTGACGGTCGCTGACCGCACCGGCGTCTTCGCCAGTGTCGCCACCCGGATGGCGGAGAACAGCATTTCTCTGGAATCAATCGTACAGCGCGCAAGCTCCACCGCCCCGGCGACGGGAGCCAAGACGATCATTCTCGTGACCCACGCGACGACGGAGGCGTCGGTGCGCAACGCCGTGACCGCCATCAAGGCGGAGGATTATCTAGTAGGCGAGCCACAAGTCATCCGCATCGAGCGCCCGAAGGCGTTCTGACTGCTTCACACCTCCCTTTTGGAGCGGCTTGCGGCGAGCAAAGACCGCTGGCCGAGATGGCTCGAATCACGTTAGATTCGTTGCGAAATCACCTTGCGCGGGGAGGGCGTCAGAGTGGTCTGGAGGGTGTCGGGCAGGGAGCCGTTGCGGCTTTCCTGCGAGGGTGCCAGAATCGTCCTGGCAGAGGCGGCTTCGGTGACGAGTCCGGTTCATGCCAACGACCAAAGGCAGGAGGAAAGCGAAGGAAGCCGGAACTGGGCTGTTTTGCTTGTACTTCTTGTTCCTCCGGCAACAGCCCTGACTGTACTGGCGGCATTCTTGTGACGGGCCTGCAATCGTGGTGCGGACTAGTTCCTAGTTAACCGACGTAATGTGATTCCGTCTGGGCTGCCGATCGGCTATTAAGTCGACATGACAGTCAAGCATCTGCCGCTCATCACGTCCACAGACACGCCGGTCGATCCGGTGCCGAGGGCCTTCCTCGGCGTCGAGCGCTCCGCCTGCGGGCAGCGATGGGTGTCGCGGCTTGATCAGGCTGCGCAGAACCGCGCGCTTGCCATTGCTCAGGTTCACGGCCTTCCCGACCTCGTGGCGCGTGTGCTGGCGGGGCGCGGCGTCGGGCTGGACGAGGCGCCAGCTTTCCTCGATCCAACCATCCGCTCGCTGATGCCCGAGCCATACACGCTGACGGATTGTGAGCAGGCCGCCAAGCGAATTGCGCTGGCTGTCGAGCGTGGGGAGAAGGTCGCCATCTTCGGTGACTATGATGTGGACGGCGCTGCCTCTTCTGCCTTGCTCTACCGATTCCTCGCACACTTCGGTGTGACGGCCGAGATCTATATTCCCGACCGCATCTTCGAGGGCTATGGCCCGAACCCCGCCGCGATCCGCCAGCTTGTTCAGAATGGTGCCGGATTGATCGTCACGGTGGACTGTGGTTCGACCAGTCACGAAGCTCTCGATGCCGCACGGGAGGCAGGTTGCGAGGTCGTGGTCATCGACCACCACCAGCTTGGCCATGAACTTCCCCATTGTCTGGCGCTGGTCAACCCGAACCGCGAGGACGATCTTTCCGGTCAGGGGCACCTGTGCGCGGCAGGGGTCGTCTTCATGGTGCTGGTGGCGACAGCGCGGCTGCTCCGCCAGCAGGGACATCCCCGATCGGCAGGGCTGGATCTTCTGGCCTGGCTGGACCTGGTGGCCCTGGCCACGGTCTGTGATGTCGTTCCGCTGAAAGGCCTCAACCGTGCCTTCGTGGTGAAAGGCCTGCTGGCGGCTCGTCACATGAACAATTGCGGACTCGCCGCTCTCCTGCGCAAGGCAGGACTTGGTGGTCCCGTCACACCCTATCATCTGGGCTTCCTGTTGGGCCCCCGCATAAATGCTGGAGGGCGCATCAGCGATGCGGCACTCGGCAGCCGGCTGCTGACGCTCGACGACGCGGCGCTAGCCGAGGAAATCGCCGGGCGTCTCGATGAGCTCAACCGCGAACGGCAGGCTATGGAGGCGGCGATGCTCGCCGAGGCCGAGGCGGAGGTCATGGCGGAGTATGGAGACGGCGAGTCGGCGACTGTGCTGGTGACCGCCCGGGAGAACTGGCATCCGGGCATTGTCGGGCTGCTTGCGGCGCGTCTGAAGGAGAAATTCCGCAGACCTGCCTTCGCGATCGCTTTCGATCCGTCTGGGAAGGGCACCGGTTCGGGCCGCTCCATCAACGGCTTCGACATGGGACGCATGGTGCGTGCCGCGGTCGACGAGGGGCTGCTGGTAAAGGGCGGCGGTCATGCCATGGCGGCAGGATTGACCGTCGAGCGCCACAACCTCGGGCGGCTGCGTGCCTTCTTTGAGGAGAAGGCTGCCGACACGGTCGCTTCGCTTGTCGCCAGTCACGTGTTGAAGATCGATGGGGCGCTCTCGGCATCGGGAGCGACACTCGACATGCTGGACCAGCTCGAAAAGGCCGGCCCCTACGGTTCCGGGCACCCCCAGCCGGTGTTTGCGATACCGTCTCATCGGGTGAGGGATGCGCGGCTGGTGGGGACCGCCCATGTGAAGGTCCAACTTGAAGCGGTTGACGGGGCTCGATTGGACGGAATAGCGTTCCGATCTGCCGACACACCGCTAGGACAGCTTCTCCTCAATTCCCGCGGCAGCCAGATCCACGTTGCAGGCTGCCTGAGCGGCGATCACTGGCAGGGCAACCGGCGAATTCAGCTGCGAATTCTGGATGCTGCGCCAGCGAACTGATCTAATTTCTCAGGAAGAAGTGGCACGCCCTAGGGGAGTCGAACCCCTCTTTCCAGAATGAAAATCTGGCGTCCTAACCGATAGACGAAGGGCGCGTGCGCGGTGTGGCGCCCTTATAGTCAGCGCCCCTTTTGGCCGCAAGCGTGAATTTTGGATTTCGCAGGAAAAACAGCAAAAATTCCATGGCCAGATGCTGCACGCCGCCGCCAGGATTCAAAGCGCGTCTTGTTCGGCTTGCTGAGATAGAATGATTGAAGAGAGTGGCACGCCCTAGGGGAGTCGAACCCCTCTTTCCAGAATGAAAATCTGGCGTCCTAACCGATAGACGAAGGGCGCGTGCGGTGAGCGACCTTATAGAGGGGTGATTTTCATCCCGCAAGCGCGAATTTTGCTTGCCTGCAAAAAAATACCGAAGGGCGGGAAACGCGATTTGGTTGGGTGATAGTCTAGTTCCATCAGCACCTTAGCGGGTTTCCGTCAATATCCGTCCCGCAGCTTTCGCTCGGGTACTGCGCCGGCGCGCTGAAGACGCTACCGGTGCGGGCGTTGATGCCGCGGCCGGCCATTGCAGGTGCCGGGGCGTCTGTCGCGGGCGCGGCGTTGCCGGAGAAGATGCTGGCGCTGCCAGCGCGGATGCCGGTGGGTTCAGTGACGACGCCTGCCGCCATTGCATCTCCCGCAAAGGAATCGGGATCGGGTGCTGCCGGAAACCCATCGGCCACCATACCATCCGGGTCGTAAGCCGCGGAGGATGCTGACACCACTGCGGGGTCGGTGTAGCTGCTGGAGGCTGTCTCGCCTGCGTTGGCGCTTCGCCCCTTGGATGCGGCGGTTTCCTTGACTGTCGGCTCGTCAGCCGATCCGGACTTACTGGAGGTGGTGCAGCCGGAGAGGGCAATAGCCGCAGCACCTGCTGCGATGAGCAGCCGCGAGCGACTCAGCCTTCCACCGGAATTTCCAGGCATCATGCCGTTTGCCCCCATCGTTCGAATCAGCCGGTAGAGCTTGCCCCCGTTCCGGTGCCGGGAGCAAGCCTCGCGACGGTATTACCAGGAGCCGGTATTCTCCATCGACGCCCACGGCTCCGTCGCCGCCAGCGCCTCACCCTTCTGGAGAATCTCGATCGAGATGCCGTCCGGTGAACGGATGAAGGCCATGTAGCCGTCGCGGGGCGGGCGATTGATGGTGACGCCGTTCTCCATCATCTTGCGGCAGAATGCATAGATGTCGTCCACCTCGTAGGCGAGGTGGCCGAAATTGCGGCCTCCCGCATAGTCCTCCGCGTCCCAGTTATAGGTGAGCTCCAGGCAGGGGGCCTTGCGAGTACGTGCCGCCTCGGCGTCTTCAGGCGCGGCCAGAAAGATGAGCGTAAAGCGGCCTTTCTCGTTCTCGATACGTCGTACCTCCTGGAGTCCCAGCAGATCGGTGTAGAATCGCATCGAGGCATCGAGGTCCCTGATCCGGACCATGGTGTGAAGGTAACGCATGGGCATTGTTCTCCGCTTTCTCTATGCCGGTTCTTATGCTCCCGTCCGTCAGCTACGGACAAGCCTGCAGAGATAGGAACGGGGTGGATAATTCCTAGACGGGGACTTGCGCTGGAGGGTTAACGGGATGTTAATCTCACCTCCAGAATCAGTCTACCGGGGCTGTAGCGCGTAATCGAGGGGCCGACACAGATGGCAGACCGAATGTCAGCGAAGGACATGGCCGGGATCGAGGACCTCGCCGGCGAGGCTGTCGATCTGATTGAGATCACCGGTGTCGTGAAGTGGTTCGACGTGGCGAAGGGGTTCGGCTTCATCGTGCCGGACAACGGCATGCAGGATGTGCTGCTGCATGTCACCTGCCTGCGCCGCGACGGGTACCAGACGATCCTTGAAGGGACGCGCATCGTGGCTCTCATCCACAAGCGCGAACGCGGCTACCAGGCCTTCCGCATCCTTTCCATGGACCAGTCGACGGCCGTGCATCCGCATCAGATGCCGCCGGTGCGCACCCATGTGCAGGTGACGGCGACCAGCGGTTTGGAACGGGCGCTCGTCAAGTGGTTCAACCGGACCAAGGGGTTTGGCTTCCTGACGCGCGGCGAGGGGACGGAGGACATCTTCGTTCACATGGAGACGCTCCGTCGATTCGGGTTGACTGAGCTGCGCCCAGGCCAGGTGGTCCTCGTCCGCTACGGACCGGGCGACAAGGGGTTGATGGCGGCCGAGATTCATCCCGACAATCCCAATCCAATCGGCCGGGCGCACTGATGGGCAGGTGGTCTCTCCGTTTTGCTGGAAGCGCCGTAGCGGCGCTTCTTCTGCTTTTCATGAGCCAGTCCATTGCGCAGACGAGCTTCGAGCAGGAAGACCTGCTGATCCAGACGAAGTCCGGCAAAGTGCACAATTTCACGGTGGAACTGGCGCTGACCGCGGAACAGCGCTCGCAAGGGCTGATGCACCGGGAAAGCATGCCGAAAGATCACGGCATGCTGTTCGATTTCGGCGAGACCCGGCCGGTCTCCATGTGGATGCGCAACACGCCGCTGCCGCTCGACATGCTGTTCATCCAGCGCGACGGGACCATCTCCCATATTCACCGCAAGGCCGTTCCGTTCTCTGAAGCGATCATCGATTCGCGCGGGCCGGTACATTTCGTCCTCGAGTTGAACGGGGGGCGCGCTGCCGCCCTTGGGATCGAGGCAGGCGACAGGGTTATGAGCAAGCGGATCGACAGCCGAGACTGACCGGAAACCCCGCATGACTTTTCCGTTGGATTTTGCAGTTGCGGCCCGGCATCGAAGCGTGTAATCCGCTGGGCAACGTGGAAACGGAGTGTAGCGCAGTCTGGTAGCGCATCTGGTTTGGGACCAGAGGGTCGGGAGTTCGAATCTCTCCACTCCGACCACGTGCCGGACGAGCCCAGCAGTCCGGCATTCAGGGAGCGTCGTCGGAATGTCCGCCAAGATCTATCGTCCTGCGAAAACAGCCATGCAGTCGGGCAAGGCCAAGACCCATCTGTGGGTTCTGGAGTTTGACCAGGAGGCGCCGCGTCGCATCGACCCGATTCTCGGCTACACGTCATCGTCCGACATGCGCCAGCAGGTCCGGTTGACCTTCGAGAGCCAGGAGCAGGCGGAAGCCTATGCGCAGCGCGAAGGCATCCAGTACCGCGTCATCCCGCCGAAGGAAGTCGCACGTCAGGTCGTCTCCTACACGGACAATTTTCGCTATAACCGCATCCAGCCCTGGACGCACTGAGTTCGTCCGCCGGCGCATCCGGCCCCTTAGCTCAACTGGATAGAGCAACTGCCTTCTAAGCAGTAGGTCGCAGGTTCGAGTCCTGCAGGGGTCGCCAATTTTGTTCTGTCCGACCCGGAGACATAGGTAACGGTTTGTCCCTAATACATGGGTGACAACCTCGTGCCGAACGGGTTGTCGATGGTTTGCAATGTTCTCTGCTCCAGGTCGATATATCCGAGATCATAGTGCATGAAGCTGACGAGCCAAATGCCGTCGTCGACTTCCTTGAGCCCGAGCCTCTGTCCGGCCAGCACCGTCGAGATATTGATCTTCTTGCGATGGATGCAAAGCCGCCCGCAGTTGGTGACGATGGCGTCGCGATCGTGGAAGGGATAGTCGATGTCCGGCAGGCCCTGATAGAGTCTGGGCGACGTGGTGTAGAGCTCTGCCGGTACCTTCATAGACAGCGCCTCATGCGGCCGTTCTTCATTGAATTCGCTTACGAAAGCGTCGAAACGCATCTGCTGCTGCAGGATATTGCGGCCCGGCGGCCTCGTCGCTTCCTTCTTGAGCGTCAGGTGCATGCGCTCGTGGCGGCCGTTCTCCTGCGGGTGACCGGGACGGATGCGCTCGAGGGCGATGCCGAGCCTGAGCCACCAGACCGAGAGCTTTGACAGATTGTAGAGCCCGTTGGGACTGGCGAAGGGCAGGCCGTTGTCGGAGCGGATCGCGGCCGGCAGGCCCCGCTCGGCAAAAACCCGCCGAAAGGCCTCGAAGACACCCTGTTCGCGCGTCGATTCGAAGGCCTCGCAACACAGAAGATAGCGCGAGAGCTGGTCGGTGATCGTCAGGGGGTAACAGTATTGCCGTTGCCCAGCTTGAACTCGCCCTTGAAGTCGGCGCACCAGAGATCGTTGGGACCAGGTGCCGCCGATAGCTGCGTGCCGACGGCCTTGTTCGCCCGGTTCCTCTTGCGGGCCTGGCTCACAAGGCCGTGACGATCGAGTACGGCGTGTACGGTGCTCCTTGCCGGAATGCGCACATCGCCGGCCAGCCGTTTGACGAGCAGTTCCCTGATCTTCCTGGCACCCCAGTAAGGCTTCTCTTGTCTGAGGCGAACAATCATCGCCTCAACCGGATCCGGCAACTGGTTGGCATAGCGCACCGGCCGTCGGGATCGATCGGTCAGCGCTTCTAGGCCATCATCCTTGTAGCGGTTGAAGATCTTGTAGCCGGTCTTGCGCGAGATGCCGAACGCTCGGCACACCTCGCTCATGCCTTCGCCCTCAAGCAGCCGGGCGACAAATCGTAGACGTTCCTCCATGACCGAAGTCTCTCTCCACGGCATCAACACCTCCCGACAAAGTCGAAAAGTGTTACCCATGTATCCGGTACGAAATGTCACCTATCTCTCAGGTCGGACATCCAGAATATCAGCATCCAACTGGCGTCTGAACGTGTAGCGGACGGTGGCGCACGAGCCATAAGGCCATCACGGATATCTCCCGGAGAATCTACGGCGGCTGAGTGTGTCTGTTCTGCAACAGGCAGCATAGCTTGCGCCCGGCTTTTGCGTCTATACTTGACTCAAGTAATCATCTTTGTGATCTGATCGCCCCGATCACAGGGGATAAATAAATGCGTTTCAGATCAATGTTCTGGCGCCGGAGGCTCATGCTTCTGGCGGGGGGTTCGCTTTGCCTTTCCACGGGTGCGATTGCACAGGATAGTGCCGGAGGCACCGAACTTGAGACCATCGTTCTCGAAGCGGAAAGCGACGACATCCTGGTCCAGGATGGCTATGTCGCCAAAAGCGACCGAATCGGAACGAAGACCGACACGCCACTCGTCCGGATACCGCAGGCGGTCTCGGTCGTAACCCAGGACCAGATCGAGGACCAGAAGCCGCGGACACTGAATGAGGCGCTGACCTATACGGCCGGGGCGAACCCGACCAATTTCGGCTACGACAGCCGCTATGATGCATTCTACCTGAGAGGCTTTCCGGCCTACTATACCGGGACCTTCCGTGATGGTCTGAAACAGTTCAACGGCCCCTCTGCATGGTTTCGCACCGAACCCTACGGCCTAGAGGGCGTGACCATTCTCAAGGGGCCGGCGTCGTCGCTCTATGGGGTCAGCGGTCCGGGTGGCATCGTCAACATGGTGACGAAGCGGCCGAAGGACGAAGAATTCCGCGAGGTTGAGCTGCTGCTGGGCCAGGACAGCCGCTATCAGGCCGCCGTTGATCTGTCGGGTCCGGTGGATGATGAGGGGAGCCTGCTCTACCGGTTCACGACGGTAGGACGGAAGAGCGACACCCATATCGACGGCTATCCGGACGACACCTTCTATCTCGCCCCTGCCTTCACCTGGAAGCCGGATGAGGACACAAAGTTCACGCTTCTGGGCGAGTATTCGAGGTCCGTCGTGGGGGCGACGGCGTACTACGTCAATCCTTCATTGGGACAGATATCGGACATCTATTCCGGAGATCCGGACTGGAACGACTTCACCACAACGCAGGGCCGGATCGGATACGAATTCGAGCATCGGCTGAACGACGTCGTGACCCTGCGCCAGAACCTTCGCTACCACGAAGTAGATGCGGACCTGAAGTACAGCTATCTCGGAACCTCCTGGTCGCAGTACAAGGAAAAGGTCTCTGCCTTCTCGGTCGACAACATCGCCCAGTTCGAATTCGATACCGGTCCGCTGTCGCATACGGCAATCCTCGGCTTCAACTACAACTGGTGGGACTATTCGGCCAAGGCACGCGGATCCACCACGTCGCCTGCCGATGTTGCCCTCCAAGCCTTCGCGTCGTCGGGCGAGCAGGAGATGGACCAGTATGGCATCTACCTGCACGACCAGATCGAGTGGGACCGCTGGACGCTCTTCCTCACCGGACGGCAGGATTGGGCGGCTTCCGACAGCGTGACATCTGCGGGAACCGCTATCGACACCACCGATCGCGCCTTCTCCTGGAGAGCCGGTCTCTCCTACCAGTTCGACTGGGGTCTGGTGCCTTACGCCAGCTACGCGACGTCGTTTTCGCCCAACCTCGGTTTCGTCTATGACGCAAGCGGAACCCGAACAGTCGCGGAACCCACCAGTGCCGATCAGATCGAGATCGGCGTCAAGTACGAAATTCCCGAGACGAACATGATGCTGGGCGCTGCCTATTTCGATATCGACCAGACCGACGGAGTGGTCTTCGACGGGACCTTCGATGCCGCCGGCAATCAGGTTCAGCGACAGCTCGACCTGCACTCCCGGGGGTTGGAGCTGGAGGCAAACGCGTCCTTCGACAACGGTTTCAGCCTCATTGCATCGTATACCTACATGCGCATGACGATCGAGGAAGGCCTGCCGGGCACAGTGGGGAACGAGCTTTCGGGCGCTCCGAACCATGTTGCATCGCTGTGGGGGCATTACCTCTTCGAGGATGGCCCGCTGGCTGGCCTGGGGCTCGGGGCAGGGGTGCGATATGTTGGCGAAAGTTATGGTGATGACGCCAACACGTTCAAGAGCAGCTCGCGCACGCTGGTCGACGCCGCCGTCTCCTACGACTTCGGCTACCGCAATCCGGATCTGCAGGGCCTCTCGCTGCAGGTGAACGCAAAGAACCTGTTCGACAGGCAGGAGGCGATCTGCACCTCGGGCAATTGCTACTGGGACGAGGGACGAACCGTCTATGGTAGCCTGCGTTACCGGTTCTGATGGCGACGACGAATCAACCATCACCGGCGGTGCTGCTTACGGGCATCGCCGCTCTCTATGTGGCGCAAAGTGTGATTGGCGGCATGACCTGGACGGGGCTCCCCGCCGTGATGCGTGAGGCGGGTGTATCGCTCGATCGCATAGGTCTCGTCTCGCTGATCGCGCTTCCATGGGTGCTGAAGTTCCTGTGGGCGCCAGCGGTGGAGCGTTACAGGCTGCCGGTAGCCGGCCGCGATCGATCTGGTTCGATCGTGCTCGTCGGAGGCCTTGTCTCCGTCCTCGGGCTGATATCGGTCGGGATGCTCGACGCGTCGAACTGGACCGGCCTCTTTACCATCCTGATCGTCGTTGCCTTTGCCGCCTCCACCGTCGATATTGCCTGCGACGGCTTTGCCGTGCAGAGCCTGGCCCAGCGTCACCACGGATGGGCCAATGCGGCGCAGGTTGGTGGCGCATATCTGGGTGCCGCGCTGGGTGGTGGCCTTTTCCTCTATCTCGTCGGCACATCCGACTGGCGGCTCGCCACTTGGTCCATGGCAGGATTGGTCGTACTGCTCGGCATGCCCTTCCTGTTCGGTGTCGTCCGCCACATGCCAATCGAGGCGCGACGCCATGTGCCATCCCTGAGTCACGCCCTTGGGCGACCGCTCCTGAGGAGAGGTCTGATTGTCGCGGCGATCTTCGTGCTCGCCCAGAAATCGGCGCTCGGGATGATCGGGCCGTTTCTCGTCGACAAGGGTGTTGAACTGACGACTGTCGGGATACTCAATGGTGTCGGCACCCTGTTGATCGGCTCGGCCGCTGCGCTGATAGGCGGAGTCTGCGTTCTGTCATGGGGGATCCGTCCAGTGCTGCTCCTGGCGCTCGCCCTCCAGGCGGCGGCACTGAGCCTGCTGGCGTTCGCCGGCTGGACGGACGCGATACCCGTGCCGGTGCTCATGGGGGTCGCAATCGGCAGTACGTCGGGCATTATGGCATTCGGCTTCGTCGGCCTCTACGCGCAGTTCATGCGATGGTCGGATCCCCGTCAGGCTGGCGTCGACTTCACACTGTTCCAGAGCATGGATGCGCTCGTCAGCCTCGCAGGCGGTGTCGCCGCCGGCTATCTTGCGGAAGCGCTCGGCTACGGGGTGCTGTTTCTCGGTGCGTCCTTGGTGGCCCTGGCCTCTGGGCCGGTCATGATGCGTTTTGCAGACCGGTGAGAACTTGTCCGTCCCAGTCAGATCTCCCGGCGCCGGAACATCAGGGCAAGAAGGATACCAAAGAGGGCTGTCGCAGCGACATAATAGGGTGCCGCGGCCCAGCCTTTGGCGGATACCACGGCGGCGAGTAGCAGCGGTCCGAGAAACTGCCCCAGGTTGGTGCCCTGCATTACAAAGCCGCTGATCGTGCTGACGAGGTCCTGCCGGGCCGCATAGGCGGGGAGAGCGCTCATGATCGAGGCGGGAAGAAGCCCGCCGGTTGCCGCATAGATCAACGCGGCCGTGTAGCGGATCGTCAGCGGCAGTTCTGATGCGAAGACGGCGAAGGCGCTCAGCGACAGTAGGAAGAAGGCGATGACGATCAATGCCCATCGCCGCGCACCGTGACGTAGCAGATAGCCTCCGGCGATGTTGCCCGGCACATTCGCGAGTACGGCGATTGCCGTCATCGCGGAAGCAGTGCCCAATGCGAGCCCGCTCTCCTCGATCAGCATCGTTGGCAGAAAACCGAAGACGGACATGAAGCTTGCCGCATAGAGCAGGAACATTCCGCCAAGCAGCCAGGTGGTCGGAAGGGCGACCGTCAGTCTTGCTCCATCGAGAAGGGAAGATGGCGGCGTGGCTCCGGTGACGGAGGAGACCGGCCTGCACAGGAGGAGAGCTGCCAGGGGTATGAGCGTGAAAAGTGCAGCGGCAATCCAGGCGCCGCGCCAGCCGTAGACCGGCAGCAGGACCGGTGAGACGAGCATCATTCCACCGACACCGACCGGCAACCAGGCGGCCCAGATTGCAAAAGCGAGCCCGCGATCGCGGGCCTCGGTCGCGCTCGTAATGAGCGCAGGCGCAGCGACAACGGCCAGGATCAATCCGAAGCCCTCTACGATCCGACTGGCGAAAAGCACTGCTGCCGAGTGTGCGAACAGACCCGCCATGCTCCCGCATGTCAGGAGGACGAGGCTGAGTATCATCGCGCGCCGGTGCGTGACGCGATCGGCGAGCCGCCCCATGACGAGGCCCAGAAGACCGCCCATCAGCGCGACCAGCCCCATGAGCCAGCCGGCAGCGACAAGATCCAGTTGCAGTTCCTCGCGCAGAAGCGGCAAGGCAGGCGGAACCTTGCCGACATGCACCGCCGCAGCAACTCCTCCCAGCACCGCTATGGTGACGTGGCTCCAGCGTGTCGTCATTGCCTACTCTTCAATTTCATCCCCGGTGGGCGAGCGCGCCTCCACGCGACTCGGCGGCCGGGCAGATGTCCCGGAAGAGTTGGTATAGGGGAGAGATCGATACGCCAAGGTCTGGCTCCTGCAGATGTATGCAGCGTGGCAAATATGCTTGCGGGCACCTGGGTCCCCCGCTAGATTTTCGGGCAAGGAAACAGGGGCAGGACCATGTCGATCGAGGATACGGGGCGGACGACGCACACACTTGCGGCGCTGATGGAGCTTCGCAAGCGTATCCTGAATGGTGACTTTCCCGGCGGCACGCGCCTTTTTGAGGTCCCGCTTGCCGAGACGCTGCAGATTTCCCGAACTCCGATTCGCGAGGCGATGTCGCGCCTGGCCGAGGAGGGGTTGCTGGACCGGCTCGCTAATGGCGGTTTCGTTGTCCGCAGCTTCACGTTTGCCGATGTCGTAGACGCGATCGAATTGCGTGGCGTGCTCGAAGGGACGGCGGCGCGGCTCGCAGCCGAGCGCGGAGCGCCGGCGAGGCGGCTGCAGGAGATGGAAGAGGTGCTGATCCAGTTGGATGACTGTTTCGGTGCGGCACCCAACGACGTGGATTTCGAGGGCTATTCGGAGCTCAACGGGCAGTTCCATCGCATCCTGGTGGAGCTCTCCGGCAGTGCGGTCCTGCAGCGCGAAATCGATCGCGCAACGCGTCTGCCCTTCGCTTCACCCTCGGCGTTCCTCTCTGACCGAACGAATATCGATGTCTTCAGGCAGTCGCTCCATGTGGCGCAGGAGCAGCATCGCGCGCTGGTATCGGCGATCGGTTCACGGGAGGGCACTCGTGCAGAGTTCATTGCGCGGGAGCATGCGCGGATTGCCCGCCGAAATCTCGAATATGTGACCCTCGAGGACCCCGACCTCATACTCCGTGTCCCGGGGCTGGCGCTTCTCAACAGCTGATTTCCAGTGATCAATCAAGGCAGACTGGCTCCCCGTGCATACAGGGTTGCGATGACGCTTGAGAGAATTCGCCGTCAGCCCTCTTGATGTTTTGCCCTGAATGAGGATGATGTATACATCATCACTCATCTCAGGGAGGAGATATCGTGACGAGATCCAGTCTTTCGGACGTCATTAGTGCCAGCGGCAACGTCGTGGAGATGCTCCGCAACTCCAAAGTCGGAATGTATGTATACCCGGTGGTGGCGCCGGAGTTCACAAACTGGCGCGACGAGCAGCGTGCCTGGCGCGAATCCGCGGTCCTGTTCGATCAGTCCCACCATATGGATGAAGTGATCGTCGAAGGGCCTCAGGCAGCTGCTTTCCTTGAGTATGTCGGGATCAACAGCTTCGCCAACTTCGACCTGAACCGTGCAAAGCACTTCGTACCGGTGACGCCGGCCGGCCACGTGATCGGTGACATGATCATCTTCCGGGAGCGGGAGGACAAGTTCATCCTCGTCGGACGTGCCCCGACCGCCAACTGGGTGCAGTTCCAGCAGGCAATCGGCAAGTGGAACGTGCGTATACATCGCGATCCACGCTCGCCCTCGCGACCGGACGGCAAGGCGGTCTACCGCACCCACTATCGGTTCCAGATCCAGGGTCCGGATGCACCGAAAATCTTCGAGAAGATGAATGGCGGTCCGGTTCCGGACATCAAGTTCTTCCACGTCGACTGGATCAATGTTGGCTCCAAGCGGGTGCAGGCACTGCGCCACGGCATGGCCGGCGCACCTGGCCTGGAGATCTGGGGGCCTTACGCTGATCTCGAGTATATCCGCAGCGTGATCCTGCAATCCGCGCGCGACGCCGGTGTCGACCTTCACCAGGTCGGCAGCCGCGCGTACTCCACGAACACGCTGGAATCTGGCTGGATTCCGTCGCCGCTGCCGGGAATCTACACCGGTGACGGGATGATGAAGGAGTACCGCGACTGGCTGGGCGCCGACAGCTATGAGGCGACGGGGGCGATCGGCGGCAGCTTCGTGTCCAGCAACATCGAAGACTACTACGTCAACCCCTTCGAACTCGGATACGGCTTCTACATCGGCTGGAAGTCCGACTTCATCGGCAAGCAGGCGCTCGAGAAGATGAAGGACGGGAGGAACCGCAAGAAGGTCACCTTCGAATGGAATGCGGAGGACGTCGTTAAGGTCATTGCATCGGCCTTCCAACCGGGAGAGGACCATTACAAGTGGATCGACTTCCCGCAGCCCAACTATGCCTCCACCAGTGCCGACATGGTCATGCACGACGGCAAGATGGTCGGCATGTCGATGTTCAACGGCTACAGCTACAACGAACGCTGCATGCTGTCGCTCGGCGTGGTCGATGCCGATGTCCAGGAAGGCGATGTGCTGACGATGATCTGGGGCGAGCCGAACGGCGGCACCGGCAAGACATCGACGGAACGCCACAAGCAGGCGGAGATCCGTGTGCGTGTGTCGCCAACCCCCTATGCCCGGGAAGCTCGCGAGAACTATGCAGAGAGCTGGCGCACGAAAAAGGCCGGCTGAGCCGGCTGGTGACGGGCGTGCCAGGCGCGCCCGTTGCTTGGTTTCTGTTGCTTTACGAGGAGCGTCCGCTCGAACGTCGGACGTCTAGGGTTGGCCATGGGAATGACAAGCGTGTTTCGCAATGACGAGACGGCCGAGAACTCAGCCTCGCTGGCATCCGTGCTAACGGACTGTTCCATTGAAGTCATGCCGCGAACAGCGGCCAAGATCGGTGACTTTCGGCAGATCCTGCCGCAGGGGACGCGGGTCTATGTGGCTCATATCCGCGATACGCCGATCGACGACATGGTGGCGACCGCGCGCCGCCTGACGGATGAGGGCTTCCAGCCGATGCCGCACCTTCCGGCGCGGATCATCCCGGATCGCCTGACGCTGGAGACCTGGGTAAGGCGCTATCGGGAGGAGGCGGGTGTCACGCAGGCGCTGCTGCTGGGCGGCGGTGTGTCGACCCCGGCTGGCGACCTCGACAGCTCGATCGCAATGCTGGAAACGGGCGTGTTCGACCGGCTCGGCTTTGACCGGCTGCACGTGGCCGGCCATCCCGAAGGGAACAAGGACATCGATCGTGACGGTGGTACAGCCGTTGTCGATGAGGCGCTCAAGTGGAAGCAGTCCTTCTCCGAGCGCACGGATGCCGAGATGGCCATCGTCACGCAATTCGCGTTCGAGGCGGCACCGGTAATTGCCTGGGCTGAACGTATCGCGGCCGCCGGGATCACTCTCCCTATCCATGTCGGTGTCGCTGGTCCGACAAAGCTGCAGACACTGATAAAGTATGCCGTAGCCTGTGGCGTTGGGCCGTCGCTAAACGTCCTGCAGAAGCGGGCTCTCGACCTGCGCAAGCTGCTGGTTCCGTACGAACCGACGGACTTCCTCGTGGACATCGCCGCCCATCGCGCAGCTTACCCGGAAAGTTCCATCGAGCGGGTGCATGTGTTTCCGCTGGGCGGGATACAGGCAAGTGCGGACTGGCTGGCGAGAGTGAGGGACGGGGCGTCCCACCAGGATTAGTGCCGCCGCTGTCAGCTTGCATGCGTAGCGCATCAGAAATATGAAGGGTGGTCGCGCTTGGCAGCGGCATGAACAGACGCGCCGGCGGACCCACACCTTCTGATGTACCAGTTTCCCAGCACCAAGACCTATGGCGGCTTCCTGTTCGACATGGACGGCACCCTCCTCAATTCGATTGCCGCGGCGGAGCGGGTTTGGGGTCGATGGGCCACGCGGCAGGGCTTGGATCTTGCGACTTTCCTGCCGACCATGCACGGCAAGCGCGGCATCGATACCATTACGGCCCTGAACCTCCCCGGGATTGATCCGGTGGTGGAGGCAGCCGAGATCCTTCGTGGCGAAATCGAAGACGTCGAGGGTGTCGTTGCGATCGAGGGCGCGGCTGATTTCCTGGCGTCCCTGCCGCCGGAGCGCTGGGCCATCGTGACGTCGGCGCCTATGGACCTCGCGCGCGCAAGGCTCGCCGCCGCGGGCCTGCCGCAACCCCGTATCATGGTGACTGCAGAGGATGTTGCGGTCGGGAAACCCCACCCTCGGTGCTACCAGCTCGGCCTGGAGCGACTGGGGGTGGACGCGGCCGATGCAATGGTCTTCGAGGATGTCCTGGCCGGAGTCGTGGCCGCGGAAGCCGCTGGAACCGACATTACGGTGATCACGACAACCCACCAGCATCCCATCGAAACCGACTATCCGACGCTGCCGCACTATGGGGAGGTTCGGGTGGCGATAGGCGCCGGCGGGCGGCTATCCATTCAATTCCGTTAGCATAAGCGACGACACGGCGACCGCTCGTCGCAACGATCAGCGGTGGATCGGATCCTTCCACAAGACTTCCTCGGGCTTCTCCACCGGTTCTATGTCCAGGTTGACGACGACGGGTTCCTGACCCGATCGGACGAGGACGCATTCCAGGGTTTCATCCCGGCTGGCGTTGATTTCCTGGTGGGGCACGAAGGGCGGGACGTAGATGAAATCGCCAGGGCCTGCCTCTGCCACGAACTCCAGATTGTTGCCCCAGCGCATCCGTGCCTTGCCCTTGACGACATAGATGATGCTTTCGAGATCCCCGTGGTGGTGGGCTCCGGTCTTGGCGTTGGCGTGGATCGTGACGGTGCCGGCCCAGATCTTCTCCGCTCCGGCGCGCGCATGATTGATCGCGGTGGCGCGGTTCATTCCAGGCGTCTGGGCGGTGTTTGGATCCAGCGAGTTGCCGGGTATGACCTTGACGCCGTTGTCGCGCCAGTCCGTAGCGGGGGCTGGATGATCATGATGGTCGTCTGACATGCCGTTCCTCGTGCGCATTGGCGGGGCTCACCAACTCTTCCGAGCAGTGGGTCCGCGAGCCCCTGACCGGTGGCTGGCCGGCTGATAGGAGCTAACGTTGCTTCGGCTCATTGTTCAACCTCCATGCACTTGAAGGCAAGTCGTTGGTGAAGGAGATGTTCACGCATCGGCCCAGGTGAAGGGTGACCCTGTACCAATGCGATACTTCCTCGGGCTTTACTTATCCCCCTGGTTCGTCCTCAATGCTCGGGCAAAACACGGCGGATTTCGGAATGACTGAAGAAAAAGACCTGGAGAAGATACTGCAGCAGGAGAGGGCGCTTGCCTTCCCGCAGTTCGATGGAGAGATGGCCTGGAGGCTCGGCTCCTTGCTGCGGGACATGGCGCTTGAGCGAGGTGCGGGCGTGGTGGTCGACGTTCATCTCCATTCCATGCCTGTCTTCTACTGCGCCCTGACATTTACGACAGCGGACAACGCCTCGTGGATACGGCGAAAGCGGGCCGTCACCCTTCGCTTTTTCCGGTCGAGCTATGCCGTCGGATTGGCGCTTTCCCAGCAAGGCACCACCATCGAAGCGAAGTACGGGCTTCCATCCGCGGAGTACGCGACGCATGGTGGCAGCTTCCCGATCACGTTGAAGGGAACTGGATGCATCGGCGCCATCACCGTTTCGGGACTGCCGCAGCGGGAAGATCACAATCTGGTCGTCGAAGCTTTGTGCCGCATGCTTGACCAGGACCACGACGTTCTACGACTGACCTGAAGGAGACGAGATGGAAGCGCCGCACACCGTTTTGCAGTTCTGGTTCGAGGAATTGACGCGCAAAGAGTGGTTCCAGGTGTCTGCCGAGGTCGATGCTGAAATTTCGGCACGATTTGGCCGGACGCACCTTGATCTGGCACGAAGCGGGGTAGCGGAGTGGCGAGGCTCACCTGACCAGCGGCTGGCCGGGATCATCGTTCTCGATCAGTTTTCACGCAACATCTATCGCGGCACTCCGCTCGCATTCGCGGCAGACTGGATAGCCTTGCGCGAGGCTCGGCTGGCTCTCGATGTGGGGGCTGATATGGGAGTGCCGGAGGAGCGGCGAGCCTTTTTCTATCTGCCCTTCGAGCACTCAGAGAGCCTCGCGGATCAGGAATTGTCGGTCGAGTTATTCCGTAAACTCGGCGATCCTGAGTATCTTGATTATGCTGAGCGGCATCTTGCCGTAATCCGGGAGTTTGGACGGTTCCCCCACCGGAACGCGCTGCTGGGTCGCGAATCAAACAGCGCCGAACTCGACTATCTGTCGAAGCCCGGCGCCGGTTTCTAGTCGTTAGTGGTTGCTTCTAGCGTCGGATCATTCGCCCGACCCAGATCAGGATACATGCACCGATAAAGCCGGCGATGAGATAGCCGATCCAGCCGCCAAGGCTGATGCCGAGAAGGCCAAGCAGAGCGTTGGCGATGATGGCGCCGACGATGCCCAGCAGGATGTTCATCAAGATGCCCATATTGCTCTTCATGAACTGCTCGGCAAGCCAGCCGGCGATACCCCCGATGATGATGGCCGCGATCCAGCCGATACCTGCGTCTTCCATGCCTTACCCTCCTGTGGTGGTTGCCGTTGGTAACGCGAGACAATGTTCCAAGGTTCCCGCCGCCTTTCCTTTGTTGGTGGTGGAACTAGATTGCCGACAAACGAATCCATGATCCGGTGACCTCCGTTGAAGCTGCGTCGTACTTGTTCTTTCTCTTTCGGCATCGGGCTCCTCCAGCTCACATTGATCGCGGCTCTGATGCTCTCTGCTCACCCAATGGGCAGGGTGCATGCGCAGCAGCCGGCAGCAACCGAAGTCACGGCCGATTCCATCAACGACGAGATGGCGGAGAGGCTGGAAGCTTCGCGCCAGAGGCTGATCGACATCCGCCAGCGTCTGGAGCAGACGCCGATCGATGACCTGAAGCTCGCGGAGCTGCGCGTCCAGGCGGACGAGGTGGCTACGGAACTGGAAGGCGCCTCGGCGGATCTGGAGACGCGCCTTTCGCAGATTCAGGCGCGACTGGCAGACCTGGGTGAGGCGCCCGCAGCCGGCCAGCCCGCCGAAGCCGAGGCGGTGACGGACGAGCGCAATCGCCTGACGACGGAGCGCGCCGAACTGACGGTCATTATCGATGACGCCGCCAACCTCAGAACCAATGCCAACCAGGCGACCAGCAGCATTTCGACATTGCGGCGAGATCTCTTCACGCAGACGCTGCTCAAGCGGACGGAGCTTTCGCTGGGGCTGTTCGGCCAGGCTGGCGAGGCATTCGTACGTGAAATGCGCGATCTCGGCAGCACGGTGGGGAGCTGGTTGAGCTTTGCATGGAAGTTCAAGAAACTCCCGCTTCTGGCCGCGATCCTGCTTTCGCTGGGTGCGGCGCTTTTATTCCTGTCTGGCGGCCAGCGCCTGTTCGCGAGACTGATCGCGCGGGATCCCTCGCTGGAGCAGCCGACCTATATCAAGCGGCTTTCGCTCGCATTCTGGACGACCGTGACGAGGACGCTTTCGTTGACGGCCTTTCTTGTTGCATCCTATCTCTTTCTGGATGGCTTCAATGTGATGCGAAGGGATGTTGCTCCCATCATCGGGGCGGCGTTCGGCTTCATCTGGTTCGTTTATTTCATCTGGCAGTTGGCCGATGCCGTGCTCTCACCGCGCTATCCCCACTGGCGGCTTGTGCGGGTCACGGATCGAGGGGCCCATCTGCTGGTTTCAGCCATCGTCGCGATGGCTGTCGTCAACGGCCTCGACTATCTGCTTGGGGTGGTCAGCGAGGTGCTGAATTCACCCCTGGAACTGACAATCGCAAAGAGCGTCGTCGCCTCGCTGGTGATCGGCCTCATCCTCCTCGCCCTGTCGTTTGCACGTCCGGTTCTGCATGAGGATCCGGCTCTGCCTGGACGCGGCTGGCCACGGTGGCTGGCGGTCCTGTTGCGGGTCATGGGGGTACTGCTCATCCTGACGGTCATGGCAGGTTATGCGGGACTTGCGCGTTTCGTTGCCACGCAGATCGTGCTGACCGGGGCGGTTCTCGTCACCACCTACATTGGCATCCTGTCGGGCAAGGCGGTCGGCAAGGAGGGCGCGTTCGCGCGCACGGGGCTGGGCGAGCGACTGGCGAGGCGGTTCCAGTTGGGCGAAGTCGCGCTGGACCAGATTGGGCTTGCTGCCGGCCTTCTGGTCTACGCCATCGCTCTTCTTCTCGGCATACCCCTCATCCTGCTGACCTGGGGTTTTCAGATCACCGATATCGAGGCCTGGATCTATCGATTCTTCACCCGGATCACGATCGGCAATATCTCCATCTCGATTGTGGGGATCCTGGGCGGGCTCCTGCTGTTCGGGCTGGGCTACCTTGCCACCAAATGGGTCCAGAAGTGGATTGACAGCCACGTCCTTGCACGCAGCCACGTCGACACGGGCGTGCGAAATTCGGTCAAGACCGGCATCGGTTATCTCGGTATCGGGATCGCGGTCATCCTCGGCGTGTCGGCGGCCGGCATCGATCTTTCCAGCCTTGCGCTTGTGGCCTCGGCGCTTTCGGTCGGCATCGGTTTCGGCCTGCAGAATGTCGTCTCGAATTTCGTCTCCGGGCTTATTCTGCTCGTGGAGCGTCCGTTCAAGGTCGGAGACCATGTCGTTACCGGGACAACTGAAGGCATCGTCAAACGCATTTCAGTCCGGGCGACGGAGATCGAGACCTTCCGAAAGCAGTCGATCATCGTGCCGAACTCGGACCTGATCAATGCGCCAGTCGGTAACTGGACCCATCGAAACCGCGTGCAGCGGTCGGAAATTCCAGTTTCCGTCGCCTATGGGACGGACCCGGAGAAGGTGATCGCGATCCTGCTGGAGATCGCCCGAGCGGTACCCGAAGTGCTTCGCAATCCGGAGCCCCATGTCGATTTCCTCGCGTTCGGTGCGTCCTCGCTCGACTTCGAACTGCGCTTTTGCCTCGCGGACTATTCCGACGGGATCCGCATCCGGGCTGAAGTGCGCATCGAAATCCTGAAGCGTTTCGAAGTGGAGGGGATCGAAATCCCGTATGTCCGCCAGGACATCATGATCCTGCCGCGCCCGGGTCGAAACAGGGAAGCGTCGGGGAAGGACGAAGACGGAACCGTGGAGGGGGGCGCCGGCGTGTAAGCCGTCGCGGCAAGCTTTTCGGATGTCGTAATCAGGCGTTTCGTCTTGTGGCGGGAACTGCATATTTCTTGCAGCCAAGGTCATGCATCGTCTTGTCAGGAAAGACGATCAACGCGAGGGGCGAGTGAATGAAGGCGAATGCGCGTGCCGTTGTCATCGGGGGCGGAGTTGTCGGCGTTTCGACGCTCTATCATCTGGCGAAGAAGGGGTGGAGCGACAGCGTCCTGATCGAGCGCAAGGAGCTGACATCGGGTTCGACCTGGCACGCCGCCGGTCTGCTGCCGCTTTTCAACCTGTCCTATTCGGTCGGCCAGCTGCACAAGTATTCTGTCCGGTTTTACGAGGAACTCCAGGCGGAGACCGGCATGAATGTCGGTTTTGCCAAAGTCTCGAACATCCGGCTCGCCCGCACCAGGGATCGCTGGGACGAGTATATGTACTATGCCGGCATTGCGGAGACGATCGGTGTCAGGGTCAACATCCTGACGCCCGAACAGGTGAAGGAGGTGTGGCCGCTTTGCGAGACGGACGGCCTGCTCGGCGCCATCCAGCATCCGGATGATGGTTATATCCAGCCGGCTGACCTCACCCAGGCGCTGGCGAAGGGAGCCCGCGACCGCGGCGCGACGATCTACCGGCACACCGCCGTCACTGCGATCGAGCAGCAGCAGGACGGTATGTGGAAGGTGACGACCGACAAGGGCGAGATCACCGCAGAGCACGTCATCTCCTGTACCGGAAGCTTCGCCCGCAAGACCGGCGAGATGGTCGGCATCAATATCCCTGTCATTTCCGTCGAGCACCAGTACATCGTCACGGAGCCCCATCCGGCGATCCAGGAGCGCCGGCGCCAGGGCCTGCCGGAGATGGGTGTCCTGCGTGAGTCGGACAGTGCCTGGTACATGCGCGAGGAAGCCGGCGGACTGATCCTCGGCCCTTATGAGGTCGGTGCGCCGGTATGCTACGTCGATGGTCCCTCGGCGGAGAGCGAATACGAGCTTTTCCAGGAGGATCTGGACCGGCTGATGCCACACATCGAGGCGGCCATCGCCCGCGTGCCGGCCTTTGGGGAGGTCGGCATCAAGAAGGTCTACAACGGCGCCATCGCCTATACGCCTGACGGCAACCCGATCGTCGGCCCAGCTCCCGGTCTGAAGAACTTCTGGCTGAATGAGGGCCACTCCTTCGGCATCACCGCCGCCGGTGGGGCCGGATGGCAACTCGCGGAATGGATCGTGGACGGCGAGCCGACCGTTGACCTGATGGGCGTCGATCCCAGGCGCTTCGGACCTTATGCGACGGAAGGCTACCTCATTGCCAAGAACGAGGAGGCCTATGCCAACGTCTTCACCATGCACTATCCGGATGAGGAGCGTGCCGCGGCACGTCCGCTGAAGTCGACGCCGATCTACGACCGGCTGAAGAAGCTCGGCGGCGTATTCGGCTCCGTCTACGGCTGGGAGCGCGCGAACTGGTACGCGCCGGAAGGCTACGAGGTGCCCAAAGACCAATTGGGTGTCGGCGCAGATGTCATCACCAGCCACAATCACGCGCCGCCCTTGGACGACGGACGGATCGTGGAGAAGTGGTCCTTCCGCCGCTCGAACTACTTCGAACACGTGGGCAACGAGGTGCGGAACGTCCACGAGAATGTGGGCGTCCTGGACATGTCGCCCTTCGCCAAGATGGAAGTCTCGGGGCCCGGCGCCCGGGTCTGGCTGGACTCAATCCTCGCCAACGCAATCCCGAAGAAGCGTGGCAGGATCGCGCTTTGCCACGTCCTCACCCCGGCCGGCGGGGTACGGGCGGAATTCACGGTCTATGAATGGGCGCCAAACCGCTTCTACCTTGTCTCCGCCGGGGGACTCGAAGCGCACGACCACGACCTGCTGCAGCGGCTGGCGCCGACCGATGGCTCGGTCCATCTGCAGCCCATAACGCAGAAATACGGGGTGCTCGTGCTTGCCGGCCCGAAGTCTCGGGACGTACTAAAGAAGCTCACGCGCACCAGCCTTGAGAACAAGGATTTCCCGTGGTTGACTGCAAAGCAGATCTCGGTCGGCATCGCCACGGCTCATGCACTTCGCGTCAATTTCGTCGGCGAACTCGGGTGGGAGCTGCACCATCCGATCGAGATGCAGGCCTACATCTTCGACCGCCTGATGGAAGCGGGCGCGGAGGACGGCATCAAGCCGTTCGGCATCCGTGCCATGAGCGCCATGGCCGTGGAGAAATCCTACCGCAACATGGGGCGTGAGCTGTCGATCGAATACAACGCCTATGAATCGGCGCTCGACCGGTTCATCCGCCCCGAAAAGCGCTTCATCGGTCGCGACGCGATGCTCACCTACAAGGAAAAGGGTCTGCGGTGGAACTTCGTAACGCTGGTCGTCGAGGGCAGCGGCGATGTCGACGCCCGTGGCTCGGAAGCGATATACGACGAGGCGGGGGAACTGGTCGGTCGGGCCACCAGCGGCGGATACGGCTGGCGGGTAGGCAAATCTCTGGCGCTCGCCATGGTGAAGCCGGGGCAGAGCGAGGTCGGCACGCGGCTGAAGATCAAAATCCTCGGGGACCTCTACGACGCGACCGTCGTGCCGGAAAGCCCGTATGATCCGGACAATGCTGCACTTCGGGCTTAAGCACAGTAACAGGACCTTTACCAAGGACGCGGCTTCGGCCGTCTTTTCGTTCTTCAGCAACAAGTTAGCCACAGGAATTAACGCTTCTGCAAACGAGCTTTGGTAGGTTGTGCCAAGTGGGGACAGCAACGACTGAAGGGGCAACATGACTTTCCTTGGCATTTCCGGGATGCAGTATTCCGGCCAATCTCTGGCGAACTCGCGCATCCTGCTTGCCGAGGATTCGAACGTCTTCACGTCCATGATCGGGACGCGGCTCAAAGAGTTGTTCGGGATCGAGGTCGAGATCTGCCGGAATTTCGAAGAGCTCCAGCTTGCCTACGACCGCTCGACATCTCCGGTGACGCTCGCGATCTCCAACATCAACCTGCCCGGGGCGGAGAACGGCGAGGCGCTGGAATATCTCATTGATCTCAGCATTCCGACGATCGTCTTCACCGGCACCTTCCACGAAGGGACGCGCGATCAGTTGCTCTCGAAGGAAATTGTCGACTACATTATCAAGGACAATGTCTTTGCGGTGGACATGCTGGCGGAATCTGTCGCCCGCTTTCTCACGAACCATCGCCACCATGTGCTGATCGTCGACGACAGCCCGACGGCTCGCGCCCTGCTGACCAGCCGTCTGAAGCGGTACAATTTCCGGGTCAGCACCGCAGAAAGTGGCGCCAAGGCACTCGAGATCCTGAAGAGCAATCCGGACATCGGTCTGGTCGTCACGGACTATAATATGCCGGACATCGATGGCTTCGAGCTTACGCGCCGCATTCGTTCCGCCCGCGGCTCGCACGAATTGCGCATCATCGGTGTGTCCTCCTCATCCAATAGACTGCTGTCGGCGCGCTTCCTGAAAGCGGGCGGTAACGACTTCATGCTGAGACCGTTCATCGACGAGGAATTCTACTGCCGGATCAACCAGAACCTGGACACGCTGATCCAGATCCGTGCATTGAAGAATGAACGGCAGCCTGCCGCCGCCTAGGGCCTGCGGTAAGTGAAAGTCTCGGCGGAGGCGGCTAGGCCGGCTACGCCGCCACGCTGGGTTTCGACGATGCCAAGATCGGCTTGCGCCCGGCGCGCTCTTGCTGCGGCGAGCGACCGTAGACCTCGCGGTAGCATTTGGAAAAGTGCGACGCCGAAACGAAGCCGCAGGCGACCGCTACCTCGACTACCGGCAGCGCGGACTGCACGAGGAGGTGGCGCGCCCTGTCGAGCCTGATCTCCAGATAGTAGCGGGCGGGGGAGCGGCCCATTTCCTGGCGGAACAGGCGCTCGACCTGCCGCCGGGAGAGATCTGCCTCCTCCGCAATCTCAACGAGCGACAGAGGCTCCGCAAGATGGCTCTCCATCAGCTCGATGATTGAAAGTACCTTGGCGTTCTGCACGCCGAGCCTTGCCCGCAACGGCAACCGTTGACGATCGTGCGGGCTTCGGACGCGATCGGTCAATTGCTGCTCGCAAATCCGGCTGACGAGGTTCTCGCCGAAATCCTCGCCAATCAGGGTGAGCATCATGTCGAGGGATGCGGTTCCGCCCGCGCAGGTATAGATGTTTCCATCTATCTCATAGAGGTCTGCATAGACCTCCGCCTGCGGGAAGGCTTCGGCGAAGCCGGGGAGGTTTTCCCAGTGGATGGCGCAACGGCGCCCCTCGAGAAGCCCAGCCTGTGCGAGAATGTGCGCGCCGGTGCAAAGGCTGCCGAGCGCGACACCACGGTTATGGGTTTCCCGAAGCCAGGCATTCACGCTTCTGTTGTCATAGGCCTCGACATCGATGCCGGAGCACACCAGCACCATGTTGGGGCGCTTCTCGTCCCCGAGATATTTCCGCTCCTGTGCGATCGAGGTGTCGACCTCCATGCCGATTCCAGCGGAACAGGTCACCTTTTCCCCATCCGCAGAACAGAGGCGCCATTCGTAAGCGCGGTAGCCAAGCATGCGATTGGCAATCCGCAGCGTCTCCACCGCAGCAGAGAAAGGAAGCAGGGTGAACTCCGGAACGAGGAAGAAGACGAGGGTTCTTCTTGTTCCTCGAAGATCGTTGATCACGCTCATGCACGGTGTCCGTCGATTGCGAATGCCTGATTAAGGATCCGAGAGTGGCACGGAAAATCGCAGTCGGGAAGTGGGGCCCTTTGGGGCCCCAGCTTTTTGTTCTCACAGTAGATTCGGTCGGTCCTGCTGCTAGTTGAGCAGAAGCATTGGTGGAGGCCGCACCAGCGGATTCACCGTGACGGATTCTCCGGATGGCGAAGGTCCGATGCGAGAGGATCGCCGGCCGGCCAGCCGATGTCCTTGCGGATTTCTGCCGGCAAGCCATTCAGCACGCGCTCCGTCCGGCGCTGCCTCCATTCATGTTGCAGTTGGGAACTGAGGCGGGCGAGGGGGCGGGTCAGGCGGCGGATACGGCCGCCGGAGCTGCCGTTCAAGGGCGAGAGAGTTAACATGGTATCTACTCCTTTGGCTGATCGTCTTCAGGATGGCACGGGAGACGCATCAATCAATCTGATGTCGCGAATGGAATCGATGAAATGTTGTGGTCAATTCCTCATGCAATTCGTTTCTGTAGGAGAGAGCATGGGGCGTGATTGACGTTCAATCAAACGAAATGATATGGTGCTTAAGTTCAGTTTAATTGATGAGGATGCCATGGCTGCTCCCTTCCGCCCACCGCTTCCGTTGCTTGATAACGACGTCTTGCGCACCTTCGTCGCGATTGCTGAAACCGGGAATTTCTCGACGGCGGCCGAGGTAGTCCTCAGAACGCCTTCAGCCGTGTCCATGCAGATCAAGAAGCTTGAGGAGCAGCTGAGGACGACATTGTTCCTGCGCGACGCCCGATCCGTGTCTCTCACGCAGCACGGCGAGGTACTGCTTTCCTATGCGCGGCGAATGCTGGCCCTGTCCAACGAGGCCGTTTCCCGTTTCGTGATGCCGGAACTGGCAGGCGTGGTGCGCCTGGGGGCGCCTGACGATATCGCCGAGCGTCTGCTTCCGCGCATTCTGAAGGACTTTGCCGAACAGTTCCCCGGGATCATGGTGGACGTAACGGTCGATATGAGTTCAGCACTTCGGAAGCGGGTCGAGGAGCAGAGGCTCGACCTTGCCCTGTTCAACTGCACTCCGCGTTCCTTTCCGGGCGTTGGCGACATCATCCACACGGAACGTCTCGTCTGGGCCGGCGCGAAATGTGGTAACGCTCACCTGCGCGATCCTTTGCCTATCTCGGTATGGGAGGAGGGGTGCTGCTGGCGGCAGGAGGCGATCGGACAGCTGGAGAAGCACAAGCGGAGCTATCGGATCGCCTATGCCAGCGCCCACACCATGGCGCAGCGTGCAGCAGTCCTCTCCGACCTCGCGATCGCGCCGTTCCCCCGGTCCTACGTCTCCGATGAGATGGTCGTGCTCGGGCAGCAGGAAGGCCTGCCGGATCTTTTCAGCTTCGATGTCCGGCTGCTGACGCGCCCACAACTTTCCGTGCCCGCACGGGCAGTCGCGGAGAGCATCAGGGACTTCTACGGTCAGATCACACGCGCCGCTGCCTGACCCAAACATGCAGGAACATAGGCACATTCGCCGGGGCATTGAACTTTTTGCCGATTGAGGCGTTCGTGTGGCGGAAGGTCATTTTGCCTTGCACGACCGCAACCATCGGAGGACTTCGAGAATGACGCCCAGAAAAGCAACCGCCATCGCCATGCTCGTTTTCACAGCCGCTGCCCTGAGTTCCTGTGGCAACACGATTCGCGGCGTGGGGCAGGATACGGCCAACGCCGTTGACGCAACGCAGGATGCAGGCCGCAACGTGGAACGCGCCGCGCGCTGAGCGTCAGACGCAAATCCCATGATGCAAGTGGAAAGCCGGCTGAGCGCCGGCTTTTTGCATTAGCTTTAGCGGTTCTCAGATCTTTGCCGCCGGATAGGCGCGCTCGAGCCCGCCTGACTCTGTAAGCCCGTCACGAAAAGCCGAATATGCCGCATGCTGGCTCGACCGTGCGGCCTCCATTAGCTTCACCTGCAGGCGAGCCGGTGCCGCGTGCCCGAGCCACTCGCCGCACTGCCTAAGCTTCAAGGAGTTGAGGAAGCGCGCCTCCGCCTGGCGATCGAGATAGAGGTGCAGCCCGTCGAGCAGGATATCGTCCGAGGCCGGCTTCTCCATCAGTAGCCCGAGCCATGATCGGTTCTCATCGGTCAGGCCGGAGAGGCTGTCGGCGACCATGTCACGATTGGCGATCGGGGCGATCTTGCTCATTCTCATGTCCTCAGGGCTTTCCAGTGTATTCCCTCGTACTATTGCAGAATGCTGATGCGAAGCTTTCGAAGCGAGCCGACGACGAACTCGATGACGGTGCAAGCCTGCTGCTATTTCAGTTCGTGGAGGCCCCTGACTCAGGCGGTTCTGCCTGCATTCGCGTCGGGACAAACACTGCGCCAGACGCTATCGCAGCGCAGTCTTGACCCGCTCCTGCACGAGCGGGAGCACCCATTTCGACCAGACTTCCTCATGGATCTTCAGAAAATGCTCCGCGGTCTCCCGGTTGCTGGCTCGATTCTCCTCCTGCCATGCGAGGATGCCGTTGATCGTGGCATTCGACCATTGCCGGGTCCGGATGTAGTCCATTGCGGAGGCAGCCTTCTCGGTGAATTCCTGTGTCACCAGGGTGAATGCCTGAGAGGTGGGATAGGAGTTTTTCTGTGGGCTCGCGCAGCCAGGGACGGCGGTACAGTTTTCCCACTCCACCTGATTGTGCGTGACCCCGAAGGAAAGCCGAGCCATGGGATATTTACCGAGCGCGGCAGTCGGCGCCCAGTAGTAGCCTAGCCAGCCCGTCTTTGTGTCGAACGCGCTGGCGATGGAGGCATCCAGAGCCTCTGCAGTGGCGGGTTCGAGCAACTCAAATCCCTTGTCCGCTGCGCCGAATGCCCGGAACAGGTTGCGGGTTGTTGCCTGACAACTCCAGTCGTCGGGACAGCTCTGGATTGCTGCTTTGCCGGGGGAGCGGGGAGAGGGGAAGAGGTCCGGCCGCGCCAAGGCATCGTCGACGGTTCGTATCTCCGGGTGTGCTTCGATGATGAATGCCGGCACCCACCAGCCTTCGACCGCTCCCTCCTGGAGGATCTCCGCTCCCAGCAACAGCCGGCTCTCCCCGATTGCTTTCGCCAGGGGCGCGCGCACGGCATTGATCCAAAATTCGGGCGCCATATCGGGCTGCGACTTCGTGAGCATCGACGTGAACGTCGGTATCGTATCTCCGGGTACGAGCGTGACGTCGCAGTCGTAGCCGTGCTCGAGGATGATTTCGTCGATATGCGCGGCCACGGCAGCCGAGCCCCAGTTCATCTCGGCGATGCTAATGTCTCCGCACGCGGCCTCTGCAGCCCCGACCCTGATCGAGATCGTCGCCAGGAGTGCGCCGAGATAGACTGGTAGCCTGCTCATCTACAAACCGTCTCGATTTTCGGGCCGCACTTGCCGCCTTCGGCTGCACTGTCTCCAGGGGGAGCGGCGTTCTCTGTTACCATCCTTCAGACTAGGGTTTGCCCAGTTGAAATCAACCGCTTATTGCCTCGCGCCGGGGCACGCATTCGTGAGGGCAGGTGCAAAAATCTGTCAGAAGGATCGGCGGCTAACGTTCCGGTAACGATGTGACGCTAATCATCCAATCGCGGACGGTTGCTTCGCCGGAGCGCGGGTCAGGTAGTGCGTACCCGCCGCTTTGTATCCCGATGATCATGCTGTCGTGGAGTGCCGTCGGTTGACATCGATCCTGTCGCTCTCCATCTTTCTGTCGCGGCAGCGCATCGCTGATGAACCAAGGCGGACGCCTCATGGATCTACGAATCGTCCGATCTTTCAGCCCCTGTGCTGCCGCGATCCACACCGATCCCCGTTCCACCCATTGCGCTGAGATGATTTGCCGATGAGCAGCCATGCGACGCTCATTCTCGGCGGAGCGCGGTCGGGCAAGTCTTCGTTCGCCGAACGGCTTTCCCGTGAAAGCGGGCTGGAACGCCATTACGTGGCAACGGGGCAGGCATTCGATGACGAGATGGCGCAGCGGATCGCCCGGCATCGCGAGGATCGGGGCACCGGCTGGACGACGCACGAAGCTCCCGTTGAACTGGTGAATTGTCTGGACAAGGTCGGGTCGGACGGTCGGGTCGTGCTTGTTGATTGCCTGACGCTCTGGGTCTCGAACCTGATGATGGCAGGAGAGGATGTGGAGCAGGCATCTGCGGAACTGGTCCATCACATCGAGAAGCGCCGGGGTCGATACCTCTTTGTTTCCAACGAGGTTGGCTTGGGAATCGTCCCGGAGAATAGGATGGCCCGAGAGTTTCGCGACCATGCCGGCCGGCTACACCAGCAGGTCGCTGCGGTTGCGGACGAGGTCTACCTCGTTGCGGCGGGTCTCCCGCTGAAGATGAAGGGATAGCCGAAGTCACACGGTCTGGATGTCCGGCATTTCTGTCGTGCGCCTATGTCTTTTGTGTCGCAAATCTGGTGTCGCCGGCCCAACAACCGGGGGCTGTGCGCCGTGGGCTTGTAACGCCAAGAATCGCCGATATGGTGCGCGGCATTTCTCTTTTCCAACGCTAGCAGGGCATTACCATGCACAAGGTCATCTTCGACACGGATCCTGGCATTGACGACGCGATGGCGTTGCTTTTCCTCCATCGGCATCCGGAGGTCGACCTTATCGGCGTTACGACTGTTTTCGGTAACGCACCGATCGAGCTGACGACGCGAAATGCGCTCTACCTGAAACAGAAATGGGGCATTGCAGCGCCAGTCGCGCGGGGCGCGGGCGTGACCTATGACCCGGCGCGTCCTGAAGGCCACTGGCCCACCTTCATTCACGGGGAGAACGGACTGGGCGACATCGACATCCCTGAGGCGTTGGAGGCGCAAGCGGATGGCCGGCCGGCGTGGCAGTTCATCATCGATACGGTGAGGGCGCAGCCGGGAGAGGTAACGCTGATCGCTGTTGGCCGGATGACCAACCTGGCACTGGCCCTGAAGGCAGACCCGGACTTCGCAGCGCTCGTGAAAGAGGTCGTCGTGATGGGTGGTGCCTTCGACCTCAACGGCAATGTCAGCCCGGCCGCGGAAGCCAATATCCATGGCGATCCGGAAGCTGCCGATCTCGTCTTCACGGCTCCCTGGCGGGTCACAGTGATCGGGCTCGACGTGACGATGAAGACGGTGATGACCAGCGGTTATCTGGCGGAGATGGCGGCTGTCGGTGGGCCGTCAGTGCAGCTCCTCTCCAACATCTCGCAGTTCTACATCGAATTCTACAAGCATAGGGTCGGCGATGGCATGGTGATCCATGACAGTTGCGCCTGCGTCTACCTCGTCGCTCCGCATCTTTTCAGAACACGCAGCGGACCGATACGGGTCGTCTGTGGCGGAATCGCAGACGGCCAGACAATCCAGAAGCCCGACGGAAAGGTCTTCCCGCCCGGTCACTGGGACGGCCATCCGAGCCAGCTCGTCTGCACGGATGTGGACGGCGATCGCGTTCTTGAGGTCATCCGGGCTGCAATCGTCGAGGGGAAAGCGGCCTGAAATCGCCGCTACTGGTCGATGCCCGCCGCGTCGGCCAGCCGTTCAAGATCCGGCACGGTGATGTGCCGATTGTTCTCGATCTGGATCACGCCGTCCTTGCGGAGCTTTGTCATCTGACGGCTCACCGTCTCGATCGTGAGGCCGAGAAAATCCGCAATGTCCGATCGTGAGAGCGGGAGGTCAAAGAAGCTCCTGTCGCCCACTTCGGGGTCGCTGTGATTGGCGATGAGCCACAGGAAGCTTGCCACCTTCTCCTGTGCGGTCTTGCGGCCGAGCGTCAGCATCCAGTCGCGGGCGTCATCAAGTTCCTGAAGAGCCTGATTGTGCAGGAGGCGCTCGAGGCTCGGGGCGTCGCGCATCAGCCGCTCGATTGCCCGGCGGGGGAAGACGCAGATCTCGGTATCTGTGGCAGCCTCGGCGCTCATCCGGCTTTCGCCCAGGAATGGACGCCCCATGAAATCGGGCGCGAATTGCAGGCCAACGATCTGTTGGCGACCATCCGCCATCACCTTCGACAGCTTCACCACGCCGTTCAGTATACTGCTGTAGGACGTTATGCTCTCACCCTGGCCGATCATTTCGTTTCCGGCCTCGACCTTGCGCCGGGAGGCGTGCTTGCTCAATTCGGCAAGCTGGGGCGGAGTGAGGGCGGAACAGATGCCTCCGTGCCGTGCTTCGCAGGATCGGCAGACTCCCGGAATGTCCCGGCTCTGGGTCTCCTTGATCTGCATGTCCATTTGGCTGCCCCGATTGAGTTTGCAGTTGCGAGATGATGTGGATCATCGTCAACCGCTAATGCAGCGAATTGATCTGGATCAACATTCGCGAAATCGTCGCTGCGACACTTCGCGCGTTGAAGGATCGCGGATCGAGGAGTTCGCCGTCTGCAACAGTCGGATGGCAAATGTTCCGGCGGGGCCAACGGGGATTGGCATTTGCCCGAGTTTTCCCTATGTGGGACGCTGAATCGTTATTTCAGAGGACATTGGCGTGACTGCTACATTCGATAAAGTTGCCGACATCATTGCGGAAACCAGCGAGATCGATCGCGAAACGATCACGCCTGAAAGCCACACGATCGACGACCTCGGCATCGACAGCCTGGACTTCCTCGACATCGTCTTCGCGATCGACAAGGAGTTCGGCATCAAGATCCCGCTCGAGCAGTGGACGCAGGAAGTCAACGAAGGCAAGGTTTCAACCGAGGAGTATTTCGTCCTCAAGAACCTCTGCGCGAAGATCGACGAACTGAGGGCGGCGAAGGGCTGAAAAGCCATTCCCCAAGCGTCGTATGCTGCTTGAATACTTCCAGATGATCGACCGGGTGCAGAGCGTGGACCTCTCCACCAACCTATTGAAGGCTAGGTCGGTCGTTCCGGCGAAAAGCCCGGTCTTCGAAGGTCACTTCCCGGGAATGCCGCTCGTTCCCGGTGTTCTTCTGATCGAGACGATGGCACAAGCCTCCGGCATGCTGGTGCTCGCAGCTACCGATTTCGCGGCCATGCCGTTCCTGATGTCGGTCGATGGCGCCAAGATGCGGTCGTTCGTGGAGCCGGAGGCTGTACTCGACATCGAGGCGTTTCTGGAGCATGAGGGGTCCGGCTACGCCGTGACGAAGGCGAAGATTACGTCGAACGGCAAGAAGGTCTGCGACGCGCAACTGAAGCTGCGCACGATGCCGTTCAGCGAGGTGCCGCTTGCCGACATCGTTCGAAAGCGTGCGAGAGAAGTCGGGCTCATGGACGCGCTTCAAGCTGGCGCGTGACCGCCAGGCAATGAGGACAGGATGAGCAAGTCTGACAATGATGTCGTGATCACCGGTGTCGGGATCGTCACCTGCCATGGCGTTGGCAAGGAGCCGCATATCGCGCTTCTGTCGGCCGCCGATGTGGAGCCGCCGAAGGTCGAGACTGAGCGCTTCAAGCCCTACCCCGTGCATCCAATGCCCGAGATCGACTGGTCGCAGCAGATCGCCAAGAGAGGCGACCAGCGGCAGATGGAGAACTGGCAGCGGCTCGGCGTCTTTGCCGCAGGTCTGGCTCTCGATGATGCCGGCCTGAAAGACAATGCCGAAGCCTGTGCCACGATGGACATGATCGTCGCCGCCGGTGGTGGCGAGCGCGACATCAAGGTGGATTCGCTGATTGTCGACGAGGCGCTGAAGCGCAATGATCGCGAGACGCTGCTCAACGAGAAGCTGACGACCGAGCTGCGCCCGACGCTTTTCCTCGCCCAGCTTTCCAACCTTCTCGCCGGCAATATCTCGATCGTCCACAAGGTGACCGGTTCCTCACGCACGTTCATGGGAGAGGAAGCTGCAGGCATCTCGGCTGTCGAGACGGCATATCATCGCATCAGGTCGGGACAGTCGACGCATTCGCTCGTCGGCGGTGCCTTCGTTGCGGAACGCGCCGACATCATTCTGCTCGTCGAGGGGATCCGTGCGCATGCAACCGGCTCCTGGCATCCGCTGTGGCAGCGTTCGGCTGACAATGGCGGCGGCATGATAATGGGCTCCGTCGGTGCTTTCCTGGTGCTGGAATCGCGTGCGAACGCCGAAGCGCGTGGTGCACATATCTATGCCACGATCGACGCCGTCGAAGGTGACCGCGGCAGCCGGGACGACGGTAAGCTCGAGCAACGCCTCGAGCGGCTATCAATGCTTGCCTTGGATGCGGATCCGGCCCAGACGCTGGTCTTTTCCGGCGCAAGCGGACTGGTTGATCCGACTGCGCGCGAACGCGATGTCATCCAGAAGACCTTCCCCGGCGCCACGCTACGCGGCTATGGTGGGGTGACGGGCCACGGCATGGAGGCCCAATTCCCGCTCGGTCTGGCGCTCGCGGCGCTCGCGCTTGACGGCGACCTTCGCGTGCCTTCCTTCGATTCCAGCCTTGAACAGCCGATGCCGGCGCCGGCGAACCGCGCCGTGGTGACGACGGTTGGCTATACGCGCGGCGAGGGCCTTGCGGTCCTGTCGCTGAACGCGTGAGGAGAACGACCATGAGCGACAACCGCTTCACCGATCATCTCGGCCGGCCGATCATTGCCGTGACCGGCATGGGCGTCATCACCTCGCTGGGGCAGGGGCTGCAGGACAACTGGGCGGCACTTACCTCCGGCACGTCGGGCATCCACAAGATCACCCGCTTCCCGACCGAAGGCCTATCGACGCGCATCAGCGGCACCGTCGACTTCATCGACGTTCCGGTCGAAAACGCCGTCGAGCGCTCCTATGCCTTCGCACGCGAGACAACGGCGGAAGCAATTGCGCAGGCGGGCCTTTCCGGAGACTTCGAAGGCCCGCTCTTCCTGGCGGCACCGCCGGTCGAGCCGGAGTGGTCGGCACGTTTCGCACTGGCCGATCGCGCACCACCATCGCAGGTGGAGGGCGACGCCTATGATCGGTTCCTGACAGCGATGCGCCAACGTCCCGATCCCGCCTTCCTGGAGGCTGTCCAGTTCGGCTCGATCTCGGAGCGCCTTTCCGACCGGTTCGGCACCCGCGGGCTCCCTGTGACGCTTTCAACGGCCTGTGCTTCCGGGGCTACCGCCATCCAGCTCGGGGTCGAAGCGATCCGCCAGGGCCGCACCGACCGTTCGCTGGTTGTTGCGACGGATGGTTCCGTCAGTGCCGAAGCGTTGATCCGCTTCTCGCTGCTTTCTGCTCTTTCGACTCAGAACGATCCGCCGGAGAAGGCGTCCAAGCCGTTCAGCAAGGATCGCGACGGCTTCGTCATTGCCGAAGGTGCGGCGACACTCGTTCTCGAGTCGTTGGAATCGGCGGTCGCCCGTGGTGCGAAGGTGCTTGGTATCCTAAAGGGCTGCGGCGAGAAGGCTGACCATTTCCACCGAACCCGTTCCTCACCGGACGGTGGCCCGGCAATCGCTACCATTCGTGCGGCCTTGGAAGACGCCGGCATGGATGAGACGGCCATCGGCTACATCAATGCCCATGGCACTTCCACGCCGGAAAACGACAAGATGGAGTATGGCTCCATGCTCGCCGTCTTCGGGGAGCGTTTGAAGGATATTCCGGTCTCGTCGAACAAGTCGATGATCGGCCATACGCTGACGGCGGCCGGAGCCGTCGAGGCGGTGTTCTCGATCCAGACGATGCTGACCGGCACACTTCCGCCGACGATCAACTACGTCAATCCGGACCCGACGATCGTGCTCGATGTGGTGCCAAACCAGAAGAGGGATCAGCAGGTTAGGGCCGTGCTGTCGAACTCCTTCGGCTTCGGCGGGCAGAATGCCAGCCTTGTCATGACGCTGGAACCGGCTTAGAGACCGTCGCCAACCCCTTCTGACGATCTGGAACGCCTTCGGGCGAAGGAAGACCTGTTATGCGCGCTCTGCAACTGATCGACGACCGCAAGCTCGAGGCTGTGGACATTCCCGAGCCCGAAGCGCCCGGTCCAGGCGAGGTCACGCTTCGTGTCAAGGCCGTAGCACTCAATCACATCGACGTTTGGGGCTGGCGCGGAATGGCGTTCGCCAAGCGCAAGATGCCGCTCACCATTGGCGCGGAAGCATCGGGCGTGGTCGAAGCAATCGGTCCTGGCGTCTCCAACCTCCTTCCCGGCCAGCTTGTCTCGATTTACGGCGCGCGGACGTGTGGGCTGTGCAAGCCGTGCCGTGAAAAGCGCGACAATCTGTGTGAGAACGTCTCCGGCGTCCACGGCTTCCACCTGGACGGCTTCGCCCAGGAGAAGACGAACCTGCCGGCACGCCTGCTCGTTCCGGCGCCTCCGGGTGTCGATGCCGTTGGTGCAGCCTTGGCGCCCGTCACCTTCGGCACCGTCGAGCACATGCTGTTCGACAATGCCAAGCTCGAGCCCGGTGAAACGATCCTCGTGCATGCCGGCGGGTCTGGGATTGGCACGGCGGCGATCCAGCTTGCCAAGAAGACGGGTTGCACGGTGATCACCACCGTCGGTTCGGACGACAAGATCGAGCGCGCCAAGGCGCTCGGCGCCGATCATGTCATCAACTATCGCACCGATCGCTTCGAAGGCGTCGTCCGCAAGCTGACGAAGAAAAAGGGCGTCGACGTCGTCTTCGAACATGTCGGCGCTGATACCTGGGCCGGCTCCATGCTGTCGCTGAAGCGGGGAGGGCGGCTCGTTACCTGCGGCTCCACCTCCGGCGTCTCCACAAGCATGAACCTGATGATGCTTTTCCAGCAGCAGCTGAAGCTGCTCGGCTCCTTCGGCTGCCGCATGGAAAACATGGCGGATGCCATGCAGAAGATGGCGCGCGGGGTCGTTCATCCGGTGATCGATACGGAAGTGACCTTCGAAGACATCGATCGGGCGCTCGAGCGCATGGAGACGAGACAGGTATTCGGCAAGATCGTCCTCAGGATGGATTGATCCCTTGAAGATGTTCCTTAGGAGGGTCGTGCTCGGTCTCCGGCGTTTCCAGCAGTGGCTGGTGGCGCAGGCGGTCTTCGCGATTCTCAATGTGCTGAAGCTATTGCCCGCCGATGCTGCGATCAGCTTTTCGGATCGGGTAGCAAGGTGGATCGGTCCGAAGCTTGGTCGTCACAGGCTGATGCTGACCAACCTGCGTAACGCCTATCCGGAAAAATCGGATGGTGAGTTGCAGGAGATCGCGCTCGCGAGCTGGGGGCACATGGGCCGTCTTGCCGCCGAGTACGTTTTCCTCGATCGCCTTTTCGACTTCGACCCTGAGCGTTCGGCGCCTGGTCGTATTGAGGTATCGGGGATACCGCTTTTCCTGGATCTCCGCGACAATCCGCGACCGTTCATCGTCTTTACTGCCCATACCGGCAATTTCGAGCTGCTTCCGGTCGCCGGCAACAGTTTTGGTCTGGATGTGATGGTCCTCTTTCGTCCGCCGAACAATCCCTACATCGCCGAGAAAGTCTTCGCGTTCCGTAGCGCCCGCATGGGCCAGTTGGTGCCGTCGCATGCCGGGTCCTCCTTTGCTCTGGCGCGACGGCTGGAGGCCGGTGGCGGGGTGGGGGTGCTGGTGGACCAGAAGTTTGGCCGCGGCCTGACCACGTCCTTCTTCGGCAGACCGGTGCGGACCAACCCGCTGCTCGCCAAGCTGGTGCGCCAGTTCGACGTCGAGGTCTACCCGGCTCGCTGCATCCGTCTTCCCGGCAATCGCTATCGCCTGGAGATCGAACCGCGGATCGAAGTGCCGAGAAATGCCAGTGGAGCGGTCGATGTGCAGGCGACGGCTCAGATGCTGAACGACAAAGTCGAGAGCTGGGTGCGGGAGTATCCGGATCAGTGGCTGTGGTATCACGACCGTTGGGCGATCAAGAAGATGCTGACGGACTGAGCATGTCTTGCGTGCGAGCGGGAATTGATCAATGCTCGCGCAAGTTTGCGTCCTTATGTCGGCGTGTTGCGACAGGGCGAGCCGGCTGGGTTCCGGCTGCCGTGAGAAGATCTCCGCTCCGGGGAGGTGGTGTGTGGAAGCTTTGATCGACCTCTTCTGGTCCAAGTATGGCCGGCTGCAGACAGCGATAGATCGGGAAGACAACGTCACGATTCACGCGCTGGATCAGGAGATCGACCCGCTTCTTCAGGCGATATTCCGTCACGAAGTCACGGATGCTGCCGGCATCCAGGCACAATTCAGGTTCGCTCTGGAACTGCTGAAGACGGAGGCTGACGACAGAGGGTGCGTGCATCGCAACGGCCACCTTCTGCAGATGCTGGTCGAGCGCTACCTCGCTCCCCAGATCGGGCGCGCCGCAGGCGAGATCCCAGGAAAGAGATCGGATCACACCGAATCGAGCGAAGGCGGGAACACGATCAACGGTCTGCTCGATCCCGCGCTGTTCGACGGCATTGCCGAACGGATTCTGGTGGTTGTTCCGGGCTATCGAGTCTTCTATTCGAACGAGACAAACGCTCGGCAGTTGGGGTTGTCCAAGGAGAAGGTGATCGGCAAACATTTTGCCGAGTTGATCGGCATACACCATTTCCAGTGCGATCTTCGTGAGCCGCTGGATCGCTGCCTCGCGGGGGAGAGCGTGTCGCTGACCTATGCCGAGGAAAGAGACGGCGATACCGTCGTCATTTCCTGCCGAATGTCCCCGTGCTTTACCGAGGCGCGGGCGCAGGTCGGCGCAATGGTGGTGATGCAGGAAATGGCAGACCGACGCCGACGCAGAAGCGTAGGCTGAGGATCAGTTGGCGAGGGTTTTGAGCAGGTGGGCCTGTTCGAACGCGATGTGCCGGCGCATCCCCTCGAAGAAGCCCCGGAGCATGTAGCCGACAGCCTCGATGTTGACGGGATCACTGGAGCCAAGCTTCAGGAGCGTTTCGGTGAGCTCCTCCGCATAGCCCTCGTCCTCGAGATGCTCGTATCTCAAGCGTGACAGGGTTTCGCCGCTGTCGGCGACCGCGTTCTTCTGTTGGACGCGCGGGAACAGAACGGTTTCCTCATAGCGGTGGAGCGCCTGGATCATCGGTACGAGCGTCTTGGCGGCGTAGATACACTTCTGCTTGTTGATGTTGGACGGAAGCGAATCGGCGATCTCCTCCAGTTCGTCGCAGAGGGCCAGTTGCTCGGCATGTGCACTGCGGAGCCAGGCAACGATCTCTTCATCGGGCAGCACTTTCCCGCGGCCCAAGAGAATAAGGCTCTGTTCGTCAGATCTCTGATTCATGGTCATTTATCGCCTCGATCATGGCCAGTGTTATGAGCTGAGGCCGAGATTCGCCGAGGGAGACTTTTCGCGCCTTGATCCAAATCAAGGCTGCCCTGACGTGTCGGTGGCAAAGCTGGCCACAATCGCCGATGGTCTGGCCGCCGAGGGATTCGGGTTGCCATGATGATCGACGCGAGATTGAAACACGCCGTTGGGGGATGTCCAACATGAACTATACCGTAGAAACACTGGCCTTGGCGGTCGGCGCTTTCCTGGCTTTGCTGGGTGTGGCCTTTGCCCATGACAGTCTTTTCGCTGCCCATATGTGGGTACTTTTCTTCGCGCTGTTTGCCGGTACCGTCGTCATGGTGCGCCGTGCCAACTTCGCACCGATCACGGCGGCGCAGAAGGCTGCCCGCCAATCGGAATATCTGGATGAGGTCGTCAAGTATGGCGTCATCGCAACGATGTTCTGGGGCGTTGTCGGTTTTCTGGTCGGCGTCATCGTGGCGTTGCAATTGGCCTTCCCCGACCTCAACATTGAGCCCTGGCTGAACTTCGGACGGACGCGACCGCTCCACACCTCGGCGGTGATCTTCGCCTTCGGAGGCAATGCGCTCATCGCGACGTCATTCCATGTGGTGCAGCGCACCTCCCGCGCGCGACTTTTTGGTGGCAACCTCGCCTGGTTCGTCTTCTGGGGCTACCAGCTCTTCATCGTCATGGCCGCGACGGGCTATCTGCTCGGCATTACCCAGTCCCGCGAATACGCGGAACCGGAGTGGTACGTGGACCTCTGGCTCACGATTGTCTGGGTTGCCTATCTCGTGGTCTTCCTGGGAACGATCCTGAGGCGCAAAGAGCCCCACATCTATGTGGCCAACTGGTTCTACCTGTCCTTCATCGTCACCATTGCGATGCTGCACGTGGTCAACAACCTGGCCATTCCAGTGTCGTTCCTTGGATCCAAGAGCTACTCGGCCTTTTCCGGGGTTCAGGACGCCCTGACGCAGTGGTGGTACGGCCATAACGCAGTCGGCTTCTTCCTGACGGCCGGCTTCCTCGGCATGATGTACTACTTCATCCCGAAACAGGTGAACCGTCCCGTCTATTCCTACCGCCTGTCGATCATCCACTTCTGGGCGCTGATCTTCATGTACATCTGGGCCGGCCCCCACCATCTGCATTACACGGCACTGCCTGACTGGGCGCAGACGCTCGGCATGGTCTTTTCCGTCATGCTCTGGATGCCCTCCTGGGGCGGCATGATCAACGGCCTGATGACGCTCTCGGGCGCCTGGGACAAGATCCGTACAGACCCGATCGTGCGCATGATGGTCATCGCCGTCGCCTTCTACGGCATGGCGACCTTCGAAGGCCCGATGATGTCGGTCAAGGCGGTCAACTCGCTCAGCCACTACACGGACTGGACGATCGGCCACGTGCATTCGGGTGCTCTCGGCTGGAACGGCATGATCACCTTCGGCGCGCTTTACTACCTCGTTCCGAAGCTCTGGAACCGCAACCGGCTCTACAGCATCCAGCTGGTCAACTGGCACTTCTGGCTGGCCACTCTCGGCATCGTCGTCTACGCGGCCGTGATGTGGGTTGCCGGTGTCCAGCAGGGCCTGATGTGGCGCGAATACGATGACCAGGGCTTCCTTGTCTACTCGTTCGCCGAATCAGTCGCAGCCATGTTCCCGTACTACGTGCTGCGTGCCGTCGGTGGCGCCATGTTCCTCGCTGGTGCGTTGATCATGGCCTTCAACATCACGATGACAATCCTCGGCTATGAGCGACGCGAAAAGGTTCCGGGTGCTGCTGCACCCGCGGCCCTCCAGCCGGCCGAATAAGGAGCGGATCCATGGCTCTTCTGGACAAACACAAATTTGTTGAACGTAACGCGACCCTGCTTCTGGTCGGCTCCCTCTTCGTGGTGTCGATCGGCGGGATCGTCGAGATTGTGCCGCTCTTCTACCTGGAGAACACGATCGAAAAGGTAGAGGGCATGCGCCCCTATTCGCCGCTCGAACTGGCCGGTCGCAACATCTACATCCGTGAAGGGTGCTACACCTGTCACAGCCAGATGATCCGGCCGTTCCGCGACGAGGTGGAGCGCTACGGCCACTACAGCCTGGCGGCAGAATCCATGTATGACCACCCGTTTCAGTGGGGTTCGAAGCGGACGGGGCCCGACCTCGCCCGCGTCGGCGACCGCTATTCGAACGAATGGCACGTGCAGCACCTGATCGAGCCACGGTCGGTCGTGCCTGAATCGGTCATGCCGAGCTACTCCTTCCTGAAGGACACGCCGCTGCAGGTGACTAATGTCGCCATGGAGCTCAGTGCCAATCGGGCGGTGGGCGTGCCCTATACCGATGAGATGCTGGAAAACGCCGCGGCGGACCTCAAGGCGCAGGCGGATCCCAATGCAGACACGTCAGGTATCAGCGAGCGCTACCCGAAGGCGAAGATCGGTGATTTCGACGGAAATGCTGCCGAGCTGACCGAGATGGACGCTCTTGTGGCCTATCTCCAGATGCTCGGTACGCTGGTCGACTTCTCGACCTATGACGCCACCGCTGGCTATCGCTGAGGAGGATCCGATGGAAATCTACACAGCACTTCGCGCTTTCGCCGACAGCTGGGCCCTGCTTGCCATGACCCTGTTCTTTATCGGTGTTGTCCTTTTCACCCTGCGCCCGGGCGCCAAGGCTCTTGCCAAGGATGCCGCCCAGATCCCTCTGAAGGAGGATTGATAGATGGCGGACAAGCATATTGACGAAATCAGCGGCGTCGAAACCACCGGACACGAGTGGGATGGCATTCGCGAGTTGAACAACCCGATGCCCCGCTGGTGGGTCTGGACGTTCTACGCCACCATTGTCTGGGCCCTTGGCTACACGATCCTTTATCCGGCCTGGCCGCTGGTCAATGAAGCGACCAAGGGCGTGCTGAACTATTCCAGCCGGGCCGAACTGGCGGGTGACCTGGAAGGGGCAAAGATTGCTCAGGGCGAAGTCATCGAAAAGATCTCGAAGGTCTCGCTTGAGGAAATCCTAGCCGACCCGCAACTCGCACAGTTCGCCACTGCCGGCGGCGCCTCGGCCTTCCGGGTCAACTGCGTCCAGTGCCATGGCACGGGTGCTGCAGGCGGGCAGGGCTATCCAAACCTCAATGACGACGAGTGGCTGTGGGGCGGCGACATCAACGCGATCTACCAGACCATCGCACATGGGGTTCGCGATCCGGTCGACGCAGATACGCGAGTATCGGAAATGCCGGCATTCATCGATATCCTCCAGCCCGAGGAGGTCCGGCAGGTGGCGGCCTATGTCGTCAGCCTCAGCGGCACGCCGCGCGACCCTTCGATGGTGGAGCCGGGCCAGCAGCTCTATGCCGACAACTGCGCCTCCTGCCATGGCGAAAGCGGTGAAGGCGTACGCGATCTCGGCGCTCCCAATCTTGCCGACGCGATCTGGCTAAAGGTCCAGGGCGAGGCGGAGATTGCGCAGCAGATCCAGGCTCCGCGTCATGGCGTCATGCCGGCCTGGAACGCCCGCCTGAGCAACGAGACGGTCAAGCAACTGGCAGTCTACGTCCACTCGCTGGGCGGCGGAGAGTAGATCTCTCCCATCGAACTTGGAGGTCGCGCCGTGGCGCGGCCTTTTTCATGCGTTCGACCAGACTCCCAACTCGTATCCTTCGGGGTCGATGAAATGGAAGCGTCTGCCGCCCGGAAAGTCGAAGGTCGGCCGGGAAATCTGGCCTCCCGCCTTCTCCACCCGCGACAGCGCCGCCTCCAGGTCCGAACAATACAGTATAACCAGCGGTCCGCCTTTCGGCATGACCGTATGAGCTTTCGCAAAGCCGCCGGTCAGCCGGCCGTCGCCAAACTCACAATAGTCTGGCCCGTAATCCTTAAACGACCAGGCGAAGGCCTCGCCGTAGAACTGCTTTGCGCGCTCATATCGCGTACGTTGAACTCGATGTAATCGATCTTCCGATCGGCGCCTTCGGCAGCCATTGGCTTTCTCCTAAATGATCTCGCTTTCAGTCGCGGGTCCAGATCGTCTTGTCGATCTTGCCTGCGAGTTCCGGATAGTCGGCCGCATGGAAGACTGGCGATTCACCAGCCTTCCTTTGAGCAAAATAGTCCTTCGTCAGCTTGGCGACGGTACCCGACAGGAGCACGATGGCGATCAGGTTGATGGTCGCCATCAGGCCCATCGAGGCGTCAGCTGCGTTGAAGACCGTGGTAACGGTCTCATAGGCACCCCAGATGACCATCAACAGGACGGCGCTGCGCAGGATCATAATGCCGATGCCCGTTCCGGCTCCCAGAAACGTCATGGCGTTCTCCGCATAGGAATAATTGCCGATGATCGACGTGAACGCGAAGAAGAAGATGGCGATCGCGATGAAATAGGCGCCGAAGGTCCCGAGATGTTCGCCGAGCGCGGCCTGCGTCAACTGGGCGCCGGTGACGCCGCTTTCCGGAACCAAGGCACCAGAAAGCAGAATCATGATGGCCGTCGCCGTACAGACAAGGAGGGTGTCGATGAACACACCAAGAGCCTGGACGAAGCCTTGGGATGAGGGGTGGTGTGGCTGTGGCGTAGCGACTGCGGCAATGTTCGGGGCCGATCCCATGCCGGCTTCGTTGGAAAACAGTCCGCGCTTTACGCCGTTCATCATTGCCGCCATGATGCCGCCAGTCGCGCCGCCCGCCGCTTCCTGCCAGCCAAAGGCGCTGGCGAAGATACTGCCGATGACTGCCGGGACTTCCGACCAGTTGGTGATGAGCACGTAGATAGCAGCCAAGAGGTATGCGCCTGCCATGAAGGGTACGATCAGTTCCGCGACGCGCGCGATTTGGCGGATCCCGCCGAAGATGACGATGCCGGCGAGCACGGCGACCACGACGCCGACCCCCAGCTTCGGCAGACCAAATGCACCCTCCATGGCATCGGCGATGGAATTCGCCTGGACCGCGTTGAAGACGAGGCCGAACGAGAGGATGAGGCAGATGGAGAAAATGCCGCCGGCCCAGGGAGCGCGCAGCCCGCGGGCGATATAGAAGGCGGGTCCGCCGCGATACATGCCTTCTTCGTTCTTGACCTTGTAGAGCTGCGCCAAGGCACTCTCTGAATAGGCGGTCGCCATCCCAACGAGCGACACCATCCACATCCAGAAGATGGCGCCTGGCCCGCCGAGATAGAGTGCGACCGCGACGCCGGCGATATTGCCCGTGCCAACCCGGGAGGCGAGGCTGACGGTCAACGCCTGGAAAGGGCTGATCCCCGCATCATCTTCGGTGGGGCTGCTCCGTAGGACGCGAAACATCTCGCCGAAGTGCAGGAACTGGATCAACCGAAGCCGGATCGTGAAGTAGAGCCCGACCGCCAGCAGCCCATAGACCAGGACATATTCCCAGAGGATCAGGTTCAGCAGGTCGATCAGCGCGGTCATTGAGCTCTCCCGAGAGGCAGTAGATGAAGCCTATGGTAGGGCGGGACGGCAAATAGGAAAGCCACCGCCTCTCGCGCTCAGAGCTCTTCCAGAAGAGATTTCAATGCTGCGAGATCCCGCCGTATGGCGTCGGCGTCCGCCTGGAACGCAACATCGTCCATATCCGGCTGGCGGATCAGGGTGAACATGACGACGGCACCGTCGCCATTCGGCACGACGCGCAGCGCGTTGTGCACGACCTGTCCGCCCGGCAGGGTGACGTCGTGGTCGATGACGCCGAGCGCGTTCGGCGGGACGAACCGTATGCGGATGTCGCCAAGAGGTCCGCCGTCCCCAATCCATTCATCGCGATCCTGCTTCAGCCCGGCGGCAAGACCGGCAGCCCATCTTGCCATGTTCCGGGGCTGGCTGGCGAAGTCGTACACCTCGTGCCAGTTCCTGTTGATTGTCGTGTGGATGATCTCGACCTGATACGATGCCAAGCTCTGCTCCTCCGATCTTTGGCCTGCGACAATGAGCGCGACGTCTCTGCGTCGCTACTTGATTTATATCAAGGATACTTGCCGGCCCAGATGGGAAAAGGCAGGCACAAAGGTGGAAATGTGCCATGAATCTCTACACCGCAAAGAACGTCGACGCGACCGGTGACGGCCATCAGGCAACAAACGCTGACGCTGGCAACGCCCCTCAATCGCTTTACGAGGCGAGAAAGAAGATCTTTCCGAAGCGGGCGGAAGGACGTTTCCGTCGCTTCAAGTGGCTGGTGATGCTCATCACGCTCGGCATCTACTACCTGACGCCCTGGATCCGCTGGGATCGCGGTCCCTATGCTCCGGACCAGGCGGTGCTCGTGGACCTCGCCAACCGGCGCTTCTATTTCTTCTTCATCGAGATCTGGCCGCAGGAGTTCTTTTTCGTGGCCGGGCTCCTCGTCATGGCCGGTTTCGGTCTGTTTCTCGTCACGTCCGCGGTCGGTCGCGCGTGGTGCGGCTATACCTGCCCCCAGACCGTGTGGGTTGATCTCTTTCTGGTTGTCGAGCGCTGGGTAGAGGGCGACCGCAATGCCCGCATGAAACTGGATGCCGCGCCCTGGACCTTCGAGAAGATCCGCAAGCGCGTCTTCAAGCATGCAATCTGGATCGCCATTGCGGTCGCGACCGGCGGCGCCTGGATCTTCTATTTCGCCGATGCGCCAACGCTGGCCTACGACTTCGTGACCGGCAACGCGGCTTTCATCGCCTATTCAACCGTCGGTATCCTGACTGCCACCACCTATGTCTTCGGCGGGCTGATGCGGGAACAGGTCTGCATCTACATGTGCCCGTGGCCGCGCATTCAGGCGGCCATGCTGGACGACAATTCGCTGGTCGTGACCTATAACGACTGGCGCGGAGAACCGAGAACCAAACACACCAAGAAGGCCGCTGCTGCCGGCCAGCCGGTCGGTGACTGCGTCGATTGCAACGCTTGCGTTGCCGTCTGTCCGATGGGCATCGACATCCGCGACGGGCAGCAACTGGCCTGCATCACCTGCGCCCTCTGCATCGATGCCTGCGATAGCGTCATGGACAAGATCGGCAAGCCGCGCGGGCTGATCGCCTACGCGACCCTGAACGAATATGATGCGAACATGGCACTTGCCACTGACAATGGCACGACGCCGATCAATCCCGATCGTGTGCGCAACGCGGACGGCAGCTTCATCGACAAGGTGCGCCACTTCAACTGGCGCATCATTTTCCGGCCTCGCACGTTGCTCTACATGGGCGTCTGGACGGCGGTTGGCATCGGGCTCCTCGTCGCGCTCCTCAGCCGTGACCGGCTGGAGGTCAACGTCATCCACGACCGCAATCCGCAATACGTGCTGGAATCGGATGGCTCGATCCGGAACGGATATACCATTCGCCTCTTGAACATGATCCCCGAACCGCGCACCATCCTGTTGTCGCTTGAAGGGATGCCGGAGGCGACGATGAAGATCAACGGTCTGACGAGTGACGACAACCGTCAGTTTGCCGTCTCGGTCGAACCGGACAAGGCGACGGCGCTGAAGGTCTTCGTGACAGTGCCGGCCAATGCCCTGCCGGATGGCAGCGACGGCTTCAGCTTCATTGCCGAAGATCGTTCGAGCCATGAACGTGACCACTACGACGCAACCTTCTATGCTCCGGAGGACGGGAAATGAGTTCGACAGACCGCAAGGGTTTCGTCTTTACGGGCTGGCACATGCTTGCTGTCATGTGCCTTTTCTTCGGGACAATAATATCGGTGAACTTCTACATGGCGTGGCAGGCGACCCATACCTGGAGCGGTCTAGTGGTGAAGAACACCTACATCGCCAGCCAGGAATTCAACGGGAAGGTTGCCGAGGCGAAGGCGTTGGCGGCTACGGGCGTGGTCGGTGCGCTGACGATAGAAGATACTGAAGTCAGCTATCGGATATCTCACGCCCAGGATGGTGCCGTTGAAGCGGATGACGTCACTTTGCGGTTCAAGCGTCCGGTTGGCGAAGACCAGGATTTCGAGCTTGCGCTCCGGCGTGAGGGGGAGGGCGTCTTCGTTGCCCGCCATGCTGTCGCCGGCGGAGCCTGGATCGTCGAGGCGGAGGCGCTTCGCGACGGCAAGCGCATTCTTCATGACACGCAGCGGATCTCTGTCGCCGGAGAAGCGAAATGACCACCTGTTGTGCTCCCGGTACCGAGGGAGCCGTGGAACTTGAGCGGCTGAGCCATGCCCTGCCTTCGACGGAAGAATTGCTCCTGTCGAGCCGGCAGATCCAGCCGGGGCTGCTCCAGACCGATCTGAGCGTGCCCGGCGTCCATTGCGGCACCTGCATCACGGCAATCGAAAAGGCGCTGCAGGCCCGCCCCGACGTGGAGCGGGCGCGGGTGAACCTTTCGACCAAGCGGGTCTCCATCGTCTGGAAGGAAGAAGTTTCCGGTGTCCGCACTGACCCGCTGGAACTGGTGCAGACAATTCGCGGTGCAACGGGCTATGACGCCCATCTGTTCTCAAGTGTCGAAGATGCCGGCGATCGGCTGCAGCGCGAACTGATACGGGCGGTTGCCGTGTCGGGCTTCGCGGCGGCAAACATCATGCTGCTCTCCGTTTCGGTATGGTCGGGAGCGGAAGCTTCCACGCGCGACCTGTTCCACTGGATCTCCGCCATGATCGCGGCGCCCGCGCTCGTCTATGCCGGCCGCTTCTTCTACCAGTCGGCCTGGAACGCGCTGCGTCACGGCCGCACCAACATGGATGTGCCGATCGCGCTTGCCATCACGCTTTCCTACGCTGTCTCGCTCTGGGAGACGATGCATCACGGACAGCATGCATGGTTTGATGCCACCGTCTCACTGCTGTTCTTCCTGCTCATCGGCCGCACGCTCGATCATGTCATGCGCGACAGGGCGCGCGCCGCGATCAGCGGCCTTGCGCGGCTGTCGCCGCGTGGTGCGATGGTGCTCGCGGAGGATGGCGCGCGGGAATACCGTCCGATCGAGGACATCCGGCCGGGAGACCGGCTGATGATCGCGGCCGGCGAACGGATACCGGTCGACGGGGTCGTCGAGAGCGGCAGAAGCGATCTCGATCTTTCCATCGTCAATGGCGAAAGCGCACCCACGGTTGCCGGGCCAGGGGACGCCGTCCAGGGGGGGATCCTAAACCTGACTGGCTCGCTGGTCATCCGCGCGACGGCCGCAGCGAAGGATTCCTTCCTGGCCGAGGTCATATCGCTGATGGAGGCCGCCGAAGGGGGCAGGGCGCGCTATCGGCGAATCGCCGACCGGGCGGCTCAGCTCTATTCTCCGGCGGTTCACCTTCTTGCCCTGGGCGCCTTCATCGCCTGGGGGGTATTCGGAAGCGACTGGAAGCAGGCCATGCTGATCTCAATCGCCGTCCTGATCATCACCTGCCCCTGCGCCCTCGGCCTTGCCGTGCCTGTGGTCCAGGTTGTGGCCGCAGGCCGGCTCTTCAGGAACGGCGTCATGGTCAAGGACGGATCGGCGATGGAACGTCTCGCCGAGGTGGACACGGTCCTGTTCGACAAGACCGGGACATTGACGCTCGGTCGCCCGCGTCTCGTCAATGGTGTGGAGGTCAAGCGGGGTTACCTCGCTCTCGCCGCTGGTCTTGCCGCTCACTCCCGTCACCCGCTGTCGCAGGCGCTCTACCAAGGCGCCCCCGGCGGCGGTGAGCGATTCGCCGAAGTCACGGAACTGCCGGGGCAGGGACTGGAGGCGGTCGCGGACGAGGGTGTCTATCGCCTCGGAAACCGCCGCTTCGCCTGTGGTGGCAACGCTCATCCGGATGAACTGTCGGAAGTCGTCCTGTCGCTTGACGGAAAGGAACTGCAGAGATTCCTCTTTGAAGATGCGGTCCGGCCGGACGGTGCTTCCGCCGTCGCGGCACTCGCTGCAAGTGGCTTCTCGACCGGCATCCTCTCCGGCGACCGCGCGCCGGTCGTCAAGGCGCTCGCGCGTCGCCTCGGCATCTCCCTCTGGAGGGCGGAGCTTTCGCCGCGCGACAAGGTGGATGCGGTGGCCGAACTGGACCGTGGCGGGTCGAAGGTGCTCATGGTCGGCGACGGAATCAACGATGCGCCGGCGCTGGCGGCTGCGCATGTCTCCATCGCGCCTGCGACGGCAGCCGATGTCGGACGACAGGCCGCCGACTTCGTCTTCATGCACGAGAGCCTCAACGCGGTGCCGCTCGCCATTGAAGTGTCCCGGCGGGCGGGGCGGCTGATCCGGCAGAACTTTGCGCTCGCCATCGGCTACAACATCATCGCGGTGCCGATTGCGCTTGCGGGCTATGCGACGCCCCTGATTGCCGCCGTCGCCATGTCGACTTCGTCCATCATTGTCGTGGTGAATGCACTTCGGCTGAACAGGCTGGTTGGAGCGGAGCGGAAGCTGACCATCTCGGCTGCATCAACCCCCATGTCTGGGGAGGCGCGTCTGGCATGAACATGCTTGTCTATCTCATCCCGATCGCCCTCCTTCTCGGCGGGCTGGGGCTTGTCGCCTTTCTCTGGTCGCTGAAGAGCGGCCAGTACGATGATCTCGACGGTGCGGCTTGGCGGGCAATCGATGATGACGACGATCGTCCTGCTGTCTGACAAGCGGATAACGCTCCCTATCTAATCGTTTCAGCCTTGCCGTTTGCAATCTCTGGTGCCAAAACGGCGGCCAATCGCAAATGGAGGCACTTTCGTGGAACAGGCAGAAATCGGCCTTATCGGGCTCGGCGTCATGGGCTCGAACCTCGCACTCAACATCGCTGAGAAGGGCAACAGGATCGCGGTCTTCAATCGCAGCCCGGAAGCCACGCGAAAGTTCTTTGCGGAAGCGGGCGACCTGCAGGGCCAGATTGTCCCTTGTGAGACCCTGGAGGAGTTCGTTGCCGCGATCCGGCCGCCGCGACCGATCATCATCATGATCAAGGCGGGCGAGCCCGTCGACCAGCAGATGGCGGCCTTGACGCCATACCTCTCCGCCGGTGACATCATGATCGACGCCGGCAATGCCAATTTCCGCGATACGATGCGCCGCTTCGACGGCCTCAAGGACAGCGACCTGACCTTCATCGGCATGGGGGTTTCGGGCGGTGAGGAAGGTGCGCGCCACGGTCCCTCCATCATGGTCGGTGGTACGGAGGAGAGCTGGAAGCGCGTCGAGAAAGTTCTGACCTCCATCTCCGCCAAGTTCAACAACGACCCCTGCGTGGCCTGGCTCGGCGAGAACGGCGCGGGACATTTCGTCAAGACCATTCACAACGGCATCGAATATGCTGACATGCAGATGATCGCTGAAATCTACGGCATCCTGCGTGATGGCCTGGGCATGAGCGCCCAGGAAATCGGAGAGGTGTTTGGCCGCTGGAACACTGGCAGGCTGAACTCCTACCTGATCGAGATCACCGAGAAGGTGCTGAAGGCTGCCGATCCGCTTTCCGGAAAACCCATGGTCGATATGATCGTGGACCGTGCCGGCCAGAAGGGCACCGGCAAGTGGTCGGTGATCGAGGCACAGAACATGGGGGTTGCTGCGACCGCCATAGAGGCCGCCGTCGCGGGACGTATCCTATCTTCGCAAAAGAGCGAGCGCGAGAGGGCGGAGACCATTCTCGACCTTCCGTCGCTTTCCGAGGCGCCGAGGGACCGGGATGCATTCCTTGCGGACCTGGAGAATGCATTGCTTGCCGCCAAGATCGGCGCGTATGCGCAGGGTTTCGCGGTCATGTCCGCAGCCTCCGCCGAGTTCAAATGGAACCTGCCGATGCCGACGATTGCGCGTATCTGGCGCGCCGGCTGCATCATCCGCTCACAGTTCCTCGATGAAATCACCTCCGCCTTCACCAAGGATCCTGACGTCAACCTGATCGTCACGCCCGCATTCGCCGATATGGTGAAGGAGACGGACGGAGCCCTCCGCCGCGTCGTCGCCTATGCAGTGCTCTCCGGCCTGCCGGTGCCGGCGCTGTCTTCGGCGCTCGCCTATTTCGATGCCTATCGCCGCGGCCGCGGAACCGCAAACCTGATCCAGGCGCAACGTGATTTCTTCGGCGCGCACGGATTTGAGCGGGTCGACGGGCTTGATCGCCCGCACGGCCCTTGGGGCAGTGGCCTCAGCCAGGGTTGAGCCTAGGTTCGCAGTGGAAAAACCCGCCCTTGCGGCGGGTTTTGCATCTGACCTCTGAACCTGACGATCTTGCTGACGAGGGGGAACTCACTCCTTCGGGCCCATAGACGACCAGGTCGGCTTGCTGATGCTCTGAAGCAGTTCCGGCGCCACGCCGTCGATCCGGGCGATCACCGCCTTTGCGAGCTCGCGGCCGGAGTGCCGGACGTCCTCGTTCACCGTGTAGATTTCCGGGCGGATCCAGTTGAGGAACTCCGCTGACTGCTTGGAAACCAGGTCGACGTCCTTGCCAAGCTTCTTGCCGGCGGCTTCGATCCCCGCGACCAGTGCAATGGTCGAGCTGCCGCTGATGGAGATGATGCCGTCCGGCGCGTTGGCGGATCGCATCAGCGTTTCGGTATAGGTGCGAATGTCGCCGAGTATTGTTTCGGTCGAGATCCGTCCCATCGAGACTTCCGTCAGGTCGAAGTCAGCGAGGCCGCGCTCGAAGCCGGTGCGGCTGTGCAGGTAGAAGGAGAGGGTGGCCGGGGGCGGCAGCAGCGCGATGCGCTTGCGACCCTTTGACGCCAGCTTTGCCACCGCCTCGTAGACGAAGGCCTCGTTGTCGAAGTCATGGTAGGGGTGGACGATGCCCATGTCCGTCCGGCCGTGGGTCGCGAATGGCATGTTGCGCTCGGTCATAAGCCGGACCCTTGGGTCGTCCGGAGCGATTCTGGAGATGATCACGCCATCTGCCGATCCCGTGTCGAGGATGTAGCGGACCGGCACCATCGGGTCCTTCTGGTGGGTATGGGGCGTCAGAACGAGATGATACTGCGTGCCGGCCAGCACTTCGGAGATACCGAAGACCATCTGGCTGGTGAAGCCCATCAGTTCTTCTTCAATACTGAGCACGAGCGCGATGACATTCGTCTTGCCGGTCCGCAGGCGGACGCCGGCTCGATTGGGTTGGTAGCCTAGCTGGTTGGCGACCAGACGAACTCGCTCCTTGGTCTCAGTCCCAATATCCGGCGCATCCTTCAAGGCTCGCGACACGGTCGTGATCCCGAGACCCGTCATGTAGGCAATCGTCTTCAGTGTCGGCCGCTCGCCGGCCGCTAGCGGAGATTTCGCCGCTCTCTTCGTACTGCTGTCGTCCATCACCCTGCCGTCATCCGAATCCAGCCAGGACTATAGATGCCTTTGTCATGGCTGGAAACGAATGCCTCCTCCATCCGTCGGGTCTCCATGGCTGAAATCTGAAACGATACAGGTCGCTTGTCGAGCGGAAAAATTCACGGCTAACTCGCCTCGGAGCGTTTCTCCGATCAATTCAGTGGGAAATGGATGTTGTGCGGGCGCGAAATGCGTGGTTCGAAGATATCCGAGATAACGTAATGATATCAACAATATAATGGAACCGTCATATGCGTTGTGCAGTGCGCTCAATATCAGGAGCAGCTCGAGAAATGCTCCCCAGCGGAATTTTTCTCCAGTACCTAGTTGCGCGTGCTGCAGCTTTCGCTTAACTTTTTACTGCATCGTTTCAGTGAGGGAGGAGACTCATGAATATTCGTGCTTTTGCAGCCGCGCTTGCGGCAACCGTCGTGCTGCCGCTTGGTGTTGCCCAGGCCGCAGACCTTGAAGTAACCCACTGGTGGACTTCGGGTGGCGAGGCAGCTGCCGTCGCCGAATTCGCCAAGGCATTCGACGCCACCGGCAACAAGTGGGTGGACGGTGCCATCGCCGGGGGCGGAAGCACCGCCCGTCCCATCATGATCAGCCGCATTACCGGCGGTGATCCCATGGGGGCTACCCAGTTCAACCATGGACGCCAGGCGCAGGAGCTTGTCGAAGCCGGGCTGATGCGCGACCTGACCGACGTTGCAGAGAAGGGCAACTGGAAAGAGGTGATCAAGCCTGCGAGCCTGCTCGACAGCTGCACGATCGACGGCCGGATCTATTGCGTGCCGGTCAACATCCATTCCTGGCAGTGGCTGTGGCTGAATAACGAGGCATTCGAGAAGGCTGGCGTGGCGGTTCCAAAGGATTGGAACGAGTTCGTTGCAGCCGGGCCGAAACTGAAGGAAGCCGGCATCCATCCATTGGCCCTGGGCGGTCAGCCCTGGCAGGCAAATGGCCTCTTCGACACCCTGCTGCTGGCACTCGGCGGCAAGGAATTGCACGAGAAGGTCTATGTGGAAAAGGACGCCGAAGCGGCGGCCGGCCCGGAGGTCGCCAAGATCTTCGAAGCGGCGGCGCAGGCACGCGAACTTTCCATCGGCACCAACGTGCAGGACTGGAATCAGGCCACCAACATGGTGATCACCGGCAAGGCTGCCGGCCAGGTCATGGGTGACTGGGCCCAGGGCGAGTTCCAGATCGCCGGTAAGGTCGCGGGCAAGGACTATAGCTGCCTTCCGGGCCTTGGCGTCAGCCAGTACATCACCACGGGCGGCGACGCCTTCTACTTCCCGGTTCTGAAGGACGAGGAAGGATCCAAGGCGCAGGATGCCCTGGCCGAAGTGCTCGTCGCGCCGGAAACTCAGGTCGCTTTCAACCTGAAGAAGGGGTCCTTGCCGATCCGCGGCGACGTCGATCTGGCGACGGCCAACGACTGCATGAAGAAGGGCCTGGAGATCGTTGCACAAGGAAATGCCCTTACCAGCACCGATCAATTGCTCTCGCCCGACTCGCAGAGCCAGAAGCAGGACCTGATGACGGAGTTCTTCTCCAGCACCTCGATGACTCCCGAGGCCGCTCAGGAGCGCTTCGCGGAGATCATCTCCTCGGCCGACTAATCCCAAGCGACCGCGGCCGGCCGGCGTTCCTCGGAGCGTCGGCCGGTTGAACCGGCGTCGCTGACGTCCGCTGGGCTTCTAGTTCCGGGGGTCACGGATGCGTCGTCACGTTCGAGGAGGATCGAGACATGACAGGTCTGGCGCCTGCCAAACGCCCAAACCAGCTCTTTCGCAATCTGACTGCCAAGATTGCGTCCATTCCGATGATCCTGATTGCGCTCGGGATTTTCCTCGGCGGCTCTCTCTGGACCGTCGTCTACTCCTTCACCAATTCCAAGCTCCTGCCGCGGGCGACTTTTGTCGGGTTCGACCAGTTCGAGCGGCTGTGGGCATCGTCCCGCTGGATCATCTCGATCCAGAACCTGGCGATCTATGGCATCCTTTCGCTGATCTTCAGCATGGTCATCGGCTTCCTGCTGGCGGCGTTGATGGACCAGAAGATCCGGTTCGAGAACACCTTCCGTACGATCTTCCTTTACCCGTTCGCCTTGTCCTTCATCGTTACCGGCCTTGTCTGGCAGTGGATCCTCAACCCGGAATTCGGGGTTCAAGGCATTGTCCGCTCCCTCGGCTGGGAGAGCTTCACCTTCGATCCGCTCTACAACCCGGACATCGTCATCTACGGCATCCTGATCGCCGGCCTGTGGCAGGGCACGGGGCTCGTCATGTGCCTGATGCTCGCAGGCCTGCGCGGGATCGACGAGGATATCTGGAAAGCCGCACGCGTTGACGGTATCCCGATGTGGCGAACCTATCTTTTCATCGTCATCCCGATGATGCGGCCCGTCTTCATCACGACGCTCGTCATCATCGCAAGCGGCATCGTCAAGGTCTACGACCTTGTCGTGGCCCAGACGAGTGGCGGCCCCGGCAACGCTTCCGAGGTGCCCGCCAAATATGTCTACGATTACATGTTCCAGGCGCAGAACCTCGGCCAGGGCTTCGCCGCATCCACCATGATGCTGCTGACGGTCGCCATCATCATCATCCCGTGGGCCTATCTCGAGTTCGGAGGGAAGAAGCGTGGCTAACATCTCCACCCTCAACACCACGGCGGCAGGTTTCGATGCCGTCTCCGATCAAGTCGCAAGCGGTCCCCGAGGGCGCAAACCCCGGCGCGTGGTCTCGGGCCGCAACATAATGCTCTACGGCACGCTCTTCGTTGCGGCGCTCTACTACCTCCTGCCGCTCTACGTGATGGTGGTCACCTCGCTCAAGGGCATGCCGGAAGTGCGCATGGGCAACATCTTCGCGCCGCCCATGGAGATCACCTTCGAGCCGTGGGTGAAGGCTTGGGCGGAAGCCTGTACCGGGCTCAATTGCGATGGCCTCTCGCGCGGTTTCTGGAATTCGGTCCGCATCTTGATACCCTCCGTCGTGGTTTCGATCGCCGTCGCCTCAGTGAGCGGTTATTCGCTTGCTAACTGGCGCTTCAAGGGCTCCGAGCTTTTCTTCTCGATCCTGATCATCGGTGCCTTCATCCCTTACCAGGTGATGATCTATCCGGTCGTCATCGCGCTGCGCGAACTCGGCGTATACGGGACGCTGACCGGACTGGTCATCGTCCACACGATCTTCGGCATGCCGATACTGACGCTGCTGTTCCGCAACTACTTCGCCTCGCTGCCGGTCGAGCTGTTCAAGGCGGCGCGTATCGACGGCGCGGGCTTCTGGCAGATCTATTTCCGCATCATGCTGCCAATGGCGCTGCCGATCTTCGTCGTCGCGATGATCCTGCAGGTGACCGGTATTTGGAACGACTTCCTGTTCGGCGTCGTGTTCACGCGGCCGGATGTCTATCCGATGACCGTCCAGCTCAACAACATCGTCAACTCCGTCCAGGGCGTGAAGGAATACAACGTCAACATGGCCGCGACGCTTCTGACGGGGGCGGTACCGCTGATCGTCTACTTCCTGTCAGGCCGGCTTTTTGTCCGCGGCATCGCCGCAGGTGCAGTGAAGGGGTAAGTACTTCCATGAACAACAGCGTATCCATCCGCGACCTCTCGCTCTCCTTTGGTGCCGTCAAGGTGCTGCAGAACATGAATCTCGAAATCCGGGACGGGGAGTTCCTCGTTCTTCTCGGGTCTTCGGGATGCGGCAAGTCCACGCTCCTCAACTGCATCGCCGGCCTCCTGGAGCCGACCGACGGCCAGATCTTCATCAAGGGCCGCAACGTCACCTGGGAGGAGCCCAAGGACCGCGGCATCGGCATGGTGTTTCAGTCCTACGCGCTCTATCCGCAGATGACGGTTGAGAAGAACCTTTCCTTCGGGCTGCGGGTCGCCAAGGTTCCCAAGGAGGACATCCAGCGCCGGATCGCGCGTGCCGCGGACATCCTGCAGATCCAGCCGCTCCTCAAACGAAAGCCGGCCGAGCTTTCTGGCGGTCAGCGCCAGCGCGTGGCGATCGGGCGGGCGCTGGTGCGTGACGTCGATGTCTTCCTGTTCGACGAGCCGCTGTCGAACCTCGACGCAAAGCTGCGCTCGGAGTTGCGCGTCGAGATCAAGCGCCTGCATCATTCGCTCAAGAACACGATGATCTACGTCACCCACGACCAGATCGAGGCCCTGACGCTTGCGGACCGGATCGCCATCATGAAGAGCGGCGTGATCCAGCAGCTCGACGATCCGGTGACCATCTACAACCGTCCGGTCAACCTCTTCGTTGCTGGCTTCATCGGCTCGCCGTCCATGAACTTCCTGCACGGCGAACTCGTGGAAGAGGGCGGGAGCACCGTCTTCAAGACCCATGGCGTCTCGTTCTCTCTGGAGGGATACGAGGCCGAGGGGCCGCTTACTCCTGGCCGGAAGGTCGTCCTCGGTGTTCGGCCGGAACACATTCATGTGGACAACCATCAGGCAGGTGCCGAGATGCACGACGCGGTGGTCGATATCGAGGAGCCCATGGGCGCGGACAACCTGCTGTGGCTGAAGCATGCGGGGCACACCATGTCGGTGCGCACTGGCGGCGCCAAGCGCTTCGCCCCAGGAACGAAGCTCCAGATGTCCTTCGACATGTCGGTCGCCTCGCTGTTCGACGCAGAGACCGAAGAACGGATCTGATCGCTGATGTCCATCTCCCGCCTCGACATCTCCGGGACCTGGCAACTCGCTGAGGCGGGGGGTGACCGTCGGTCAGCCATGCGGGTCCCCGGCGACGTCCACACTGCGCTGAAGGAGGCGGGCATCATCCCCGATCCCTATGTCGGCCGCAACGAGGATCAGGTCCAGTGGGTCGCCGAGCGGGAATGGGTGATCGAGCGGCAGTTCGTCATCGATGATCCGGACGGCAACTGGTACCTCGACATCACCTATCTCGACACGGTGGCGGTCGTCTTCATCAATGATGTGCCGGTACTCTCGGCCGATAACTGCTTTCGCCGCTACCGGCCGGATGTTTCCGCCGCGTTGCAGGCGGGCGAGAACACGATCCGCATCCACTTTCACTCCAGCGTTGCGGCGGGGGCGGAGCGTCAGGCGCGGCAGCCTTTCTACATTCCTTATTCGACCGGCAACTGCCCCATCCCGAACGGCAACATGCTGCGCAAGCCGCAGTGCCATTTCGGCTGGGACTGGAACATTGCGCTGGCACCGCTCGGGCTCTACGGCGAGATTTCGCTGAATCGGCTCGAAACGGCGCGGATCGAGCACGTGGTCACCAGCCAGAGACACGCCGAGGGCAAGGTCGAGCTGCACGTGGCGCTGACGTTTTATGCTGTGGACCCGGGCGTCGTGCCGGTGCATTTCGATCTCGATGGCGAGCGCGTTCGGCTGGATTGCGGCATTGCTGCCGGTGAGACCACGATCCACCACGTCTTCGAGATCACCGAGCCCCGGCTCTGGTGGCCGGCGGGGAGCGGCGAGCAGAACCTCTACCGGCTGACGGTGGAGATCCCCGAGGATCAGGTGACGCGGCAGATCGGCTTGCGCACCGTCGAACTGGTGACCGACCCGGACGAAGCCGGCAGCCGTTTCGCCTTCCGCATCAACGGTCGCGAGATCTTCTGCCGAGGCGCCAACTGGATCCCGGCCGACGCGCTGTTTTCCCTCTCGAGTCCGCAGAAGACGGAGGACCTGCTGCAGTCCGCGGTAGACGCCAACATGAACATGCTCCGGGTCTGGGGCGGAGGCTTCTACGAGCGCGACTGGTTCTACGACCTCTGCGATCGGCTGGGCCTGATGGTCTGGCAGGACTTCCAATTCGCTTGCAACCTTTATCCTTCGACACCGGACTTCCTAGAGGATGTGACAAAGGAGGTGGATTACCAGGTCCGCCGCCTGATCTCGCACCCGTCGATCGTCGTCTGGTGCGGCGACAACGAGCTTGTTGGTGCGCTGACCTGGTTCAAGGAGTCGATCGAGAACCGCGACCGCTATCTGGTCTCCTACGATCGCCTGAACCGGACAATCGAACAGGCGCTGAAAGCGGCTGCACCAGAGGCGATCTGGTGGCCGTCGAGCCCGGCATCCGGCTACCTCGATTACGGTGACGCCTGGCACGCCGATGGTTCGGGCGATATGCATTACTGGTCGGTCTGGCACGAGAACAAGAGCTTCGACAACTACCGTTCCGTCCGCCCGCGCTTCTGCTCGGAATTCGGCTTCCAGTCCTACACCTCGCTGCCGGTCATCCAGACATATGCCGAGCCGAAAGACATAAACATCGCATCCCCGGTGATGGAGCACCACCAGAAGAACGCCGGCGGCAACGAGCGGATCGCGGCGACCATGTTCCGCTATTTCCGCTTCCCGAAGGACTTCGCAAACTTCGTCTATCTGAGCCAGGTGCAGCAGGCACTCGCGATCCGGACCGCCGTCGATTACTGGCGGTCGCTGAAGCCCCATTGCATGGGCACGCTCTACTGGCAGCTCAACGACACCTGGCCCGTCGCCTCCTGGTCTAGCCTCGACTATGGCGGCGGCTGGAAGGTCCTGCATTATGTTGCGCGGCGCTTCTTCCAGCCGGTTGCCGTTGCTGCCATTCCCTCGGAAGACGGAAACGAGATCCGCATCTCGCTCGTCAACGACACGATGGAGGACGTCACAGCCACCATCAACCTGTCAACAGTCTCTCTCGGCGGGACCCGCACACCGCTGAAAAGCGTCGACGCCCTCTGCTCGCCGGATGCCGCGGTGCCGGCGGTTGGCCTGTCTGCGTCAGACCTTCCGCCGGATGCAATCCTGTTCTGGAGCTTCACCGCAACTAACGGCATGGGCGGCGAGGGGCACTATGTTCACGGCACCTACAAGGCGCTCGATCTTGCGCCGCCGGGGCTTGAGGTCTCTATGTCACCGGCCGGAGACGGTGCGATCGACCTCCTGGTTCAGGCTTCCGGTCTGGCGCTGTTCGTGATGGTCGAGAGCGACACGCCCGGCCGTTATTCCGATAACGCTTTCGACGTTGCCGCCGGCGAAAGCCGCCGCATCACCTTCACTCCTTCGGAGCCGAGTGCGGCTGCACCGGTCTTCCGCATCTACGACCTCTATTCCTGCCAGTCGGCAGATTGAACCTTTCAGCAGAAGGGCCGCCGGCCCAGGAGGATGGACATGACGAAACTCGGTTTCCAGCTCTATAGCGCGCGCAATTTCCCGCCGCTCGCCGATACGCTCACCGCGCTCGGTAAGGCCGGTTATGCGGAAGTCGAAGGTTATGGCGGCCTCTATGCGAGCATGGACGAAAGCCAGTTGAAGGCGATCAAGGCCAATCTCGACGCCAATGGCCTGACCATGCCGACGGGTCACTTCGGGCTTGATCTTCTCGAGAAGCAGCCGGAGCAGGCCCTGCTGATCGCGAAGACGCTCGGCATGGAAGCGATCTACTGCCCACATCTCGTCGCGGATCAGCGTCCGACGGACGCCGCTGGCTGGCGCGCCTTCGGCAAGCGGCTTTCGGAAGCCGGCAAGCGCTACAAGGACGCCGGCTACACCTTCGGCTGGCACAACCACGACTTCGAGTTCAAGACGCTGGAAGACGGTACGACCGCACAGGAGCAGATCCTTGAAGGCGGCCCGGATCTCGCCTGGGAAGCCGACATCGCCTGGGTCATCCGCGGCGGCGCCGACCCGATGGCCTGGATCGACCGCTACGGCGACCGCATCACCGCTGTCCACGTCAAGGACATCGCGCGTGCCGGTGAAAATACGGACGAGGATGGCTGGGCTGATGTGGGCCACGGGACCGTGGACTGGAAGGGCCTGATGGCGGCGCTACGCGAGAAGACGCCCGCGAAGCACTTCATCGTCGAGCACGATAACCCCAACGACCTGGAACGGCTGATCTCCCGCTCGATCGCAGCCTTCAAGACATACTGATACCCCAGCATTTTCGGAGCCCCACATGGCCAAGGAACTCGGCGTCGGCATCATCGGATGCGGCAATATCTCCATCACCTACCTGGCGCTGGCGCCGCTGTTCAAGGGCATCAAGATGCTCGCCTGCGCCGACCTCAATCCGGAGGCCGCGCAGTTGCGGGCGAAGGAATACGGAGTGAAGGCGCAGACGATCGACGAATTGCTCGCGAATGACGAGCTGGATGTCATCGTCAACCTGACGATTCCGGACGCGCATTTCCGCGTCTCCAAGGCGATCCTCGAAGCTGGCAAGCACGTCTACTCGGAAAAACCGCTGGTTCTGTCGCTGGAAGAAGGCGAGGAACTGCGGCGGATCGCCAAGGCGAAGATCCTCGCCATCGGCTGCGCACCGGACACCTTCCTCGGCGGCGCGCACCAGCTGGCGCGCAAGTATGTGGACGAGGGCGGAGTCGGGCGCATCACCTCCGGCACCTGCCATGTGATGAGCCCGGGCATGGAAATGTGGCATCCCAATCCCGGCTTCTTTTTCCTTAAGGGGGGCGGTCCGATCCTCGACCTCGGTCCGTATTATGTAGCGAACCTCATCAACCTGATCGGACCGGTGAAGCGCGTCGCAGCACTCACCTCCATGGCAAACCCTACCCGCACGATAACCAGCCAGCCGCTCGCCGGCCAGACGATACCGGTCGAGACGCCGACGAACATCCATGCGCTGCTTGAGTTCGTGAACGGCGCGACGATTACCATGTCAGCCAGCTGGGATGTCTGGTCGCACCGCCACGCCAATATGGAGCTCTACGGGACCGAAGGCTCGCTCTATGTGCCCGACCCGAACTTCTTCGGCGGTCTCGTGGAAGCCTCCGGCCGCGACAAGGACATCAAGCCGCTGCCCGTTTGGGATCATCCGTTCTCCAAGGCCAACCAGGAGCACCCGAGCGGCCCTCGTGCGAACTACCGCACCGCCGGCCTCGCCGACATGGCGATGGCGCTGATCGAGAAGCGCGACCCGCGCTGCTCCCTCGACCGTTCGCTGCATGGCATCGACGTTTTGACCTCGATCCTGAAGTCGGGCGAGGAGGGGCGGTTCATCGACATGACCACCACCTGCACACAGCCCGAGCCGCTCGGCATTGACGAGGCGCTGGCGCTGCTGCGCTGATCCGCTAAGTATGCGGTGCGGGGCATCGCACCCGCACCGCATTCAGGACAGAAGGAGGATGTCATGGCCTGGCAACCGGCAGACGACCGATATTCATCAATGAAGTACAACCGCTGCGGCCAATCGGGGCTGAAGCTGCCGGCGATCTCGCTTGGTCTTTGGCACAATTTCGGCCATGACACGCCGCATGAGCGCAAGCAGGCGATCTGCCGCAAGGCCTTCAACCTCGGCGTCACCCATTTCGATCTCGCCAACAATTACGGGCCCCCAGGCGGTAGCGCCGAGATCGCGTTTGGGGAGATCCTGCGCAACGATTTCTCCGGTTACCGCGACGAACTGATCATCTCGTCCAAGGCGGGCTACGGCATGTGGCCCGGGCCCTATGGCGAATGGGGCAGCCGCAAGTATCTGATCGCCTCCTGCGACCAGAGCCTGAAGCGCATGGGCCTCGACTATGTCGACATCTTCTATTCCCACCGCTTCGACCCGGACACGCCGCTGGAAGAAACCTGCGGCGCGCTCGATCACATCGTCCGGTCGGGCAGGGCGCTTTATGTCGGTATTTCCTCGTACAACTCGAAGCGTACGCGCGAGGCGGCGGCCATCCTGAAGGAACTCGGCACGCCGATCCTCATCCACCAGCCGAGCTATTCGATGATCAACCGCTGGGTCGAAGAAGACGGCCTCCTCGACACGCTCGACGATCTCGGCATTGGCTCCATCGTCTTCTCGCCGCTGGCGCAGGGGATGCTCACCTCGAAGTACCTCGGTGGTATCCCGGACGACAGCCGCGCCGCCCAGGGCAAGTCGCTGCGCTCCGAGTTCCTGAGCGAGGAGAACATCGAGAACCTGCGGGCACTCAACGCCATTGCAGAGAAGCGCGGCCAGACGCTGGCGCAAATGGCGATCGCCTGGGTGCTGCGCGGTGGTCGCGTCACGACGGCGCTTATCGGGGCGAGCCGTCCCGAGCAGGTCGAGGATTGCGTCCGCGCGCTCGACACTCCGGATTTCACCTCCGCGGAACTGGCCGAGATCGACAAATATGCCCGGGAGGGCAACATCAATCTCTGGGCCGCCTCCGCCGAGCGGCAGGGGCCCGCGCGCAAGCACTAATCCATCCATACCCGGCGTCCCACCGCCGGGTCTCGTCCCTCGGAGGAGCAGCAAGATGATCCGCAACCCGATCCTGCCGGGCTTCAACCCTGACCCGTCGATCTGCCGCGTCGGGGAGGATTACTACATCGCCACCTCCACCTTCGAATGGTACCCTGGGGTTCAGATCCATCATTCCCGGGACCTGGTGAATTGGACGCTGGTGCGCCGCCCGCTGGAGCGGGCAAGTCAACTTGATATGCGCGGCAATCCCGACAGCTGCGGCATCTGGGCGCCCTGTCTCTCCTATGCCGATGGCCTGTTCTGGCTCGTCTATACCGACGTCAAGCGCTATGACGGCAACTTCAAGGACGCCCACAACTACATCGTGACCTCACCCACGATCGAGGGAGAGTGGTCGGACCCGGTCTATGTGAACTCCTCCGGCTTCGACCCGTCGCTCTTCCATGACGATGACGGCCGCAAGTGGTTCGTCAACATGCAGTGGAACCACCGCACGGAAAGCTACGGTGGCGCGCCGAAAAGCCCCGCCTTCGACGGCATCCTGCTGCAGGAATGGGATGCCGGGACGAATTCGCTGAAGGGGCCGATCAAGAACATCTTCGCCGGTAGCCCACTCGGTCTGGTCGAGGGGCCGCATCTCTTCAAGCGCAACGGCTGGTACTACCTGACGACGGCCGAGGGCGGTACCGGATACGACCACGCCGTCACCATGGCTCGGTCGCGCGCTATCGACGGTCCTTACGAAATGCATCCGAACACGCATCTCATCACGTCCAAGGATGCTCCGAATGCAGTCCTGCAGCGGGCAGGGCATGGACAGTATGTCGAGACCCCGGATGGGCAGGCCTATCATACGCATCTTTGCGGCCGTCCGATGCCGCCGAAACGGCGGTGCACGCTCGGTCGCGAGACCGCTCTGCAGAAGTGCATCTGGCAGGACGACTGGCTCTATCTCGCCCAGGGCGGTGTCGTACCCGAGGTCGAGGTTCCGGCACCGGCCGATGTTGAGCGGCACGAACAGCCGTCACGCATCGAAACCCGGTTCGAGCCGGGACGGCTGCCGATGGAATTCCAGTGGCTGCGCACGCCTCAGCCCGAACGCATCTTCAGCCTTTCAGAGCGCCCGGGTCATCTGCGCCTATACGGGCGTGAAAGCATCGGCTCCTGGTTCGAGCAGGCGCTGGTCGCCCGCCGGCAGGAGCATCACTCCTTCCGCACTGAGACGACCGTCGATTTCTCTCCTGATACCTATCAGCAGGTGGCGGGTCTGACGCATTACTACAACCGTCACAAGTTCCACGCCGTGGTGGTGACGCTTCACGAAAAGCTCGGCCGCGTGGTGACGATCTTCTCCTGCCCGGGCGATTTTCCGCACGGTCGCATGATATTTCCGGCCGACAGCGGCGTGGCGGTCACGGACGGCCCCGTCGATCTGGCTATGGAAATCCGCGATAACGACTTGCAGTTCTCCTGGCGGGCTGGTGGCAGCAACGATTGGCAGGCACTCGGGCCCGCACTTGATGCAGGCGTCATCTCCGATGAGGGCGGCCGGGGCGAACACGGCTCGTTTACCGGTGCCTTTGCAGGAGTCTTCGCCTTCGACACCTCGGGACGGGCAAGGCCGGCGGACTTCAGTCGCTTCGTCTATGAGGCTTTGGAGGGCTGAAACGTAATTGGAGAATCTTAACTGCGAACCTGAGCTTTCAACAACAACTCCATATTTTCATTACGGATATGTAATTCTCTCATTCAGATCGGGTTCATCCGCCAGCCCCTAGTTTCCAACGTGTTCAACACGAGGAAACAGACATGAAGAAGTTCGTTATCGTCCTGCTCTCCGCCACGATCCTTGCTGCCCCGATGGCACAGGCCCGGGATCATCATCGTGGCCACAACGACCGAGGACGGCATGTCGAGCAGCCGGCGCCACACAAGCGGATGGCGCCGCCGAAGAGGTTCGTTGCGCCCAAGCATCACTGGAAGAAAGGCCATCGGATGACCGCGGCCGAAAGGCGCCACATGCGCGAGGTGCGCGACTATCGCCGCCACCGCCTTTCCGCGCCGCCGCGCGGCCACCGCTGGGTTCGGATCGACAACGACTTCCTGCTGATCGGCATCACGTCCGGGATCATTTCCAGCATCATCGCCGTGCGGTGACATGAACAAGAAAAAGGGCGGCATTGGTCGCCCTTCTAGTCATTCGGTTATCCGTCAGGCCGCCGAAAGGCAGGCCTTGAGGTTGGTCGCGATCGATCGCATCAGGTCGAAATACAGATCCGGGCCCTCTGTCAGCGTGGCACCCTCGGGATCCAGCGTGCCCGAGCGGGCGTCGGTGCCTTCGGTCACCACCTGGATCAGCTTCGGCTCGAACTGAGGCTCGGCAAAGACGCAGGCGGCGTCAAGCTCCTGCACCTTCTGACGGATCTCCTGCACCCGTTCAGCCCCTGGCACCACTTCGGGAGAGACAGTGATCGAGCCGACGACGCGCACGCCGTAGTGGTCCTCGAAATATTGGTAGGCATCGTGGAAAACGACGAATGGCTTCTCCTCCACCGGCGCAATCATTTCAGCGATCTCCTTGTCGAGCGCATCGATCCTGTCGTTGAGCGAAACCAGGTTGGCGGCATATGCCTCCGCGTTCTCCGGATCCGCTTCGGCGAGGGCCTTTTCGATCGCAGCAGCCATGGCCTTCGCATTCATCGGGTCGAGCCAGAGGTGGGTGTCGAACTCCCCGTGATCATGGTGATGGTCTTCCGCCGCCTCGCCGGCGTGGTCGTCATGGCCGTGGTCGTCCTCCGCCGTCTTCTCATGACCGTGGCCGTGGCCCTCGTCGTCATGCTCATGTGCCTCGAAGGCGCCGCCTTCTCGGAATGGCAGCTTGGTCAGGCCTTCCGCATCGTCGAGTTCGACGACGGTGGCGTCGGACGCCAGCGCCTCTAGCGGCTTCTTCAGAAAGGCCTCCATGCCGGGTCCCATCCAGAATACCATGTCGGCGCCCTCGACGGCCCGGGCATTGGAGGGTTTCATCGTGAAGGTATGGGGCGAGGCAGCACCTTCCACGATCAGCTTCGGCTCACCGACACCCTTCATGATGGAAGCGACCAGCGAGTGGATCGGCTTAATGGACACTACGACCTCCGGGGCAGCGGCGGCTGCCGAGGCCGAGAGGAGGATGGAACTGGCTAGGAAAAGGGCGCGAGCTTTCATCGTGACTTCCTTGTTGGGCTTGCATGCAAACGTAATGTTATTACATCAATTGCGTTATGCTATAACGTGTGTCATAGCGGCAGGCAACCGGGCGCGAGAAAAAGATGCTGATGCAAGACAAGAGCGGTTCGCAGGGCCGCAATCAACTCGTCGACCTGCAGAGGGCGGGGATCCAGCGCAATGGACGCTGGCTGGTGCGGGGCGTCGATCTTTCGATCAGCCGCGGCGAAATCCTCACGCTAATCGGCCCGAACGGCGCCGGCAAATCGACGACCGCAAAGCTCGTGACCGGGGTGCTGCGTCCGAACGAGGGTACAGTCGCCCGCGCTGGCGACCTTCGCATTGGTTACGTGCCGCAGAAGCTTTCGATCGACTGGACCATGCCGCTATCGGTCCGCCGGCTCATGCGCCTGACCAATGGCCTGACGGACGCCGATCTGACTGCCGCTCTGTCGGCAACCGGCATCTCCCATCTGATCAATGCAGAGGTGCGCCATCTTTCAGGCGGCGAGTTCCAGCGGGCGCTGCTGGCCCGTGCGATCGCCCGCAAGCCCGACCTGCTCGTGCTCGACGAGCCGGTCCAGGGCGTCGATTTCGCTGGCGAGACGGCGCTCTACGACCTCATCCGCCAGATTCGCGATGCGACCGGCTGCGGCATCCTGCTCATCTCTCACGACCTGCACATGGTCATGGCGGCGACTGACACCGTGATCTGCCTCAACGGCCATGTCTGCTGCCGCGGGACACCCGACAGCGTCAGCCGTAGCGAGGACTATCAGCGCCTGTTTGGCGTCAACGCCCGCGGGCTGGCACTCTACAGCCACCAGCACGACCACACGCATCTGCCTGACGGCCGTGTCCTGCACGGCGACGGTTCGATCACCGAACACTGCCATCCCGAAGACGGCCATCATCACCACGATCACGACCAACAAGGTCATGCTCACGATCACGGTCACGGTCACCACAGCCACGACCACGGCAGCCAGGACGGGGAGGCGGCGCGCCATGCTTGACGACTTCTTCGTCCGCGCACTGTTCGCGGGTATCGGCGTGGCGGTGACAACCGGTCCGCTCGGCTGCTTCGTCGTCTGGCGGCGGATGGCTTATTTCGGCGATACAATGGCACATTCAGCGCTTCTCGGCGTCGCGCTGTCGCTGCTCTTTTCGCTCAACCTGATGGCAAGCGTCTTTGCCGTCGCGGTGGTGGTATCGCTCATCCTCCTCGTCCTGCAGCGTCGGCAGGCCCTGTCGGCGGACGCGCTTCTCGGCATCCTGTCGCATTCGACGCTTGCGATTGGGCTCGTGCTGGTCGCCTTCATGAGCTGGGTCAGAATCGACCTCATGGCCTTCCTGTTCGGCGATATCCTCGCGGTCACTCGTCAGGACATCGCGCTGATCTGGGGCGGCGGACTGGTCGTGCTCGCGGCGGTCGTCTGGCTCTGGCGCCCGCTGGTCGCCTCCACCATCAGCGAGGACGTCGCGGAAGCTGAGGGGCTGAATCCGGAGCGGGCGCGGCTTCTCTTCATGCTGATGATGGCACTGGTGATCGCGATCGCGATGAAGATTGTCGGCATCCTGCTGATCACGTCGTTGCTGATTATTCCGGCCGCCACCGCACGCCGGTTTTCCGCGAGTCCGGAGCGGATGGCGGTCTTCGCCTCGTTGATCGGGGCGCTGGCGGTTGCAGGAGGGCTGTTCGGATCCCTACATTACGACACGCCGTCCGGGCCATCGATCGTGGTTGCCGCGCTGCTGCTTTTCATCGTCAGCCTGTTGCCGTTCAACCGCGCCGGGGCGGACGCCAATACCGGAGGACTTCGATCATGACCGCTCCCGCCTTGACCAAGAACCAGTCGCTGGTCTTAGACGTCTTGTCGCGGTCGGATGCTCCGCTCAGCGCCTATACCATTCTCGACAAGCTGCGCGAGCACGGCTTCCGGGCGCCCCTGCAGGTTTATCGTGCGCTGGACAAGCTCCTGGAGCGCGGCGTGGTTCACCGGCTGGAAAGCCTCAACGCCTTCGTTGCCTGTGCGCACCAGGAGAAGGATTGCTGCGGCGGCCACGGCCATGGCACCGTTGCCTTCGCGATCTGCGAGAGCTGCGGCCATGTGGTCGAGTTCCACGACCACGCCGTCGACCATAGGCTCGACGACTGGGCTCGACAGCGGAAGTTCAAGCCGGCCAAGACGACGATCGAGATCCGTGGCCTTTGCGATGCCTGCGCGGCCTGAAGCGAAGCAATTGGTCTGCGGCTCTCTCCGCCCTTGGGGTTGTGGTGATATAAGTTGCTTTCACGGGTCAAAGGGCGCAAAGTGACTCGTCAGCAGCCAAACTCAAGGGCGCTGCTGCTTCGGGGCTGAATACCCTGGCCCCAACGAAAGGAGGACAAGATGTCTTCCGACCTTCATCGACATACCCTGTCGCGCAATCTGGTCCGCATCAGCGGATTTGGCTATCGCGAGAACATCGCGACAGGGCGATCTGACGCCAGTTCGAGCGCCGCTTCCGTCATCTTCCCACGGATAAGGATGGCGATAGCAGGCAGACGGGCGCTGTCCGTGCCGCTTTCCATCAGGATGCTTGTAGCTCCGGCGTCCTTGCCTGCGCCAACGGCAGTCTAGCTGCCCGCCCGGACCGCACGCATATCCGTCGTCAGCAGGAGTTTCAGGAGATTTCCATGGCCAAGGGTCAGATGAGAAGCAACAAGGAAGCGCGGAAGCCGAAGAAGGACAAGAGTGTCCCGGTAACTGTGGCCCCGCAGGGTTCGCAGGTTAAGTTTGCAGGCTCTACCGGGCAGAAGAAATAACGGCACCGCCGGGTGGGATTGATCCCCCCGTCGGAGATGACACTCATGCGCATTGCGCCAGCGTCGTCTTGAATGGGCTTCCAACGTCGCCATCTAGGGGTTTCACATACAGCGGATCCCAAGCCTCTGATCACAGTCGATTGGGTGTCCCGGGGTGCCGAAGGCCCCCGCGTTCAACTCTGGCTACGCAGATGCTTGCAGGCACGATACCGCGTGCCACCAACAACTTTAAGGAAACATGATATGATTGATATTACCCGCGATGCTGCGGAAAGCCTGTTCAGGCATCCCGCCGCCGCAGGCAGCAATGCTGCCAAACTGGAAGAATTTCGGCTACGGCAGACGATCCGGATGCGCAAGACGAAACAGGACGAACGCCAGGAACGTGTGGAAAAGCGCGGCCACGCGGACGCCTCGAAGGCCCTGTTCAGCCCGGCGGCCAGGCGGCAATCCCATGGTTGATTACAATGCGAGCGCCGGTCTCTATCCCTGCAAGACCGTAAAGAGAACCAGTCACCTCCGGTACAGAAGGTTCGATACGGTCGCGGAAGCCCTGCGCTTTGCGATCGAGGACATGCCGCCATCCATGCTTCGGGGATCGATCCTTGAGGTGGACGAGGCCCGCTTCGGGGGACAGGAAATGCAATGGCTCTACGAGGCGGAAGCTTATCCTCTGACGCGTCGCGACAGCTAGCGCCGACGGTCTTTTCTCTCTTGCTTGGCCGGCTTCTATGGCGGGTGAGGCGACTGCCTTACGCAGGCTCATCCGATGGTTGTATTTTGCGTATACTGATAACAAGAAGTTGACATTGTTGCCCCTCCCGTCTATATAGAACTCATCGATAGTTTGTTTGCCGATATTTGTTTTTTGCCGCGCCTCGCGCGTTTCTTGACGAACTTCCCTCTCTCAAAGATCGAAACCCCGCCGGGCGTCGCTCGGTGGTAATTCTCGTTGCTAAGAAAGGGTTCGTCATGACCACTGGCACAGTAAAATGGTTCAACTCCACCAAGGGCTTCGGCTTCATTCAGCCGGATGACGGCAGCTCGGACGTCTTCGTTCATATCTCCGCTGTAGAGCGTGCAGGCATGAACTCGATCGTCGAAGGCCAGAAGCTCGGCTTCGAGCTGGAGCGCGATAACAAGTCGGGCAAGATGTCCGCAGGCCAGCTGCGCGCTGCCTAACGCTTTTTCGCCGCGATGACCACGGATGTACTGGCATTGCGGCAAGAGGTTCAAGAAGGCCAGGCGTAATGTCTGGCCTTTTCTCGTTGCGGGCGCAGGCGTTTCTGCACATACGGGAACCGGCGGGTAGCACCCGCGACAACAACGACTACAATGAAGAGGACTAACGATTGAGACACCCGAACGACAACGGTTTCGCGGAACGGCGTAGTGCCGCTGCAGATGCAAAGCGCCAGCTCCTGGCGAAGTTCGCTTCTGCGCCGAAGCCGACCGACCCTGAAATGCAGGAAAAGCTTGCGGCCCGCCAGGCAGTAGGCGTGGCCCGGGAAGCACGCCGCGCCGAGCGTGAGGCGCTGAAGGCTGCCGAACGCGAGCGCGAGCTGGCCGAGGCGGCAGCAGTGGCGGCCGCAGCCGAAGCAGAGGAAAAGGCCGAGGCGGAAGCCCGGCAGGCCGAGATGGCCGATCGAGTCTCCCGCGTCATCGCGGACGAGGCAGCCCGCAAGGCCGAGCGCGACCGTCGCTATGCGGCCCGCAAGGCTCGTCAATCCTGATCCACTAACTAGCTGCGTCGACCATGACGCAGCTACCGCCCGCGGAGGACTGCTGGGCGAGCAACACGGACCCACACAATGAACGCACATGTCTATCCGCCCGCTCTAGATGTCGAAGACGATCCACGCGCGTGGCTGAAGACGCTGGCAAAATACCGCCAGCCCCGTATCCGCAGGAGCGCGTTCGAGTTGGTCGTTACGCTGGCGCCTTTCGCCCTGTTTTGGGCTATCGCCTGCTATTCGCTGTTGAGCGAATTTTGGCCGGGGCTGATCGCCATCCTGCCCGCCAGCGCTTTCCTGCTCAGACTGTTCATGATCCAGCACGACTGCGGTCACGGATCGTTCTTTGCCCGCCGCAAATTCGACGACTGGACCGGTCGACTGCTCGGGGTTCTGACGCTGACGCCTTACGACTACTGGAAGCGCGCCCATGCTGCCCATCATGCCTCCGCGGGCAATCTGGACGAACGGGGCGTGGGTGACATCACGACCCTGACGGTCGCGGAATATCGTGCGCTTTCCCCGTGGGGGCGGCTGGGCTACCGGCTCTATCGGCATCCGCTGGTGATGTTCGGCATCGGGCCGGCCTATCTTTTCCTGTTCAAGCAGCGCTTGCCGTTCGGGATGATGAGGTCAGGGGCGCTGCCCTGGATTTCAACCATGGCTACAAATGCCGCAGTCCTGCTGCTTGGCGGGCTACTGATATGGGCTGTCGGCTTGGTGCCGTTCCTGCTCATTCACCTTCCCATTGTTCTCCTGACCGGCGCTGCAGGCGTTTGGCTCTTCTATGTGCAGCACCAGTTCGAGGAGACACACTGGTCCGCCGGCGAGGAGTGGGAGTTTCCGCAGGCTGCGCTGCACGGTGCCTCCCACTATGACCTGCCGCCAGTCCTGCGCTGGCTGACAGGCAATATCGGGATTCACCACGTTCACCACCTGTCGAGCCGCATTCCTTATTATCGGCTGCCGGAAGTCCTGCGCGACCATCCGCAACTCGCCGGCATCGGCCGCATTACCCTCATGGACAGCCTGCGCTGCGTTAAGCTCGTGCTGTGGGACGAGGAGCGCCGCAAACTGGTCTCTTTCCGCGCCGCCGCCGCCACCTGATTCTGGTAGCCGATTACGCGCCGCTCCCTTTCCGATACGACGCAAGAAAGAAGAAGAAATGATTGAACTGACGCCCACCCAGATACGCGGTCTCAAGCTTGCCAAGGACGGTGATGTCCATCCGCAAGAGGGGAAGAAGTGGACGCACCTCGATGCGCAGGTGACCTATGCCAGGAACGACCGCTTCAAGGAGCGGCCGCAGAAAATCAAGTTCCTGACGACGACGACGCTGAAGGAGCTGCGCGAGCACGGACTGGTGAAGCCCTTGGATGATGGGGTTGCTCCAGAGGAATCGCCGCATGCGATCACCATGGCAGGCAAGATGCATCTCCTGAAGATCAAGTAGCGCCACCGGCTCCCGTGCGCGTTACGGCGCCGGACGGGGTCAAAGCGCCCGTAGGTCACGGGCGTAGAGCTTCCAGCGCTCGACATAGTGCGCGGCCGATTTCCGAAGCGCCGCTACTGCCGTCTCGTCGAGCGTGCGGATCGCCTTGGCGGGCGAGCCGACAATCAGCGAGTTGTCCGGAAATTCCTTGCCCTCGGTGACCAGAGCGTTGGCGCCGATAAGGCAATTGTTGCCGATCTTCGCGCCGTTGAGAATGGTCGCGCCCATCCCGACGAGCGAGTTCTCGCCGATCGTGCAGCCGTGGATAATGGCGTGATGGCCAATCGTGCAGCCGGCGCCGATGGCTACCGGGAAGCCCACATCGTTGTGGATCATGACCCCTTCCTGGATGTTTGTCGCCGTGCCGAGGATGATCGGTTCGTTGTCGCCGCGCAGCACGGCGCCAAACCAGATGCCGACGTCTTCGCCAATATGCACGTCGCCGATGACGGTCGCCGTCGGCGCGACCCAGTAGCGGTGGGGAGCAGGGGTCTTCGGCTGGATGTCTCCCAAGGCGTAAAGCGGCATGATGGTCTCCTCCCTGACGTGGCGGCGCCCTGGTGCTATGCCGGGCGCGATTCCACACCATCCTAGCGGCAGACGAGGACGAGCAAAACTGGCGAAGGTGTCGCGCTTCCTGTATGAGCGGCGGCGACGAAAGGATTGCCATGTATGCCGAGGCGTTGAAGACGGGCCGTAAGATCTTTGCGGTCGCCCCGATGATCGACTGGACTGACAGGCACTGCCGCTATTTCCATCGGCAGCTGTCGGCGCATGCGCTTCTCTATAGCGAGATGATCGTCGCGGATGCGATCATTCATGGGCCGCGGGAGCGACTTCTCTCGCATTCGCCGGAGGAGCATCCTGTGGCGCTGCAGCTCGGCGGGTCAGACCCGGCCAAGCTTGCGGAGGCGGTGAGGATCGCTGGCGACTACGGCTATGACGAGATCAACCTCAATGTCGGCTGTCCCTCGGACCGGGTCCAGTCCGGCACGTTCGGCGCCTGCCTGATGAAGACGCCGGAGCTGGTGGCCGACTGCGTGGCTGCGATGAAGCGCGTGGCGACGGTGCCTGTGACGGTGAAATGCCGGATCGGGGTGGATGAACAGCAGCCGGCGACGGTGCTGCCGGATTTCCTGGCGAGGATGATCGGCGCCGGGGCCGACGCTGTCTGGATCCATGCCCGCAAGGCCTGGCTGCAGGGGCTCTCGCCGAAGGAAAACCGCGAGATCCCGCCACTCGACTACGAGATCGTCCACCGGATGAAGCGGGAGAACCCGGATGTCTTCCTCGGCATCAATGGCGGCATCACCGATCTTGATCAGGTGGTCCGACATCTGGAAGTCATGGACGGGGTGATGCTCGGACGAGCCGCCTACCAGAATGCCGGACTTCTGGCCGAGGTGGACGAAACAATCTTCGCTGAACCGCACCAGGAGCCGGTTTGGACGGCGCTGCGCGATGCGATGATGGCCTACGCGGACCGGGTGATGGCGGCGGGCGGGCGCCTGAACCATGTCACGCGCCACATGGTGGGGCTTTTTCAGGGCTTCGCCGGCGCTCGCCGCTATCGCCAGATTCTCTCGACGGACTCCACCAGGCCGGGTGCCGGTCCCGAAGTGATAGCGGCAGCCTTTTCCGTCATCGACCTGGAGGCTGGGCCAAAGCGGCAGGCAGGCTGACACCGTCGGCTCACAAGCAGTTTACTACGGAACCATGGCGCAACCCATGGGTTACCCCTTTGTCCCATTCAAAACAAAGGAGCTTTCTCATGGCCAAGCGTCTACTTCCGATTCTTCTCCTGTCCGCCGCATTCCCGATGGCGGCCATGGCGCAGACGGCGACCGGCGAAGCCGGCACAACGATTAATCCGGGTGCTGCCGCCGACCAGAACGCACAGACTGCTCCGGATGCAGCGGGTGGCATGAATGATGCGATGCCGATGAACCAGACAGCTGATGCCAGCGCCACCACCGAGGGCCCGTTCGTCACGGTTCCGGAGACTGGCGCATGGCGCGTCAGCGATTTCCAGGGTAAGGCTGTCTATGGTTCGGACGGCGAGAGCATCGGTGAGATCAATGACGTGCTCGTCAGCCAGGATGGCTCCGTCAATGCCGTGATCATCGGTGTCGGCGGTTTCCTTGGTATCGGCGAGAAGAACGTCGCCGTCGACATGGGCGCGCTTGAGCTTGGTCCGGGCGCAACACAGGCCGAAGCCAACCAGGCATCCCGCGCCAACCCTGACGCTGCGCCGGGCGATGTCTCGGGTGAGACGACGGCTTCGACCAACACCGACAACACCACCATGCCGCCGGCCGGCGGAGCGGGTACGGCTGCAACGGGTACCGACACGGCCATGACCGACGGCGCCGCCGCCCCGGGTGCAGGCACGACCGGCACGGGCATGCCTGCCACCGGGGATGACCAGATGGCCGCAAACAATGCCGGAAACGATGGCGCGATCATGATCGGCCCGGACGGCCTGCCCGAACGGATCGTGCTGAACGTTACCCGTCAGCAACTGGAAGACGCGCCCGCATTCGAAGGCGTACGCAGCGAAACCCAGCCCCAGCAGTAAAAGCTCCATCGTTATTCACCCCCGTGGCGCCAGCCGCGGGGGTATTTCTATGTCAGCGGTCCGGCGAGTTCACCAAACTGAGGATCCGTTGGTGGACGGCGCCGCCTTCCGTCAGTTCGACCTCATCGAACTGACGCGACTGGCGCACCCGCTCGTCGGAGAACTCCTTCAGCCGCGCCTGCAGTTTTTGACGCACCTTCTGGCATTTCGGATCGTCCGCCGCCGTCAGGCCGCGGCTGAAGGCCTCGATGCCGCGAACCATGTCGACGATCTGCTCGCCATGTACCCGCTCATGTGTCTCCACCCCCGAAACGAAGCGCTGCCATTTCTCCGCCACCACTGGCGGCAGGCCGGACGGCGCCTTGGGCAGCGTATAGGTGATGATCAGCTTTGGCTTCGCCACCGCCAGTACGCAGGAGCCGTCGGGCTGCGGACGATAATCGCGGGTCCAGGTGAGCTTGAAGCTTGTATGGGCGATGGCCAGTACGCCGGCGGCCGGTCCATGCTCCCCGATCGAACGGTAGAGATCGATGCCCGTCGCGCCACGAATCGCGTAGGTCTTTACCTGTTCCACTGGCTGCCAGGGTTCGGCCGGAGGAAGGGGGGCAGCGGGGAAGGCTGACGGTGATTGGGCGGGAAGAGATTGCGCAATGGCTGCGTTGGGGTAGATGCCGATGGCCAGCAGGGCGGCCACGGCCGATGCATATTTTGTGGGAAGGTTAAGAGGCGACATTGGTTGAACCCTAGGCGAGAGCCGTCCCGAGGGAAAGAGAGGGGAGCGTCTGGCTCACATCACGGCTGAGGATCGGGACGAGCGGGCCGAGGTGCGACAAACGATCAAATCCTGTTCGCGGCTCGGCACTCACATCTCGTCAAGCTTACCCACGAGCCGCTGCAGTTGCGGTGTTGCGGTCAGGCTCTCATCCAATGTCAGCTTCAATTGGCTCCGGTCATCCACCTTGAACAAATACCAGTCGATCAAAGCCGCGGCGATATCGGCAGCCGAGTCGGCTGAAGAATCAACCCCGTTCTCTTGGCACCAAGCCTTGAGGAATCGTTGCAAGAGCTCCAGGTCATCAGGCGCGAGTGGTACGGGTGAGGGGGTTCCGTTCTGCTGCAGCATGCGTCGCAATCCATACCGTTAGCCTCCGGCGAGTGCCGGCGGGTTTTGTCGCCAACAGGAAGACCTAAGTTGAATGTAGGTATGGCTTAGAAAGCTTGTGCAGAGCTTGCTAATATAGAAGCGTTCGCTATAGCTTAAGTGTGGGGGGCTGGTTACTCTGGCAGGCGGCTGATGGCGGCAGTCCGCCGGATAGCTTCCCTGAGCCGGCCAGGGAACCGGTGGGTCAACCGACAAACCAGGAGAGGGCGCCACCAATGACGACGAATGCGAGGACAAGAGCCACAAAGCGGCCCGTCCCGGACTGCGAGTCAACGTTGAAGGCCCTTTCCCAAAGCCCGTTGCTGCGATGATCTTCCGTCATGGTCTGCTCTCCTTGCGAGGTGAGCCATGAAGCTTCCCATTAGCGCTGTCAAGGCCTGGATATGTCCGGAGGATTATTGCGTCGGACTATGGGCGCGCGGGGAGAACTCACGCAGGTGTTTTGCGACCGCGCTTCTTTGGTGCGGGTTCCGGCTGAGCCTGGGCCAGTCGCAACGCCTTCAATTTCTCTGTTTTGCTTTCTCTCGCAGCAGTTTCCGCAGCGAGAATATCGCGCACGACGGAATTGGTCTGTTCGGCTTTCGCCTGCGCCGAAAGCTTGGCGGGTTTGAAGAACTCTTCGGTGGTGGCTGTCATGGTATGCTCCTATATCTGCCGCGGGCGGACGCGGTCACCTGGACCGCGCCGTTCGTGTTGCTAGCGGCCTTGACCGACGACCTTTTTCTTGGGTGCCGGAAGCAATCCCTCACGTTGGGCTTTCTTGCGAGCGAGCTTACGTGCCCTGCGCACTCCCTCCGCCTTCTCACGTGCCCGCTTCTCAGATGGCTTTTCATATGCGCTGCGCGCGCGCATCTCGCGGAAGAGACCTTCCCGCTGCATCTTCTTCTTCAGGACCCGAAGGGCCTGATCGACGTTGTTGTCTCTGACGAGTACCTGCAAAAATAACTCCTTTCCGGCCAATGGCCGTCATTTCCCGAGCCAAAACTTGCCCGGCTCGACCTCTACACTCAATCCCATGGCAACAGTCGGTTCTGCTCCATGGTCCCTCCAGTCACATGTCCCAAACCCGACGCATGTGACATCCACCCTGGGGAAAAACAAAAGGCCGGGACTGCTCCCGACCTTCCACATCATCGCCTCAAGCGTGCCAGTACATCCGTGGTCACGCGGGGCAATGAAATTCCTTAGGCGGCCTGCAGGTTGTCTGCAGAACTCTTGCCCGAACGCTTGTCCTGGACAATGTCGTAGCTGATCTTCTGACCTTCGGTCAGGCCACGCATGCCGGCGCGCTCAACGGCGGAGACATGGACGAAAACGTCCTGGCTGCCATTATCGGGCTGGATGAAGCCAAAGCCCTTGGTGCTGTTGAACCACTTTACGGTACCTGTATTCATGACGATTTCCTTCAATCGTTGGTGGGCCCGGTCGTATCTGACCGATCTAAAATCGACGTTGAGAGGAAATCTGAAACAGCCGTGGCTGAGGACAAAAGTCGCTAGCAAAGTTCGATGAGGTAAACATAGCGTTTTAATGAGCCCAAACAAGGGCTGGAGCGAAATAAATACAGATGCTGTTTTTCAATAAGGGCGCCGGCCCGGGCAGGGCCGGCGATTCTACATCAGGATGTCTTACTCTGCCGCTTCGGCGTATTCGCTCATCGGCGGACAGGTACAGACGAGGTTGCGGTCGCCATAGACATTGTCGATCCGGTTGACAGGGGACCAGTACTTGTCGACCCGGAAGGACCCGGGCGGGAAGCAGGCCTGCTCGCGGCTATAAGGCCGGTTCCATTCGCCGACCAGGTCTTCCACGGTATGCGGGGCGTTCTTGAGAGGGTTGTTCTCCTTGTCCGCCTTGCCGTACTCGATGGCACGGGCTTCCTCGCGGATCGCCAGCATCGCATCGCAGAAGCGATCGATCTCGGCCTTAGTCTCCGATTCAGTCGGCTCGATCATCAGCGTGCCGGCAACCGGCCAGCTCATCGTTGGCGCATGGAAGCCGCAGTCGATCAGGCGTTTGGCAATATCGTCGACGGTGACTCCCGCAGAGGCATTAAGGGGACGCGTGTCGATGATGCACTCATGGGCAACGCAACCGTTGGCCGATTTGTAAAGGACCTCATAGGCCCCCTTCAGCCGGGCGGCGATGTAGTTCGCGTTGAGGATTGCCACCTTGGTGGCCTGGGTCAGGCCTTCGCCGCCCATCATGAGGCAGTAGGACCAGGAGATTGGAAGGATTGATGGCGAGCCGAATGGCGCTGCCGAGACGGCACCCTGTCCACCGTGCCATTGCGGATGACCCGGCAGGTAAGGGGCGAGATGCGCCTTGACGCCGATCGGGCCCATGCCGGGACCCCCGCCGCCATGTGGGATGCAGAAGGTCTTGTGCAGGTTGAGGTGCGAGACGTCCGAGCCGATGTCGCCAGGGCGGGACAGACCGACCATGGCATTCATGTTGGCTCCGTCGAGATAGACCTGGCCACCGTGGCGGTGGGTGATCTCGCAGATCTCCTTGACCGTCTCCTCGAATACTCCGTGCGTCGACGGATAGGTGATCATGCAGCAGGAGAGACTTGCCGCGTGCTCTTCCGCCTTGGCACGGAAGTCCTCCAGGTCGACGTCACCGTTCTCCTTGGCCTTGACGGGCACGACCTTCATTCCAGCCATCTGCGCAGAAGCCGGGTTCGTGCCATGGGCGGAGGTGGGGATCAGGCAGACGTCACGATGCGTGTCACCGTTGGCGATATGGTAATTGCGGATGGTGAGGAGGCCGGCATATTCTCCCTGCGCCCCCGAGTTCGGCTGCATGGAGAAGGCGTCATAGCCGGTGATCTGGCAGAGCTTGGCGGACAGGTCGTCGATCATCTCCTTGTAGCCCAGCGCCTGGTCGGCCGGCACGAAGGGGTGGATGTCCGAGAACTCCGGCCAGGTGATCGGCAGCATTTCCGCTGTGGCATTAAGCTTCATCGTGCAGGAGCCAAGCGGGATCATCGCCCGGTCGAGCGCGAGGTCCCGGTCCGACAGGCGGCGGATGTAGCGCGTCATCTCGCTTTCCGCGCGGTTCATGTGGAAGATCGGATGCGTCATGTAGGCGGATTTGCGCAGCAGATCCTGCGGTAGGCGATAGGTCGGCTCGAAGTCGGAGACCCTGAAACTGCCGCCGAAGGCGCGCCAGACGGCTTCCAGCGTTGCAGGCCTTGTGCGCTCGTCGAGCGACATGCCGATCCTCGTCTCGCCGACCTTTCGCAGGTTGACACCTTCCGCCACGGCCGCCCTCAGGATGAGGCCCTGCATGTGGCCGACTTCGACAGTAATCGTGTCGAAGAAGGTCTCGGGTTCAACCTTGTAGCCGAGCTTCTCGAGGCCCTTGGTCATCAGCACGGCCTTCCTGTGGACCTGCTGGGCAATCGCCTTCAATCCGTCGGGGCCGTGGAAGACGCCGTACATGGAGGCCATGACGGCGAGCAGGACCTGCGCGGTGCAGATGTTCGAGGTGGCCTTCTCGCGACGGATATGCTGTTCGCGGGTCTGCAGCGACAGGCGATAGGCGCGGTTGCCGCGGGCATCGACGGAAACGCCGACGAGGCGGCCGGGCATGGCGCGCTTGTGGGCATCCTTCACTGCCATGTAGGCGGCGTGCGGGCCTCCGTAGCCGACCGGAACGCCGAAGCGCTGCGAGGAACCGATGGCGATGTCCGCACCCATCTCGCCGGGAGACTTCAGGAGCGTCAGGGCCAAAAGGTCGGCGGCGACGGCAGCAACGGCGCCGGTCTGGTGCAGCCTAGCGATCAGGCCGGAGAAGTCGCGGACATGGCCGTGGGTGCCGGGATACTGGAAGATCGCGCCAAAGACGTCGACCGGATCGAGGTCCGTCGTCGGATCGCCGACGATGACAGTCCAGCCGAGCGGTGCTGCACGCGTCTCGATCAGTGCGATTGTCTGCGGGTGGCATTCCCTGTCGACGAAGAAGGCGGTCGCCTTGGACTTCGCCTGGCGCTGGCAGAGTGCCATGGCTTCGGCGGCGGCGGTCGCTTCGTCAAGCAGGGAGGCGTTGGCGACGTCGAGACCCGTGAGGTCCGAGATCATCGTCTGGAAGTTCAGGAGCGCCTCAAGCCGGCCCTGGGAGATTTCCGGCTGGTACGGGGTGTAGGCCGTGTACCAGGCGGGATTTTCGAGAATGTTGCGCTGGATGACCGGCGGCGTGATGGTGCCATAGTAGCCCTGGCCGATCAGAGAAGTCAGGACCTGGTTCTTGTTCGCGGTCTCCCGCAGCCTGTCGAGCGCCTCGCGCTCCGTCAGTGCTGCGCCCCATGCCAAGGGCTCCTTCTGGCGGATAGAGGCGGGGACGGTAGCATCAATCAGCTTGTCGAGCGTCGGGTAACCGATAACCTTCAGCATCTCCGCCATCTCCGAGGGCGAGGGTCCGATATGGCGACGGTTGGCGAAGTCGTAGGGCTGGTAGTCGGTGAAATGGAAATCCGTGCTGTCGGTCATCCGATCAGATCCTTGTAGGCGGATTCGTCAAGCAGGGCATCGGCATCGGAGGGGTTCTTGAGCTTCAGCTTGAAAAACCAGGCAGCACCCTGCGGATCGGAATTGACCAGCGAGGGATCGTCGACGATCGCCTGGTTGACCTCGGTCACTTCGCCATCGAGCGGAGCGTAGACGTCAGACGCAGCCTTGACCGATTCGACAGTGGCGGCATTGCCGTCCTTGGTCAGTTCGGCGCCGACTTCCGGCAGTTCGACGAACACGAGATCGCCCAGTTGCTCCGCGGCATGGGTGGTGATGCCGACGGTGGCGATATCGCCCTCGAGCTTCAGCCATTCATGTTCGGGGGTGAATTTCAGCATGGTTCTCTCCGGAGGTTTTTCAGCGTTTATAGGTCGGCTTGATGAACGGAAGCGCGGTGACGGTCAGCGGCAGGTACTTGCCGCGCACTTCGGCAAAGACGCGGGAGCCGGGTTCGGCAAGCGAGGCGGGAACATAGCCCATTGCCACCGGTCCTTCGACGGAGGGACCGAATGTTCCGGAGGTGACCTCGCCAATCGGCGACTCAGGTGAATCCTCGGCATAGAGGATGGCATGGGATCGAACCGGCGCCTTGCCTTCCGGCTTCAGTCCGACCCGGCGACGGACAGGCCCTTGCGTCAGGTCTTCCTCGATGCGCGCTGCGCCGGGGTAGCCGCCGGCGCGCTCCCCACCGGGGCGGCGGACCTTCTGCATCGCCCATTCCAGCGAAGCCTCGACCGGCGAGGTGGTGGTGTCAATGTCGTTGCCGTAGAGGCAAAGCCCTGCCTCCAGACGAAGGGAATCACGCGCTCCAAGGCCGATGGCTTCGCAGTGCGGATCGGCGAGCAGCGCCTTTGCAAGCTCCTCCGCATTATCGGCCGGAACGGAGATCTCGAAGCCGTCCTCGCCCGAATATCCGGACCGCGAGACGATACAGTCGCTGCCGGTGATTGTTACGTCCTGCACGTCCATGAATTTCATTTCGCGTGCGCCGGGCCACAGGTTGGCAAGAACCTCCTCGGCCTTCGGTCCTTGAAGGGCAAGCAGCGCCCGGTCGTCGAGCAGCGCCACATCGCAGCCGGCCAGATGCGCCTTCATATGGGCGACGTCTTGATCCTTGCAGGCCGCGTTGACGACGATCAAGAGGTGATCGGTGCGATTCGCAATCATCAGGTCGTCCAGGATGCCGCCGTTGTCGCCTGTGAAGAAGCCGTAGCGCTGGCGTCCGGGTTTCAGTCCCAGAATGTCGACCGGAACGAGCCTTTCGAGAGCCAGTGCAGCTTCCTCGAGCTTTCCGGAGGTTGCTTTAACCACGACCTGGCCCATGTGGGAGACGTCGAAGAGACCTGCCGCGGCGCGCGTATGCAGGTGCTCCTTCATCACGCCGAGAGGGTATTGCACCGGCATATCGTACCCGGCGAAGGGCACCATCTTGGCGCCAAGCGACAGATGCAGTGCATGCAGCGGGGTTTGCTTGAGGACAGGGGCCTGATCCAAGAATGCCTCCAGGTGCGTCATGGACGCGTAAGCTCATTTGACGGCGCGGTTGCGCCCGATTCATGAGCCCCCTCTGTCCTTGCGCCTGAGATTGTTATCCCTTCGGCGTGCACCGTCTTATCGGCGGCGCCTCTCTCCAGAGTCCTGCTAGGCCGTGCGCTGGTCCTTTTGCCTGAGAGTTTCCGGGGCGGTTGCTCCTTCGGCACCGCAATGAAGCGGCTTCTCCCAACGTACGTGCCGCCCATTATCCGGTAGGCAGGGCGCTTGGCAAGGGCTATCCCGAACTGTCGGGAAGAATCTTCGCTGGCGGACCGGATGTTGATGCGGCGCAAAGAAGCAGCTGCAGGGATTTGCTCTTTGTCTATCGGTAAGGTAATCGGCATCAGGCCACGAATGAGCGAAGCGATGGTTTTACGGAACCCCAGATCGATGAACATGCTGCGCATCCTCTGCGCCATGGTGTTCATGTCGCTTGGGTTCAGCCACCAGCCGGTCCAGGCTGCCTGGCCTGCCGATGCGTTCAGCGAAGCCTACCGACTGCCCGACGGCAGCTTTGCCGATATCTGCGCTGATCACGGCGAGCCAAGGACCCATGGCTCGCACCGGAAAGAGGGCACTCGCCCCTATTGCGAGGCCTGCCTTCTGGCAGCCTCCATCCTCCTGCCGCCGCCGGCCGAAGGGCTGGGCGTGCCTCTGCAGCAAGCCTTTCTCCTCAATCCGCCCAGGATCGAATCTCTGAGGGTCGGTTTCACCGCGCTTGCGCGACCGAGTTCGCGTGCTCCACCCGTGACGATCTGAACCAGACGAACATCTCTTCAGATCAACACGTCCGGTCTTGCAGCCATGAGCGCAGCCGGAAGGGGATACAGACCATGACCACCATCAAGACGATGAAGCTGTCGGCTCTCGCCGTTCTCGCCGCTACGGGCACCGCCCAGGCTCATGCAACGTTCACCAGCGCCACCGTTGCCGCAGAAGGTTACGCGCTCATGCAGTTGCAGGTGCCGCACGGCTGCGAAGGCAAGGCGACAAACGAGGTTCGGATCGAATTGCCGGAAGGCTTCGTCTTTGCAAAGCCGCAGCCGAAGCCGGGCTGGGAACTAGAGATCATCCAGGGCCAATACCAGAAGACCTACGACAACCACGGTACCAAAGTCAGCGCAGGCCCTGCCGAAATCCGCTGGAAGGGTGGCGAGCTGCCGGACGAGTACTACGACATCTTCGTTATTCGCGGCAAGATTTCCGGTGTTGCTGCGGGGACAGAACTTGCCTTCCCTGCGACCCAGCTTTGCGGCAGTGACGCAAGCGTTGCCTGGACGGAGGTCGCCGTCCCCGGACAAGATGCTCATGACCTCAAGAATCCTGCGCCTGTGGTAAAGGTGGTCGAGAAGCAGGGCCAGGAGCATATGTCGGCTCCGGCACCGACGATGGTGGACCAAATCTCCGTGGAAGGAGCCTTCACCCGCGCCATGCTCCCCAATCAGCCGGTCGGCGGCGGGTTCGTCACGATCCGAAATTCGGGCGGCGCCGACCGACTCATCTCGGCTACTTCGCCAGCTTCCGAGATCGTCGAGCTCCACGAGATGGCGATGGAGGGCGACGTCATGAAGATGCGCAAGCTCGAGAACGGCATAGAGGTGCCGGCTGGCGAGACAGTCGAACTGAAGCCCGGCGGCCTCCACTTGATGTTCATGCAGGTAAAGACGCCCTTCAAGGAAGGTGACAGTGTTCCGGTGACGCTGACCTTCGAGAAGGCCGGCAGCATCGACGTCATCTTCCCGGTCCGTGACGCCGCTCCGAAGGGGCACCAGCACAACTGAGGAACCCAAACAGGTTTTGAGTTCAAAGTGCTTTGGAGGCCGCTGTCCTTAAGACGGCGGCTTTTTCAGTCTGCTGGTTACGAGGTGGAGGATAGGTCGACGTTCGCGGGGTGCCTTGGGAGGCCGAACCGCCCGCGTCACGTCCTCGCAGTCCCTTCCAGCCCTGCCATTGCCGCGTGACACACGAAGGCGGCCTTCGCCAAAGAAGAAACCCGCCGGCGGATACCGGCGGGTTGATTGGCAGTGGGAAGAGCAACCTAGGCCGCCCTCACTCAAGACCTGGCAGGAGTGGTCAACTGAACCGTCCGGCCGCATGGGCGAGCATCGTGTAGACCTTGCCCGTGTCGGAAGTCAGGTAGCTCTGCGTGACCGTCTTGTCCGGATCAGTCCGGGCGACGTCGGCGAGAAGTTTTTCGAAATCGCCGATATAGCGGTCGACCGCCGTACGGAACTCCGGCTCGCGCTCGTATTTGCGCTTGATCTCGTCGAAGGTCTGCTGGCCCTTGAGCGTGTAGAGGCGGCGGGTGAACACGTCGCGCTCGCCACGCTGATAGCGGCGCCAGAGATCCACGGACGCGTCGTGGTCTATGGCTCGGGCGATATCGACCGACAATGAGTTCAGCGATTCGACCATGTGGCGCGGATTGCGATTGTCGCCACCGCCGCGAGGTGCTGGCTGCTCGGTCGGCCGCGCGGCCGGTCGGGCAGGGGCTTCCTCACGCGAAGCGCCGCGCAGCAGATCGGAGATCCAGCCACCTTCCTGTCCCCTGGGAGCAGGTTCCGCGGGCCGCGTGGGCGAAGTGCGGTCGAGGTTCAGGCTGCCCCGCAATCCGGCGGGCAGGGTCTCCCCACGGGCCGGAGGAGCCGGTTGTGGCGGCAGGGTTGCCGCTGTCGGCTGGGCGCGTGGCGCTGGAGCGGGCTGAGGTGCAGGGGCGCGCACCGGCGTCGGCTGCGATACTTCGAGTGCCTGTGCCGAACGGCCAACCAGTTGCGACAGGTCCTGCAGCGCCTTGATCTGCTCCGACACCGCGCGCCGCATGGCTGCAGCGTTCTCCTTGGCTTCTTCCGGCAGATCGAAGGCTCCACGCCGCAGTTCCGCTCGGGTGCTGTCCAGTTCCTCGCGGATCTGCTCGGCAGACCGGCGGATCTCGTCAGTTGCGCCGGAGAAGCGGCCGACAGCCTCATCCACCGATTTGCGCAGGAGGTCGCGGAGATGGGAGGCAGCGTCGTCCGTGCGGCTGGTCGCGTCTCCCAGCATGCGCTCGACATCCGTAAGCGAGCCCTCCACGCCGCTTCGGATGCGCTCCGAGAGACCGCGGGCACGCTGTTCGGCGTTGGCCATGGTGGCGTCAACTGCCCGGTTGGCTTCTTCGCTTGCGCCAAGGAGCGAGGTTCGCATGGCTTCGGCGGTAACGTCGGCACGCTGCTGGGTCTCTCCAAGCGTACGGCCGATATCGGCGAACGCGCCTTGGAGGCTTTCGCGCAGATGCGCCGCTACCTGCGAAGATCTGCCCTCGGCCCGCTCGAATGCGCCTTCCACTAAGGTGGCGAGATTGCGCATCGTCGCTTCGATTTCCTCGGAGCGCTTGACGAGACCAACGGAGAGGCTGCGAAGGGCCGTTTGGCGCTCATCGAGCGTATTGGCAAGATTGGATTGTGCGGCTCCGAGCAATTCGGACGCCTGGGCGAGCACCTTTGAGTGCTCGTCGAACCGGCCGACAATGCCACCGACCTGGTTGAGCGTCTGGCCGGAAATGTTTGCCAGCCGGTCGATGTTGTTTTCCAGCAGGCGGCTGGAGCCGGAGACCATGTCTGCCGCGTGAGCCGCGGACTCGGAGAAGCGGCTGGCGGTTGATCCGAGCTTCTCGTCGACACCGGAAAGGCGCTCGAGCGCCTGGTCGGCTGCCGAGGTGATGTCGTGCGCAGCACGTTCGACAAGACCGGAAATCCCGGAATTGCTTTCCGCCAGACGTTCGATCAGCGCATTGACGTTGCCCGTAAGACTTCTTTCGACCGACAGCATGGCGCTCGCGGTGTTCTCGGCCCGCTGGGTGAGGGCGGACAAGGCCTCATTCGTGCGGGCGGCGATGGCATCCACGAGAGCATCGTTCTCGCTGCGTATCCGGCTGCTGCTTTCGCTGGCGGCCGCCACGAGGCGTTCAGTGCTTTCCCGAGCTGCAGATGCGATTTCCGCGGCGGCAGAACGGCTGGCCTCGCCGTACTTTTCGACCACCGGCCTTGCCTCTTCCTCGATGAGGCGCGACAGTTCGGTCGTACGGCTGGCGAGCATCGAGTTGAGGTCGCGGGTACGGCTGTCGAGGGCGGAGCGAATCGCATCACCGCGTGCGGCCAGCGCCTTGTCCACCGCTTCCATCGCTGACTGCAGTTCGGTCGCCGTCTCGGCAAGGACACCCTGCAATGAGCCGCCGCGCTCCTGAAGCGCCTGCTCAGCCTCCCAGAGTGCTGCCGAGATCGCCGTGACCTGCTTCTTGACCAGAGCATCGGCTTCCGAAACCTTGTTGACGATGGCATTGCCGGCTTCGGAAAAAGCCTGAGCGACTGTTGCCGCCTGGCCGGCGAGACGGGTCTGTGTTTCCGAAATGCGGTTTACGATCTCGCTCGACTGTTCCTCGATCGAGCGGGTGAATTCAGCATTGCGCTGGGCGAGACCTTCACTGAACTCGGAGCCCGTGCGGGTAAGCATTTCTGCCGAGCGCATCGCCTCGTCGTCCATTCCAGCTGCAGCGGCGCTGACAGCTTCGCGGAGGCTGGTGGCAAGACCTGCGGCCTTGCCTTCGATCGTGCGGGTGACCGCATCCAAGCCGACGGTCAGTGCTCGGTCCATGGTCGAAAGGCGCTCGTCGAGGCGAGCCGTCCCGCTGTCCATGGTTCCTGCGATGCGATCGTGGGCGTCGGTGCTGATGCGCTCCAGCTCGGCGGTGCGTTGAGCGAGCGTGTCGCCGATGTCGCGGCCGGCGCCGTCGACTAGCTCCGTCACACTAGAAAGCTCGCTGCGGATGCGAGCCTCAAGGCCACCGAATGTCGCCTCCACCTTGCTGCCAGTTTCACCAAGGGCTGCCTCGACGCTGCCGATCGTCTGCTCGATCCGCCCCGAAAGGTTCTCGGCTGACAGGCTGATCTCCCGTGCTGCCTCGTTCAGGCGTTCGGCAATGACCCCGGCGGTGCTGTTCAGCCGTTGTTCGAGGTCGGTACCGGCGCCATCGAGTGCCGCCCGAAGGGCGTCCTGCTGGCTTTCCAGGGACATTTCCAGCATGCCGGCGCTGGTGGCGACGGTCGCACCAATCGACATCACCTGTTCCGACATCAGTTCGGAAATCTTCTCCTCGCTCTGGGTGAGGGCAGCGGAGATCATGTCGCTCCGCTCTTCCAGGGTCGCGCGCAGGCGTTCGTAGCCGGAACCCAGTGTCTGTTCCATCTGCTCGTTGGCGGCAGCAACCGTGTCGCTGAATTGCTGATGTCCGAGACCGAGCGTCGCGGCGATCCGCTCTTGACCCGTGCCGATGACGGATTCGATACGCTCCGCCCCGCCAGATACGCTCTCCTCGAACCGGCGTGCGCCGTCCCCGAGCACATCGCCCACCCTGACGGAGATCTCGCTGATCGACTGTTCGATGCGGTTCTCAGCGTCAGTCGCAAGAGTGTTGAGTGCACCCGCCTTTTCGTCGAGTACGCCGGAGAGCCGGTCTTCGCCCAGCGCAAATGCGGTGCTGAGTTCCATCGTCTTGTCGTCGAGCATCTCGCCGATCCGGTCGCCGTTAGACGCGATGGTAGAGGCGAGTTGTTCAACGCGGCGATCGAGGCCTTCTCCAAGCCGTTGTTCGCCTTCCTCCATGTGACGCGCGATCAGGGCGGCCCGCTCATCGAGAATGCCGGAGAGGCGTTCCGGAGTCTCGGCCAGGTTGGTCAGAACGCCAGTGATGCGGTCTTCGCCAAGTGCGAATGCCGTGCTGATCTCCATCGTTTTATCGTCAAGGAGATTCCCGAGCCGATCACCATTCTCGGCCAGTGTCTGCGAGAGGGTGGTTACCCGCTCGTCAAGGCTTTCGCCGAGGCGCTGGCTTCCTTCCTCGATATGCCGAGCGATCTGCGCAGTTCGATCGTCCAGGACGGACGAAAGCCGCTCGGGCGTGTCGGCGACGCTGTCTAGAATGCCGGCAATTCGATCCTCACCGAGCGCAAAGGCCGTGCTCAGCTCCATCGTCTTGTCGTCGAGGAGTTCACCAATCCGCTCGCCATTCTGAGCAAGTGCCTGGGTCAGGTTGGCCACACGCTGATCAAGGCCCTCGCCTAGGCGTTGGCTTCCATCCTCGATATTCTGCGCGATCTGGGCGGCACGCTCGTCCAGGACCGCCGCAAGCCGCTCCGGCGTATCGGCGACATTGTTGAGAAAGGCGGTAAGCCGGTCCTCGCCGAGTGCGAGAGCGGTGTTGAGCTCCATCGTCTTGTCGTCAAGGAGTTCGCCGATCCGGTCACCATTCGCGGCAAGCGTCTGCGAGAGAGTGGTTACCCGCTGGTCGAGGCCTTCGCCGAGGCGCAGGCTTCCTTCCTCGATATTCCGGGCGATCTGCGCAGCGCGCTCGTCCATGGTCGCGGCCAGACGCTCGGGAGCATCGGCGAGGCCGTCAAGGATGCCGGCAATCCGGTCTTCGCCGAGCGCGAAGGCCGTGCTGATATCCATCGTCTTGTCGTCGAGGAGTTCGCCAATCCGATCGCCGCTCGCTGACAGCGTCTGCGCGAGATTGTCCATCCGTTGATCGAGACCGGAGCCGATCTTTTCCTCGCCCTCCTGAAGATGGCGCGCGATCGTAGCGGCGCGCTCGTCCAGGAGGCTTGCAAGCCTCTGCGGTGCGTCTGCGACGACCGACTCGATTGCAGCCGTTTTTGCGTCGAGGGTTTCTGTGAAGCGGTCCTGACCGGCCGTAAGTGCGGCAATTACGGATTCCGAGCGATCACCCACCGTACGCTCGAACTTGCCTTGCGTTTCGTTCAACGCCTCGATCAGCGCGCTGCTGCGTTCGGATAGAACCGCCTCGATCGTCTCGCGGCTCGTGCCCATTGCGCCGGTGATTTCGGTCGTGCGTGCAGCGAGAGCCTCGCTAAACTCGCGGCTGCGATCCTCCAGCATGGAATCGAGAACGTCCTGACCGGTACCAAGCGCTGTTGCCAATGCCAGTGACTGTTCGGTCAGGGTATTGCCGATCTGCGCAATGCTGCTGCTGAGGATGCCTTCGATGGACTCGGACCCTGTGGCCACCGTCTCGTTGATGCGGGCCAGGCTGTCCATGAGTTTGCTGTCAAGGCTGCCGGCTCGCTGGTCGAAGGCCGTCGTGAGCGCGTCGAGCCCATTGTCGAAGGTCGTGCTGAGCTGGCCGACGGTCGCCTGCAGGCGCTCCTCGAAGAGCCCAGAGCGCAGATCGAGGTCCATGACGGCGTCGTCGGCAGCAGATTTGAGGCTCTGCCTGAACGCGCTGCCCTTGTCGTCCAAGGCCTTGTTCAACGATGTGAGGACTGCTTCGAGCGACCCGGTAATGGAGCGTTCGCCTTCCGCGAGCCCATCCGTGATCTCGCGGGTTCGTGCAACGAGCGTTTCATTCAGCTGCCGCGTCCGGTCGGCAAGCGCCGCATTGAGACGTTCCGTGCTGGCATCCAGTGTCGAGGCCCGGGTCTCGAATTCGCCGAGCAGTGCCTGCCCGCGCTGAGCCAGCGTCATTGACAGGTTTTCGAGCCGTTCGTCGAACTCGCTGGCGAGGGCAACGCCGGATGAGCCAAGGGTTCGCACCAGTTCGTCGGCCTTCGCGGCGAGTAGAGAGCCCAGCGCTTCGCCGGCCGCATTGGTCTTTTCCGTCAGCGCGGCGGCGCGCGTGTCTATCAGCGATGCGAAAGCCTCGCCCGAGGTCGCCAGCCGCACCGCGATCTCCTCGGTCGCCAGCGACAGTTCTTCCTTGAGCTGCTCGTGAGCTCCGACGATCGACGAACGGATGCGTTCGGCATGGTTGACGATGGCGTCGCGCTCCGCGCCGAGCTCGTGGACCAGTCCTCGTACGCGCAGTTCGTTGTCGGTGTAGCTGCGTTCGAGGGCATTGACCTCCGAATGGACGAGCGTCTCCAGTTCCGTTGCCCGCGCAATCGTTCGCTCGATTCCCTCGTTCATCGCGGACACTTCGCGGCGAACGGCCTGGCCAACTGTCATGATTCGCTCGGATGCCACTGTCTCCGGCTCGGACAGACGCAGGGCGACTTCCGCCATGGAACGCGCGGCATTTCGCATGTCCTGTGCCCGGGCCATCATCGTGGCGAAGGCGAAGAATAGCAGGATGGGAACGATGATGCCCACGAGGATCGCCACGAGGCCGGGCATTGCGACCAGGCCGCCGACGGAACCCGAACTCCAGAGCTGTGCACCGTAGAGAAGTTGCGCCAGTCCGAGACCGCCGATCGCCCAAAGGACGGAGACGATCGTCGCATTGCGCAAGGAACTGCGCATCGTGCCGCCCTCGAGCGTCTTGAGCAAGTTCACAGAACTGCGGCGGCTGGCATCATTGGCCGGCTCGAAGACGGGTGCACGGGCTGCAGGCTCCGCCGCCGACGAACGGGGAGGAGATGCTTGGTTCTCGCCACGCGCGGGTGAGGGACGCTGCTTGGTTTCAGACACTCTGGCCTCCGAGGCAGAGGATGCAGGTTTTGGGCGTGTCGCCTCCTGATCCTCGATGAAGTCGATCTTCAACGCATCTTCCAGGGCCTGGAACGCCGTTTCATCCATCGACTCGCTGCTGGTCTTCTTCGCCATGCGGTTACGCCTCGCTACATACTCGCCCGGCCATCCCGTCCTGTCTGCCCGCCCTGCAAACGAAGAAGAGACACTGCCTGCCGGAAAGCCTCGCCCTCATGACGTCGGCGTTTCCCGTTTCACTTCACTCTCGGATAGCCTTGTTCCAAACGGATGATAAGGAAAACTTACCACGCGGCCATCCACGGATGCAGGAGCGGACTCCCGCCTCTCCAACTGTATTGTAGTGGCACATCTGAGGGGTCTTAACAATTCGACCCCCTGGACGCGCCAAAAAGCCAAAATGGGTTGTTAACAGGATTTAAACCATAAGACTTTTGGAAAGTCCCATAAAACAAGCACCTTAGCGGAAATTAACCATAGGGCGAGATTCAAGGGGTCGCTCGGCCGTTCTTAACGCTATGGCGCCGGTTTGGCGGCACGATGCTGTGAACTAGCATCTTTAGGATCATCGTTCCCATGGCCGCAACAGCAATTGCATTCGAAGCCCCTCCGACCCAGCGGGCGCTCTCCCCATCCCAGTCCCGACCGATAGACCTCGTGCATCTCGCTCGACAGACGATGGGAGACAAGACCCTCGAAGTCGAGATCCTGCAAATTTTCGCGCGGCAGGCGCGCAAGGCCATGCTGGAGATGAGCAGCGGAGAAAGTTCCGTCATTATTGCTGTCGCTCATCGGCTGAAGGGTGCGGCATCCTCGGTCGGCGCATTCACCGTCGCCGATCTGGCGATGCGGATCGAGGAAAAGGGAGCCGAGGCGACATCGATGGCGAAGATCGCAACAGCCATCGTCGAAACGGAAAACTTCATTCTCAAGCTCTGCCGATAAGCCCGCCCACCATTGCGGCGCCGGGCATGCAAACCTATGTTGACGGCCCGGCGGAACTGCTCGATGAGCAGACCCGTTCATCGAGACTGTTCATACGGATTTCCTGATCATGACGAAACTGACCATCGTCGCCTTCGACGGAACGCGCTTCGATATCAATGCGAGCAACGGATCGACGGTGATGGAGAATGCCGTCCGCAACTCCGTGCCCGGCATCGAAGCCGAATGCGGTGGCGCCTGTGCCTGTGCTACTTGTCACGTCTATGTCGACGATGCATGGGCTGAAGCCGTGGGCGCGCCCTCGGCCATGGAAGAGGATATGCTCGATTTCGCCCACGATGTGCGGCCGACCTCCCGTCTTTCCTGTCAGATCAAGATGACTGATGCGCTCGAAGGGCTGGTTGTCCAGGTGCCTGAGAGACAAGGCTGACGCGTCGAGCTAGCTCCGGGTCATCCGTCGTTCTGTCCCATCCGGTACTTCAGCAGACGCATCATTCGGCTGTCGAAATTCTTTGATTCGATCTGATCGAACCGCATCTGGTCGCGATCATGGGCTTCGAGGACGCGCTTCGTTACCGCGCCGACCTTTTTCTCCAGTTCCGGGCAACTGCTGGCGGAGCGGAGGGCGTGCAGATCCCTTTCAAGGGTTCGCGCATAGGTGCGGGCTATCTCCGCATGTCGCTCCTCGTGTCGCTTGATGTCTGCCGACAGCGTGTCCCAGATGAAGCGCAGGTTCTTGTCGGCGGTGCGGCGGTTCTTCCAGCGAGGCAGGATGAGGTTTGTCTTCAACGTGACCTTCACGTTGCCCACTGAACACTGCTTGCCGCGCTCGAGATAGGTGACCTCACCACCAAACTTGATCTCCGTCGCCCCCGGATGGCGATGCCCGGTGGCATTGGTCACGGGTCCACGCCGCTCGAGCTCGCGGTCCAGTGCCTCGGCAGTTTTCCCGCCGATCGAGAAATAGCCGTAAGTCTTGCTGATCAACGGCTCAGCCGAGGCCACGGACGAGAGCATGCACATAGCAACCAGCCCGCCGGCGACACGGCGAAAACAGGGAATCAGCGACATTCTGGAGCCTGCGGACATTGAACTTGATGGGAGCTTGGGGCATAGCCGTCGGCGGCGCAACACAGAGGCAGAAAAATTTGCGTTACTCCCGCACGGATGATGCCAAGCCGAACATGCCCCTCCCGAAAATCTGGCGGGTCGGCCGTGGTCGTCACCTTGAACTGGCCAACCGCGGCCATATCATGGCCATCATCAACGTTACGCCAGATTCATTTTCGGACGGTGGGTTGCACCGCAGTCTCGAGGTTGCGGTCGCCCATGGCCTTGACTGCGTTCGCGAGGGGGCGGCGATCCTCGACGTCGGCGGCGAATCCACCCGGCCTGGCGGAGCGCCGGTCAGCGCTGCGGAAGAACAGGATCGGGTGCTTCCGGTGATCGAGCGGCTAACGAAAGAAACGGATGCCCTGATATCCGTGGACACCTATCGCGCCGAAACCGCCCGCCTGGCGATGGCAGCGGGTGCCCACATCATCAATGATGTCCACGGCCTGCAGCGGGAGCCAGCGATCGCGTCCGTTGCGGCCGAGACGGGCGCCGGGCTCTGCATCATGCATACTGGTCGCGGCCGGGAAGGCGAGATCTTCGACGATGTGATCGCAGACCAGCACGCCTTCTTCAAGGTTTCGCTCGCCATCGCCGAGGCGGCCGGCGTGGCGTCCGAGGCCATCGTGCTCGATCCGGGTTTCGGCTTCGCCAAGGATTCCGACCACAATCTCCAGATCATGGCGCGCTTCGCCGAATTGACGCAGATCGGCTTCCCATGGCTCGTCGGTGCGTCCCGTAAGCGTTTCATAGGCGCGGCAACCGGTCGGGACATGGCTGCAGACCGTGATATCGGAACGGCGGCGACGACGGCAATCCTGCGGCTCGCTGGTGCCGCGATCTTTCGGGTCCACAATGTTGCCGCCAACCGCGACGCGCTCGGTATTGCGGACGCCTTGATCCATGTTCACGCAGAGGAGACGCTTCAGTGAGTACCTACATGATCACCCTCAAGAATTGCGCCTTCTTCGCTCGTCATGGTGTCCATGCGGAAGAAAACCGTCTGGGGCAGCGGTTCTTCGTGGATGCGGAACTGGAGGTGGAAGCGGGCGACGTGCTGACCAGCGATCGCGTTGAGGACACTGTTGACTACGGTGTCGCCTTCACCCTCATCGAGGAGATCGTCACGGGCAGCCAGCGACGGCTGATCGAGACGCTCGCCATGGACATTGCCGTAGCGCTCTGCCAGCGTTTTCCTCAGATCGGCATGGCCGCCATAACGGTGCGCAAGCCGAGTGCGCCAATCCAGGGGGTGCTGGATTATGCGGAAGTGCGCGTCGTGCATAGGCGCTGACAAGATCATGACCACAGCGGCGCTTGGCCTTGGGGGAAATATTGGGGATCCGCAAGCTGCGATGGCGGAAGCCCTGCAGGGACTCGATTCGCGCGACGACTGCACAGTGTCAGCCGTATCGCGGCTTTACAAGACACCGCCATGGGGCAAGACGGACCAGCCGGATTTCCTGAACTGTTGCGCTCTGGTGGAGACATCGCTGGGGCCAGAGGCGCTTCTGGATGTCTGCCTGTCGGTGGAACGCAGCATGAAGAGGGAACGGGTCGAGCGTTGGGGACCGAGGACGATCGACATCGACATCCTCACCTTTGGTAACCGGGAAATGGAAACCGAAAGGCTGGCGCTTCCGCATCCCCGGATGGTGGAGCGTGCTTTCGTACTCGTGCCACTCGCAGAAATCGCGCCCGAGATGGTGGTGTCCGGCCAGAGCCTATCGGAATGGCTTCGCAGGACGGATAGTAGCGGCATCCATCCCGCGAGCGAAAACCAGAACTGGTGGCGCGAACGCTAGTCGATCGAGCCCACTGCGATCGAATCGAGGTCGCGGTCGAGAGTAAGCCCGATGACCGGGATCATCTGATCTTCCACCTTGACCGAGATCGTGATGTTCATGGTGTTGGGGTCTCGCAGGCTCGCAACCATGGCCCCGTTCAACTGGGCGCGGTTGATTCCGACCACGACCTTGTCGCCATTCACGGCACCCGAGACGATATCGAGGCCCTTGCCGTCGGCGCCATCCAGGAACTGGCCCTTGTAACCCTTGCCGTTCTGCGTGATCACGGCAGACATGGGCTGCTTGAAGACGCCAACCCGGCACGTGCCGTCAAGCTTGATGCCGGCCTCAGTGCTGGAAACCGATTGTCCCGTCAGGCTGCAGTTGAACTTGGTGCCCTTGTACTTGCCGGCGACGATCTCGCCCGGACCCTTCCAGGTGCCAGCGACGGACTGGAAGAATGCCTTGTCGCGCGGCGCGGCTGACGCATCGGGCGCCATGGCGGAGTCGGCGACGAAGGCGGCAGCGAGGCCGCCGATCACGGAAAAGATGCGCAGATACATGGTGCTTTCCTAGGCGAGTGCCAGCTCGTTTTCGAGCGTTCACCATAGCTTCGGATTGGTTAATGAGTGGTATCCGCGACGTTCTGGAACGACTATCGCGCCGCGTCGCGGGGATCGTCTTCCCGGCCGAATTGCGTCAGATCACCGAAGAAGTCGCCGACTCCCGGGCGCTTCAGCGCGCGAAATGGCAGCGGTCGGCAGAGGTCCATTGCGGCAATACCGATGCGCGCGGTGAGGAGCCCGTTTATCACGCCTTCGCCGAGACGCTTTGAGAGCCTTGCGGCGACGCCGTGGCCCAGCACCTGCTGTGCCAGACCATCACCCACCGCAATCGAGCCGGTGACCGCCAGGTGCGCCACGACATCACGCAAGAGGCGAAAGAGGCCGAGCGTTCCTGGCCTGCCGCCGTACAACTCCGCCATCGCGCGCACGAGCCGCGATACCTCGAAGACGACATAGGCAAGATCGACGATGGCGCGAGGGCTGACGGCGGTCACGATCGAGACCCGTTTGGAGGCATTGAGGATGAGCGCCCGCGCGCGCCTGTCGAGCGGCGCGAGTAGTTCGCGTTCAGCGAGTTCGATCATCTGCGGTCCGTCGATGATCTCCTCCTTTGTCGCTTCCAGGACGGCCCGTCCCTTGGCCGTCTCCGCCCGGTGCGAAAGGAGGCGGGCGAGAGTTGCCACTACGGCCCTGGCCGGGCCGGGAAGGGGTGCTGCTGCGGCTTCCTCGGCCTCGACCTTCAGTGTCTGGACTGCCGAAAGACGCATGAGGCCGTAGATCTCCCGGCCCACAACGACCGCAACCGCAATCAGCCCAATCGCAAGGGCTGACAGTGCCGCATAACCAAGCCAGTCCGAACGTGCGAAGAGGTTCCGTACGACGCTGTCCGCCCAGAGGCCGAAGGCCAGCGAAAGAAAAGTGCCGAACGCTGCAAGTGCGACATTCACGAAGGAGAAGCGCCTGCGTGTCCTCGGTTCTGCGACGGGAACGTCCCGATCCGCAAGTTCGGGCGGCGTCATGAAGGGATCGTCCTCCTCCGACGTCAGGAGGACGTTTTCCTGGAAACTTCGCGGCGACCTGCGTACGGCAGGGGCGGGACCGTGCCCTTCCTCCTCCTCGATTTGAAAAGCGCCGGGGCGGCGTCCGTTGCGGTCCGATGTCGTCATGCGAGTCGATCCCCCAGGAGAAACTGCAGCGCGCGGTCGAGGCGGATATGCGGCACGGACAGCTTGAGGCCGCCGCTCGTCTCTTCCAGTGCGGGAGGGCGGAAGCGGACGAAGTTGATCTCCGGAAACTCCGGCTGGCCGCCGTCGGCTCCTCTGAAGAGAACGTCCGGGCTGGCGGGCAGATCGCCGGGGAAGACAGCAGTCTTGCGGAGACCGTCGAACACCTCGGATCCGATCGTTTCGCCCGCCATTGGCGTGCCGACGATGACCGGGAGAACGTGTCCCCCCTCGGTGACCGTCGCCTCGCGCGTGGCCCGCACGGACGCGATGGCCATAACCTCGATTCCGGCTCCCGCCATGCCGATTCGCCTGATCGCGCGATCGACCAGGCGAGCGGTGATGCGCTCCAGCCGGTCATGGCTCTCGTGATGAAGGTGATCGGCCTTGGTGGCGGCGACAAGAACCTTGTCGATCCGCCGCCCGAGGAGAGACGACAGCAAGCTGTTGGTCCCCGGACGAAAGCAGGCAAGGACATCGCCGAGTGCCCGTTCAAGATCGTGGACTGCCTCCTCGCCACGGTTGATCGCCTGCAGCGCGTCGATCAGCACGATCTGCCGGTCAAGCCGCGCAAAATGCTCTCTGAAGAAGGGCTTCACGACGACTGATTTGTAGGCCTCATAACGCCGCTCCATCATCGCCCGGAGCGAGCCCTTCGGTGCGCGCTCTTCCGGGACATGGGGCAGCGGCGAGAAGGTGAGGGCAGGTGAACCGTCGAGATCCCTGGGCATCAGGAACCGGCCGGGCGGCAGGGTCGAAAGCGATCGCTCGTCTGATTTGCAGGCCTTCAGGTAGGCAGCGAAGGCTTCGGAAAGACGTCGTGCGGCCATCTCGTCTCCGGGTGCCTCCGCATCGACGCTTTCCGCCAGCGCGAGCCACTCTCTGGAAAGCTCCGCGCGGACGCCGCTCCGTGCAAGACTGACCGTGTTGGCGCTGAAAGTTCGATAGTCCTGAGCGAGAAGCGGCAGGTCCAGCAGCCACTCGCCCGGATAGTCGACGATGTCGATGGACAGGCGGCCACGCGAGAACATCCGGCTCCACCCGCTGGCGCTCTGGTAATCCAGGGTGATGCGCAGTTCGGAAATAGCGCGCGTCGAATCCGGCCATACCCTCTCCCTGACTAGTGCCTGTATGTGATCCTCATACTGGAAGCGAGGGATGGCGTCGTCTGGTTGCGGCTCCAGCCGCACGCGCGAGACGCGGCCGGAGCGGACGGGCTCGAACAGGGGCAATCGCCCACCATTTAAGAGATTGTGGACGAGGGAGGAGATGAAGACCGTCTTACCGGCCCGCGAGAGGCCAGTGACGCCGAGCCGGATCGAAGGGTTCACCAGGGAAGAGGCCCTGTCTCCGAGGTTGTCCAGAGCGATTCGTGCGTCGTCAGTGAGGCTGGTCAGCGAAGGCGGCAAAGTCACATCCCCTTGTTTTCGCCTATATAGGCGCCTGATGCCGGGGATGAAAGCTGGCTCCTGTATCAGGCGGTTAGGAAGTCCGTCAGGGTCCAGTGGCGCTCATGAGAGGCCGCGGGGCGTTCGAGTACGGCAAGCCCGGCCGTAGGGTAGCCGGTCGGGATCGCGGCCGCGGTGGTATCGGCGCCGGCAAGCTTCTCGAATACCTCTTCGATCGTTGGGTTGTGGCCGATGAACATCATGGACTCGGCTTCGGTCGAAGACGCGATCATTCCGAGATAGACATCGAGCGGGGCGTTGTAGAGTTCGTCGATGAATAGCAGTTCCAGGTCCTGATCGAGGGCGCGTCGTATAGCTTCGGCGGTCTGACGGCAGCGCAGGGCGGTCGAACTGATAACCCGGGCGGGTCTGTAGCCCCGATCCAGGGCCTTCTCCGCCACAATCTCGGCTTCCGCATAGCCCTCGTCGTCCAGCGGCCTGTCGAAATCCCGTTCACCAGGTTGCGCCCAGCCAGACCTTGCATGACGCAGCAGATAAACGCGGGTGAGGGGCTGGGAGATCATGTTCATCAAGGGCCTGAGGAGTGGTTCAGTCGATGGGTAACCGGGGGGAAGAATGACGTCAACCATGACCATGGTCGGCAACGTAGCGTTGGGGCGGGAGGCAAGTGAGAGAGTAGATGGTCGAGGCTTCAAAGAATAAACTGGTTAAATCCTAGGCTCTTAGCCCAATATTGCGACAGTTTTAAAAATCGCCGTAAAGCACCCAACAGGCTTGAACCGCAGTAGCCGATTGGGATATAGAGCCCGCCTTGAGATGTTCTTCGGGAGAATCGCGTTGAGTGAGAAGATCGATCTTAGCAATTATGTGCTCTCGGAAGACGACGAGTTCATGAATGCGAACCAGAGGGCGTATTTCAGGGCGAAGCTGATCGCCTGGAAGAACGACATCCTCAGGGAGGCGCGCGAGACGCTGGACCATCTCGCGGAAGAAAGTGCAAACCATCCGGATCTCGCCGATCGGGCCTCTTCGGAGACCGACAGGGCGATCGAACTACGCGCTCGCGACCGGCAGCGAAAGTTGATCTCCAAGATCGACGCCGCCTTGCAACGCATTGATGACGGTACCTACGGCTTCTGCGAGGAAACCGGCGAGCCGATCGGCCTCAAGCGTCTTGATGCCCGTCCGATTGCGACATTGTCGATCGAGGCCCAGGAGCGCCACGAGCGCCGCGAGAAGGTCTATCGCGACGAATAGGTAGCTTCACCCTTGCATGAGACAACTGGGCGTGGGTAACCGCGCCTTTTTTGTGTCCGCTATAGATTGCTGTGAAACAACAGGGGCAGCGTACCTGCGGGCTCAGCCTCCGGTGACGCTCATATGGCGTGGCACGGCCGGGCGATTGTTGCGGTCGATGATGAAATCGTGCCCTTTCGGCTTACGCAGGATTGCCTCGTCGATAGCGGCGAAAAGATAGGCATCGTCGTCGGAGGCTCGTAACGCCGTGCGCAGGTCCGCGGCGTCGTTCTGTCCGAGGCACATGTAGAGTGTGCCCGTGCAGGTGAGGCGGACCCGATTGCAGCTTTCGCAGAAATTGTGGGTCATCGGGGTGATGAAGCCCAATCTTCCGCCGGTTTCCGCGACCTCAACGTAGCGCGCTGGCCCGCCGGTCTTGAATGGAATGTCGTTCAGTGTGAACTGCTGCTCGAGATCGGCCCGCAGCTTCGAGAGCGGCAGATAGCGGTCCGTACGATCTTCCTCGATCTCGCCCATCGGCATGGTCTCAATCACTGTCAGATCCATGCCGCGTTCATGGGCCCAGCGTAGCATGCTCGGGATTTCGTGCTCGTTGAAGCCCTTGAGAGCAACCGCGTTGAGCTTGATCCTTAGCCCCGCCTTCTGAGCAGCCTCGATACCGTCCAGCACCCGACCGAGTTCGCCCCAGCGCGTGATGGTCCGAAACTTGTCAGCGTCTAGGGTATCGAGCGATACGTTGATGCGCCGCACGCCGCAGTCATAAAGTTCCGATGTGTGGCGGGCGAGTTGCGAGCCGTTGGTCGTCAGTGTCAGTTCGTCGAGATGTCCCGCTTCGATATGGCGGCCGAGGGCGCGCACCAGGTGCATAATATTCTTGCGCACCAGCGGCTCGCCGCCGGTCAGTCGCAGCTTGCGCACGCCCTTGGCGATGAAGGCGGAACAGAGCCGGTCCAGCTCCTCCAGCGTCAGCAGGTCCTTCTTCGGCAGGAAGGTCATGTTCTCGGCCATGCAATAGGTGCAGCGGAAGTCGCATCGATCAGTCACCGACACACGCAGATAGGTGACGGCGCGGCCGAACGGGTCGATCATCGGCCCTTCCGCGGTTGCAAGCGGGCGGGCATTGCCGAGTGGTCCTGCCAGTGTATTCACAGCTTGTCCTCCTGAAGGGACAAAGTGGGCGGCTATGCCAGTTGCGTCAAGAGGGCTAGCGCCGCTTGCGGAGGAACGGTTCAGCCTCTAGTTCTCGATAGTTTGTTGCATGGAGCCTCAAGAACATGACCGAAATCTGGCCCACCGAACTGCGCGTTTCGAAGGACCGCCGGGTTCTCCATGTCACCTTCAACGATCAGGCGGCCTATCCTCTCCCGGCCGAGATGCTTCGGGTGCTGTCGCCCTCGGCCGAGGTCCAGGGGCATGGACCGGGGCAGAAGGTCACCGTCCCCGGCAAGCGGGACGTGACCATCTGCAGCCTTACGCCGACGGGCAATTACGCGGTGCGTATCGGGTTCGACGACGGTCACAGCAGCGGCATCTATACCTGGTCCTATCTCCGCCAGCTCGGGGAGGAAGGGGACACGCTCTTCGCCGACTACGAGCGCGAGCTGGAGACGAAGGGTCTAAGCCGCGATCCGCTGAAGCCAAGGCGCTGAGCGTTAGCCGTCGTCTTGATCATCCCCCATCTCCGACTGAAGCGCGGCTACGACGCGCTCCATGTTGGCGCCTATGGCGAGGCACTCCTCAATGGGGGTTGCAGACAGGATGCTGTTGATCAGCGCGGTCTGGATTCGCATTCCTTCTTCCGTGACCCGCCGGCCCTCCTTCGTGAGAAAGAGGCGCAGGACGCGCTTGTCCCGTTTGTCTCCGCGGCGTTCGATCAGTCCACGGCGTTCCAGCTGGGGCAGGGTCATGCTTACGTTGGAGCGTCCGACGAGCAGCTTGTGAGCCAGTTCCTGCTGGGAGATACCTTCAAAGCGAAAAAGGTTGACGAGGATATCCAGATGCGGCGGCTTGATGTCGAGCGGTGACAAATCGCGTGCCAGCGCTGACTGCATCAGCTGGCAGGCGCGGGCAACGGCGATCCAGCTCTTGAACCGTGGATGGTCCCAGGGAAGGGATTGATCTTTGTTCATTCTTGTACTTTATTGTTCAGCATTGAACATAATGAAGGTTCTCCACCATGACACCGATTGCACTCAAGGTCATCCGTCCTGTTATCAGCGTCGGCAGCAGATATGCACCCCAGGTGACGGCGCGCCTTGCATTCGAACTGTTCTGTCGCACGCCACCGCGCCGGCCGGCTGGGCCGAAGGCTCGCCAAGTCCACGCTCAGGGCCACCAACGGCTTGCCGCTGCCAAGACCATGCCGTTCCGGGTGGGGAAGGCAAGAGTAATGGCATATCTTTTCGCAGGTCAGCATAGGGAGGTGAGCAAGCGGTTTCTCGTCGTCCATGGCTGGGGCTCATCGGCCGCCTATATTTCGTCGCTGGCGGGAGGCCTTGCATCGACGGGTGCGGAGGTTGTGGTTCTGGATCTTCCCGGCCATGGACACTCGAGCGGACGACGCCTCAACATCCGCATGGCCGTAGAGGCGATCGTTGAAGCGGAGCGTCGATTCGGACCATTCGACGGTGCGGTGGGACACTCCTTTGGAGGAGCCAGTCTGGTACTTGCAGCCGGCGGCATCATGCCTGACGCCGGACAATTTAACCCCGGCCGACTGGCAGTGATTGGGGCACCCAGCAGAATCGAGTGGCTTTTCGACGGATTCTCGGATGTCGTCGGCCTCAGCGAGTCAATGCGCCGAAACCTCGTGCGCCATGCCGAGACAGTGGCGGGTGCGGCCTTATCCGAATTCGACGGCGTTCCCATCGCGCAGAGGCTGTGCAAGCCGTTGCTCGTCGTCCACGCAGAAGACGACAAGGAGGTCGATGCCGAGCACGCACGGCGCTACGCCACGGTGCCGTCAGCGAGAATTCACTGGGCGAATGGTCATGGCCATCGCAGGATCATCAGCGCACCGGAGGTGATAGGAGTCGTGGCGGCGTTTCTCACCGACGTTCAAGGCGAGGATAGCCGCAACTCCGCCGCGTGACGTTGATTGCACAGATCTGCCGTCGTAACGTCCCTGCCAGATTGCACCAGACAGGAGTGGCGGCAGAATGACGATCATCCGGACGATCGAAGACCTTCGGCACATCTACGCCGACGTGACCGAAGCCTCGGTCGCCAAGGTCACGGGGATGCTGACGCCGGAATACCGTTCGATGATCGAAGCTTCGCCGTTCATGGCTCTGGCGACGGTCGGCCCTGAGGGGCTGGATTGCTCGCCGCGGGGCGACACCGGAAGCTGCGTCCGCGTTCAGGACCCGAAGACGCTTCTCTTGCCGGACTGGCGCGGCAACAACCGCGTTGATTCGCTGATGAACATCATCCGGGACCCGAGGGTGGCGCTGATGTTCCTCATCCCCGGATCAAACACGGCGATGCGCGTCAACGGTTCGGCCGTCGTGTCCGTCGAGCCGTCGCTGCTGGAGAGCTTTGAGACGGACGGGCATCATCCCCGCTCGGTGATCGTGATCACGATCGGTGAAATCTACTTCCAGTGTGCGAGAGCGATCATGCGGGCACAGCTCTGGAACCCCGAGAAGTTTATTGATCCAGCGACCTTGCCGAGCGCCGGCGCAATGCTGAAAGCTGCGAAGGCAGGTTTCGACCAGGCCACCTATGACCGCGAATGGGCGGGACGCGCGGCAGCGACGATGTGGTAGCGAAGCCAGTAAGCGCGCCGCAAACGTTTAGTTGCGATAGATGAGCCAGTTCTTGGCCGCATAGTCCCTGCGCATTACTTCGTCGAAAAATACGGTCCTGTTTCGGCCGTTGTGCTTGGCGTGATAGAGCGCCGCGTCGGCATTGGCGTATAGCTGGTTGGGGTTTTCGGCCTGAGCTGCCATAGAATAGCCCAGTGATATGGTGATCGGACCATATTGTACGCCCGAACGGGAGTTGCGGAAGCTGCGGGTCTCGAGTGCGCAGCGAACCCGCTCGCAGATCAGCATGACCTCATCGGCCGTATTGCCTTCCACGATCACCGCAAACTCCTCACCGCCGGTACGGGCGACGAACAGATCCTTGCGCACATTCGCGCGAATCACTGAGGCGACGGTGGCGAGGATCTTGTCTCCCACCGGGTGGCCGAAGTTGTCATTTATGTTCTTGAAGTTGTCGATATCGGCCAGCACCAGCGCGGTGACCTTCAGGTTGCCGGTGCTGTCAAAAATCGACGCCAGCTTGTCGTCGAAGGCCCGCCGGTTCGAAAGACGCGTCAGCGAATCGGTGTTGGCGATCCGCTTGTACTCGTCCAGTTCCTTTCGGACCTGATCCATCTCAACGGAATGCTCCGCAACGGTGTCGGCAGTTCGCTCGCCGTGGGCCATCGTATCAGTGGTAGCGGAGGTGAGAAGTGCAATGGCGTTGCGGATGATGTCGTTGGAGAAGTTGGCCTTGCTGTTGATGCGGGTGGCCGTTTCACCGAGGAGCTTGGTATAGCTTTCCATCGATTGCTGCTCGCGCCGCAGCAGGCGGAGGAGGTTCTCGAGTTCGACAAGAAGCTTTCCGTGAGCCCTCTCGATTACCTCCACCTGGCCGGTTCCGAGATACTGGCTCGAAATCGCGTCCAGTTCTTCCTGGGTCGCGCTGCTGCCGAGCGCAGCAAGTTGCTGCGTCAGAGACGTATTCGAGCCGATATAGGCTTCGTAGAACAACTGATAATTGCGAGGAATAGGGGCGACGCCCATTGCCCGCAATGCGTAGATGATCTGGCCAACTACATCGTTCGCTTGCGCCTTCTGCGCAGTCGTTGTCATCAAACCCCCCACGTGTTCCCCAACACTTTAGTAGGACTGCTTTATATCAAATCTATGCGAAAACAATTAAGGAGTCGCTCAAAATTAAGCGGCTCCTTAAAAAGCAGATTCGGTGCGTCCAGCCGATCACTTCCCGGCCAGACCATTCTTTACCGATAGAGGCGTTCGTACCTCAACGCGGTCCGATCATGTTCTCAGGACGCACGTACTGATCGAATTCTTCATTGGTCAGGTATCCACCACCGACAGCTTCTTCGCGCAAAGTCGTCCCGTTCTTGTGGGCTGTCTTGGCGATCTTCGCGCAGGTGTCGTAGCCGAGGCGCGTGTTTAGGGCGGTGACGAGCATCAGCGAGTTCTCGACGCCGCGCTTGATGTTATCCTCGCGCGCCTCGATGCCACTAACGCAGTTGTCGGTGAAGGAGACCGCCGCATCGCCGAGAAGCTGTACCGACTGCAGGAAGTTATAGGCCATCATGGGGTTGTAGACGTTCAGTTCGAAGTGGCCCTGGCTGCCAGCGAAGGTGATCGCTGCGTGGTTGCCGAAGATGTGGGCGCAGACCTGCGTCATCGCCTCCGACTGCGTGGGGTTCACCTTGCCGGGCATGATGGACGAGCCGGGTTCGTTTTCGGGCAGTGCCAGTTCGCCGAGGCCCGCGCGCGGGCCGGAGCCGAGGAAACGGATGTCGTTGGCGATCTTGAAGAGGGCCGCTGCAGCCGCATTGATCGCGCCATGGGCGAAGACCATCGCATCATGGGCGGCGAGAGCCTCGAACTTGTTCGGCGCGCTGACAAAGGGCAGGCCGGTGATCCGGGCAATTTCCTCGGCAACCTTCTCGGCGAAGCCGACCGGTGCGTTCAACCCGGTCCCGACCGCGGTGCCGCCTTGGGCGAGCTCGTAGAGGCCAGGCAGCGTCAGTTCGATGCGCTTGATGGCGGAAGCGACCTGCGCGGCATAGCCGGAGAATTCCTGGCCAAGTGTCAGGGGCGTGGCATCCTGTGTATGGGTGCGGCCGATCTTGATGATGTGCGAGAAGGCCTTGACCTTGTCTTCAAGCGCGGCGTGAAGCTGCTTCAGGGCCGGGATCAGGTGGCGGACAATCTGCTCCGCGCAGGCGATATGCATGGCCGTCGGATAGGTGTCGTTGGACGACTGGCTCATGTTGACGTGGTCATTGGGATGCACAGGCTTCTTGGAGCCCATGGTGCCGCCCAGCATCTCGATCGCGCGATTGGAGATGACCTCGTTGGCGTTCATGTTGGACTGGGTGCCCGAGCCGGTCTGCCATACGACGAGCGGAAAATGATCGTTGAGCTTGCCATCGATCACTTCCTGGGCGGCTTCGACGATTGCTTTGCCCAGCCCCTGGTCGAGGCCCCCTAACTCCATGTTGGCACGGGCAGCGGCCTGCTTGACGATCCCGAGCGCGCGGATGACGGCGGCTGGCTGCTTTTCCCAGCCAATCTTGAAGTTGCCGAGCGAGCGCTGCGCCTGCGCGCCCCAATAGCGATCGCCGTCGACGTCAATCGGTCCAAAGGTATCGGTTTCGGTGCGGGTGGATGACATGGTTCTGCCTCTGCTGCGCTGGATGGTAGCGCCGGAGTTATTCGACAAAACACTGTGGCGCAAGGCCAGCCGCTGGATTGTATACCAATGTCGGACCATTCCGGATGTCCGCAAAACGATCATGGGCCGCCAAACCCGCGTGCCATTTTTGACACGACGCCGAGGTTTCAGCCGAGGGAGCGACGTGAAAGGTGGCAGGTCGATTATGATGAAGAAAAAATTAACGAGTGGTTTCCTAGCCTTGCCGCATGGAGCGACTCATGCACGGCTGGCGAGTGCGACCAGTCACTGAGCCGGGCGTTTCCTTTTCATTTTCGATGCGATCCGCTAGACCGGTGAGCGAAACCGCCTAAGGGCCGAACCCAGCCGACGGGGACAGAATTGCAGACTTTATCCAGAAGAGCACCTATCGCCCTTGCAGTCGTTTCTGCAGTGGCTACCCTCTGCGCACACTCATCACCGGCACAGGCGATTACCCTCCTGGACATCATCAGGGGTGGACCGGCCAATCGCGCGCCGGTCTACAACGATCGCCTGCCGGGGGGGGGAACGCGCGAGCGGCGAGTCGATCCGCAGCCACTGCCGAAGGTGACCGGCCCGAAATACCACGCCTATAAGCCGGATGCCGTTCGCGCCGTTCGAACCGCTGGCTTTGCTGTAGCAGGAAATGATGCAAGTCCTTTTGCCGATGCGAAGGTTTCGGCGTCCGAGGACGTAGCTGCCGCGATCGAATCCTTCTACGGGAAGAACGCTACGCCGCTCTGGGTCTCCAATGGTGACGTCACCAGCAAGGCACAGGCCGTCATCGAGCTGTTCGAACGCGCCGATGCCTACGGTTTGGACCCGGCGGATTACCGCCTCACGGTTCCCGAACTGCTGACAGCCAGCACCGAGCCGGTCTCCGCGACGATGTCCGACGGTATGGCCGCGGTCCCCGGCGACGGCCACCGCAGAGCGCTCATGCAGTTCGAACTCGATCTCTCAGCAAGTGTCTTGCGCTTCGCTCAGGATATGGTCCGTGGCCGCCTCGACCCTAACCGCATCTCCGATTACCATGACTTCAAGCGCAAGGACGTGAAGCTCGCGTTCGTGTTGCCGTTCGTACGGGCCGAGGAGAACCCGGCCGCATATCTGGAGGGTCTTGCCCCGCAGAGCCCGCAGTTCGTGGCGTTGAAGGCGGAGCTTGCGCGGCTGAAGGCGAAGGTCTCGGATCGGGACCAGAGGATCGAGTTGCCGTATGATTTGCTGCTCAAGCCGGGCACCGACGATCCCGCCGTGGCCGGCGTTGTTGCCGCAATCCGGGAGGTTGCATCGGACGATTTGACCTCCGCGCATGCTGAGACTCTCTCCGGCTATCAGGAGGCCGGAAAATACACGCCGGAGCTTGTCGAGCTTGTGAAGGCCTTCCAGAAGGAAGCGGGGCTGAAGCCTGACGGGGTTGTTGGGCGTGCCACAGTCCGGGCGCTCGTCGGTCACAGCGACGAGGCAAAGATCGAGAAACTCGTCATTGCGATGGAGCAGGCGCGCTGGTTGCCGACCGAACTGGGTGAGCGGCACGTCTTCATCAACCAGCCTGCATACATGGCCTATTATCATGAAGATGGCGACGAGCAGTTCTCGATGCGCGTCGTGGTGGGCTCCAAGAGTAACCAGACCTACTTCTTTCAGGACGAGATCGAGACCGTCGAGTTCAACCCATACTGGGGCGTCCCGCAGTCGATTATCATCAACGAGATGCTTCCGCACCTGCGCTCCGACCCGTCCTACCTCGACCGGATGGGTTACCAGGTCGAGGTCAATGGCCGGCCGGTGTCTTCGTCGAGCGTGAACTGGTATGGCTCGACACAGTCAATCGCGGTGCGCCAGCCGCCCTCCAGCGACAATGCGCTCGGCGAACTGAAAATCCTGTTCCCGAACGCCCATGCGATCTACATGCATGACACGCCCTCGAAGAGCTATTTCCAGCGCGATACGCGTGCGCTCAGCCATGGCTGCATCCGTCTGGCCGAGCCGCGCAAGATGGCCGCGGCGGTTCTCGGTGTGACTGAGCAGGAGATCGGGAGCCGTATCGCCGGCGGGCGCAACAAGGGAGAGAAGGTGACCGCAAAGATTCCGGTCTACGTCTCCTATTTCACCGCCTGGCCGAACAAGGACGGGGTCATCGAGTATTTCGACGATGTCTATGACCGCGACGCAGCCACGCTCAAGGCCATGGCCGCGACCACCAAGGCGAGGACTTCCTGAAGCTTTCCGGTGCAATTGGAGGGCGGCCTAGTGCCGCCCTTTTCAAGCAGGAACGGTCAATGCGGGAGCTTGTGTCTCGCGTGACAGCAGCCGCCGGACGAGTTCACCGGTAAGCTCGGAAAAATGAGTCATGACATGGTCCGGCTGAAGGTCCTCGACCGGGACGTCGGAATATCCGAACGTCACGGCGATCGAGGGAATTCCGGCGTTGCGGGCTGCCAAGATGTCGTTGATGCTGTCCCCGATCATCACGGTCGCTTCCGGTCGAGCGCCGGCCTTCTCGATCGTGCCCAGAACGTGACCGGCGTCGGGCTTGCGAACGGGAAAGGTGTCTCCGCCTGTTACCGTCACAAAACGATCCGACAGACCAAGCTTGCCGATGAGCGGGATCGCTAGTTCCTCCAGCTTGTTGGTGCAGACGGCGAGGCGCATCCCTGCCTCCTTCAACCGCTCCATCGCCTCGATCAATCCGGGGTAGGGGCGGCTGGCACCCGGCATTTCCGCTTTGTAGTGGGCGAGAAAACGCTGGAGGAGGGGTTCTGCCGCCTCGTCGCTGAGCGGCTGCCCACGCAGTTCGAAGGCGCGACGAATCATGACGCGCGCGCCTTGGCCGACGAGGTGGGTGAGGTCGGCATAAGTGACTGGTTCGAGGTCAGCAGCTGCGATCGTATGGTTGAGGCTGGCAACGAGATCCGGTGCGGTGTCGATAAGAGTGCCATCGAGGTCAAAGATCACCAGGGGAGCCGTCATGAATGCCTCTTAGCGGATTTTCTTGGAGAGAGGGCTTAGGACAGGACGATCGCTAAAGCAAATGGCAACCTTGCAATGGCCCTTTTCCTTCCGAGGGTGGCCGTGTAAACAGCAACGGCGAAACAAAGGGGAGCATCTGGCGCATGGACGCCCGGCAAATGAAGATCAAGGCGGCGGAAGCGGCATTGGCCCATGTCGAGCACGGCATGCGCCTCGGCATCGGCACAGGATCCACCGCCGAAGAATTCGTAAGGCTTCTGGCGGAGAAGGTGGCTGAAGGCCTGGACGTCCAGGGTGTGCCTACGTCCGAACGTACGGCGCGCCTCTGCCTTGATCTCGGTGTACCGTTGAAGTCGCTGGACGAGCTGCCGGAACTGGATCTCACCATCGATGGTGCGGACGAGGTCGATGGGCGGTTGCAGCTTATCAAGGGCGGCGGTGGTGCCCTTCTGCGCGAGAAGATCGTCGCAGCTGCATCCTCACGGATGATCGTAATCGCCGATGAGACGAAGTTGGTCGAGACGCTGGGCGCTTTCCCGCTGCCGATCGAAGTCAATCCATTCGGATTGGTGGCAACGCGGATCGCGATCGACAAGCTCGCCGAGCGGCTGGGCCTCACCGGCGAAATTCGCCTGCGTGGAAGCGCCGACGACACCTTCACGACGGATGGCGGGCACCATATTCTGGACGCATCTTTTGGCCGTATTCCTGATGCAGAGGCTCTCGCAAGTCAGCTGAATTCCGTCCCAGGTGTGGTGGAGCACGGGCTGTTTATCAATCTAGCGTCTTTCGCCATCATCGCCGGCGAGAACGGGGCACGGACGCTCAAGGCACAATGAAAGACAGGAGCACTATTTTCATGACCAAGTTTGCGGGTTTCCGACGCGCGGCCGCTCTTGCCGTGCTTGTCGCGGGCAGCATGGCGGCGCCGCTCCAGGCGCAGGAGATTTCCGAGGAGCATCTGGCCGCAGCCCGCGAAGCCATCGCCTCGATCAACGCAACCGACCGCTACGACAACATCCTGCCGGGTCTTGCGGAAGGGTTGAAGGCGCAGTTCATCCAGGCCTCGCCGAATTTTCAGGAGCAGATTTCGGCGGCCGTCGACGAGCAGGCTCTTGAGCTTGCGCCGCGCCGTGCCGACCTCGAGCGTGAAGCGGCAACGATCTACGCCAAGGCCTTCACCCTCGACGAATTGAAGGCGATTTCTTCCTTCTACGCCACCGAGGCTGGGAAGAAGCTCCTTACCAACGGCCCGCTTGTCTCCCGCGAATTGGCCAAGGCAGCCGAGATCTGGGCAAACGGCATATCTCGGGACCTGAACAACCAGAGCACGGCCGTCCTGCGCGACATCATTGATGCCGTCCCTGCGGAAATGCCGCCGGCCGCCGAGGGCGGGGCGCCGGCTGCTGCCGAAGGAGCAGCAGAACAGCCGCGATTGCAGCTGCAACTTCCGCCGCAATAAGCACACCCACGGTTCCCAATCCCAAGCCCGGAGCAATCCGGGCTTTTGCTTTTCCGGCATCCCCCTTATATGGGCGGCGTGCCACTTGACGAAGGAGCCTCCGATGACCGATTTCGACTATGACCTGTTCGTCATCGGCGGTGGTTCGGGAGGTGTTCGTGCCGGGCGGCTTGCTGGTTCGCTCGGCAAGAAGGTAGCGGTCGCGGAAGAATATCGCTTCGGCGGCACCTGCGTCATCCGCGGCTGCGTTCCGAAGAAGCTCTTCGTCTACGCCTCGCAATTCCCGGAGCACTTCGAGGATTCGGTCGGCTTTGGCTGGCAGGTTGGCGAAACGAGCTTTGACTGGAAGAGGCTGGTTGCAGCCAAGGACCGCGAAATCTCGCGGCTTGAGGGGATCTATCGGCGCAACCTTGAGAATGCCGGCGTCGAGGTGCTGGGGACGCGGGCTGAGCTCGTCGACGCTCACACGATACGTCTGGTTACGACCGGCCAAACGGTGACCGCAGAGAAGATCGTCATCGCGACCGGCGGATCGGCCAATCCGCATGCGGCGCTTCCTGGGCACGAACTTTGCATCACCTCAAATGAGGCGTTCGATCTGCCGGAACTGCCACGTTCGATCCTGATCGCCGGCGGCGGTTATATCGCCGTCGAGTTCGCCAACATCTTCCACGGGCTCGGGGTGGACACGACGCTGATCTACCGTGGCAAGGAAATCCTCTCGCGCTTTGACCGCGACATGCGCCAAGGCCTGCATCGCGCGATGGAGGAAAAGGGCATCCGGATCATCTGCACCGACATCATCGAGGAAGTACGGAAGGCGCCGGCCGGCGGCTTGGTCGCACGTACACTTGAAGGGCAGGCACTTGCCGTCGATACGGTCATGCTGGCTCTTGGCCGCGACCCGAACACGCAGGGGCTTGGTCTGGAGGCGGCTGGCGTCGAAATGAACGAGAAGGGCGCGATCATCGTCGATGAATACTCCCGCACGAACGTGCCCCATATCTATGCCCTTGGCGATGTCACCGACCGGGTACAGCTGACGCCGGTGGCGATCCGCGAAGCCATGTGCTTCATCGAGACCGAATTCAAGAACAATCCGACAAAGCCGGATCACGAGCTGATCGCGACGGCCGTGTTCTCACAGCCTGAGATCGGTACCGTCGGACTGTCAGAGGAAGAAGCCTGCCGGCGCTATCCGGAAATCGAGGTCTACCGCGCCGAATTCCGCCCGATGAAGGCGACCCTGTCTGGGCGCGCAGAGAAGATGATCATGAAGCTGGTCGTCGATGCTGCCAGTCGGAAGGTCGTCGGGGCTCACGTGCTCGGCCACGATGCGGGCGAGATGGCGCAGTTGCTTGGAATTTCGCTCAAGGCTGGCTGCACGAAGGATGATTTCGACCGGACGATGGCCGTCCATCCCACCGCGGCAGAGGAACTGGTAACCATGTACCAGCCAAGCTATCGCATCCGCAAAGGCGAGCGCGTCTGAGGTCTTCCGACCGTCATAGGCAGTTCGCCCGCCTGATGCAGTGGCGCTAAAATGCTAGGCAAGGGCAGCCGGAAGAGTTATAAGCCGCCGCAAAATCGAGAACGGAAAGCCCGGCGCCGGCGCCGCGGCGATGACAGGTGAGCGAAATGGCACAGAACTGGACCCCGAGCACTTGGCGGCAGAAACCGATCCAGCAGGTCCCTGACTATCCGGATGCCGCGGCATTGGCCGCGACAGAAGCCCAGCTTACCACTTTTCCGCCGCTCGTCTTTGCGGGTGAGGCCCGTCGCCTCAAGAAGCACCTTGCCAGTGTCGCTGAGGGTAATGGCTTCCTGCTGCAGGGTGGCGACTGCGCCGAAAGCTTCATCGAGCACGGGGCGGACACGATCCGTGACTTCTTCCGTGCCTTCCTGCAAATGGCCGTTGTGCTGACCTTCGGAGCGCAGCAGCCGGTGGTCAAGGTCGGTCGGATCGCTGGCCAATTCGCCAAGCCGCGCTCCTCCAACATCGAGAAGCAGGGTGACGTCGAACTGCCGAGCTACCGCGGCGACATCATCAACGGCATCGAGTTCAATCCCGAAGCCCGCATTCCGAACCCCGAGCGGCAACTGATGGCATATCGCCAGTCGGCCGCGACGCTGAACCTGCTGCGCGCCTTCGCGATGGGCGGCTATGCCAACCTGGAGAACGTCCACCAGTGGATGCTCGGCTTCGTCAAGGACAGCCCGCAGGGCGAGCGCTACAAGAAGCTTGCCGACCGTATTAGCGAAACCATGGACTTCATGAAGGCGATCGGCATCAGCGCCGACAACAATCCGAGCCTTCGCGAGACCGATTTCTTCACCAGCCATGAGGCTCTGCTCCTGGGTTACGAGGAAGCGCTCACGCGCGTCGATTCGACGTCGGGTGACTGGTACGCGACGTCCGGCCATATGATCTGGATCGGTGATCGGACCCGTCAGGCAGATCACGCGCATGTGGAGTATTGCCGCGGGATCAAGAACCCGATCGGCTTGAAGTGCGGCCCTTCGCTCCAGCCCGACAACCTACTGGAACTGATCGACGCGCTGAACCCTTCAAACGAAGCTGGTCGAGTGACGCTGATCTGCCGGTTCGGGCATGAGAAGGTGGCGGACCATCTGCCGAAGCTGATCCGCGCGGTAGAACGTGAAGGCCGCAAGGTCGTCTGGTCCTGTGATCCCATGCACGGCAACACGATCACCCTCAACAACTACAAGACCCGGCCGTTCGACCGTGTCCTGTCGGAAGTCGAGAGCTTCTTCCAGATCCATCGTGCAGAAGGGACGCACCCGGGCGGCATCCATATCGAGATGACCGGCAAGGACGTCACGGAATGCACCGGCGGAGCGCGCGCAGTCACGGCTGGTGATCTGCAGGATCGCTATCACACCCATTGCGATCCCCGCCTGAACGCCGACCAGGCGCTGGAGCTCGCCTTCCTGCTCGCCGAGAGGATGAAGACCGGCCGCGACGAGAAGCGGATGGTCGTCAACGGCTGACAGCCCTGACATAGTGAAACGAAAGGCCGGCTCTCCGTCAGTGGAAGCCGGCCTTTTTCGTTGCGTCATTCCTTCCGTGGCAGGTCTATCGCCGCGGCAATGAAATCCGCGATGGCGCTGGTGTCGTCGAGTTCGAAGACGGGAAGGGATGTGCCCTCCACCGGGTGGTCCGCGGCGATGGCGACGATGTGCGGATCGCCTGGGGCGAGCGGTTCGCGGCTCTCCGCCTGAAGCCGTCGCGCCTCGATCTTCGGCACAGGTTCCCGCTTGTACCCTTCGATCAGGACGAGGTCGCAGGGGGCGAGGCGGGCGAGGATGTCTTCGAAGGCTGGTTCGGGATCACCGCGGAGTTCATGCATGATCGCAAAGCGCATGCCGGAGACGAGCGCGACTTCGTGTGCGCCTGCCTGGCGGTGGCGATAGCTGTCTGCGCCCACTTTGTCGATATCGAAGTCGTGGTGGGCGTGCTTGATGGTCGAGATGCGGTAGCCCCGCCGGGTGAATTCCTCCACAAGCCGTACGGCAAGACCCGTCTTGCCCGAATTCTTCCAGCCAGCGATCCCGAAGACGCGGGGCCGGCTCACGGAAGTATCTCCAGAAAGCGCCGGGCCTTTCCCAATTCTTCAGGGGTGTTGAGGTTCATGAACGGGTCAAGCAGGCCGGCGGTAGTAGATACCATCGCCCATTCCACCGTCACCACTTGTTGACGTCCAAGATAGTCAGACATGCGTCGGTTTTCGCTGTTCCTCAGCCAATGTTCGAGATCGTTCGCCAGTGATATCGGCCAGAGGCCAAAAACGGGATGCGCTCGCCCACCAGATGCCGCGATCGCGACCGTTTCCGGACCCGATGCTGCTGACATGAGCAGACGGGCGAGATCCTCCGGAAAGAACGGGGCGTCCGAAGGCACCGTCAGCAGGTGCACCTCGTCCGGTCGATGGCTGGACAGATCCCGCAATCCGGCCAGAACACCCGCGAGCGGTCCCGGCTGGCCCGGCAAGGTGTCGGGGACGTGACGTACACCCTTCGGCAGTTGCAGCGACGGTGGTCCATTGACGGCGACCTCGGTTACCTGCGGTGCCAGGCGATCAAGCATGCGGGTAAGAAGCGTGCCCGACCCGAAGGGGAGCGAGATCTTGTCGCTGCCCATGCGGCTCGACTTTCCTCCCGCGAGGATCAATCCGTTCGGCGGGCGCTTCGTCATCGGCCGTCACCACCTCCCAGCGATCCTTCGCGGCGATCGATCCAGCGCACGTACTCGGTCGCAGCCAGAGCCAGAACAACCGTCGCTCCCATGACGGCAAGAAGAGGCATGGTTCCGGTCTCAGGTGTCAGGACCGAACTTGCAAGGACCGAAAGGGCTGCACCGCCGCCCAGGGTGATCGCCCCTCCGAGCCCCGATGCCGATCCCGCAAGATGTGGACGGACACTGACCATGCCTGCGTTGGCACTCGGAAGCGTTAGTCCGTTGCCTATGCCAATCAGCGACAGTGGGCCGAAGAAAGCGAACGGATGGCTGATGCCGACGATCGCAAAGACGACGGCTGTGCCGATACCGACGACATTGACAATGTTACCCGACAACATCATCGGGCCGATCCCGAAGCGACGCGCATACCGGCCGGACAGGTAGTTTCCGAGCATGTAGCCCGCCGCCATGGTAAAGAAGTAAAGACCGAGGGCGGACGGCGTCAGCTTGAGGATCACGCTGCCGACGAAGGGTGCGCCGCCGAGAAAGCTGAAGAAGACACCGGAAGAGAAGGTGGCGGTCAGGGTATATCCCCAGAAGCGTCGCGACTGCAGCAGTTGCGGCCAGCTGCGGAACTGGGCGCCGAGACTGGCGGATTGCGCCGTATTGGTTTCGCCGAGATCGCGCCAGACCAGGAGCAGTACCGCGAGGCCAGCCAAGAGCATGGCCGTGAAGCTCGCCTGCCAGCCGAACAGGTCGTCCAGGACGCCCCCGAGCGTCGGGGCGATCATCGGAACCAGAGACATGCCCATGGTGACATAGCCGATCATGGAAGCGGCTTCCTCCATCGGAACCATGTCTCGCACGATGGCGCGCGACAGAACGATGCCGGCAACGACCCCTGTCTGCATCAGGCGCCCGATCATGAAGATGGTGATGTTGGGGGCGAGAGCGCAGATGAGCGTGCCGGCGAGAAGGAGGACGATTCCCCCCAGCATGACCGGTCTCCGCCCGAACAGGTCCGACAGTGGACCGATGGCGATCTGGATGACCGCGGTGCCTGCCAAATAGCCGGACACGGCAAACTGCATGACGGCATAGCTGGTGCCGAAGTACTCGGCCATCGTTGCGAGCGACGGAAGGAAGATGTTCATCGACATCGCCGCCAGGCCGGCTGCGAGGACCAAGGTGGCGATGTGTGGCGGCGTGCTGTTGTCCAGAAAACGTGTCTTGCCCAAGTCAGCTTCCATCCTTCATCGACATTGTCGGCCCTTGCGGGAGCGGCTGTTGGCTTCTTGCCATGGCCTCGCGGCGTCGCTTCCCCTCGCGGTAGAAGCTGTACAGCCCTGACACGATGATGATCGCCGCTCCGACATAGACGAAGGCATCCGGGCGCTCTCCGAAGAAAAGGATGCCGAGGACGAGGCCCCAGATCAGGCTCGTGTAGCGGAAAGGCGCGACGAAGGAGATTTCGCCGGTCCGCATGGCCATGATGACTGCCTGATAGCCTGAGAATACCAGCAAGGCGGCGATCACGAGGGGCAGGAAGTTTTCCCACGTCATGGGTTGCCAGCCGCCCATCGGCACGATGAGGAACCCGCCGACAATCGTATTTGCCGCCGCCGTGAAGAGTGTGATGGTCAGCGACGGCACGTCTGCGACGATGCGGCGGGTAACGAGGTCCCGTGACGAGGTGAAGAAGACGGCGGCGACCACCAGTAGCGAAGCGGATGCAAATCCGTCAGCGGTCGGCCGCAGGATGATGAGGACGCCAAAGAATCCAACAAGGATCGCCGCCCATCGCCGCCAGCCGACCGGTTCCTTCAGGAAGATTGCTGCCCCCAAGGTCACGGCGAGGGGCAGGGACTGCATGATCGAGGTTACGTTGGCGAAATCGATCTGCCCAAGCGCACTGATGAAAGTCAGTGTTGCTCCGATTTCAAAGAATGTCCGCAACAGGATCAGCGGCTGAAACACGACGGCAATCCGACGCAATGCGCCGAGGCGGCGTGCCACGAAGTACACCAGGACCGTCGTCATGACCCCTCGGACCGTGATGATCTGTGCGACGCTCAGCGAAGATGTCACCGACTTGACCAGCGCATCGTTGAACGTGAACGAAGCCATGGCGAGGGACATGTAGAGCGCGCCTCTTGTGTTTTCGGGCGATGCCATGACGATTCCTTCACTTGCAGGGAGGAAGTTCTAGAGCAGGCACCCCCGGTCGGCCAGACCGGTTGGCCGGAGAAACGTCTTCAACCGCGTGAAATTCAGAACCAGTCTGGCCACCTCGGCCCGCAAGAAAAATGGCCGGTCGCGATTAACGCTTGCTCAAGAGATATCGCTAAGTGTGTAGCCGTCCGGCATGACGCGGGAATTTCGGCCAGCCGCCTTGCAAATGTTCCGGCAGGGTAGGGCGATATTTTCCTCGAGGTCGCATGTCATTTATCGATCGAATTCTTCAAGGCCGCAGGATCGTTACCAAGGTCCTGCTCTTCGTCGTTCCGCTCGTACTTCTCATCGCAGGGGTCGGACTGGCGGGCTACTACACGGCCAACATGCTCAACGGGCATATGACCGTCACACGCGCCACGATCGAGAACATTGCCGATTTCGACCATCTGCAGTCGGTGCTGCAGGAGTTCAGCGAGAAGCCCGACGAGGTTACGCTTGGGGCGTTGCAACAGGGCATCGACCGGCAGGAAAAGGGCGTTCAAGTCCTGGAGGGTCTGCTTGCGAGCGAGGCGGACCGGCAACGAATAGACGTTGTCGCAAAGCTGGCGCCGGCCATGCGGCAGAGGGCCGAGGAGCTATGGAGTGTCAAGCAGCAACGTGATGCTAACGGAAGCGAGATCAGCGCCCACCTCGACGCCGTCAAGGCGTTGTCGGCGACAGTTGAGCAGCGTCTGGGTAACCTGCGAAAGAAGTTCGAAGGCCAGGAACGGTTCGCCAAGGGCGCCCTGTTTGAATCCTTCGCCTACAAGTCTATCGCGGAGCGGATAGACAATCTGCGAAGCGCGGTTCGAAACGCGAGTTCCGACGAGGGAACGGCCAAGGCTGCTGAAGTGCAGGCGCAGGCGTTGCTGGCGGAATTCGAGCCGCTGAGGTCCCTGGTGAGTGATAAGATCATGCAGGGATTTTCTCCCGTTCAGGAAGGGGCCGAAAATCTCCTGCAGATTGCGAAAGGGGACATGGCGGCGGTTGAGAAGGCACAGGCCCTGCGCGTCGCGGCCAGCGGCTTTATGCGGTTCCAGAACGAGTTGCAGCAGAACGTCCTGAAAAAGTCCGGAGATGCGGCCGAGCGATTTGCCAATCTGGAAGGCGAGGTTACGACGCTCAAGACGCTACTCGCCCATGTGGAGACGTCCCTGGCGCTGGGAGATTTGCTGCAACTGCATGTGGAGCGGCTGCGCTCGCAGCTGACCGAGGAAGCTCGGAAGGTGGTGTTGGACGACATTGCTGCGCTGCGGGCTTCCGGTACCCAGATATCGGCACTGGGAAACAACAACTCGGCCATGGGTTCGTTTTCTACCGATCTGGAGCAACCGCTCGTCGCCCTCGAACGTGCATCCGGCCAGATGCTGGAGATCGAGTCGAAGTGGAACGAGGCGCGGGTGCGGACTTCGGGCACCCTCTCGGAGGGAATGTCGGGCCTGCAGGCTTTTATTGCGCAGGCCCAGGAAGTCGGCAAGGAAGACAGCGAACGGTCCGCAAACATCTCCGTCGCCGCAATGGTCGTCGGTACCCTGCTCGCCATCATTGGCGGCCTGATGCTGGTGGAGACGCTGCGGGGACCGCTCCGCCGCGTGACGGACGTGATGAAGCGCCTGGCTGAGGGCGATCTCGCCGTGAGCATCGAGGGGCGCGAACGAGGGGATGAAATAGGCGACATGGTTCGCTCCGTCACCGTCTTCCGCGATGCCGCGCTTGAAAACGTTCGGCTTGAACAGGAAGCTGCCGCGGCACGGGAGCAGACGAGCGCTGAAGCCGCCCGTCGTGCCGAGGAGCGCGCACGGATCGCGGCTGAGCAGCATGCCGCTCTCACGGCGCTTTCCGATGCTCTCACCCAGCTTTCGGAAGGAAATCTGGAGCGAAGCATGGACGAGAACCTCGCCAGCGACTTCGTCCCTATGGCTCATACCTACAACACTGCGGTGCAAGCGCTGCGCGCAACGCTTGAAGACGTGCGGGCCACGACCGGCGAGATCAATAGCGGGACAAGGAACCTGGCCGCATCTGCTGACGATCTGGCGCGGCGTACGGAGCAGCAGGCGTCTGCTTTGGAGGAGAGTTCGCGGGCACTGCGTCATCTGAGCGATGTGGTGAAGTCCACGGCAGACAGCGCGCGGAAGACCGCCACCTCGGTAAACGAGACGGAGGAGTTCGCCGTCCGTTCGGGCGAGGTGGTCTCCCGGGCGGTCGGCGCCATGGGTGAGATCAGTCGCTCCTCTGAGAAGATCGCGACCATCATCGGGGTTATCGACGAGATTGCCTTCCAGACGAATCTTCTGGCGTTGAATGCCGGCGTCGAAGCGGCCAGGGCCGGAGAGGCAGGGCGTGGTTTTGCCGTCGTGGCCCAGGAAGTCCGTGAGTTGGCTCAGCGGTGCGCTGGAGCTGCCCGGGAAATCAAGGAATTGATCTCGGCCAGTTCCACGCAGGTCAGCAGCGGGGTTCATCTCGTCGAGGAGACCGGCAGTGCTCTTAACCAGATCATTACGCATGTCACGGACGTGCGGAAGCTGGTTGCGGCCATTTCGGCCGCCACGGATGAACAGTCAACGGGGATCGGTCAGGTCACGCAGGCCGTTCACGAGGTGGAGCTCATTACCCAGCAGAATGCTGCCATGGTCGAGGAGAACAATGCGGAGATCCATGGCCTTAGACAGCGGGTCGAAGTGCTGACCGAGAAGATCGACCGGTTCAGGACAGGCAGCCCGGTGGGCAGGAACGGGGACCGTGGTCCCGCAGCGCGCGACGCTCACGCCGCCTGATCGCGGCGGAACGGCCGAGACTGATATGGGAGGCCTGCCGCGCGCGGGCTCCCATATCCATGTCTTATGTTACTTCTCGCGAGTGACTGACATTTCGCCGAAAATCCGCGCCATCTCGTCCTGAAGCGAAGGTTCTGGCGTGGCGCCTGTCAGCGCCGGCTTATCGGCGGGACGGGGGGGAGGAGCCACCCTCTCCCGTGACGCCAAATTGCTCGCCATTTCCTCCTCGAGAATCCGCTCGAAGTCGCTGCCCAATACCGGTGCAGGGGATGCGACCGAGGGAGCGACTTGCTCCGGGGGAGGTGGCCGCACCGGGACGGTCGCACCCTGTAGGACGCGGCTTCGGGCAGCGTCGAGAACATCGGCAGCCTCTTCCAGGACCGGTTCGCGGCGTGTCTGCTGTTCTGCTGCAGCCGGTGGCGGCGTGACGACCGAGGTAGCAGTTGCCGCCGCTCTGGCCGGCGGCGAGGAATCGGTCACTGGAGGCGGGGTGGTGGCAGCCGGGCGCGGTATTTGCGGTTCGGCCGGCGGCGAGGGTCTGGCCGCTGCCGGCACTGGTTCACGGCCCGAGACCGACGCGGCCGCAGGGGGTGGCGCCGCCCGTTTCCGCTCCTCCGTGGGAACCCGTGGGCCCGGGACGGCGGCGTCAACGATCGCGGCTTCCGGGGGTGAGACAGGCCGGTTCGCGCTGATACCGCTTTCGATGACGATGTCGGTCGGGCCACCGATCATGATTAGATGTTCGGTATCATCCCGCCGAACGAGCACCAGCCGCCGCCTGGTATCGACCGCTGCGGCGTCGAGCACCTGGAGGCGCGGCTGCCGGTTCTTACCGCCACGGACGAAGGGGGACGGCCCGGAACGGCCGCGCACGACCCATAGAACGCCGACGAGGCAGGCAAGCCCGATGGCGACGCCGACGACTGCGACGATCAGCCGGCCTCCGTAAGCTCCCAGCATTTCTTCCATGACTTGCTCCTTGGCCGTTTCGGCAGGATTAGAGGCGAAGTTTCCGACGGAGTGCAAGCGCGCCCTTCGTCATCCCGACGCCCGCAATGCGCTATCCCGGCTTTTCTGCCCTCGCATGCTTTTGGCTTCAATCACAACTTGCTAGAAGAGAATCGCGGCAAAGTGCCGGAAGTTCCCAAGGTGTGCGTCAACGCACACCGAGAGTGTGAGGGGTTGATGACGAAGTTGCAGCACGGCGGCAACTACGAGCCACCGCTGGTCGAACGCGGCGGACGCGGCGGTACGATCATCCGAATTCTCCTGCTCGCATTCGTGCTGATCGGCGCTTCGGCGGCCTTTGTTTTCTTCCAGCAGGCGCTCGACAACGAAATCGTCCTCGGTGTGCTCGGCGTTCTCGCCATGGTGGGGATATTCTTCCTCGTCTCCTCCGTGATCGGCTTCGTGGAGGTCATGCCGCAGTCTCGCTCGGATGCGCTGGCACGCGCCTTCATGGCCGGGCATCGCGACGGGATTCTCGTTACCGATCCGAAGGGGCGCACCATCTACGCCAACGCGGCCTACGGCCGGCTTACTGGCGCCGGCAAGGCAGCGGCGGTGCAGCCGCTCGAACCGCTCCTGTCACGCCATCGGGAGTCCAGCGAAGCACTTTACAGGCTCGTCAACGGCATTCGAGAGGGGCGGGAAGGCCACGAGGAGTTTCGACTTCCGCAGCCGCTCGGGCGATCCAGCGGACAAGGTTCCGAGGCGCATTGGTATCGGCTGAAGGCTCGGATCCTGAAGGAGGACGAGGGCCGTCCCGAGCAGTTCAGTGTCTGGCAGTTGACCGACATCACGTCCGAGCGAGACGATCAGGAGCGGTTCTTCCGGGAGCTTCAGAACGCCATCGATTATCTTGACCATGCCCCCGCCGGCTTCTTCTCTGCCGGGCGGAAGGGCGAGATCTTCTACGTCAACGCAACTCTTGCCGACTGGCTCGGCATAGACCTGACCAAGTTTGTTCCTCGCTCCCTTTCCATCGCCGACCTGGTCGCCGGCGAAGGCATGGCGCTCATCCAGTCAGTACAGGCGGCGCCGGGGCTGCAGAGAACCGAGACGCTCGATCTCGATCTGCGTCGCACGAGCGGCCAGAGCCTGCCTGTGCGGCTGCTGCATAGTGTGACGTCCATGCGCGACGGCGCACCCGGCGAAAGCAGGACCATCGTGCTCGCCCGCCAGCCAGGGGTGGAGGGCGACCAGTCGGCTTCGGCGATGCGGTTCACCCGCTTCTTCAACAATACGCCCATGGCGATTGCCTCCGTGGACGGCGACGGCAAGATCCTGCGGATCAACGCGCCCTTCCTGCGGCTGTTCTCCGGTGTGGTCTCGCGCGACGATGTGGAGGCAGGTGCCCAGCTCGAGACGATCGTGCATGAAGGGGCGCGACAGCAGTTGATGGACGCGCTCGCTGCGGCGAGAGACCGTCAGGGCGATATCGCGCCGATCGACTGTCGCCATCCCGGCGACGAGAGCCGCTATGTTCGCTTCTACGTGAACGCCGTGATCGACGAGAGCGACGAGGCACCGGAAGAAGTCGCCATCGTCTACGCCGTCGAGACCACCGAGCAGAAGGCGCTCGAGACGCAGATGGCGCAGACGCAGAAGATGAACGCAGTGGGTACCCTGGCAGGGGGCATTGCGCACGACTTCAACAACGTGCTCACCGCGATCCTCTTGTCCTCCGATCACCTCCTATTGCAGGCGCGGCCGTCCGACGCGAGCTTCGCCGACCTGATGGAGATAAAGCGCAACGCCAATCGTGCGGCCGTGCTTGTACGCCAACTGCTAGCGTTCTCGCGCAAGCAGACCATGCGGCCGGCGGTTCTTAACCTCACCGATGTGGTGGGCGACCTGCGCATGCTCGTCGACCGGCTGATCTCGGGGACCAACGTCAAGCTGGAAGTGGATTACGGGCGCGACCTGTGGCCGGTACGCACCGACCTTTCGCAGTTCGAACAGGTTCTCATCAATCTCTGCGTGAACGCACGCGATGCGATGCCGGAAGGCGGGACGATCCTCCTGAAGACCCGCAACGTCCCCGCCGATCAGACTGGCAACTATCCGCAGGCGGACCTGCCTTCGGAAGATTTCGTTATGGTCGAGGTCTCCGATACCGGCACGGGCATTCCGCCTGAGATCATGGACAAGATCTTCGAGCCGTTCTTCACCACTAAGGAAGTGGGCAAAGGGACGGGTCTCGGCCTTTCCATGGTTTACGGGATCGTCAAGCAGTCCGGCGGTTATATCTATCCCGAATCGGACGTTGGGCGCGGTACCTCATTCCGCATTTTCCTGCCCCGGCATGTGCCGGAAGCAGTGGCTGCCGTACAACCGGGTGGCGGCGACGCTCCGGTTGTCACGACCGAGGCCCCGGCTGCACCCGCCAGCGAGCAGGTGGACCTGACGGGCAATTCCGCCGTCGTTCTTCTGGTCGAGGACGAGGAGGCTGTGCGTCGGGGAGGGAAGCGCATGCTCGAGACCCGTGGCTATACCGTGCATGAGGCGGGTTCCGGCATCGAGGCGCTCGAGATCATGGAAGAGCTCGGGGGGCAGGTGGACATCGTCGTATCCGACGTGGTCATGCCGGAGATGGACGGGCCGACATTGCTCGGAGAGTTGCGCAAGAAGCATCCGGACCTGAAGTTCATCTTTGTTTCCGGCTATGCGGAGGATGCCTTTGCCCGCAACCTGTCGGCCGATGCGAAGTTCGGCTTCCTGCCGAAGCCCTTCTCGCTGAAACAGCTGGCAGTCGCGGTGCGCGAAATGCTGGATAGCTGACGCCGACCGATCGCCGCCGAATCCAAGGCCCGCCTCAGCCGCGGCGGGCCACAAGAATCCCGACAAGCACGATCAGTCCGCCAACCGTCTGCAGCGGCGAGACGCTCTCCGTCAGGATCCACCATGCGAGGATTGCGGCAACGACGGGCTGCAGCAGGAGCGTCAGCGAAGAGAACGCGGCCGGAAGGTACGCGAGTGCATAGGTGATGAGCACCTGCCCACCGGCGTGGCTGACAAAGGCCAGGCCAACCAGAATGGTCCAGCCATAAAGGCTGGAAGGCAGAATGTTTCCTTCGAAATAGAGGGCGAACGGAAGGATCGACAGTGCGGCTGACGCCGAGCTCCAGATCATGATCCGGTTGGTCGCGAACCGGCTCCGCAGCCGGCCGATCGCCAGGATGTAGCAGGCGTAGAAGACCGCCGCGAGCGCCGCCACGGCGTCCCCCGCCAGCTGGCCATCGGCCAGTGCAGCCGGGCCACCCTTCAAGGTAACGACCCCCGGGATTGCCAAGCCGAGGCCAAGCAGGAAAATTCTTGTGACGGCGGTTCTGAACAGCAGCCAGCCGATCAACGTGACGAAAACGGGCGCGAGGTTGGCCAGGAGCGTCGCATTGGCGACCGAGGTCATGTGGAGCGCGAGGTGCCAGGCGACGAGGTCCACCGCAAGCGCCAGGCCCGGCAGGATGAGCAGGAAGTAGTCCCGCCGTTCGAGCGGCGCGGTTTCCGGCCTGCTGGGGCTGACCATGCTCCAGAGGAAAAGCGGGACGAGCGCCAGCGCCAGCCGCCAGAAACCGGTGGAGACAGGTCCGACTTCAGACAGGCGGACGAAGATGGGCGACGCGCCGATCGCGATACCGCCGAGAACGAGGCAGGCAAGCGCGGTACGTTGCGCGGGCGCAGATACGCCGGTCGAAATGGCGGACACGTTAGCTCTCCGATCGGGCTGGGATCAGGCCTTCAGGGCCAGTGCGATCTCCGCGGCAAGACGTGCATTGTTTTCGACCAGCGCAATATTGGTCTTCAGGCTGCGGCCAGACGTCTGGTGGAAGATGTGGTCAAGCAGGAAAGGAGTGACCGCCTTCGCCGTGACGGCCTGTTCATCGGCTGCCTTGAGTGCGGTCTGGATGAACGTCTCCATCTCCTCGCGCGGGATCTCGTCGGCATAGAGCACCGGGTTTGCGACCAGCATGCCGCCCTCGATGCCCAGGGCCGTGCGCGCTGCCTGGAAGGCCGCGACCTGCTGGGGCGCGTCCAGACGAAGCGGGCTCGGGTAACCGGAGGCTCGGGACCAGAAGGCGGGGAAGTCGTCAGAGCCGTATGTCACGACGGGTACGCCCCGGGTCTCCAGAACCTCGAGCGTCTTGGGAATGTCGAGGATCGCCTTGGCGCCGGCGCAGACAACGATGACCGGTGTCTTCGCCAATTCCTCGAGATCTGCGGAAATGTCAAAGCTCTCCTCCGCGCCACGATGAACACCGCCGATCCCGCCGGTTGCGAAGACATCGATGCCAGCACGTGAAGCCGCAATCATGGTCGCCGCGACCGTGGTGGCTCCGGTGCGGCCGAGCGCCACTGCAAATGCCAGATCGGCGCGTGATAGCTTCAGCACGTCCCTTGCCTTGGCAAGATCCTGCAGTTCGCAGTCCTCCAGCCCGACATGCAGCGTGCCGCGGATTACCGCTATCGTGGCCGGTACGGCGCCAGCCTGCCGGATGATCGCCTCGACACTGCGTGCCATGTCCAGGTTGCCGGGATAGGGCATTCCATGAGTTATGATCGTGGATTCCAATGCGACGAGCGGGCGGCCAGCCCGCTTGGCAGCAGCGACCTCCTCGGAATACACGATGGGAAGAGTGGGGTCGGCGGACGCGTTCATGTCTTTCTCCGGCAAGATCTCAGGAGTATGCGGTTGATGCTGCTATCTCTGCGGCCTTACGCTCCAGAAGGCTGCGGTCGAGTTCCGGAGGGGCGGCATAGGGTGAGGCCAAGGCAATGTGCGAGGCTGCGATCCCACGAACAAGGGCTGGTGGCAAGCTCTCGCCGGCAAGAAGCGTATCGAGCACACCTGCGGCGAGCGCGTCCCCAGCGCCGGTTACATCCACGACCGGGCTTGCAGGGGGTGGCTTGATCATCAAACTGGTCTGGCTGTCGAAGGCGGCAATGTCCTCGCCACCCTTCGTGACCACCCCACCGGAAAGCCCAAGGGGACGGAGAAGGTCTGCCAACTGATCCGGAGAGGCTGCCGCGCCGGCAAGCGCCGCAGCCTCCGCCGAATTCATGAACAGCCACGCAATGTCGGGAAGAACCTTTCGGAAGCGGATCACCTTCGCTGGTGAGATCGCAATGCCCGCCAAAGCTATTCCCCTTGCGCTCGCTTCGGCACCGAGGGCAGACAGCGTCTCAGCGGGCAGATTGGCGTCGCAGACGATGAGATCGGCGCGTGCCATCGCCTCCCGGACCGACCTTGCACGAAGCCGCCGCGGCGTGAAGAGCCGATAGAGCTCCATGTCCGCAAGCGCGATGACGAGATTGCCGTCCTGCTCGAGGATCGCGGTATAGCTGGGGGTGGCGCGATCGAGGAAGACAAAGGGCCGGTCGTCGATACCCGCCAACGATGCCTCCTCGGAAACCCGCTGACCCGCTGCATCGCCACCGCGCGGGGCGATGAGTTCCACGGCGTGCCCAAGCCGTGCAAGATTGCGCGCGACGTTGAACGCGCCGCCGCCCACGTCCTCCCGCCACGTCCCCGGGTTGCTGGCACCAGCCACTGTCTCGGCGGCGATGCGGCCGCGGCGATCGAGGTGCGCGCCCCCGAGAACCAGGATCCGTTTCGTCATGGCCGAAGGCCCCGAACAATGCTGCGAACGATTCGAGGGATGCAGGCCTCGGCCCGTCCGAGCAACCGGGAATACATCCCGTCTGCAGCAGGGGGAACAGGAGGCGAACGAACTTCGAAAAACGTCCAGACGCCAATCACATGGCAGGCCCTTGCGCTATGAGAACAAAACGTGTACATGGTCGACATCAGCTGCTTCGTTGCCTGCGCGGCGTCAATAACCTAAAGGTGGATCAGATGGCACAAAATTCTTTGCGGCTTGTAGAGGACAAAACAGTGGATAAGAGCAAGGCGCTGGACGCGGCACTGTCGCAGATCGAACGATCCTTCGGCAAGGGATCGATCATGAAGCTTGGCGCGAAGGAGAATGTGGTGGAGACCGAGACGGTTTCCACTGGCTCCCTCAGCCTCGACATCGCGCTCGGCATTGGTGGACTGCCCAAAGGCCGCATCGTCGAAATCTATGGTCCGGAAAGCTCGGGCAAGACGACGCTTGCGTTGCAGACGATAGCCGAGGCTCAGAAGAAGGGTGGCATCTGCGCATTCGTGGATGCCGAGCACGCTCTTGATCCGATCTATGCCCGCAAGCTCGGCGTAGACCTTGAGAACCTGCTGATCTCCCAGCCTGATACCGGCGAGCAGGCACTTGAAATCACCGATACTCTGGTTCGGTCCGGTGCGATCGACGTGCTGGTGGTGGACTCGGTTGCCGCATTGACGCCAAGGGCCGAAATCGAAGGCGAGATGGGAGACAGCCTGCCCGGCCTGCAGGCTCGATTGATGAGCCAGGCGCTGCGCAAGCTGACCGCCTCGATCTCGCGCTCCAACTGCATGGTCATCTTCATCAACCAGATCCGCATGAAGATCGGCGTCATGTTCGGTTCGCCGGAAACCACTACGGGCGGCAATGCGCTGAAGTTCTATGCCTCCGTCCGCCTCGACATCCGCCGGATCGGTTCCGTCAAGGAGCGTGAGGAAGTGGTCGGCAACCAGACGCGCGTGAAGGTCGTCAAGAACAAGATGGCGCCTCCCTTCAAGCAGGTCGAGTTCGACATCATGTACGGCGAGGGTGTTTCCAAGACCGGCGAGTTGATAGACCTGGGCGTCAAGGCCGGCATCGTCGAAAAGTCCGGCGCCTGGTTCTCATACAACAGCCAGCGACTGGGGCAGGGGCGTGAGAATGCCAAGACCTTCCTCAAGGACAATCCGGAGCTTGCCCGTGAGATCGAGCTGGCACTTCGCCAGAACGCCGGGCTGATCGCCGACCGCTTCCTGGAGAATGGCGGCCCGGACGCCCAGGAGGGCGACGGAGAGGACCTGTAGTTCCCCCAGGTCAACCTTCTCATTTCACCGGCTGCGTGTCTGCAAAGATGCGCGGCCGGTTCTGCGTTCGGCTGGACAGTCTCCGGTGCGGGCGATAAAAGCCACTGGTTTTCAAATGACGGATCCGCATCCGGCGGAACAAAGGGCGTAGCATGAGCGGCGTGAATGACATCCGGTCGACCTTCCTCGACTATTTCAAGAAGAACGGCCACGAGGTCGTGTCGTCCAGCCCGCTGGTGCCGCGCAACGACCCGACGTTGATGTTCACCAATGCCGGCATGGTGCAGTTCAAGAACGTCTTCACCGGCCTGGAAAGCCGCCCATACTCGACGGCCACCACCTCGCAGAAATGCGTCCGCGCCGGCGGCAAGCACAACGATCTGGACAATGTCGGCTATACCGCCCGCCACCTGACCTTCTTCGAGATGCTTGGCAACTTCTCCTTCGGCGACTACTTCAAGGAGCGCGCGATCGAGCTAGCCTGGAAGCTGGTTACGGAAGGCTTCGACCTCCCGAAACACCGCTTGCTGGTCACGGTCTACTCGGAGGATGAAGAGGCTGCGACCCTCTGGAAGAAGATCGCTGGCTTCTCCGACGACAAGATCATTCGCATCCCGACTTCGGACAATTTCTGGCAGATGGGCGATACCGGTCCCTGCGGCCCCTGTTCCGAGATCTTCATCGACCAGGGCGAGCATGTCTGGGGCGGCCCGCCCGGCTCGCCGGAAGAGGATGGCGACCGCTTCCTCGAGTTCTGGAACCTCGTCTTCATGCAGTTCGACCAGACGGCGCCGGGCGAACGGACGCCGCTGCCCAAGCCGTCGATCGATACCGGCATGGGGCTGGAGCGCATGGCCTGCGTGCTGCAGGGCGTCGGAAGCGTATTCGAGACGGACCTCTTCCGGAACCTGATTTCCGCCACGGAGGATGTTATCGGCGCTAAGGCCGAGGGTGACCAGGCGGCAAGCTTCCGGGTCATCGCAGACCACCTTCGGTCGTCTGCCTTCCTGATTGCCGACGGGGTACTGCCGTCGAATGAGGGCCGTGGCTACGTACTGCGTCGCATCATGCGCCGTGCCATGCGCCACATGCAACTGCTCGGTGCACGTGAGCCCCTGATGTACCGCCTGTTGCCGACGCTGGTTCAGGAGATGGGCCGCGCCTATCCGGAGCTCGTTCGCGCCGAGGCGCTGACCTCCGAGACTTTGAAGCTCGAGGAAACCCGGTTCCGCAAGACGCTCGATCGCGGCCTGACGCTGCTTTCGGATGCGACGGCTGACCTCAAGAAGGGTGACAGCATCGACGGCGAAACCGCCTTCAAGCTTTACGACACCTACGGCTTCCCGCTCGACCTGACCCAGGATGCGCTCCGGGCCCGCGGGATCGGCGTCGATCTGACCGGATTTAACGACGCGATGCAGCGTCAGAAGGCGGAGGCTCGCGCCAGTTGGGCGGGTTCCGGCGACAAGGCCACCGAGACGATCTGGTTCGAGCTCAAGGAGAAGCACGGCGCTACCGAGTTCCTCGGCTATGACACCGAGACTGCCGAAGGCGTGGTGCAGGCGCTGGTGCGCGACGGAGCGAGCGTCGAAGCCGTCACGGCTGGTGAGGCCGTGCAGGTTGTGGTGAACCAGACGCCCTTCTATGGGGAGTCCGGCGGCCAGATGGGCGACACCGGCGTTATCACCACCGACCACGCGCGGCTTGAGGTGACCGACACCCAGAAAAAGGGTGAGGGGCTCTTCGTCCACAGCGCCCAGGTCGTCTCCGGCACCCTGAAGGCCGGCGAAGCGGTGATGCTCGCTGTCGACCATGGCCGGCGGTCGCAACTGCGGTCCAATCACTCCGCCACCCATCTGCTTCACGAGGCGCTTCGGGAAGTGCTTGGTTCGCATGTCGCACAGAAGGGATCGCTTGTGGCACCGGAGCGGTTGCGCTTCGACATTTCGCATCCGAAGCCGATGTCGGTTGAGGAACTCCGAAGGGTCGAGGAGATGGCCAATGCGATCGTGATCCAGAACGCTCCGGTCTCTACACGGCTGATGAGTGTCGATGATGCCATTGCAGAGGGCGCCATGGCGCTGTTCGGGGAAAAATATGGTGACGAGGTTCGCGTCGTTTCTATGGGGACGGCGATCGCCGGCGAAAAGTCGGGCAAGCCCTATTCGATCGAATTATGCGGCGGCACCCATGTAAATGCGACCGGCGATATCGGGTTGGTGCGGATCTTGGGAGAGAGCGCCGTAGGGGCCGGCGTTCGCCGCGTCGAGGCCGTCACGGGTGCGGCGGCCCTTGCCTATCTGGCGGAACAGGACGAGCGGGTGAAGACGCTTGCCTCGGCGCTGAAGGTGCAGCCGGGCGAGGTTGTCTCGCGCGTGGAAGCGCTGGTGGAAGAGCGGCGGAAGCTCGAGCGGGAACTGGCCGAGACGAAGCGGCGCCTTGCCATGGGCGGAAGCCAGGGTGGCGGCGCCAGCGAGGTTCGCGAGGTCGCCGGAACGAAGTATCTCGGCAAGGTTCTTGAGGGGATCGATGCCCGGGATCTGAAGGGATTGGCGGATGAGGGCAAGGCAAGCCTCGGTTCCGGCGTGGTTACGCTCGTGGGCGTGTCGGCGGATGGCAAGGCAAGTGCCGTGGTCGCCGTGACGGAGGATCTGACTGACCGCTTCAGCGCAGTCGAATTGGTTCGTATCGCCTCGGCGGCGCTCGGCGGCAAGGGCGGCGGTGGACGCCCGGACATGGCACAGGCAGGCGGTCCCGACGGCTCGAACGCCAAGGAGGCCGTCGAGGCCGTAGCCGGCGCGCTCGGAGCCTGACGCCACACCTAGCAAAAGGGCCTGGAGACGAGATGGGACTGAACGGTCCAGCGGCAGTCGATGCAATCGATTTTGAAGGCGAGGGGCAGGGCCCTTCGCTCTTTTCCGGAGCGCCGCAGTCTGTCGGCTTCAACAAGCTGAGAAAGCGCCTGCTCCGGCAGGTGCGCCAGGCGCTTCAAGATTTCCAGATGCTGAAAGGCCAGAAGCGCTGGCTGATTGGCCTGTCGGGCGGGAAGGATTCGTATTCGCTCCTGGCCATTCTCATGGACCTGAAGTGGCGCGGCCTGTTGCCGGTAGAACTCATCGCCTGCAATCTTGACCAAGGACAGCCGAACTTTCCCAAGCACGTGCTGCCGGACTACCTGGGTTCAATCGGGGTGCCTCATCGGATCGAGTACCGCGACACCTATTCCGTGGTGACGGAGAAGGTACCCGAGGGAGCAACCTACTGCTCGCTCTGTTCTCGACTCCGGCGCGGTAACCTCTACCGCATTGCCCGCGAAGAGGGATGCGACGCGCTGGTGCTTGGCCATCATCGGGAAGACATCCTCGAAACCTTCTTCATGAATTTCTTCCATGGCGGCCGGCTCGCCGGGATGCCGGCGAAGCTGCTCAACGACGAGGGCGATCTGCTGGTGCTGCGCCCGCTTGCCTATTGCGCCGAGGACGATCTGGCACGCTTCGCCCAGGCAATGGAGTTTCCCATTATCCCCTGCGACCTCTGCGGCTCCCAGGATGGCCTGCAGCGCAATGCGATGAAGGCGATGCTTGCGGATATCGAAGCTCGAATGCCTGGTCGCAAGGATGCGATGCTGCGGGCACTCGCTCATGTCAATCCGTCCCATCTCCTCGATACCAAGCTGTTCGATTTTGCCGGACTGAATGCCGGCGGATCAGACTGAGGCCGAACAGACATCCCTCGGGCCCGCACCTTTGGTTTTAGACACAGGAAATCGTCCCCGAGAACAGGCTGGTTGCGCCTAATGCTGGACTGCATGGACACCATCCTGCAAATTGCAGCCAAAGGCGCTGCTGGCCAGGTCGCTGGTTCTGATTTGCGCGAATGGGGGAGTTCGAATGCATGAGCCCGGTCGTCCGGCGGTAGCGCGACGTGCAGTGTTCCTGATCGGCGGTTACGAGCGGAACGACTGTGAGGGCTTCTTGCGCCGAATCGGGCGGGAGATTGACTGTTTTTCGCGATGCTGGGCGGTCACGACATCGATGAAGGTCCTTGGTCATGCTGAGTGTCACTCATCGGCGACGGCACAGGTCCTCTATGAAGGCCCAGACGGCTCCTGCAGATCCGACATCACCTTCCTCAGCTATGACGACATTGTCCGACGCGATGGGGCGAGGCCCTTTCACTTGCGCCTTCTTGCCTATCTGGCGGCCTTTTTCGACTATGTGGCGAGCGGAACCATGATCCGCTTCTTCCAGACGAACTGGCGGTTCGCGCTCTACTTTCTCTATCCGTTCGCGGCCTTGTTGGCCTTCTTGTGGATCGGGTCCCTGGGCTTTCGGCTTGTTTCGCTCGTAGATCCTCCCGGCGGCCTGATCCTGCCGCTTGTTGCAGGGATCGGGCTGACCGTCGTCGTCGGCGGTTACCTGGGGCGGCGGTACTTCGTCTTCCACCTCATGGACCTTTGGTCATTCAGCCGGGAACATCTCCACTGTCGACGGGCCGACATGGATGCACGGCTTTCCGCTTGGGGGGATTTGATAAAGGATCGCATCGCCGACGCGAATTTTGATGAGGTGCTGCTGGTGGGGCATTCCACTGGCGGGGCCATGATCCTCGATCTTGCGGAACTGGTCGGGGAGCGGCTTGAAACTGAGGGCCGCGCGGTAAACTTCAAGGTCCTTACGGTCGGTTCGACATCGCTGAAGGTTGCGCTTCACCCCGCGGCCAACCGTGCCCGTGCGCGTATGGCGGCACTCGCAACGCGAATGCAGATCCGCTGGATCGAATTCCAGGCGCTTACCGACATCATCAACTTCTACAAGTGCGATCCCTATGCACTGGCAGGGCTGACCCACGATCGAAGGGAAGCATTTCCGCAGCAGTATCAGGTGCGGTTTCGCGAAATGCTGGAACCTGGCATTTACAGGCGGATCAAGCGCAACTTCTTTCGGGTGCACTACCAGTTCATTTCCGCCAACAGCCGGCAGTATTTCTATGATTTCTTCATGATCTGTTGCGGCACGAGAAGCCTCGAAGAAGCGCGGCCCGGATCGATGCCGCTAATCGATGGCGAGCAACGTTGGGCCGAGCACAACCGGACAAAGGTTCACCATGACTGAATTTTCCTTCATCCTCTGGGCGCTTATGCTGCTGGCCTGGTGCGCCATGCGCTATCCGGCCATGCGTCGCGCCCGGCGGCAGAGGACGGCGGTGGACAAACGGACCGCGCTCGATATCACGCTGCTGCTTGCCTGCGGGCTCGGACTGGCGCTGTTGCCGGTCCTCTGGCGCCTGGGGCTGTTTTCAGGTGTTGCTGACCGTTCGCAAGGCCTGTTGTCTATCCTTCTGGGCGTGGCCTCCGGTGCTGCGTTTCTCTGGCTTTTTCGGCGCAGCCACAAGGATCTCGGCAGGAACTGGTCGGTGACACTTGAAGTGAGGGAGGGGCACCAGTTGGTGACCCAGGGAGTCTACGCCCATGTGCGCCACCCGATGTATGCATCATTTCTGCTGTGGGGAACGGCGCAGGCCTTCCTGATTCCAAACTGGATCGCCGGCCTTGCAGGCCTAGCCGCAGTACTGGGTCTTTATGCCGTGCGCCAGTCACGCGAGGAGGCCATGATGCGAGAGACTTTCGGCCTAGAATACGACGCCTATTGCGCACGCACCAAGAGACTGGTCCCGGGCGTTTTCTAGGCCTCAGCGCCGCCGCAGAGCCGCCTTGACCTCCTTGATGGCGCGCGCATGCAATTCCGGGCTCTTCTCGATGTTAAAGTGGCCGATGCCCTTCACAGCCGCTTCTCCATGCCGGACATTGATGTTGGCGAGGTCGCCCCTGAACCCCGGTGCAGGAATGACCGGCGCCCACATATTCCCGCCTCCGGTGTAGAAGTTGATCGTCTTGCGGACGTTACTGGGTACGGGGCCTTTGCCTGTAGGGTCGAAGCTGATGATCAATCCGACGGGGATCTTCAGTGGCTGCAACGCGGTTGCGATCGAGAACGTTACGTCAGCGCCAAGAGAATGCCCGATCAGGATGATTGGCCGGGCCTGCTTCGACTGGCGATAGCGGTCCGCGATTTCTCTTGCGAACCTCGCGGCATTGGGCAGCGATAGAACCTGTGCATCAATTCCTTCCGCAGCCAGCTGCTTTCCCAGTGTATTCAGGCCGGTGGAGAAGATGTCGGCCAGTCCACGGAAGAGATAAACCTGACCCGCAGGAGGTTGGGGCCGCCTCTTTGCGGTCGCCTCAGGGGGCAGGATAGTGGAGGCCAGCAGGACGGATGCCGTGGAAATCAGCGATCGCCGGGATAACATCAGCTGGCGCACTCCCAATTGTGTCCTTTTCGCGATCATGCCTGATTCAGGCCGCAAACAACAGTGTCGTGAACGGGATCTCGCTGTACTTCTGCGGCGGGATGATAGTACTGGCCTCGCAGACCGAGATTGCCATCAGATCCACTGCGGAGATTCAGTTGACGAGCATTATCGATGTTGGCGCACTCGCCGCTCTATTGCAGGACGCGGCGATCCAGGAAATACGTCCTCGCTTTCGCAAGCTGGGAGCCGGCGACATCCGGGCGAAGAGCGAACCCACCGATCTCGTGACGGAGGCGGATGAGGCGGCGGAAAGGCATCTCCGCCGAGCCATAGCTTCACTCGCTCCGGATGCCCTGTTTGTGGGAGAGGAATCGGTCGCTGCCGATCCCACCATTCTTCACAAACTGGCCGACGCCGACTTGGCGGTTGTCGTCGATCCGATCGATGGTACGTTCAACTTTGCCTCCGGCATTCCGGCCTTCGGCGTGATGGCATCGGTGGTCTGGAAGGGTGAGACAGTGGCGGGAATCATCTACGACCCCATGGGCGACGACTGGGCGATTGCCGAGAAGGGTTCGGGTGCCTACCTGCGGCGTCCTGATGGAGAAGCAACGCGTCTTGCGGCGGCCGATCCTGCGCCTATCGAGACCATGGTGGGGATGGCATCCGCCGGCTATTTCTACGGCGAGGTGCGCGAACGCGTGCTCGGGAACCTGGCGAAGGTGCGCTTCGTAGCGAGCTACCGTTGCGCTGCCCACGAGTATCGCACCTTCAGCGGCGGACACGTGCATTTTGCCATGTATAACAGGTTGATGCCCTGGGATCATCTCGCAGGAACCCTGATCGCACAGGAAGCCGGCGGACATGTCGCTCGGTTCGACGGTTCCGCTTATCTCCCGCATCATGTCGACGGCGGTCTATTGGTCGCGACCGACGAAGACAGCTGGCAGATGCTGCGCCGGGAGATCCTTGGAGTATAACGGAGGGGTTACGCGCCACTCCGCCACGAATGCCCGCGCGATCAGACGCGCGGGTTCTGGGCCCGGAACAGCCGCCCTTTTTCTGCGATCAGTACGAAGACAAGGCCTACTATGGAGACGGCGAAAAATCCGGCGACCATGGGCAGGGCCGTACCGTCGAATGCCTGACCGATCATTGCCCCGATCACCCCGCCGCCGATCGTGCCCATGAAGCCCAGAACGGACGATGCCGTTCCCGCCACATGTCCCAGCGGCTCCATGGCAAGCGAATTGAAGTTTGAGCCGATCCAGCCGAACTGGAACATTGCCAGAGCGAAGAACGCGAGAAAGAGCGGGAAGGGCATGGGCTGCGGCCCGAAGACCTGGACCAGCAGCCAGAGGCAGGTGATGCCGATAAAGCCGAGCAGCGAGGCATGGGAGAGGCCCCGCATGCCGAACCGACCGACCAGCCGGGCGTTGACGAAGGATGAAAAGGCCATGAAGACGGCGACGGCTGCGAAGGCCGCGGAGAACCACACGCCAAGTCCGTATATGCCGACATAGACCTGCTGGGCCGAGTTGATGAAGCCGAAGAGTGCGCCGAAGATGAACATGCTCGCAATCGTGTAGCAGAGGGCGACCCGATTGGTGAGAACGATGCGGAAACCGTCGAGAACCGACGTGACGGTGAAGGGTCGGACATCCTCCTCATGCAGTGTTTCGGGCAGACGAATATACATCCAGCCCGCCACCGCCAGGGCCACCAACGCCATGAAGACGAAGATCAGGTGCCAGTCGCCAAACAGAAGGATGATCTGCCCCGTGCCGGGCGCGATGACCGGAACGACCATGAAGACCATCATGATCAGCGACATGACCTCGGCCATCGCCCGTCCGCCATAGATATCACGCACGATCGAGATCGTGATCACGCGCATCGCGGCCGAGCCGATGCCCTGGATGAAGCGAAGGGCGAGCAGGCCAGCGAAGGATGGCACCGCGACCACGGCCAGGGACGAGATGACATATACCGCGAGGCCGAACAGCATCGGCTTGCGTCGTCCGAAACGATCCGAAACCGGTCCGTAGGCAAGCTGCGCGAGGCCGAAGCCGAACAGATAGGCGGAAACAACGTATTGGCGGTGGTTCTCGTTCTCGACCCCGAGGGCGGCGCCGATCTGCTGCAAGCCGGGCAGCATGATGTCGATCGCCAGCGCGTTGAGCGCCATGAGCATGGCCATCAGGCCGATGAATTCGACCCGGCCCATGCCGCCAAGGCGGTCGGTCGGTGAAATGGGTTTAATCGTCACAATGAAAATTCCATAGAAAGAGAAAGCGCCGCATGCACGGCGCCTTTGCAATAGATCCAGTACGGGAAATGAAGATGACGCTATGCGGCGCCGCGCGTGGTGATGCCATTTTCCTGGAGATGGCTCTGCAGTTCACCAGACTGGAACATCTCGCGAACGATGTCACAGCCGCCGACGAACTCGCCCTTGACGTAAAGCTGCGGAATGGTCGGCCAGTTCGAATACTGCTTGATGCCTTCGCGGATTTCCTGGTCCGCCAGCACGTTGACGCCCTTGTAGTCGAGACCCAGGTAATCGAGGATCTGCACGACCTGCCCGGAGAAACCGCATTGCGGGAACTGCGGTGTGCCCTTCATGAAGAGAACGACGTCGTTCGTCTTCACCTCGTTGTCGATGAATTCGTTAATGCCACTCATGTCGATATCCTTAGCTTGCCGGGTTCAAGGCCCGGATCGTCTAGTGCTTAAATAGCATGCATCGGTGCAATTACCAGCACCGGGAACCGATGGATACAATCAAAACGGTTGATAGATGAGGCGCGCCGATAAGGCCGGCGCTGACGCATTCCTAATCCGGCGCCGAGGTCTGGAGCGCTAGCGCATGTAGCGTTCCGCCCATGTGTCCCTTGAGCGCATCGTAGACCATCTGGTGCTGCTGGACGCGGGTCTTGCCGCGGAAAGCTTCGGCAACGACTTCGGCCGCGTAGTGGTCACCATCGCCCGCTAGATCCCGGATCGTGACCTTGGCTCCGGGAATCCCGGCCTTGATCATGTCTTCGATGTCTCCCGGGTTCATGGGCATGATGTGGTCCTTCTCATTATCTCATTCCGCTGAGTCGCAGCTTGTAAGGGAGAGTGCCAAAAACGGCAGCGGCGGTCAAAGGATGCGAGTCCTGAGGGTTCAGTTCATGAAGCCGGGGAACCAGCTTTCGTTGGCATTGACCAGGTCAGGAACGCTGACATCCACGAGGTCGTCGACAACCAATCGGTCGCCTCCTGCCGTGCCGAGCTTTCGGAACGGAACGCCGGCGCTTTCAGCGCTGGCCTCGACGAAATTGGCGAGGTCCGCAGGGACCGCCAGGACATAGCGGGCCTGGTCTTCGCCGAACAGAAGCGCATGCGCGGGTCCGCGCTGATCCGTCAAGCTGATGTTCATGCCCTTCGTCGCCGCCATCGCCATCTCCGCGAGCGCGAGGAGCAGGCCGCCGTCGGAGATGTCGTGGCAGGCTGATACCTGACCGTTGCGTATGAGGCCACGTACGAGATCGCCGTTGCGACGTTCAGCGTCGAGATCTACCGAAGGAGCGGGACCTTCCGTTGAACCCAGCACGTCACGCAGGTAGATCGACTGCCCGAGATGGCTGCCGTCCGTTCCGATCATGATCAACACGTCGCCGTCTCTCATGTCGCCGATGCGTGCCATCTTCGACCAGTCGGGTAGCAGTCCGACGCCGGCAATAGTGGGGGTCGGGAGGATGGCGATGCCGTTTGTCTCATTGTAGAGCGAAACATTGCCAGACACGATCGGGAAGTCGAGGGCCCGACATGCTTCGCCGATGCCCTGGATCGCGCCCACGAGTTGTCCCATGATCTCCGGCTTCTCTGGGTTGCCGAAGTTCAGGTTATCGGTTGCGGCAAGCGGTTCTGCACCCGTGGCCGAAATATTGCGCCAGCACTCGGCAACGGCCTGCTTTCCACCTTCCACAGGGTCAGCTTCGACGTAGCGCGGCGTCACGTCTGACGAGAAAGCCAGCGCCTTGGTGGGATGTCCGTCAACCCTCACGACACCTGCATCGCCACCCGGGCGTTGCAAAGAGTTACCCTGAATAAAGGTATCATACTGCTCCCAGACCCAGCGGCGACTTGCCTGGTTGGGTGAACCGACCAGCTTGAGCAGTGCGACGTTGTAATCCTGCGGCTCGGCGACTTCGCTGGCGGGCAGGGGAGACTTCCCATTGCCAGCAATCCATGGGCGGTCATATTCCGGTGCCTCGTCGCCCAGTTCCTTGATCGGCAGGTTCGCGACTTCCTCGCCCTGATGGAGGATGCGGAAGCGCAGGTCGTCGGTCGTCTTGCCGACGATGGCAAAATCCAGGCCCCACTTGACGAAGATGGCCTTGGCCTCATCCTCCTTCTCGGGCCGGAGAACCATGAGCATGCGCTCCTGGCTTTCCGAGAGCATCATTTCATAGGCGCTCATGCGCTCCTCGCGCACCGGCACCTTATCTAGATCGAGTTCAATTCCCAGGTCACCCTTTGCGCCCATCTCGACAGCCGAACAGGTCAATCCCGCCGCACCCATGTCCTGGATGGCGATGACGGCACCGGTCTTCATCAACTCGAGGCATGCCTCCAGCAGGCATTTTTCGGTAAAGGGATCACCGACCTGGACGGTTGGCCGCTTTTCCTCGATCGACTCGTCGAATTCGGCAGAGGCCATGGTGGCACCACCCACGCCGTCGCGACCGGTCTTTGCACCGAGATAGACGACGGGCAAGCCGACGCCTTCTGCCTTGGAGTAGAAAATCGCATCGGATTTCGCCAGGCCGGCAGCGAACGCGTTGACCAGGATGTTCCCGTTGTAGCGTTCATCGAACTCCACTTCCCCTCCGACCGTCGGGACGCCGAAGGAGTTGCCGTATCCGCCCACTCCGGCGACGACGCCCGAAACGAGGTGTTTCGTCTTCGGGTGATCCGGGGCACCGAAGCGCAGCGCGTTCATCGCGGCGATTGGTCGTGCTCCCATGGTGAACACGTCGCGGAGAATGCCGCCAACACCGGTCGCGGCTCCCTGGTAGGGCTCGATGTAGGAGGGGTGGTTGTGGCTCTCCATCTTGAAGACGACGCAATCGCCATCATCGATGTCGACGACGCCCGCATTCTCGCCCGGCCCCTGAATAACACGGGGCCCCTTTATGGGCAGGGTGCGTAGCCATTTCTTGGATGACTTGTAGGAACAATGCTCGTTCCACATGGCCGAAAAAATGCCCAGCTCGGTAAAGGTCGGTTCGCGCCCGATCAGGTCGAGAATGCGCTGGTACTCATCCGGTTTCAGCCCATGCGAGGCGACGAGTTCGGGCGTGATCTCAATGCTGTTACGGATGTTCATGGTCTTCTCGGGCTAGGGGCGGCATCTGCCGGTCTCTTTAGCCTAAGCAGCCAAAAGGCGCGACAGGAAATTTCCCGTCGCGCCCTGCTTTTGCCGCCACCGAAATGACGCTGAATCTAGAACTTGTAGCCGACCATGACGCCACCGCGCGAGAGGCCGTTGTTGGGGCCATCACATAGATTTGCATGGGACGAATGCTCGAGATGCGCAATGACACTCCATCTGTCGGTGACATTGAAGCCGGCAGCCACATACTCGTGGAACAAGGCGCGGCATCCGAGCTTGGGACCCTCTCCACCATCGTCGATGTCGAGATCACCGTCATGCAGCGTACCGCCGAAGCCGAGCTCCAGGAAGAAGCGGTCGGTAACATTCGCCGTCCAGGAAAAACCTGCATAGACCTGGTTAGCTTCGCCCTCTGTGGCGATTGTGCCGCCCACGTGAATGCGCGGCCGTAGAAGCCTGTCCCATCCGGCCGCTTCCATGTGGCTCCACGGATCGAAGAGAAGCATGCCGGTCACGAAAGCGCCATCCTCCCCGTTGAGGTCGGAACTGTCGACGGAGGTTAGGACGCCAAAGCGAGCTTCGTTGAATATCCGTCCGGTATCCTCGACGACAGGTGCCGCCACAGTGGGTGCCTTCGACGCTGAAAGGTCTGCTGCGAAGGCACCGGTCGACGAAAGTACGGCAACAACCGCCGAGACGGCGTACAGTTTGTGCATCACTAGCAAAGGGCTCCCAATAGTACCGCGGTCACGATCACGCCACACTGTCACCACAGATTCGGCGAGACCTTAAGCTGGGGATGCGGGCTCGTGCAACAGCTATCCGTTTTTATCGCACGGTCTCGACTCGGCGACGGCGGCACGTGACATTTTGGCTACGGCGAAGCTCAGCAGCCGGACGTCCCGCTTGCCCATTTGAGAACGTCTCGTCTGATCCGATCTCCCGACGCGCCGTCCATAAGCGGCCCAAATGCATCGAGGCGAGCGGGGCTGCCCTCGGCTTGGACCACGAGCACGGGCCTTGATTCGGGACTGTTACGAGGAACGGCAAGAATTCGAGGTCGCCCGGAGAAGGAGTTCAGCTCTGGTGCGAGCCGATAGGGCTGGAACATGGGATCGCCTGACTTGAACCAGCACCGGTTTGCATTGACGGCGACACGTTCCATTGTCGGTAGCGCGGCACGATCCGGAGCAGAGGGCGGCGAACGATCCGACTGACAGGAGGTGAGGGTGAGTGCGACGGTTGCCGACAGCGATACAAGGCGGACCGCAGGATGAAGATGCATCGGATTTCCTTGTTGTCGGGAGAACCCCGGTCTGACCTGTGCTCAGGCTGCGATCACATCCAGCGCGGATGCGAAAATGCCCCGCCCATCAAGCCCGCCATGAGCCGCTTCGATCAGGTTCTCCGGATGCGGCATCATGCCGAGAACATTGCCTGCCGTGTTGATGACACCGGCGATATCGCTGAGCGAACCGTTTGGGTTGGTGCCGGCGGCGTATCTGAACACGATCTGCCGGTTGTCCTGCATGGACGCCAGTGTCGCTTCATCGACGAAGTAATTGCCATCGTGATGCGCTACCGGGCAGCGAATGACCTGGCCCTCTTCATAGGCACGTGTGAAGGCGGTATCGGCGTTTACGACCTCGAGAAGGACTTCCTTGCAGACGAAGCGCAGTGACGTGTTGCGCATCAGCGCGCCGGGAAGAAGGCCGGCTTCGACGAGAATCTGAAAACCGTTGCAGACTCCCAGGACCTTGACGCCTTTTTCCGCCTTTTCCCGAATGGCTTGCATGACGGGCATGCGGGCAGCGATGGCTCCGCAACGAAGGTAATCGCCGTAGGAGAACCCCCCCGGGATCACGATAAGGTCGACATCCGGAATGATCGTCTCCGTTTGCCATACGGTGACAGGGGCCTGACCGGAAATCTTGGTCAGGGCATCGATCATGTCCCGATCACGGTTGAGGCCGGGGAGTTGGACGACAGCTGATTTCATGGGTGCGGCTCGAACCTCGATTGGGTTTCCTGGAGTTCACGCCACTCCAGACTGTTTGACCCCGTCTTGTAGCGGTCGGGAATGCCCAGCTCAATCGCGATCATTGTACCGCGTCTGCCAAGCACTGCCAAATGTATCACGAACCGACGCCTCAGCCGTCAGTCGAGAGCGATAGTATAATTCTCGATCACCGTGTTCGCCAGCAGCCTGTCGCACATATCCTTGAGGTTCGCCTCAGCCGCGGCGCGATCGGTGCCTTCGAGCTCGATGTCAAACACCTTGCCTTGACGGACATGACCGACATCCTGAAAGCCGAGGCTGGAAAGCGCGCCCTCGATGGCCTTGCCCTGCGGATCGAGTACACCGTTCTTCAACGTAACCGTAACCCGTGCCTTGATCACTGTCGTCCCCCGTCCGTTACTTCACGAGAACCGGGCCGGTGCCGCGGATCGGTTCGTTTTCGTTGATGATGCCAAGGCGGCGCGCGACTTCGGAATAGGCTTCAACCAGCCCGCCCATGTCGCGGCGGAAGCGATCCTTGTCCATCTTCTCCTTGGTCTCGATGTCCCACAGACGGCAGCTGTCGGGAGAGATTTCGTCGGCCAGGATGATGCGCATCATGTCGCCTTCGTAGAGGCGGCCGCATTCGATCTTGAAGTCGACCAGCTGGATTCCAACGCCGAGGAAAAGGCCGCTGAGGAAGTCGTTCACGCGAATGGCCAGAGCCATGATATCGTCGAGTTCAGCCGGATTTGCCCAGCCGAACGCGGTGATGTGCTCTTCCGAGACCATGGGATCGTTGAGCGCGTCGGACTTGTAGTAGAATTCGATGATCGAACGCGGAAGGACGGTTCCCTCTTCGATTCCTAGGCGCGTGGAAAGGGAGCCGGCGGCGACATTGCGCACCACCACCTCGAGCGGGATCATCTCCACTTCCTTGATGAGTTGCTCGCGCATGTTGAGGCGGCGGATGAAGTGCGTCGGAATGCCGATCTTGTTGAGATGGGTGAAGACGTATTCCGAGATGCGGTTGTTCAGCACGCCCTTGCCGTCGATGACGTCGTGCTTCTTCTTGTTGAAGGCAGTGGCGTCGTCCTTGAAGAACTGGATCAGGGTGCCGGGCTCGGGACCCTCGTACAGAATCTTGGCCTTGCCTTCGTATATACGGCGGCGACGGTTCATTTCTTATTGTCTCATTGTTGGCGCCTCGTGGCGCAGTGAAAGGTGGTTGAGCGGTCCCATAACGGAAAAGATCGAGAATCACAATGATGCGATTTCTTCGTGGCTCGGGAGTAATGGCCCGTTGACAGGGTAGACTTCCCAGCGGGCAAAGCGGTGTGTTTCCGGGCTGAGGAAACCCTGCCTCTATGGCCTAGCCAACATATCTGGGCGCGTCGATACCTAAGCGAGGAATCCGGCATGATTTCGATGCCTGACATGGCAGGATGCGCTTTGACAAATCGCATTGCACTTTGGGAACGCTTTTGATTTATGGACCTACGAGAACCGACTACCGGGGAGATAATTCATGACCAATATGAAAGACCGCGAGCGCGCATTCGAGAACAAGTTTGCGCTCGACGAAGAGCAGAAGTTCAAGGCCGTGGTGCGGCGGAACAAGCTCCTTGGCCGCTGGGCCGCCGAACTTCTGGGGCGCGATGCCGGCGCCTATGCACAGGAGGTCGTCGAGGCGGATTTCCAGGAGGCTGGAGAAGAGGACGTCTTCCGTAAGCTGCGCGCCGATTTCGATGCCGCCGGCGTGTCGATCTCCGACGAAGACATCCGCCAGAAGATGTTCGCTTATCTTCAGGACGCCGTTGCCGAGGTGAAGCAGTAAGCTTAGCCCGAGTCTATCTGCACGAGCCGCGTCGGTCACCGACGCGGCTTTTTCATGCGGGTCAGGCCTTCAGGCGAGACAGGAACTGGGCGAAGACCATGGTGCCTTCGGGCCATGGGCCATGTCCGCTCTCCGCGTTGATATGTCCCGATTCTCCGGCGTCGATCAGCAACGATCCCCAAGCGGCAGCGATGTCGTCAGCGTGTTCGTAAGAGCCGAACGGGTCGTTGCGGCTGGCGATGGTCACCGTCGGGAAGGGTAAGGGATCGCGCGGATATGGGCCAAAGCTCATCAGGTGCCGGGGACGCACGGCAGGATTGTCTACCTCGGGCGGCGCTACGAAGAAGGCGCCGACAACCTGCTTCCTGAACAGTGGGATCGCGTGGACCGCCGAGGGGATGCCGAGAGAATGGGCGACGAGGACCACTGGCAGCGTGGCCGCGTTGACCTCTTCGGCAACCTTCGCCACCCAGTCCTCGCGTACCGGCTTTGACCATTCCGCCTGCTCAACCCGGCGCGCGGTGGAAAGCTTGGTCTCCCAACGGCTCTGCCAGTGATCAGGCCCGGAATTGGTGTAACCAGGGATGATGAGAATTTCGGCTTCTGATGCTTTCATGATGGCGCCGATTTGAGAAACCGAAGCGCTGAAGTCAAGGGCCAGAGCCTGACGGGGCGCAATACGGCCGCTCCAGGCGCCAATGCCGGACGCTGACACGGATACGCAGGCAGTCTCTCATAGCCCGTAGTGGCCGGCGATTACGCCTCTCCGAACACACGGCGGAAAATGGTGTCGACATGCTTGGTGTGATAGCCGAGATCGAACTTCTCGCGGATATCTTCCTCTGAGAGTGCCGCCCGGACTTCTTCGTCGGCCAGCAGTTCCTCCAGGAAGTCCTTGCCCTGTTCCCAGACCTTCATGGCGTTGCGCTGTACCAGGCGATAGGCGTCTTCACGCGACACACCGGCCTGCGTCAGCGCCAGAAGCACACGCTGTGAATGAACTAGTCCGCGGAACTTGTTCATATTGTTGATCATGTTGTCCGGGTAGACCAACAGCTTGTCGATGACGCTGGTCAGGCGTGCCAGCGCGAAGTCCAAGGTTACCGTGGCATCGGGGCCGATCATTCGCTCGACCGACGAGTGCGAAATATCGCGCTCGTGCCAGAGTGCGACGTTCTCCATGGCTGGCATGGCATAGGAACGGACCATTCGCGCCAATCCCGTCAGATTCTCCGTCAGCACCGGGTTCCGCTTGTGCGGCATGGCGGAGGAACCCTTCTGGCCAGGCGAGAAATACTCCTCGACCTCCAGGACCTCAGTTCGCTGCAGGTGGCGGATCTCGATGGAGAGACGCTCGATCGACGAGGCGATCACTGCAAGCGTCGAAAAATACATGGCATGGCGGTCGCGCGGGATAACTTGGGTGGAAACCGGCTCCGCCTTCAGTCCCATCGCCGCTGCTACGTGTTCCTCAACTCGCGGGTCGATATTGGCGAAAGTGCCGACGGCGCCGGAGATCGCACAGGTTGCGATTTCCTCCCGCGCGGCCATCAGCCGGGTCTTGTTGCGGTCGAACTCGGCATATGCCTGGGCCAGCTTCACGCCGAAGGTGGTGGGCTCGGCGTGAATTCCGTGGCTTCGTCCTATGGTCACCGTGTCCTTGTGTTCAAAGGCGCGCCGCTTCAGCGCTTCGAGCAACTTGTCCATACCCGCCAGCAGCAGGTCAGTGGCGCGGACGAGCTGGATGTTGAAGCAGGTGTCGAGCACGTCGGAAGATGTCATTCCCTGGTGGATGAAGCGGCTGTCCGGCCCCACGAATTCCGCCAGATGGGTCAGGAACGCGATAACATCATGCTTCGTCACCGCCTCGATTTCGTCGATCCGATCAACGTCGAAGGTTGCGGCGCCACCCTTCTCCCAGATGGTTTCCGCAGCAGACTTGGGGATGACCCCGATCGCCGCCAGGGCATCGCAGGCATGCGCCTCGATCTCGAACCAGATGCGGAACTTCGTCTCGGGCGACCAGATCGCGACCATGTCGGGGCGGGAATAGCGGGGGATCATGGGCAGAGGCCTTCCATCGACAGTAGGGGGTGGGGCCGCTTTAGCAAGAACCGGCCTGAAGCTCAATCTCGGGTGCGTCAGACCGTGCGGGCGGCGGTCCGCAGAGCCTCGATGCGTTCCCGGTAGCTCTCGACGCTGTTGCCCTGGAAGACTGCAGAACCCGCGACGAAGACATTGGCACCGGCTACCGCCACTGCGCCGATCGTGTCCGGCGTGATGCCACCATCCAGCTGCAACTCGATCGGCCGGTGGCCGATCATGGCCTTGGCAGCCCGGGTCTTCTGGACCATGGCGGGAATGAACTTCTGTCCGCCAAAGCCTGGATTGACGCTCATAATCAGGATGAGGTCGATATCGTCGAGGACGTTTTCCAGCACGGATAGCGGCGTGGCCGGGTTGAGTGTAACTCCTACCTTCTTCCCGAGGGACCGTATCGTCTGCAGCGACCGGTGCAAATGCGGACCGGATTCGGCGTGGACGGTAATGCCGTCGCAGCCGGCCTTGGCGAAGGATTCGAGGAACGGATCGGCCGGGGTAATCATCAGGTGACAGTCGAAGAACGCCTTCGTATGCGGACGAAGGGCCTTGATGACATCGGGACCGTAGGAAATGTTCGGCACGAAGTGACCATCCATGACGTCCAGGTGGATCCAATCCGCGCCTGCCTCCACGACGTCACGCACCTCCTGTCCAAGCTTTGCGAAATCTGCGGCGAGGATGGACGGGGCGATACGGATGGGCAGGGTGGTCATGGGTGTCTCCAGCTGTTCCGAGGCCCTGTATCACCGCCGCCGCTTAGGAACAATCATTCCGTCAGCGGGGAGACCGTGACGAAACGGCCGCTTTGCCACTGCTGCAGCCGAAATGGATTCTGGACAAGTTGCTGACCGGCATCGAATTCGACGGGTCCGAGCACCGTGCCGAATTCTCTGTCGACAAGCCGTGCGGCGAGACTCTGGGACTGCTCCCCAGACAGCGCTGCTGCCACGATTTGCACAGCCGCATAGGCAGGAAGCGTATAGCCGTCCGGCTCCAGGTTCGCCGACTGCAGCGAGGCCGTGACGTCTGAGGCGGAGGGAAGTTGGGAGTAGTCGGGCAGGGCGGCGGTCAGGACGCCTTCCCGCATCGGAACCGGACGGTTCGCCGCGCGCATGGTATCGCCGGCAAGGATCGTCAGTGGAATGCCTTCGACCTCTGCGTCGCGGGCTATCACCGATACGTCGTTCCTGTCTCCGCCAACAATAAGATGGGTTGCTCCGGCCTTTGAAAGCCTGCGAACAAGGGCAACCTGCTGCTCCTGGCCCGGCCGGTAGGTGTCGACGAAAACCGGTGAGATGCCACCCTGCTCAATTGTTTCGCGGATGGCACTGGCCAATTCCCGGCCGTAGATCGTGCCATCGTCTATGATGGCAACCGGCTCCGCCTTCCATCGCTCCAGTACCGCTTGCGAAATCGCCTGGGCCTCGTCATCCTCGCCTGGCGCCATTCGAAAGAGCGGCCATTGTTCCCTAAGTGCATCTTCCATAAGGATGTCGGATCGCACAGCGACAGTCAGCGCGGGGATCCCGGCCTCGGCAAGTGCGGGCATGAGCGTGGATAAGGTTTCGGTGCAGAGGAAGCCGACCGCTGCCACCGCGTCAGCCTCGCGCATCCGGGCCGCGAGATCCGTGTCCGTGCCTGCCTCGCAAGGCTCGTCCAGCGCCAGCGCCGTATGTCCGGCTGCTTCCGCAGCTGCGCGCGCACCTTGAAGGATCTGGCCGCCGAGCAGTGCATATGGCCCGGTTTGCGGTGCGACGATCGCGATCGTCTCCGCTTTGGCCAGAAACGGCACAAGAAATGCCGCGGCGGCAATCATGCTGGTGAGGCGGATACGCATGCTATTCCCATTCCTTCTTTCCAAGACATTTAGCTGCCCGAGGCTGAGGATCAAAGCAATTTGCGGAATGCAGGCGCAACCCGGGGTGCGGATAGCCGTAGACAAGGCGGGAAGAGAACGCCATATCGGGCGGACGCTGAACGCTCGCAGTCTTCGGAGAAGCATTTGACACGACAGCAGCAGCTTGATCCCGCGACCTATCGGAACGGGATGGCACTCTACGCTGGACACGTCCAGGTGGTCACGACCGAACATCAAGGTGTCAGGCGCGGGGTGACGGTCACGGCAGCCTGCTCTGTCTCGGACAATCCGCCGACTCTCCTCGTCTGCCTCAACGCAAGCAACCCGGGCAACGAGATCTTTGCGGAAAGCGGCGTATTCACTCTCAATTCGCTGGCTGCGCACCACGAGCAACTGGCAACCGGATTCGCCGGGCTTGCCGGAGGCTCCGTCGTGGATCGTTTCGCCTTGGGGGAATGGGAAACCCTTGAGACGGGGGCGCCGGTGCTCTCGGACGCGATTGTTGCATTCGACTGCCGTGTCACCGAAATCCGTCCAGCCTCGACGCATTTCGTCATGTTCGGCGAGGTCCTAGCCATGCATTTCGGCCCGCGCAATCCGGCGCTGATCTATCTGGACCGGGGCTTCCGCACGCTCTAGACTGTGTCTTCAGGAGGAGACATGACGCAAGACGGCAGAGCGCCCCTACCAGCCTCGATCGACGAAACTATCGCCCTCCTCGAGGCTCACGACTACCTTGTGGAGCGGAGGCTTGCGACGGTCATTTTCCTCGCCTTGCGCATGAAGCGGCCCCTTTTCCTGGAAGGCGAAGCAGGCGTCGGAAAGACGGAAGTTGCCAAGACTCTTGCCGCGGCACTGGACCGGCCGTTGATCCGCCTGCAATGCTACGAGGGTCTCGACGTTGCATCAGCCGTCTACGAGTGGAACTATCCCGCCCAGATGCTGGAGATACGCCTGTCGGAGGCGGCAGGTGCCCGCGATCGCGAGCGGCTCGAAACGGATATCTTTGCCGAAAAGCACCTGATTCGGCGCCCTGTACTGCAGGCGCTCGGACAGCCGGGCATGGCCGCACCGGTCTTCCTTATCGACGAACTCGACCGGACCGACGAGGCGTTCGAGGCGTTCCTGCTGGAGGTTCTGTCGGACTTCCAGGTGACGATTCCCGAGCTCGGCACGATCAAGGCCGCCGAACCGCCGATCGTGATCATCACCACCAATCGGACACGCGAGATTCACGATGCTCTCAAGCGCCGCTGCCTCTATCACTGGGTGGACTATCCCGACGCAGCACGGGAGCTGGAAATCGTTCGGCGCAAGGTTGCGGGGTGCGCGGATGCACTGTCGCGGCAGCTAGTCGGCTACGTCCAGCGGCTGCGCAGCCTGGATCTCTTCAAGAACCCGGGTGTCGCGGAGACCATCGACTGGGCAACGGCACTGACGGAACTGGACAAGCTTGCGCTGGATCCCGAGACGATCTCCGATACCCTCGGCACATTGTTGAAGTACCAGGATGACATCGCTCGCATCCAGGGAGACGAGGGCAAACGGTTGCTCTCGGATGTGAAGGCAGAGCTTCTCGCGGCGGGATGAAGCATGCAGGCGTTGGTAGAACAGCATCAGGGTTACACTGCAAGCCGGCGCTCCGGCAGTGGAAAGCTGACGGACAATGTCGTCCATTTCTCGCGGGTGCTGAGGCGGGCGGGGCTCAAGACCGGACCGGGTGATGCCGCCGATGCGATCAATGCCATCGAGGCTATCGGCCTGGGTTCTCGCGACGAATTCCACGCTGCATTATCTGCAGTATTCGTCCGACGGCGCGAAGACCAGCCGGTGTTTGACGAGGCCTTCGAACTCTTCTGGCGCTCGCGCGATCTGGTCGGGAAGATGATCGCGCTCATGTCGCCGAAGGCTGCCGACAATCGTGAGAAAGGCAAGCCGAAGCCCGGTCGCAGCCGGGTTGCCGATGCGCTGACCCCGTCTCCAACCAACTCAAAGGCAAGTAAGGAAATCCCCGAGGTCGATGTCGATGCGCGGCTCACCTCGTCAAGTCGCGAAATGCTGAAGCGGATGGACTTCGCGCAGATGTCGGCTGCCGAGCTTGCCATGGCGCGACGCGAAATCGCCCGGCTCGTGACGCCGTTCAGCGAATACCCGACACGGCGGTTCGAGCCCGCGGCCTCGGCCAGCCGCATCGATCCGCGCGCCACCATGCGCTACGCGATGCGCAGCGGCGGAGGACTCATCCTGCCACGCTACCGCCGACGCAGGAAGTTGCCTCCACCCCTGGTCGTGTTAGCCGACATATCGGGCTCCATGAGCCAGTACACGCGGGTCTTCCTGCACTTTCTCCATGCTCTCTCGGAGCGGCGACAGCGGGTACACATCTTCCTCTTCGGCACCAGGCTGACGAACGTGACGCGGTATCTGCGCAGGCGCGATCCGGACGAGGCCGTCAACGCGTGCGCCGATGCGGTTCCTGACTGGTCGGGAGGCACACGCATCGGGGCGACGCTGGGGGAATTCAATCGGCTCTGGTCGCGGCGCGTGCTCGGCCAGGGAGCCGTGGTCCTGCTCATTACCGACGGTCTGGAGCGGGAAGGCATAGAGGAACTGGAACGGGAGGCGGATCGCCTGCATCGGTCATGTCGTCGGCTGGTGTGGCTCAACCCGCTGCTCCGCTTCGACGGGTTCGAGGCACGGGCGCGAGGGGTGAGGGCGATCCTGCCTCATGTCGACGAGTTGCGCCCTGTCCATAACCTCCAATCGGTCGCCGATCTTGCGCAGGCGCTGAGTGGGGATATTTCCAGAAGCGGCGATCCGCGCCGTTTCCTGTCTTCAGGAGCTACAGCATGAGCGACCTTCAACCGCTTGATCCACTCGTCACGGCCGAACGATGGCATGCGGAAGGTCGTTCGGTTGCCGTCGCCACGGTCATCCAGACCTGGGGCTCCGCACCACGTCCCGCCGGAAGCCACCTGATCGTCGACGGTGAAGGCAACTTCGAAGGCTCCGTTTCCGGCGGATGCGTGGAGGGCGCAGTCATCGGCGAGGCGCAGGAGGTCATCGCGACCGGCCATCCGAAGATGCTGGAATTCGGTGTCGCCGACGAGACGGCCTGGCGCGTTGGTCTGTCCTGCGGAGGAACGATCCGGATCCATGTCGAAAGGCTCGGTTGATGCGAATCGAATCGCTTCATGCTCTGAATGTCGCACGACGGGGCCGGGAGGCAGCCATCCTCGTGACCGACCTCGATGGCCAGGGTGAGCAGGTCATCCTAGAGGGGCAGCCGGTAGCCGGGTCATTGGGAGAGGCGGTCTCGGCTGCCTTTCGCAGTGGCCGAAGCAGCATTGTGGACGTTGCGGGTAGGGAGCTCTTCCTCAACGTCTACCTGCCACCGCCGCGCATCGTCGTCATCGGGGCGGTGCATATCAGCCAAACCCTGTGCCGTATCGCGCCCGTGGCCGGTTACGATGTGACGATCATCGATCCACGTACGGCATTCGCAACGGATGAGCGTTTCGCCGGCGTCGACCTCGTCGCGGATTGGCCGGAGGACGTTCTGGCGACGCGGCCGCTCGATGCCTATACCGCCGTCGCGGTGGTGACGCATGATCCCAAGATCGACGATTTTCCGCTCGCGGAGGCGTTGACGCACAAATGTTTCTACGTTGGCGCGCTCGGGAGTCGCAAGACCCACGCCCAGCGGGTGGATCGGCTGCGGCGACAGGGGCTGACCGATGAACAGATTGGAAGGATTGCTGCGCCGATCGGAATCGATATCGGCGCGGCAAACCCCTCCGAGATAGCCGTGGCCATCCTGGCGCAGATCGTCCAGGCCTTCCGCCAGCGCAACCTCGTCCCCGGAGCCTAGCGTGCAGTTCGGACCGGTTCCCACAGAAAGTGCCGAAGGATGCATCCTCGCCCACAGCCTCCGGCTGGCGGGTGGGCGGATACCCAAGGGAACGATCCTGACGCCCGATTATATCGAGGCCATAGAGAAGGGCGGCATCGAGAACGTCACGGTGTGTCGCCTCGAGCCGGGCGACATGCTCGAAGACGATGCCGCTAGGGCAGTCGCGCAAGCGCTCGACACCCCCCATACACGTCGGTCCGAAGCAACGACCGGCCGCGTGAACATCTATGCGACGGAGAACGGCCTCTTTATTGCCGATCGCACCACCGTCGACTCGCTCAACCGGATTGATCCTGGCATCACGCTTGCCACGATCGCCGACCACTCTCCGGTCACGGCGGGCGCCATGGTGGCGACGGTGAAGATCATCCCGCTCGCCGTCGCGTCTTCCAAGGTCGAGGCCGCCGCTCAGTTGGTCCGGGGATCGACCGCCTTCTCGTTCAGGCCTTACCGTCCGCATCGGGTGGCGTTAATTGCCACGGCTCTCCCGACGTTGAAACCGTCCGTCATGGATCGTACGGCCCGTCTTCTGGCGCAACGACTGGAACCCTCGCGAAGCAGTGTTTACCGGGAGGAACGCGTCGCCCATGATACCGGGGAAGTCGCTGCCGCGCTTGTGGATGTGACGGCGTCGGGCGGAGAACAGCCCGACCTCATCGTGATTTTCGGAGCTTCCGCCGTGGCGGATCCGGACGATGTCATTCCCGCCGCCATTCGTGCATCGGGTGGGAGAGTAGAGCAGGTGGGAATGCCGGTCGATCCCGGAAACCTCCTGGTCCTCGGTGCGATCGGGGACATCCCGGTCATAGGAGCTCCCGGTTGCGCCCGGTCGCCGAAGGAAAACGGGTTTGATTGGATACTGAACCGGATCCTCGCCGGAGAAAGACCAACGTCCTTCGACATTACCGGTATGGGGGTAGGTGGGCTGCTGATGGAGATACTTGAACGGCCGAGGCCGCGCGATGCTGTGCAGGCGACGGAAGGCGAGGCGGTGACCGTTGGGGCATTGCTGTTGGCGGCTGGACAGGCGCGGCGCATGGGCGAGGGTGGACCGCACAAACTGCTGGCGTCCTTCGGGGGCGTGCCGCTGGTGCGACGAAGTGTCGAAACGCTGCTCGCAGCCGGCCTAAGGCCGGTCGTCGCGGTGACCGGTCACCGGCACGAGAAAATCGAGGCGACGCTTGCAGGCGTGGACGTGAAGATCGTCTTCAATCCGGACTATGCATCTGGCATGGCGAGTTCGCTGGTGACGGGCTTGTCGTCCCACGGTGTCAGCAGTTGCGATGGCGTCCTTGTGATGCTGGCCGACATGCCGGCGGTGACGGTGACGCATATTTCACGGATGGTGGAAGCCTTTCGAAACGCCGGAGGACAGGCTGTCGTCCGCGCTGTCCATGACGGTAAGCGAGGCAATCCGATCATACTTCCGCACGCGACCTTCGAGGCCGTGCGGAAGCTCCAGGGGGATGTCGGCGCCCGTTCGATCGTGGAAAACTGCGGCCTTCCCCTCATCGACATCGACATCGGCCGCGCTGCGCATATCGACGTCGATACTCCGGAAGCCGTCGTCGCAGCAGGAGGCATCCTGGGGGACTGAACGATGAATAATGATGCCATCGAGGAAATGTTCGAGCCATTGGGACCCGTCACGATCAAGCGCATGTTCGGCGGCAAGGGCATCTATCACCAGGGTCTGATCATCGCCCTCGAATTGTCCGATGGCGAACTGCTCCTGAAGGCGGATGCCACGAGTGCCGCGGAATTCCGTGCCGCCGGCGCTCGGCAGTGGACATACGAAAGCAAGAAGGGGAAACCGGCAGCCATGCCCTACTGGACCATTCCCGACGAAGCTCTCGATGATCCGGATATTCTACAAAAGTGGCTGCGTCTGGCTTACGAGGCGGCGTTGCGGGCCCAAAGCCCGACCTAGTTCAGGCGCGCGACCTGAGCGCCGCAAAGGCTTCCGAGGCGAAGACAGAGAGGGGGGATGGTGGCTCGGCGGGATCGAACCATCCAATCTCGGAGAGCTTGTCCGGCTCCGTCAGGCTTTCTTCGCCCGAGAAGTCCCGCGTCACGTAGATCAGCGAGACCCAGTGCTGGCGATCCGCCTCGATGATCTGCTCGGTGATGCAAAGCGGTTCGACGCTGCCGATCTGCAGGCCCGTTTCTTCTTCGGCCTCCCGGCGTGCGGCCACCGCAGCAGGCTCCATCGGATCCACCTTGCCGCCAACGATGTTCCAGTGGCCCGCTTCCGGCGCACGCAGCCTGCGGCAAAGCAAAACCTTGCCTTCACCATTGAGGATCACGAGGCCAGCACCAACGCCCGGGAAATCAGTGCCAGGTGTTGCGGATGCCACGATGGTTCAGGCCTTGCCGGCGTTGGCGACGATCAGCATGAAGGCGGGGATATCGTCACCGAAGCCGATAGGTGTCGGACCGTCGTCATGGTCGCGGCGATGGCGAGAGCGGCGATCACGGCTGTCGTCATTGGCAGGGTTGGGACGGCTTGCCCGAGCTGTCGGCTGCGACCTTCTCTCGTTCCGGCGCTCTGGTCCGTTCTGCTCCTGGCTCGCTTCCACTGCAACCTCTTCAACTGTTTCTATCTCTGCGGCCGGCTCCGACTTCGGCGCCGATTCGCTGCGCTTGCCACGTCCGCGATCCTTGTCGCGACTGCGGTCCTTTGCCTGACCGCGGCCCTTGCGACCACGATCGCTGTCATGGCTTTCCATCGGCGCGGGCAGTTCCGAAAGATCGCCGCTCAACCATTCGATCTTCTTGTCGATCAGTTTTTCGATCGCATCGAGATACTTGGCATCCGATCGTGTCACCAGCGTGAAGGCTTTGCCGGAGCGACCCGCCCGGCCGGTGCGACCGATGCGATGCACATAATCTTCGGCATGGATCGGCACATCGAAGTTGAACACGTGGCCAACATCCGGAAGGTCAAGTCCTCGCGCTGCGACGTCAGAGGCAACCAGCAACTGTATTTCGCCGTCGCGGAAGCTCTGCAGCATGGTTGTGCGCGAACGCTGATCCATATCGCCGTGCAGGGCGCCGACAGAGAAGCCGTGACGCTCTAGCGAGCGGAACAGGTCAGCCACGTCCTTCTTGCGATTGCAGAAGATGATGGCGTTCTTCAGGTCTTCCTGTTCCTTGATGAGATCGCGCAAGGTAGCGCGCTTCTCGTAGTCCTTGTTGTGGGCGGCGACGAGGCGCTGAGTTACGGTAGTTGCTGTCGAAGAGGGCAGCGAGACTTCGACACGTTCCGGATTCTGCAGGAAACGGTCGGCAAGCTTCTGGATCTCCGGCGGCATGGTAGCTGAGAAGAACAGGGTCTGGCGCGTGAACGGGATCATCTTAGCGATCCGCTCAATATCCGGAATAAAGCCCATGTCGAGCATACGGTCAGCTTCGTCGATGACGAGAATTTCCACTCCGGTCATGAGCAGCTTGCCGCGCTCGCAGTGGTCGAGCAGCCGGCCAGGTGTGCAAATCAGCACGTCCGCACCCCGTTCGAGCTTGCGGTTCTGCTCCTCAAAGGAGACGCCGCCGATCAGCAGGGCTACGTTGAGCTTGTGGTTCTTGCCGTACTTCTCGAAGTTCTCCGCGACCTGGGCCGCGAGTTCGCGGGTCGGCTCCAGGATGAGCGTGCGCGGCATCCGGGCGCGGGCGCGGCCCTTCTCCAGAAGGGTCAGCATGGGCAGGACGAACGACGCCGTCTTTCCCGTTCCTGTTTGAGCGATGCCGCAGATATCACGGCGCTGCAGCGCGTGCGGAATCGCACCCAGCTGAATTGGCGTCGGTGTGGTATAGCCGGCGTCGGTGACGGCAGAGAGGACTTTCTGGCTCAGGCCAAGATCAGCAAATGTAGTCAAAGGGAAATCTGTTTCCGTTCCGGTTCTTCATAGAACACACTGGTCGGCGCACAGCGCGTGCCCAACATCTGGCGGCGAAATAAGGGTAAAAGACCGGAAAGTCAAGGAAACACGGGAGGTTTGCTGCAAGCGTGGTGAATGCGCGTGCTTAAGATGCAGCCAAGGGCGAAACTGAAATCCTGTCAGTTAAGATAGCTGGTCAACTTCATGCCCGCATTGAGAAAGTGCACGGGGTCTACGGCCTGGCCGTTTCGCCGAACCTCGTAATGAACGTGGGGTCCGGTGGATCGGCCGGTCGTTCCGGCACGGCCGATCACGTCTCCCGCGGAAACCCGGTCGCCCTTCTTGACGAGCAGCTTGGAAAGATGGCCGAAGCGCGTGGTGATACCGTGGCCGTGGTCGATCTCGACCAGATTTCCGTAACCGCCCGAATATTCGGCTGCGATCACTGTGCCTGCACCGGTGCTGACGACCTTTGCGCCGGTCGACGCCTGGAAATCGATTCCTGCATGAAAGGCGAGTTGCCCGAGGAACGGGTCTATGCGATTGCCGTAGCGACTGGTGATCGACTTTCCGGGGGCCGGATTGCCGTAGGGCAGGGCGAGGGCTGTGCCGCGAAGGGTCTCCAGCCGGTTCAGGGCGGCGTCGAGTTCCTCGATCGAAGTCTCGAATGGATCGCTAAGGGGCTCCGGTTCGACGAAGGGCCCGCCCAATCCCGTGTCGCCATCGTTCACAAGGGCATCCACGTCGATGCCGGTCCGCTTCATGATTCTGGCGATTTGGGATGCAGTTTCGGATGCGTCGACGGTCAGCGCCTCTATGCTGGCCAACTGGTTCTGTTCAAGGAGCTGCAGCGACTGCGACATGTCGGCGAACATGCGATCGGCCCTTTCCGATCGACCTTCCCGCAAGGGCGCATAGGCAAGTGTGGGAACATTGTCGGGGAGAGTAGTCTCGTCTTTGCCGAGAAGAGCGAGGATCGCGTCACTTGCTTGTCCAAGAGATGCTTCGCGCTCGTCTTTGGGAGGTTTGACTGAGACCGGTGGCGTCGTGAGCCCGACTTCCGCGGCCCGATCGAATAGATCGCCTAACTTTCCATGCCGGGAGAATAGTGCGTTCTGCTGTTCCAGGAGCTTCTGCACCTTCTGATCGATCAGCTGCTGGTCCATCATTTGCCGGGAGGTGACCCGGTCGAGCTGTGCCCTGAGGACGGATATGCGATCCTCATAGTCACGCTGCATGCGATTCTGCCGTGCCAGCGTCGCGTTGATGAGGTCGTCCCGAAGGACGAGGTATCCCGTTGCCGCCAGATAGCCAAGCGTGAAGACTGCGAGAAAGATTGCGGCAGCCGCCGTCATCCAGGGACGAATGGTCACGTGGCGTACCTTTTCGCCACTGGCAAGGATCAAGACGTGCTCGACCTTCTTGCGACCAAATGCTTTTCTGTTTCCGGAAACTACCAAGACGCTGCCCCACCATCCGACCCAAGGTCATCCGATGGCGGGATTACACCCGGTTAAGGTTAATGGACCGTTGATTTTGGGACGTTGAAGAGAGGTGCCGGCTCAGTCGCCTCTGAGCGATTTGAGCACCTCTTCCGCATGACCCGCGACCTTTACCTTGGGCCAGACGGCGCGGATGCGGCCGTCATCCCCTATGAGAAAGGTGGCGCGCTCGACGCCCATATAGCTGCGTCCATACATGCTTTTCTGCACCCAGACGCCATAGGCCTCTGATGTCCGACTTTCCTCGTCAGACGCGAGGATGACCCGCAGGCCATGTTTGGCCACGAACTTGTCGTGCCTTGAGACCGAATCCGGTGAAACCCCGATGATCGACGTATTCAACGCCTCAAACTCGGGGAGAAGGGCAGTGAAGGCAACCGCCTCCGCCGTGCAACCGGTAGTGTCGTCCTTCGGATAGAAGTACAGGACGACGTTCCGACCCCGAAAGTCGCGAAGGGAGATCGTGCCGCCGCCGTCACGCGGCAAGGTGAAATCTGGGGCATGGTCGCCGATACTCAGCTTCGTCATGATCGTCCTTTCTTTTGCCAGCATTATGAATCATCAGGCGCTCGTTCGTGTATACTAGTTCGACCGGAAAACAGATCAGTCACCGGCAAGAAGGTAGGCATACTCTCTGATGTCGGAAATCCGGGGCGAAAAGGTCAGCTTCAACAAGAAGGACATAACGCCGCTCGATCGTCTTCCATCCGCCCAGGCGGAGGATGCCATCATCGTCCACTGTCCGCCGCCCCGATCGCGAGTGCGCCGGATCGGCCGGACGCTCGTTCTCTTGGCAATGCTCGTTCTGACGGCGATCGGCAGTTCCATTTTCGCCATCGAGGGTGGGATCGTCGACGGCACGCTCTCTGCCCGAGCTACGAACGCTCTGAACGATGCGATAGGCCCTCGCTACGCGGCCTCGGTCGGGTCAGCCGCGATCCGATTCGATTCCGACTTCCGCCTAGCGATCGAAGCACGGGACGTGGATATCATCGAGCAGGCGACCGGCGCGCGCCTCACCAGAACTGCGGCGATGCGCATGGCCATCGATCCGCTGGCACTGCTGGCCGGTCGTGTTTCTATCAGGCACATGGAGGCCGATGGAATCCATGTGGATACGGGGGCATTGCCCTCGGGCGAGCCGATGGCGCTGTCGCAAGTGCGGGTTGACAAGCTGCCTGACCTTCTGGAGCAGGCGTTCCAGAGACTGGACGAGGCCAGAGGTCTGATGGCGCGGACTGGAACCCGATCCATCAGGATATCTGGTGTCGAGGTTCTGCTGCCTGCGGGCCCGGGGCGCAGTCCGCTGACCTTGCAGGTCGATGAACTGGATCTCGCACATTCGGACCCCGGCGAGATCGCTGTAACGGGAGAAGTCCGTCTTGACGGGCAGCCCGCCGCCTTGATTGCCCGCGCGTCGGTGGTGGATGGGGTCACCTCAGCACTCTCTGCGACACTGAGCGAGCTCGAGGTCACGCCCTTCCTGCTGAGACGAGCGGATGACGGCGCCGCTCGTGACGGCGTGCAAGGTACGGTCGACGTCGATCTCTCGGCAGTCAGGGCACGTGAATCCACACCTCCGGCAATCACTGCCACAGTGCGAAACTCGCCCGGGCTCTTCTACTTCGATGGAATAGAGCAGGAATTGTCCGGCGGCGCGATCAATGCTGCCTATGACTTCTCGAAGCATTCACTCGAATTGCTCCAGTCGGAAATCCGGTTCGGGCCGACAGTCGTCCCGTTCGTCGGTGCCGTCATCGACCTCAATCGACTTGTGCCGGGGGAAACCCGCCCCGGCTTCGGTATCAATCTGCTGGTCAGCGGTGGGCGGGCGGTTGCCGAAGGTTCCGCCGAAGAACCGACGACCTTCGATCTGCGAGCGGGGGGGCACTATCTTGCCGTGGAGCGGGAACTGCAGTTCGACGACATGATGGTATCGAGTCCCCAGGGAACCATGGCCGGGTCACTCAAGGTCCGGTTTGGGGACGAGTCGCCGGAGATCAGCTTCGGCGCGAGGTTGCCGAGCATGCAGGTTACGGGGGTGAAGCAGCTATGGCCCTTCTGGATGGCCCGCAAGGCGCGCGAATGGGCGACCCAGAACATGTTCGGCGGTACGGTCACGAACGGATCGCTGGCGGTGTTTATCCCTGCCGGAAGGATGAAAGGACCCGGTCATCCGCTGGAGCTGGACGATGATGAATTGCAGATCAGCTTCGCCATCGACGACGCCCGAATGAACCTGCCAGGCCAGATCCCGCCGCTCCGGGATGTTGAAGGTCGTTTCGACCTGCGTGGCGAGGTCATGAACGTCGATATCGCTTCCGCCGCCTCCTACTTTCCCTCAGGCAGGTCAGTCGCCGTCCGCGACTCGCGCTTTGTGCTGCGTTCGACCTATGCAAAACCCTTGATGGGCGACCTGTCGCTTCAGGTCTCGGGGGCCGCCGACGCGATTGCCGAGCTCGCAAATTTCCCGCCGTTGAATGCGCTGAAGGACACCGACTTCGCTCCGGAGGACTTCTCGGGATATGCAAGTGCAAAAGTGACGGCTCAGTTCGGGTTGATCTCTGAGCACCAGCCACCCGAGCCGACATGGAATACCGAAATTCAATTGAACGACGTAAACGTTGCGCAGGAGTTCTCCGGGCGATCAGTCAGCGACGTATTTGGCGTCCTTAAGGTCGATCCTCAGGCGGCCCGCCTCGAGGCGAAGGCTGCCATCGACGGCGTGCCTGCGGAGATCGCACTGGTTGAGCCTGTCGGGACGCGATCGATGGTGGCCAGGGAGCGGGTGGTCACGGCAACGCTCAACAACGCTCAGCGCGACGTGTTGACGCCGGGCCTCGACGACATCGTCGATGGGTCGATGAAGGCCGAAGTGCGCCTGCTCGAAAACGATCGACAGAGCCTCAAGCTTGACCTGACGAACGCCACGCTGTCTGTCCCCGGAATAGGCTGGAGCAAGGGAAGTGGCATTCCGGCGCGGGCCACGTTCGATGTCGTGAAGGACGGAGAGACTGACCGGGTCGAGAACTTCGAACTGAGCGGCGAAGGGTTTGGCGCGCAAGGAAGCCTTTCCCTGCAGGATGGCGCGCTACAGACGGCTCAGTTTTCCAGGATGCGACTGTCGCCGAGCGACGACTTCGCCGCCAGCGTGAAGCGACAACGTGGGGGGCTGCAGGTGACGGTGACCGGTTCATCAGCCGACATGCGGCCCGTGCTTCGCCAGCTGCGTTCATCGAGTCGCTCAGACGATGGCGGGGACATGGACGTCACGGTGGAGCTGAAACTCGACCAGGCGATAGGCTTCAACGACGAGAGGCTTCAAAACGTATCGATGCTGTTTTCCGCCGCTGGCGGGACTGTCTCGGCGGCTGATCTCTCGGCGGTCACGAGCACTGGCGAAGCGGTCGTCAGCCGCATGCAGCAAGGGAACACGATTTCACTGACCAGTGGTGATGCGGGCGCCGTTGCGCGTTTTGCCAATCTCTATAACAGGATGCGCGGCGGCCTGTTGAACCTCACGCTGAGGGCGCAGGAAGGACGCATCTGGAGCGGCTCGATCGACATTCGCAACTTTGGCTTGGTGAACGAAGAGAAGCTGCAGTCTCTCGTGTCTACGCCGGTCGGCAAGGACGGGCGCAGCCTGAATGCTGCGGTGAAGCGTGATATCGACATCAGTTCCGCCCGCTTCCAGCGTGGCTTCGCGAGGATCGTCTACCGCGACAGCGTGCTTGCGGTGGAGAACGGGATCGTCCGCGGCGAGCAGATCGGTGCAAGCTTCCAGGGCGTGGTACGTGATGCTGCAGGCAACACCGATCTCACCGGCACCTTCATGCCCGCCTATGGGCTGAACCGACTGTTTGGTGAACTGCCGATCATCGGCGCCATCCTCGGGAATGGGCGCGACCGCGGTCTGATCGGGATCACGTTCAAGCTGGAGGGGCCATTCGCGGAGCCGCGACTGACGATCAATCCGCTGTCAATCATTGCACCAGGCATTTTCCGGCAGATCTTCGAATTCCAGTAGAGCGGGAAAGACCCGGCGCGCGGGCCGGGCCTGTTCCAGATGCTCCGCCTCCTGCGGATCAGGCCGGGCGGACGAGGATGTGCTTCTTCTTGCCAAGCGAGAGCTTGATGACGCCCGCTTCCGTGACATCGGAGCTGCCGATCATCGTGCGTTCGTCAGCAACCGGCCGGTCGTTGATCTTTACCGCGCCGCCCTGCACATGCCGGCGCGCTTCGCCGTTCGAAGCCGCCAGGCCAGCCCGTACCATCAGCGCAAGGAGGCCTGTGCTCGCTTCGATTTCGGCGGTGGGTATCTCCACAGTTGGCAGATTTTCGGCCAATGCGCCTTCCTCGAAGGTCTTGCGGGCGGTCTCGGCTGCCTCCTCGGCTGCCTGCCGACCATGCAGCATGGCGGTGATTTCAGTTGCGAGGATCTTCTTGACCTCGTTGATTTCCGTCCCGCCAAGCGCCGAAAGCCTGGCGATTTCGTCCATCGGCAGCGTCGTGTACAGCTTGAGGAACCGAGCGACATCGGCGTCCTCCGTATTGCGCCAGTACTGCCAGAAGTCGTAGGCGGACAGCATGTCGGGGTTCAGCCAGACCGCGCCGTTAATGGACTTGCCCATCTTCGCGCCCGAGGAGGTGGTCAGCAACGGCGAGGTCAGCGCGTAGAGCTGCGGCGTCCCCATCCGGTGACCGAGGTCGATGCCGTTGATGATGTTGCCCCACTGGTCCGATCCGCCCATCTGCAGCCGGCATTCGTAGCGTTGGTTAAGTTCGACGAAATCGTAAGCCTGGAGGATCATGTAGTTGAACTCTAGGAATGACAGCGACTGCTCTCGGTCGAGGCGCGTCTTCACGCTGTCGAAGGACAACATGCGGTTGACGGAGAAATGGCGTCCGACATCGCGCAGGAACTCGAGGTAGTTCAGCTCGCGAAGCCATTCGGCATTGTTCACCATGAGGGCACCGCCCTTGGGCCCCTTGTCATAGTCGAGGTAGTTGGAGAACACCCGCTTGATCGACGCGATATTGCTCTCGATCGTGTCGATGGTCATCAGCTGGCGTGCTTCCTCCTTGAAGGAAGGATCGCCGACCATGCCGGTGCCGCCACCCATAAGCGAGATGGGCTGATGACCCGTTGCCTGTAGCCAGTGCAGCATCATGATCTGGATGAGCCCGCCGGCATGCAGACTGGGAGCGGTCGGGTCGAAGCCGATATAGGCCGTCACGCTCTCCTTCGCGAGCAGGTCATCGAGGCCGCTTTCATCGGAAACCTGATGGATGAAGCCGCGCTCATGCATGGTGCGGAGGAAATCGGACTTGAAGCTGGACATGACGTTCTCTGAAAGGAATTCCGGATACGCGCGGGCCTCTACCACTGTTTTCGCGCATAATCACTCCAAAATTGATTCTGGATGCCATCAATGGACGGGATGAAAACAGCAATCGGTCTCATGAGCGGGACATCGATGGATGGCATCGATATTGCCCTCTTGCATACAGATGGCGGACGTCGCGTGGAGCGTGGAGCCTTCCTTGGCATTCCCTACGAGAACGCATTCCGCCAGAGGCTCAAGCAGGCGCTGGAGGACGCGAGGGTGGCCCGTTTCCGCGACGACCGCCCCGGGTGTCTCTTGAGCGTTGAAGATGAGTTGACGCGTCGGCATGCTGAAGCAGTTGAAAAGTTCCTGCAGCTCAATGGACTCTCGGCTTCCGAGATCGATGTCATCGGCTTCCATGGGCAGACCGTGCTGCATCGGCCCGAGCAGAGGCTGACGATCCAGTTGGGTGACGGTCAATGCCTGGCCGACCTGACCCGCATACCCGTTGTCTTCGACATGCGCGCAAACGACATGGCCCATGGCGGGCAGGGGGCCCCCCTGGTGCCCGCCTATCACGCCGCCCTTGCGGAAGGGCTTCAGCTTCCGGAGTGGCCAGTCTGCTTTGTAAACATCGGCGGCATCTCCAATCTCACCTTCATCGGCACCGACGGCGAAATCGTCGCCTACGACAGCGGACCTGGAAACAGTCTGATCGACCAGTGGGTGGACGCGAATGCGGGCGTCCCCTACGATCAGGGTGGGCTGATTGCCTCCGAGGGCCAGATCGACCATGACCTGGCGGGGACTTATCTCTCGCAGCCATTCTTCACGGACAAGCGGCGCCGTTCCCTGGACCGAAACGACTTCCTCCCGCCGGCCGGCCATCAGGTGGAACTGGCTGATGGGGCCAGGACGCTCGCCTATGTGGCTGCGGCATCAATCATCCAGTCGTCCAAGCACCTGCCTGAGCCGCCCGGCTTGTATGTCGTCTGTGGGGGCGGACGCCTTAACGAGGTGCTCATGGCGGATCTTCGCGAACTCGCTGGCGAACGCGACGCCCGCGTTGCCACCGCGGAGGAAGCAGGGCTGGACGGTGACGCGATGGAAGCGGAAGCCTGGGCCTATCTGGCTGTCCGGAGCATGAAGGGCTTGCCCTTGACCTTTCCTGGGACAACCGGGGTGCCAAGTCCCATGAAGGGCGGGTTGGTGGCATCGCCCTCAACGTGATGATGTTAATCTTTTGTCGTTACTAACAGTTGTGTTTGCGATGCAAAAGCGCGCCCACTGCGCGACTGTTCAACAAGCTGGTCCACTATGTCTGCTGCCGCGTTATTTCTTTGGGTCAATTTCCTCATCGGTGTGTGTTTCAGTGCGGTTTTCGCAGTGGTCTCCATTTACAGCCGCTGGCGCTCGTCCGCTCTTCTATTCTCCGGCGGCCTGTTCATCGCGTCGTTGACGATGATCTCCGAACTCGGCGTGGCCTATGCCAGTAATCCCGCACCCTGGTCCTTTGCTGTCTATGGAACCGTGCTGGCCGGGCTCGTGCTGCTACATTGGGGCGTCTCCCTCCTCTACGATCGGCCTTTCTCGGTACGGGCCGCTCTGCCAATCTTTCTCTTGGGCATGGCCGGGTATCTTATGGTGCGAGAAGTCCCGCGGACGTGGTGGGGGTACGGTTTCGTCTATCAGGGTCCCTATGCGGTGGTCACGTTCTCGGCCGCAATCACTGTCTTCCTCTCGGATCGTAAGACGGCGATGGACAAGGCGCTCGGTTTCGTCCTGGCATTCAGCGGGGCGCATTTCCTGGTCAAGGCGACCCTTGCGGCCCTGATGGGCCCGGGCGCGACCCCAAGTGCTTATATATCCACGTCCTATGCCGTGATGTCGCAGAGCATAACGGCAGTCCTGATCGTTGCCGTGGGGCTGATGCTGCTCGCTGTTCTGACGCTGGACATCATGGCAGTGGAGCGGGGCCATGCAGAACATGACAGCCTGTCCGGGCTCGCCAACCGCAGAGGCCTTGATAAAGCGGCGAAGAGGATGGTCGACAGTTCCGGCGATCGTCAGCATGCCGTCATCCTGTGCGACATCGATCATTTCAAGTCGATCAACGACAGCTATGGCCACCACGCCGGCGATATGGTCATCAGTGCCTTCGCGAGGATGATCACGACGCTTGCCGGAACCGGTGCGATCGTCGCGCGCATTGGCGGAGAAGAATTCGCGGTCCTGCTACCCGGGACGTCTCCGGCCATCGCCGTTGCCGTTGCAGATACATTGAGGATCGGTACCCGCAAGATGACGGTACCCGGTCTGCCCGGCGGTTCTGTCGTAACCGCCAGCTTCGGTGTCGCGGCTCTGCCTGCGAACGGTGACCTGGAGACTGCATTGCGCCAGGCGGATGCCGCGCTGTACGATGCCAAGCGAGGCGGCCGGGATCGTGTCCATCAGGCGCGCAGTCTGGCCGCTTGAACGCCTGGCAGCAGGTACCACCCCGCAATGGCTCTGAACGCGAACGGCCGCCCGTTACGGCGGCCGCTAAAGCTCGCAGTGCTGTTCGGCTTACCTTATCCGTTTGGCAGCAGGTTCAGGCACCAGATCGCCTTCGAGGCGGCGGTCGAGATAATCCTCGCACTCCGCCAGCAAATGGTCGACCTGACCATTGAAGAAGTGGTTCGCACCTTCCACCGTCTTGTGCGTGATCAGGATGCCCTTCTGGGTCTTCAGTTTGTCGACCAGACCCAGGACGTCCTTTTCGGGCGCCACCTTGTCGGCATTGCCATGAATGATCAGGCCGGACGAGGGGCAGGGCGCCAGGAAGGAAAAATCGTAGATATTCGGCTGTGGCGCGATCGACATGAAGCCTTCAATTTCGGGGCGGCGCATGAGAAGCTGCATTCCGATCCACGCGCCGAAGGAATAACCGGCGACCCAGCAGCTCTTGGAGTCCGGATGAAGGCTCTGGACCCAATCGAGAGCGGATGCCGCGTCCGAAAGCTCGCCTGCGCCGTGGTCGAACTCTCCCTGGCTGCGTCCGATGCCACGAAAATTGAACCGAAGCGTCGTGAAGCCGCGCTTCTGGAACATGTAGAAGAGCTGGTAGACGATCTGGTTGTTCATCGTGCCGCCGAACTGCGGATGCGGATGCAGGATGATGGCGATCGGCGCGCTTTTTTCCTTGGAAGGCTGGTAGCGGCCTTCCAGTCGACCTGCGGGGCCGTTGAAGATGACTTCGGGCATTGGTACTCCGGTCACGTGTTCTGGTCGTGCACTGAGCGCCAAGTAAGACTTGACGAAGCCGGTCAGCTTTTCTAGAACTCAGTTTAGAACCATTCGAAACTTGGGCCGCCTGATGGCCGGCTGACGTCTCTTACGGCAAGGCTGTTTTGAATTTCAAGAAAAATGCGGCTGCTCCGGCGCTGCGCTGAGTTGACCGGGTATCTAGGAAGGAAAACGGGTCGGGCAATGGCTTTGGCACGCGTGTACATGGACTGGAACGCGACCGCTCCGCTCATGGATGAAGCGCGGCAGGCGATGGTCGACGCGTTTGCACTTCCCGGCAATGCTTCCTCCGTCCACGCCGAAGGCCGTGCGGCTCGTGCGGCTGTCGAGAGGGCCCGACGTCATGTTGCCGCTCTTGTCGGGGCGGAGCCCGCCCATGTGATCTTCACGAGCGGTGCGACCGAAGCGATCAATCATGTGTTGACACCTGATTTCCGTATGGGGCGCTCACCGCTCAAGGTAAGCCGCCTCTATGCTTCGGCGATCGAGCACTCAGCCGTCCGCGAAGGCGGACGGTTCGCCCCGGAGCAGATAAGCCGGTTCGCCGCCACGCGCTCAGGTGTCGTGGATCTCGATGCCCTGGAACAGGCGCTGGCAGGCCACGATCGGTCAGCCGGTCTGCCTATGGTGGCGTTGATGCTGGTCAACAACGAGACCGGCGTCATCCAGCCTGTTTCCGAAGCTGCGCAGATCGTGCATCGGTATGGCGGGCTTTTCATCGTGGACGCGGTCCAGGCTGTTGGTCGCATACCGGTGGACATTGCTGCTCTCGATGCGGATTTCCTGATCCTCACATCCCACAAGATCGGCGGCCCGAAGGGGGTGGGGGCCTTGGTGGCGCGGGGTGAGGTCCTGATGCCGGAGCCTCTCATCCGGGGCGGCGGCCAGGAGAAGGGTCACCGGTCGGGGACAGAGAATTTCCACGCGATCATTGGCTTCGCGGCTGCGGCTGAAGCAGCACTTGAAGGATTAGGCGAGCGAAATTCTCTAATCCCCCGTTTGCGCGATGATCTGGAGGCTGGAATGCTTGCCGCAGCGCCGGACGTCATCATCCATGGGCGTGACGTCGACCGGGTCGCCAATACCTGCTTTTTCAGCCTCCCGGGCTTGAAGTCGGAAACAGGGCAGATCGCTTTTGATCTCGAAGGAGTTGCGATCTCGGCAGGCTCCGCGTGCTCCTCCGGAAAGGTGGGGCAGAGCCAGGTGCTGACGGCCATGGGATTCGACAACGAGATCGGAGGCCTGCGGATTTCCATTGGGCCCAAGACCACCCGAGATGACATTGCAGCGACGCTTGCTGCGTTCAAGAAGATTTCCGACCGGCGACGTCCGGCAGGAGAGGCTGCCTAGCAGCAATAAACTTGCGGAAAGGCAACTTTCCGCTTGCCGCGAGGTGTGAAACGCGCCTTTTGGCAACTACATAAAGGCGGAACTTCCCGTCCGAACAAAGAGGCGCCGGCTCGACTGCCGGCTGACAGTTGGAGAACGCGCATGCCTGCCGTCCAGGAGACAATCGATCAGGTCCGTGGGATCGACATCGATCAGTACAAATACGGCTTCGAGACCGTTATCGAAGTGGACAAGGCCCCGAAAGGTCTTTCCGAAGACATCATCCGCTTCATCTCGGCCAAGAAGCAGGAGCCGGAATGGATGCTGGAATGGCGTCTCGACGCCTATCGCCGCTGGCTGACCATGGAAGAGCCGACCTGGGCACGCGTCGACTATCCGAAGATCGACTTCAACGATATCTACTATTATGCGGCGCCGAAGAACCTGACGGGGCCGACGTCGCTGGATGAAGTCGATCCGGAACTCCTGCGCACCTATGAAAAGCTCGGTATCCCGCTCCGCGAGCAGGAAATCCTGGCCGGCGTGAAGACCTCCAAGGTCGCCGTCGATGCTGTCTTCGACTCCGTCTCGGTCGTGACCACCTTCCGGAAGGAACTTGAGAAAGCCGGCGTGATCTTCATGTCGATCTCCGAGGCCATCCGCGAGCATCCAGAGCTCATCAAGAAGTATCTGGGCTCGGTGGTTCCGACCACTGACAACTACTATGCGACGTTGAACGCCGCCGTATTCACCGATGGATCCTTCGTCTTCGTCCCGAAGGGTGTCCGTTGCCCGATGGAGCTGTCGACCTATTTCCGCATCAACGAGAAGAACACCGGCCAGTTTGAGCGCACGCTGATCATCGTCGAAGAAGGCGGCTACGTTTCTTATCTCGAGGGCTGCACGGCGCCGCAGCGTGACGAGAACCAGCTGCACGCGGCTGTTGTCGAACTCGTTGCGCTGGATGATGCAGAGATCAAGTATTCGACGGTGCAGAACTGGTTCCCTGGCGATGCCCAGGGCAAGGGCGGCATCTATAACTTCGTCACCAAGCGTGGCGATTGCCGCGGCGCTCGCTCCAAGATCTCCTGGACACAGGTCGAGACCGGTTCGGCGATCACGTGGAAGTATCCGAGCTGCATCCTGCGTGGCGACGACAGCCGCGGCGAGTTCTACTCGATCGCTGTCTCCAACGGCCACCAGCAGATCGACTCCGGTACGAAGATGATCCACCTCGGCAAGAACACGTCGAGCCGCATCATCTCGAAGGGGATTTCCGCCGGTAAGTCGCAGAACACCTATCGCGGCCAGGTCTCGATCCATCGTCGCGCCGAGAATGCCCGCAACTTCACCAATTGCGATTCGCTGCTGATCGGCGACAAGTGCGGCGCGCACACGGTGCCCTACATCGAGGTAAAGAATGCGTCCGGGCAGGTGGAGCACGAGGCGACGACCTCCAAGATTTCCGAGGACCAGAAGTTCTACGTCATGCAGCGCGGCATCCCGGAAGAGGAGGCGATCGCGCTCATCGTCAACGGCTTCGTCAAGGACGTTATCCAGGAGCTGCCGATGGAATTCGCCGTCGAGGCGCAGAAGCTGATCGGCATTTCGCTCGAAGGTTCTGTGGGCTGACGCCACCAATTCGCAATCTACGTGCGCTGCACGCAACGATGTTTGTCCGAGAGGATTTGTAAATGCTTGAGATCAAGAACCTGCACGCCCGCATCGCCGAAGACGGCACCGAGATCATCCGCGGCCTGAACCTGTCCGTAAAGCCGGGTGAGGTCGCAGCCATCATGGGGCCGAACGGCTCGGGCAAGTCGACCTTGTCCTATATCCTGTCCGGCCGCGAAGACTACGAAGTCACCGAGGGTGACATCCTCTACAACGGCGAGAGCATTCTCGAACTCGACCCGGCGGAGCGCGCCTCCAAGGGCATCTTCCTCGCTTTCCAGTACCCGGTCGAGATCCCGGGCGTTGCCACCATGCAGTTCCTCAAGATCGCGATGAACGAGCAGCGCAAGGCGCGTGGCGAAGAAGAACTCACGACCCCGGAATTCATGCGTCGGGTCAAGGAAGCCGCTGGCGAGTTGAAGATCGATCCTGCAATGCTGCGCCGGCCGTTGAACGTCGGCTTCTCGGGTGGCGAGAAGAAGCGCGCGGAAATCCTGCAGATGGCGCTGCTCGAGCCGAAGCTCTGCATCCTGGACGAGACCGATTCCGGCCTCGATATCGATGCGCTGAAGATCGTTGCGGATGGCGTCAATGCGCTGAAGTCCCCCGATCGCGCCGTGATCGTCATCACGCACTACCAGCGCCTGCTCGAATACATCGTCCCGGACACGGTCCACGTGCTCTACAAGGGCCAGGTCATCCGCTCCGGAGACAAGAACCTGGCGCTCGAACTCGAAGCCAATGGCTATGCAGACATCATCGGGGAAGCTGCCTGAACCCCCGGGAAGGATGTAGACATGAACATTCAGATGACCAATCGCCTGACGGCAGCCGAAACGGCGCTGATCGAGGCCTATAACGAACAGATGGGGAGCCTGCCGGGGAACGGTGCTGTTGCCGGTACTCGCGACCGTCTGCTGGACGACCTGAAGACGTCCGGGCTCCCGACGCGCCGGGTCGAATCCTGGCACTATACGGACCTGCGCACGTTGCTGCGGGCTGTGCCGACCGCGAACGCGGTGGTGCCGACGATTGAACCCATTGCTTCGCTCATTGAAGGCGCACAGGTATTGCCGGTCCTTCAGGGTGCTGCCGCGCCGTCCGTTTCCGTCGATGGCGCCGAGGTGTCCAGTTTCGCCGACACCCTCGTCAGTGGTGCGGCCGCGCAATCGCTCACAGCCCGCGACAAGGACGATGCGATCGGCAAGATCAACGGCAGCTTTGTCCGCGACGGCTACCAGATCAACGTGCCGGCCGGCGCAACGGTAGACGCGCCGATCGAACTGCAGGCGCTGCACGGGGCAGGGCAGGTTCATACCCGCTTCCCGGTGACGTTCGGCGCGGGTTCCCGGGCGACGATCATCGAACGTCACCGCTCGGTGACTGGTGACGCCGCCTTCGTATCCTCCATCAGCGACCTGACACTGGAAGAGGGTGCCGACGTGGTTTGGGTGATCCTGCAGGAGCAGGGCGCCGATGACACGCATCTCGGCCAGATCCGCGTGCGCTTTGCAGCCGAAGCGAAGCTGAAGCTCTTCGTCGTCAATGTCGGCGGCAAGCTGGTGCGACAGGAACTGCGGATCGACGTCGAGGGCGAGGGCAGCGAACTGACCCTCCGCGGCGTCAATCTCCTCGGCCAGGAAACCCACACGGACGTCACGCTGGTGCTCGGCCACAACGTGCCGCACACCAGTTCGACCGAGATCATCCGCAACGTGGTCTTCGACCGGGCCAAGGGCGTATTCCAGGGCATGATCCGCGTCGCGCCTGACGCCCAGAAGACCGATGCCAAGATGGCTTGCAACACGCTCCTGCTGACGGACGACGGCGAGTTTTCCGTGAAGCCCGAGTTGGAGATCTTCGCCGACGACGTGGTCTGCGGCCACGGTGCGACCGTCACGGACATCGACAAGAACCACCTCTACTATCTGCGCTCGCGCGGGATCCCGGAGAACGTGGCACGGGCCATGCTGGTCAATGCCTTCGTCGCCGAGATTGTCGAGGAACTCGAGGACGAAAAGCTGGTCGAGGCGCTGGAAAGCGTCATCTCGACCTGGCTGGAAAAGCACGCCTGACCATGGACCAGATCACGCCAGCGACAGAATACGATGTTGAAGTCATTCGCCGGGATTTTCCGATCCTGTCGCGGGAGGTCTACGGCAAGCCTCTGGTGTATCTGGACAATGGCGCCTCGGCCCAGAAGCCGCAGGTCGTGATCGACGCGATAGCACACGCCTATTCGCAGGAATATGCGAATGTCCATCGCGGCCTGCACTTCTTGTCGAACGCGGCGACGGATGCCTATGAAGGCGCTCGCGAGAAGGTAAGACGGTTCCTCAACGCTCCATCGGTGGACGACATCGTCTTCACGAAGTCCTCCACTGAGGCCATCAATACGGTGGCGTATGGCTGGGGGATGCCGAAGATCGGCGAGGACGACGAGATCGTCATCACCATCATGGAGCACCACTCCAACATCGTGCCGTGGCATTTCATCCGGGAGCGACAGGGCGCGAAGCTGGTCTGGGTGCCGGTCGATGAGGACGGCGCCTTCCACATCGAGGACTTCGAGAAGTCGCTGACGGACAAGACCAAGCTCGTCGCCATCACGCATATGTCGAATGCGCTGGGGACGGTGGTCCCCGTCAAGGAAGTCTGCCGCATCGCTCATGAGCGTGGCATTCCGGTTTTGATCGACGGTAGCCAGGGCGCGGTTCACATGCCGGTGGACGTCCAGGACATCGACTGCGACTGGTACGTCATGACGGGCCACAAGCTCTACGGGCCCTCCGGCATCGGCGTGCTCTACGGAAAGAAGGAGCGGCTGCAGGAGATGCGACCCTTCCAGGGCGGCGGTGAGATGATCGTCGACGTCAGCGAAGACGAGATCACCTACAACGATCCGCCGCATCGGTTCGAAGCGGGAACGCCCCCGATCGTCCAGGCGATCGGCCTTGGCTACGCGCTCGACTATATCGACACAATCGGACGCGAAGCGATTGCGAAGCATGAAGCCGATCTGGCGGCTTACGCCGCTGAACGGCTGCGGGCGATCAATTCGCTGCGGATCATCGGCAATGCACCGGGGAAGGGCGCGATCTTCTCCTTCGAACTCGCCGGGATTCATGCCCACGACGTCTCGATGGTCATCGATCGCCGAGGTGTCGCCGTCCGTGCCGGTACCCATTGCGCCATGCCGCTCTTGAAGCGGTTCGGCGTTACCTCCACATGCCGCGCATCGTTCGGCATGTACAATACACGTGCCGAGGTCGACGCTCTGGCAGATGCGCTCGACTACGCCCGTACATTCTTTGCCTGAGGACCTTGCCATGGCCGTGGAAGACAGCGAACTGAAGTGGGATGCCCGCGAAGGCATCGTCCAGTCGGCGATCCCGCAGGAAGAACTGGCGCGGCTTAGCGATGACATCATCGCCGCGCTGAAGACCGTCTATGATCCGGAAATTCCAGCGGACATCTTCGAGCTTGGCCTGATCTACAAGATCGACATCGAGGACGATCGCATGGTCAAGATCGTCATGACCTTGACGGCCCCCGGCTGCCCCGTCGCCGGGGAGATGCCTGGCTGGGTGGAGAATGCGGTCGGAGCCGTGGAGGGTGTCTCTGGCGTCGAGGTCGCGATGACCTTCGATCCGCCGTGGACGCCGGAGCGGATGTCCGAAGAGGCTCAGGTCGCCGTCGGCTGGTATTGATCGCCTTACGGGCGCAACCTACATTGATCCAACAGCACCGGCCCTTTGCGCCGGAGGTGGAAGGAGCATTGGCCCATGGGCTTTGCAGTAATGAGCATGACGGACGCCGCGGCCGACCGCGTCAAGGCGATTGTCGGGAACTCCGGTCCTGATGCCAAAGGCGTGCGCGTCGGCATCAAGAAGGGCGGCTGTGCCGGGATGGAGTACACAATCGATCTGGTCACGGAGCCGAATCCCAAGGACGACCTGATCGAGCACGCGGGTGCGCAAGTCTGGGTCGAGCCCTCTGCCGTCCTTTACCTCCTCGGCACCCAGATGGATTTCGAATCGACGAAGATGAGATCGGGCTTCACCTTCGTGAATCCGAACCAGACGTCGGCATGCGGCTGCGGCGAGTCAGTCGAATTGAAGCCGGCTGATCTGGCTGCATTGGCACGCGAGCGCGCCGAGCAGTCGCACGCAGGCTGAGCCGTCCTTCCGCTTCCTGCTGCGACTTTCTTCCAGCTTATTCATGGCGCAACGCGTCTATCGGGTTCATCTGCGCGGCGCGGCGGGCAGGGAAGTAGCCGAATACGACGCCGATCACGGCTGAAAAGGCGAAAGCGACGAGGATGATCGTCGGGCTGGTCACGAAGGGGACGTTCAGGAAGCCGACCACGCCATAGGCGAGGCCAAGTCCGGTCAGAATTCCCGCCACGCCTCCGAAGACCGAGAGCATGACCGCCTCGACCAGGAACTGCGTCAGCACCTGGCTTTCCAGCGCACCGATCGCCAAACGGATGCCGATCTCCCGGGTTCGCTCGGTCACCGAGACGAGCATGATGTTCATGATGCCGATACCCCCGACAAGCAGGCTGACGGCAGCCACCGCGCCGAGAAGCCCCGTCAGCAATGTCGTGGTACCGGTCATTGCCGCTGCCATCTGCGACATGTTCGCGACGGAAAAGTCATCATCGCGGCCGATTCCGATCCGGCGGCGCTCGCGCAGGAGGCTTTCGACATCGGCCTGCACCATGGCGGTGGAGACGCGATCCTGGGCCGAGAGGGTGATGCTGGAAATGGTGGTGGTGCCGCCGATACGCCGCTGGTGCAGCTTCAGCGGCATGATGATCGTCTCATCCTGATCTTCCCCCAGGCCCGACTGGCCCTTGGACGCAAGCAGCCCGACCACCGGGCATGCAATATTGCTGACACGGATTGTTTGCCCTACCGGATCAGCCGTGCCGAAAAGCTCGCGCCTCACCGTCTCTCCAATGAGACAGGCCGCCTGGCCTCGCTCCTCGCCGGGGAGGAAAACGCGCCCGGAGGCGAGGTCCCAGTCCTGTGCGATCAGGTAGTCGTTGGTGGTGCCGATGACGCTGGAGGAGCGGTTCTCTCCCCCTGCGATGATGGTGGCACTACCACGGTTGACGGGGGCGACAGCGCGCAACCCACTTACCTGGCTGCGGATAGCTTCGACGTCGCGGTCGTCAAACCGCTTTGCTTCCGTGCTCGCCCGGCCGGGACCCCACTGCCCTGGGCGGACGAACAGGGTATTGGTACCGAGCCGCGTCAGTTCGGCCTGCACCTGAGCCGTCGTGCCGTTGCCGATGGTGACCATCGCGATCACGGCCGCCACGCCGATGACCACGCCAAGGACGGTCAGGAAGGATCTCAGGAAGTTGCGTCGGATCGCTCTCAGGGCGAGCTTCGCCGTCTCAAGGAACATGCCGGGCCTCCCGAACATGGCTCTCATCGCTAGCCAGCCGGCCGTCCACGAAGCGGAGGAGGCGCCGGCCGTAGGCAGCGATGTCCTCTTCATGCGTGACCATGATGACCGTGATGTTCCGCTCGCGGTTCAAGCGGGAGATCAGATCCATTATCTCCCGGCTGGTCTTGGTGTCGAGATTGCCCGTAGGCTCGTCGGCAAGCAGCACGGCGGGATCGGTGACGATCGCCCTGGCGATTGCCACCCGCTGCTGCTGGCCGCCGGAGAGTTCTTGAGTGGTGTGGCTTTCACGGCCCTGAAGGCCCACCTGCTCGAGCGCTTGCTGTGCGAGCTTGCGCCGCTCCCGCGCGGGCAGGCCGCGATAGACCAGCGGCAGTTCGACATTCTCGATCGCCGAGGTGCGCGCCAGGAGATTGAAACCCTGGAACACGAAGCCAAGCATGTGGCGACGCAGCAGAGTCAGTTGAGTCCGGGTAAAGTTGGCAGTCGGGATACCCTGAAACAGGTACTCGCCGGAGGAGGGCACGTCCAGGCCTCCGACAATGTTCATGGCCGTGGACTTGCCGGAACCCGACGGACCCATGATCGACACAAACTCGCCTTTGCTGATGGCCAGGTTGACATGATCAAGTGCGCGGATCGTTGCCTCGCCGCGCCCGTAGAATTTCGAGACCTGCCGGAACTCGATGAAGGGTTGGTTGTCCATCGACTCGTCAACCGTTGCGGGCGGTCGCGTTGGTGATCACCAGATCGCCTTCCTCAAGTTCGCCGGATCGCACGACCGTCGATTGTCCGTCGGAGGGTCCGGTTTCCAAAGTCACGCGCTGCGGCGTGCCGCCACGGAGAACCCATACGCTTCGCCCGACTTCGTCACGCCCCGGCTGGCGCCCGCCTCCCATGCGTGGCGGGCGGAAAAGGCGGGTCAAGATACTTCCGCTGCTACCGGTGCGGACGGCCGGCGGACTATAGCGAAGGGCCGCATTCGGCACGAGCAGCGCGTCCTCCACCGACTCGACCACGATATCAGCTGTCGCCGTCATCCCCGGCCGCAGCAGAAGGTCGTCATTCTCGACGGTCAGGATCGCCTTGTAGGTGACGACATTGGAGACCGTTTCCGGCGCGAAGCGAACGGTCTGGATCCGGGCGGGGAAGTGCTGGTCCGGATAGGCATCCACGGCAAAGGTCGCCTCCTGTCCCTCGTCCACTTGCCCGACATCCGCCTCGTCGACCGCCACCTGCAACTCCATCTGCCGAAGGTCTCCGGCAATGGTGAAGAGGATTGGCGCATTGAGGGAGGAGGCGACGGTCTGGCCCGGTTCCACATCCCGGGTCAGGATCACGCCATCGATCGGTGAGATGATCTTGGACTTGCCGAGGTTCACCTCAGCCAGGCGCAGGCTTGCTTCGGCGGACTGGACCGATGCCTCGCTGACTGCCTTGGCGGCAATCGCGGCCTCATGGGCGAAGCGGGCCGAGTCAAGGTCCTGCCGGCTGCTGATGTTGCGATCGGCAAGCGCTGTCAGTCTATCGAGGGTTGTCTTCGCGGACGCGACCTCGGTCTCTGCCTTCAGGAGGTTGGCGCGGGCGGAGGCGACCTGCGCACGGGCATTTTCCAGATCGGCCTGCAATTTGTTGGTATCGAGTTCGGCCAGAACCGCGCCTGCCTTGACCGACGAGTTGTAGGTCACATTCACTGCCCGAATTGTACCGGAGAGTTCGCTGGAGATGTCCACCTGGTCGGTCGGCTGCACAGAACCGGTCGCGGTGACAATGACCTGCAGATCGCCGCGCTCAAGGGGGGCTGTCGTATAATTGTACGCCTCTACGTCGCCTCGAAAATATAGATATCCGCCGATGGCGCCGGAGACGAGTGCAAGGAGGATCACGCTCCACCGCAGCCGAGAGCGTCGCGGCTTGCGGCCTTGAGCGCCCAGGATCGCGGCAAGATCCGGGACAGCGTTGGCCTTCTGTCTCTCGATGTCGGTCTCGACTTTCAATGTTCGTGTTCCTCGTTCTCCGTCCCGACAAGCCTAGACGCAATCAGTCCGGACGGCCCTGCGCCAGATCAATTGGTTGCGGCTGTAATCTGCAGATGCCACGCGGGCCAGGGAAGACCAACTTAAACTTCGGTAACCCTGATTCTGGCCGTACCGGAAGTCTCACCACCGCGATTGCCGCCTGGAACATACCTGCTAAGAGATGCATGCCCAATCATGGGCAGGAGATTTCAAATCGTGATCAAGACAAGCATGGCCGCCGTTGCTACCCTGACGGCTGTATTCGTATCTGCAGGCGTGGCGCAGGCGGAAGATCTCGTCTTCACCCTGAAGAACTCGACCAATTCCACGCTCGAGCGCTTCTACACCTCGCCGGTCGGCGTCGACGCATGGGAAGAAGACGTCTTCGGAAATGATGTGCTTGAGCCGGGTGAGAGCATCCGCATCACGATCGCGGATGGCCGCAGCGTCTGCGAATACGACATGCGCTTCGAGTTTTCCGCGGAATCGGATCTGGATACGACCGAGGACAGCCAGAACCTCTGCGAAATGGGTTCCTACGAAATCCACGAGTAGCACAACCGCGCCGCGCGAATGACCAAGCGGCGACGATGGTTCCCACCGATCGTCGGGAAGGAGGTGCCGTGTTCGCGGTGCCTCCTACTGTATCCGGGTCTCCGTCTGCACCGGCGACGGAACGCCGAAGCGTTCCTGGCGGAAGTCGGCTTCGCTGGACAACCCTGCCAGCCGAGCTCCTTTTTCGGAACCAAGCTGAGATGAGGGGGTAATGTTCGACGGCCACAGGAAAACGGCCAGGACGTAAACGGTCATTGCTGTAAGGAAGGTGAGGATGATCTGCTTCCGGGACATGGCTTCGTCCTCCGTCAGTAGGGTGGTTCCTATGCCTCGCCTCTGGCCAAGCACTAGTTCTCGGCTGACATCTCCATCGGCGAGGCCATGATATCCGACTCGCCGATCGACCGATCGACGTACTTGAATGCGAGGATGCTCAGGACTGACGCGAGCATCACGACGAAAATAATGCGCATGGAGAACTCCTTGAGCCTCACAACCCCCAGATGGCAAAGAGGTTCCGCGCCGGCCGAGCGGCGATTAATCATGTCACAGGCCTCGCCGGCAGACGGACATATGGATCAGCTTCAAGCAGCCGAGTAGATCCGGTCGATGACGGCCGCCGCTGCGGTATATTCGCTGCATGCGGGATCGAACCGGCTTCCCGACTGAAGCCTGCGGGCCCAGTCTACGGCGGCCCTTCCGCCCCAGGCTTCCGGAGGCTCGGACAACGGAGCCCGAGATGTCCCCTGGAATCGCTCCGCAACGAAGTCGTAGAAGGAGCCGCTTACGTTCCGCATTTCTGCGCCTCCGCCGGTGCCGTAGAAGCTCGCTCCGATGATCGCATCGGTCCCAGCCTGGAGGCGCCACGAGCAGGTCAGCCTCAGAACAGTACCCGTCGAAAGCTCGATCGTGGCCGTGGCAAAATCCTCCACCTCGGCGGCCTGCCCAGAAATTCGCCGGCCCTGGTGGAAGAGTTGTGACGATACCTTCTCCACCTGCGGAAAATCGAGAGCCCACAGCGCGAGATCTGCCAGATGGATGCCGAGATCCATCACACAGCCTCCACCCGAAAGGTGCTTGTCATAGAACCAAGGCTTGTCTGGTCCGTAGGCATTGTGGAAGACAAGATCGACCGCGTAAACCGACCCGAGCTCGCCATTCTGCAGGAGGGTACGAATTCGTTCCATACCCTGGGTGTGACGGTAGGACAGATCGACGCCGAGCAGACGATCCGTCTTGCGGGCGGCATCGACGACCGCTTCCACTTCCCGTGCATTGCGGCCCAGCGGCTTCTGGCAGAAGATAGCAAAGCCAGCTTCGAGCGCCTGGATCGACTGAGCGGCATGCTGCGCGCTGGGGGTGGCGATGACGATGCCGTCCAGTTCGTGCCGAAGGAGTTCATCGACCCCGTCGACGACCTTGGCGGCCGGCGCGATTCGGCGAGCTTCCTCGACCATCTCCGGAGACGCATCCGCGATTACGACTGCTTCTCCTGCACCGGAAGACAGGATCGCCTCCATGCGGTGACGCCCGATCCAGCCGACGCCGAGAAAGCCGAGCCGCGCCGGGCGGGAGCCAGCCGGCATTGTCCTGCTGCGCAATACCTCGTTCATCGGAAAGTCACCAATGCCTTGAGGAAACCATCCGGACGGTCTCTGGTCATATCCAGCGCCTGGTCGAGCTGATCAAGTGGGAAGCGGTGGGTGTAGAGCGAGTTGGGGTCAAGGCGTCCTTCGGCAACGGCATCGATGGCTTCACGGATGCCCCGGATATACTCAGCGGGGTCCCGCTCATGCGCATTGATGACGTCGAGCCCGCGCCAGTTCCACAACTGCATATTGACCTGCCGCGGACCATCCTGATGATAACCGGCAATCACCAGCCTGCCGCGCTCCCTGGTCAGTTCGGCGGCCAAGTCGAGCGGCCACTGCTGGCCGACCGCTTCGACAACCCGGTCGCACATCCTATTGTCGGTCAGGCGTTTTACCTCTTCTATGATCTGCCAGTGGTCCTCCATGGGGATAAACTCGGCCGCCCCCATCCGGCGCGCTACCTCAAGGGAATAGGCGCGGCGCGAGATGGCGATCACCCGCGCGCCGTCTGCCGTCGCAAGTTGCGTCAGCAGCGCGCCGAGAAACCCGATGCCGATGATCGCCACTGTCTGGTCTGCGCGGATTTCGCTGCGGCGGAAGATGTTCATTGCGCAACCCAGGGGTTCGCCGGGGAAGGGCATGTCTTTGAGTGCGTCTGGAAGAGGCACGACGTTTTGGGCTTCAGCGAGGTCGTGGCTGGCGTAGGCATGGTATGACAGTGCTGCGACGCGGTCTCCGATCTTCAGACCGTCGACGCCTTCGCCGACGTCGTCGATATAGCCCCAGCCCTCATGCCCAAGGTCACCGGGTTCTGTCGGGAACTTCATCCAATCGGGGCCGGCCCAGGGGGTAAGGTTGGACGCGCACACGCCGCAGCCTTCCAGCCTGATCCTGACCTGGCCCGGACCCGGCTGCGGCAATGGTCGCTGTTCCACGACGATTGTCCCGGGGGCAGTGATGATGGCGGCGCTCGTCAACCCCGTCCTGGAACTGGTCATGATATTCATTCGCGTCGTCTCCCTCGCATTCGTCAGGCGCCCTTCTTCAGCAGGAGCGGCTGTCGGATCAACTCGTGAGGGAGGCGGGAGTTCCTGAAGATGAAGATGATGAAGAAGATGCGCCCTTTTCGTTCTGCCGCTCGATTTCCTCAAGGACGACATCGGGCGGTAGATTGCGCTGCATCTCCTCAAGTTCTTCGGGGGCTACCTGTGGATCGACCCCCAGTTTGCCGGCGATTGCAGAGACCATTGTTACCAGCCGCGTGGTCTCGTGCTCGTTGAGCAGGGCGATCTGCAGGCTGAGGTCCGCGCGCTTATCGTCTTCGGCCGCCATGCGATTCTGGCTGATGAGGACGAAGGTGGAGATGAAGATCGCCTCCACCGACGCGGCCATGGCAAGCACCACAAGTGACGGGTCCCATGCGGGCACCACCGGAAGCCAGCCGATGTTGATAAGGATCCAGAGTCCGAAGAGAGCAGCGTGGATATAGACGAAGACCATACTGCCGACGAAGGCAGTGATACCGTTGGCGACCCTCTGCTGCCGGGAGAGCGTACTTTCGTCCTGCGCCCTCCGAAGTATCAAAGCATTGATATTGCGATCCAGGACATGGGAAATCGGCGGCATTGCACTATCCTCTTTGGGGGAAGTGTTATCTCGGATCGGTGCAGCCTGCATCGGCGAAGCCTCTCGTGACGTTTTCGACGCTCCCGAACGCCGATTTCCTGGAAGTGTTCCGCGATAGGCATCTACACCGGTTGAAGATGTCATTGATGACAAAGATGTCTCTGAAGAAGGAACTTTTGCATCTGCCTCTGGTTCGGCTCGCGAAATCGCCAATTTGTTCCAGCGAAGAGAGTGCAGATGTCGACAATTCTCGTGACAGGTGGATGTGGTTTTATCGGGCGCCACGTCGTCGAAGAACTTCTTGCGGCAGGCTATCAGGTCCGCGTCCTTGATGCGCTGATCGACCAGGTCCACGCCGATGCGGAGGCGGAAGTTCCGGACCTGGTCGAGGTGATCCGTGCCGATGTGCGCGACAAGGCTGCGGTGACGGAGGCACTTCAGGGGGTCGACGGGGTGATCCACCTGGCGGCCGAGGTCGGGGTCGGACAGTCGATGTACGAGATCGCTCGTTATGTGGGCGGCAATGATCTTGGAACCGCCGTCCTCCTCGAAGCCATGATCGGACTGCCGATCCGTCGTATCGTCGTCGCATCGTCGATGAGCGTCTATGGCGAGGGGCTCTACGCCACCGATGACGGACGTACGATGGGCTTTATCCGCCGCAAGGCGCAGCAGATCCGTCAGGGGCACTGGGAGCCCGCCGGGCCGGACGGCGAAAGGCTGACACCGGTCGCCACCGACGAAAGCAAGCCAGTGGACCTCGCCTCCATCTATGCGCTGACGAAGTATGCGCAGGAGAAACAGGTCCTGATCTTCGGGGAAGCCTATAGTGTCGAGGCTGTAGCTCTTCGTCTCTTCAATGTCTTCGGTGCAGGGCAGGCACTGTCTAATCCCTATACGGGGGTCCTTGCCAATTTTGCGTCGCGGCTTGCTAACGGCCAACCGCCGACGATCTTCGAAGACGGCCAGCAACGCCGCGACTTCGTCCATGTCCGCGATGTCGCCCGGGCGTTCCGCCTGGCGTACGAGCAGCCGAGCGCCAGTGGCCATGTAATCAATGTGGGTAGCGGTCAGGCCTACACCGTGGAGGAGGTTGCGACCCTTCTCGCGGATGCCATGGGCGTACCGGAGATCAAACCCGAGATCATGCATAAGGCGCGCTCCGGCGATATCCGCAACTGCTTCGCCGACATCTCGAAGGCCCGTGAGCTCCTCGGCTTCAAGCCGCAATACAAGCTGGAGGACTCGCTTGCGCCGTTCGTTGAGTGGGTTCGCAGCACCGAAGCAGTTGACCGCGGTAGCGAGATGCGGCGTCAGCTCGAGGAGCGGGGTCTGGTATCATGAAGCACACCGGATCCAGCCGTGGAAAGGCAGCAGTAAAAGAGTTCGGCTTCGTCGAGTGGTTTCGGCCGGGAGAATATGACCGGGCAGAGGAGGTGCTGCCGCGCCTCATCGCATCAGGGGCATCCTATCTGAGGACGCATCTTTCATGGGCTGAATATCTCGCTCCTGAAGGAGAGGCCTGGTTCGACTGGCTCATTCCGCAGATCGGATCGCAAATCGACCTTCTGCCCTGCGTTCACTATACGCCGCCGTCGATGTCGCGAACGGGACGCTCTTCAGGAGCCCCGCACAATCTGAAATCCTATGCCGACTTCATCGATCACGTCCTGACCCGGTACGGCAAGCATTTCCGCCACATCGAACTCTGGAACGAGCCGAACAACCTGCTGGATTGGGACTGGCGCGAAGATACCGACTTTCAGCTTTTCTGCGAAATGGTCGGCGGTGCCGCCTACTGGGCGCAGCAGAGGGGGTTCAAACCGGTGCTGGGCGGCCCATGCCCCTTCGATCCCTACTGGCTGAACCTCATGGGTGAACGGGGCGTTCTCGGCGTCGTCGACGCAGTGGGCTTTCACGGGTTCCCGGGGACCTGGGACAGCGAGGAGGGCAGTTGGGGCGGCTGGGACATGCATCTCGGCGAGATGCGGCTTATCCTTGATAAGTACAATCCGAATTCGGAGATCTGGGTCACTGAGACAGGATACTCGACCTGGCGAAATGACGAGATGGAGCAGGTTCGTCGCTTCTCCAATGCTCTGGATATACCGGCCGACAGGCTCTACTGGTACTCTTGGGCCGACGTGCCGCCGAATGTCGCGGTGCAGGAAGGTCTTTGGTTCGATCCCCGCCACTACCATCTCGGCGCCGTCACGCATGACGGGCAGCCGAAGCTTCTCGCTCGGCTCCTGACGGAAGGCGGGGTCGAGCGCCTGCGCGAGGTCACCGAGTTCCCGGCGCCACGTCTCGGCGAGGGAGCCGCGCCCATCGTCATTACCGGCGGGAGTGGCTTCATCGGCTCCAACCTCGCGGACAGCTTTCTGAGCGAGGGAGCGGACGTCGTCATTCTGGACAACCTCGGGCGGCCGGGTGTCGACCAGAACCTCTCCTGGCTGAGGGAACGCCATGGGGACCGGGTCCACCCCTACTTGGCGGACATCCGGGACATGCATGGGATCGAAGCAGCGTTCACCGATGCCAAGGCGGTTTTCCATCTTGCAGCCCAGACGGCGGTTACCACGAGCCTGGTACATCCCCTCGAGGACTTCGAAACCAACGCGCGGGGCACCATCAACGTGCTCGAGGCGGTACGCAAGGCCGGCAACCGGGCGCCGGTCATCTTCGCAAGTACCAACAAGGTCTACGGCGCGCTCGAAGACATCACCATGCTCGAACTGGACGACCGCTACATCCCGTCGGACGAGGCGATCAGGGCTCATGGCATCGACGAGCAGCGTCCGCTTTCTTTCTGCACACCCTATGGCTGCTCTAAGGGCGTCGCCGACCAGTATGTCCTCGACTATGCCAAGTCGTTCGGGATCCCGAGCGCGGTACTCCGCATGAGCTGCATATATGGCCCGCGACAGTTCGGGACGGAGGATCAGGGCTGGGTGGCTCACTTCCTGATCCGTGCCCTGGCTGGCGAACCGATCTCCATCTACGGAAACGGCAAGCAGGTCCGTGACATTCTTCATGTCGACGATGCCGTCGCTGCTTATCGCGCCGCATTGGCCTCCGTCGACAAGATTAGCGGGAGCGTCTTCAACCTCGGCGGCGGACCCCACAACTCCGTCAGCATTCTCGGGGTGCTCCGCGAGATCGAACGTCTGACCGGGCGACCGCTGAAAACCTCCTTCGGGCCATGGCGTGCAGGCGACCAGTACTTTTTCATCGCCGACACAAGGAAGCTCGAGCAGGAGCTCGGCTGGCAGGCCAGGACCCGCTGGCGTGGTGGTATCCGCCATCTCGCGGAGTGGCTGGTCGAGCATCGTTTTGGCGGCCGGCCAATCCTCAGCGAAGCAAAAAGGATTCCGGCGTGACGCAGCAATGGTCGCCCGCCTGTGACATGAGATTGCTGATGACTGTCGACGCGATCGGCGGCGTCTGGCGCTACGCGATGGATCTCGCCGCCGAGTTGCGCGACCATGGCGTGGAAACCGTCTTCGCCTGTCTGGGCCCGGCGCCGTCAGCCCAGAAGGTGGAAGAGGCAGAGCAGGTAGGGCAGCTTGTCCATCTGGACGCGGCACTCGACTGGCTCGTCTCCGCCGAGAGCGACCTTTCAGACGTTCCGCGGTTGATTGCCGAGCTCGGTCGAGAGGTGGGTGCGGATGTCCTACACCTAAACCTTCCCTCGCAGGCCGCGGAGATCCCAACCGATCTGCCTGTCGTCGCCGTCTCCCACTCCTGCGTTGTTACCTGGTTCGCCGGGGTGCGCCGACAACCCGTTCCTCAAGACTGGCTTTGGCAGCAGGACCTCAATCGCCAAGGACTTGAGCGTGCGGACATCGTGATTTCACCCAGTCATAGCCACGCAAAAATGGTTACCCAAGCCTACGGATCCATCCCGGCAATGCGCGTCATTCACAACGGCAGCCGGCTTGAGAACCTGCTTGCCGAAAAGACCGACATGGTCTTTGCCGCCGGACGCTGGTGGGATGACGGGAAGAACGGCAGGGTGCTCGATGCAGCGGCTGCCGCAACCCGATGGCCAGTCATCATGGCCGGCGCCAATGACGGGCCTGGTGGACAGTACACGCCGATCGCGCACGCGCAGCACAGGGGCGAACTATCCTATGCCGATACGATCTCGTTGATGCGACGAGCGAGAATCGTCGTCTCGCCCTCCGTCTACGAGCCGTTCGGGCTGGCAGCGCTTGAAGCTGCGCGTGCGGGCGCCGCGCTCGTTCTGTCCGATATCGACACCTATCGGGAGCTCTGGGACGGCTGTGCCTGCTTTGCCGACCCTGATGACCCGGAGGCGTTCATCGAGGCGATCAACCGGTTGGCTGATGATGCAGATCTGCGGGCCATGCTTGCAGTGAAGGCCTATGAACGATCGCTGGACTTCACAATCCAAGCCCAAGCCCGTGCCATGGCTGAAATCTATGCTGAACTGCGAACAGAAAATAACACACTGACCGCTGCGGAGTAGTGATGCGTTTCATCTTTTACACCCATTCCCTGATGTCGGACTGGAATCATGGCAATGCGCATTTCATGCGCGGCGTCATGCGTGACTTGATACGTCGGGGACATGATGCCGTTGCACTGGAACCGGAAGGTGCCTGGAGCCGCGAAAATCTGGTCCGGGACCAGGGGACAGCCCCCCTGGAGCGCTTCCGGGCGACATTCCCGGACCTCGAAACGCGGATCTACGGGGCCGATTTCGATCACGAGGCAGCTCTGGCCGATGCCGACGTCGTGGTGGTCCACGAGTGGTCGGAACCTTCCCTGGTGGAGAAAATCGGCCGGGTGCGCAGGCATGGAGGGCGGTTTGCTCTCCTTTTTCACGACACGCACCACCGGGCGGTTTCGGCCGAGAAGGATATCGGCGGTCTCGACCTCCAGGACTACGACGGCGTGCTCGCCTTTGGTGAAACGCTGCGCCGGCGCTACCTCGAAGCGGGTTGGGGCCGCAACGTTCTCACATGGCATGAAGCGGCGGACACGAGCATCTTCAAGCCGATGCCGGATGTGGAAAAGACTGGCGACCTCGTATGGATCGGCAACTGGGGCGATGACGAGCGGACAGCCGAGATTGCAGAATTCCTGGTGGCTCCCGCACGGGATCTTCATCTGACGGCGACCGTCCATGGCGTCCGCTACCCGCAATCGGCACTGGCGTCTCTCGCCGAAGCGGGCATCGCTTACAAGGGCTGGATCGCCAATGCCGATGTGCCCGAGGCTTTCGCCCGATATCGCGTGACGATGCATATCCCGCGGCGCCCCTACGTCGAAAATCTGCCGGGGATTCCAACAATCCGGGTGTTTGAGGCGCTGGCCTGCGGCATTCCCCTCATCTCGGCGCCGTGGGAGGACTGTGAAGGCCTGTTTCGCCCCGGCACCGACTTCCTTGTTGCGCGCAATGGCGAGGAGATGAGGCAGCATCTTCGCCGTGTGCTCACTGATAAGGACCTCGCACGCGAACTCGCTGTCACCGGCCGAGAGAGGATCCTCGCGCGGCACACCTGCCGCCATCGCGTCGACGAACTCCTTTCCTTCCTGGCTGATCTCGGAGACCGCCCCGAAGCTGACCATGCAACAACCGCGGAGGCCGCAGAATGAAGATTGCCTTTTACGGATCAAGCCTTGTCTCCGCCTATTGGAATGGAGCCGCCACCTATTACCGCGGCCTTTTGCGCGCTTTGGCAGAGAAAGGATATGACATCACCTTCTACGAGCCGGACGTCTATGATCGGCAGAAGAACCGCGACATCGACCCGCCGGAGTGGTGCAAGGTCGTCGTCTACGAAGGAACTGTGGGTGCTCTGAAAACGGCCACTGAGCAAGCCGCCACAGCGGATATCGTCGTCAAGGCAAGCGGTGTCGGTTTCGAGGACGATTTCCTGCTCGAGGAACTGCTGCGCAAGGCGCGGCCGGAAGCGCTCAAGATTTTCTGGGACGTTGACGCACCCGCGACTTTGGCGGAGGTCCGGGGAGCGCCGGACCATCCATTACGTGGCGCGCTCAGCAAGATCGACATGGTCCTCACCTACGGCGGCGGTAATCCCGTCGTCGACGCCTATCGCTTCATCGGCGCGCAGGAGTGCATTCCGATCTACAACGCCCTTGATCCTCAGACGCATCATCCGGTTCCCGCTGAACCGCGCTTCACTGCTGATCTCGGTTTTCTCGGCAATCGGCTTCCGGATCGCGAGGCGCGGGTGGAGGAGTTCTTTCTCGATCCCGCTTCGCGGCTTCCCGACCAGACCTTCCTGCTCGGTGGCTCCGGCTGGCAGGACAAGCCGATGTCCCAGAACGTCAACTACATCGGTCACGTGTCGACACGCGACCACAATGCCTTCAACGTGACGCCCAAGGCGGTTCTGAATATCTCGCGAGCCAGCATGGCGGAGAACGGTTTCTCGCCAGCGACCCGCGTCTTCGAGGCTGCCGGGGCAGGGGCCTGCCTGATCACGGATTTTTGGGAAGGTATCGATCTGTTCCTGAAGCCGGACGAGGAGGTCCTCGTGGCGCGGGACGGCGGGGACGTTGCCGACATCCTCGGCGGTCTTTCGCAGGAGCGGGCGAAGGAGATCGGACAGCGGGCACTGCAGCGTGTCCTTTCCGAGCACACCTATGCCCACCGCGCCGAAACGGTGGATCTCCTCTTCCGCCGCCATGCCGAGAAACTGGAGGCTGCCGAATGAGACAATCACTCGACATCATTGTCCTCGGGCTTTCCCTCTCGTCCTCCTGGGGCAATGGGCATGCCACCACCTATCGGGCGCTCCTGAGGGGCCTGAAGGAGGAGGGTCATCATGTGCTGTTCCTGGAGCGCGACGTTCCCTGGTACGCGAGCCAGCGCGATCTGCCGGCGCCGGACTTCTGCGAACTGCAGTACTATACGCAGGTGGAGGATCTGATCGGGAATTACGCAGACCGGATAAGGTCGGCAGATGCAGTGATCATCGGCTCCTACGTACCCGAGGGCGTCAGGGTAATCGACGAAGTGGTGGCCATGTCTCCGCAGCGCCTCTGCTTCTATGACATCGACACGCCCGTGACACTTGCGAAGCTCGGTCGGAATGACGAGGAATACCTGGCGCGGCGGCAGATACCCATTTTCGACGCCTATTTCTCGTTCTCGGGTGGTGAGGTGTTGAAAAGGCTCGAGGAGGTTTACGGCTCACGGAATGCTGTCGCCCTCTATTGCTCGGTCGATCCGGCGCGTTACGTCAATACCGGCGAGGCGTTCGAATGGGATCTCGGTTACCTCGGTACCTACAGTCCCGATCGCCAGCCGACCGTGGAGAGGCTGCTGCTGGACGTCGCGCGCCGCCTGCCGAACAGACGCTTCGTCGTCGCTGGTCCGCAATATCCTGCGGAGATCGATTGGCCGGAGAATGTGGAGCGTATCGAGCACCTGCCGCCCGCCGAGCACGCCTCCTTCTACAGCCGCCAGCGCTTTACGCTGAATGTGACGCGGGCCGACATGATCGAGGCCGGCTGGTCGCCCAGCGTGCGCCTTTTCGAGGCGGCCGCCTGCGGGACGCCGATCATCAGCGACTACTGGCGCGGGCTGGATGAGCTTCTGCCGCACCAGGACGCGATCATCATCGCACGCGACACCGCCGACGTCGTGGCGGCGTTATCCGCCGCGAACGACGCAAAACGGGACGAAATCGCTGCATCCGCCCAGGCAAGGGTGCTTGCAGACCATACGGGGCTCGCCCGATCGCGGGAACTGGTGGAGGCGCTTCTGGCGATCCCGCCGGGGAGGGCGACGGAACGACATCCGCGACAACGCATTTCCGCTTGATGGGAAGCCAGGCCCAAAACCACTGATGCTCTGGGCCGATTCCCGCCGCCAACGGTCAACCAGACATGGGATAGTACGAATGGATGCACGTAGCGATCCGGGACGCCACCTGAAGGAACAGATCGACAGCCTTGGTCCGTGGTTCCAGAACATGCGGATCGGCGGTGTCGAAACGGCGCCAGAGCACTTTCTCGGCGACTACCCCAACTTCAAATGGCAGGGCTTCAGGCATGTTATTCCAGATGACTTGGAAGGCCGTAGCGTCCTCGATATCGGCTGCAATGCCGGCTTCTACGCGATGGAAATGAAGAGGCGGAACGCTGGGAGGGTCGTTGGCCTCGAGCCCGATCCCCGCTACCTGGAACAGGCGCGGTTCGCAGCCAAGCACGAGGGCTTGGACATCGAATATCTTCAGATGTCCGTCTACGACGTCCCGAAGCTCAAGGAGCGGTTCGACCTGGTGATCTTCATGGGCGTTCTGTACCACCTGCGGCACCCGCTGCTCGCCCTCGACCTGATCTACGAGCACGTCGCTGACGACCTGATGCTCTTCCAGTGCCTGCAGCGCGGCGATGAGCGTCTACCTGAACTCAAGGAAAACTACGACTTTTCCGAATGGGCGGTATTTGACCGACCGGACTATCCGAAACTGTTCTTCGTCGAGGAACGCTATGCGAACGACCCGACGAACTGGTTTCTGCCCAATTCGGCTGCGATGGAGGCGATGCTGCGCAGTGCCGGCTTCGTCATTCGCGATCATCCGGAGCGCGAGGTCTACCTTCTTGAGCGCGGCCAGCGCCACTATGCGGTCGAGTCTCCGACTTTCGTCTGCGGCTGACGCCAGGAAAGGGCGGGCGCCGAGAATCCGCCCGCCATTCTGATCAACCTGCAGCCTGGTCCGATGCCCCTCAGCCCGGTACTGCGGCCGGTTCAGCAATCGGCTTGGGCCGGGTGAAAATAACCCCGGCAAACAACAGGACGCCGGCGAACGTTACGATCGACGAGATTGCGACAAGCGGCTCCATGGCGGCATTGCCGCCGAGCAGCAGGTAGAGGCTGGGGATCATCACGGTGACGCCTGCCGTGTAGACCCAGTATTGCAGCTGGGCGAGCCGCGTTTCAGCCTTGGCAGGGTTCAGCGCATAGTATCCGCCGAAGATCGCCATGGTCACCCAGCCGAGCAGGTTGTTGTGAGCATGGGCACCGCCTACGGCGTGATCGTGGGAAATCGACATCTGCAGCCCCATGATGATGCCGAGGATGAGAAAACAGGTCGCAGTCTTGAAATACAGATTTGCTAGGCGTGGCATGACAATCCCCTCCTGTCAGAGCCAACATTGACAACGGTCAAGATTATCAGAGGACGACGAAAATGTAATCAGGCAGGTGCACTTGAGTGGTAACACGTGGGACTAGTGGCGAGGGAACTTGTGACAGGCCACTCATGGGCCCCCTCCGTCCCACGGATCAGACGCTTTCGAAGGCTTTCCAGGCCCACCAGCCGGCCAGCCCAGCTGCGAGCGCCCAGATCAAGATAATCGCCAGAAGTCCTGCACGACTACTCGGGCGCGCGCTGATCTCTTCAGCAAGTATCCTGAATTCGGACATCAGGCCAGGAGGGATCAAGCGGATCGCAAGAGTGATACCAAGAGGCACGATCAGGAGGTCATCCAGGTAACCGAGGACGGGCACGAAGTCGGGGATCAGGTCTACAGGAGACAAGGCGTAAGCGGCGACGCAGGCTGCGACGATTTTCGCTCCGAGCGGAGTGCGCGGGTCTCTTGCAGCGACCCAGAGGGCTACGACATCGCGTTTCAGCGACCGGGCCCATTCGCGCAAACTGCTCATCCACCTCGTCATGACAGATCGTATATAGATGCAGCAGCGCAATCGTCATCCTGGGGCAAGATTGCGGGTTCCAAACTCAAGATGAGGGGAGGTTGGTGAGAGCGCAGGGGTTCGAACCCTGGACCTACTGATTAAAAGTCAGTTGCTCTACCGGCTGAGCTACGCTCTCCCACGCAAGGGGAAGCCCCTTTCGGAAGTGCGCGGAACATATGCAGACGGACTTTCCGGGTCAACCGCAAAAACAGCAAAAATGCGGCTTCTTGTCCCAAGACAAGCAGCATTCAAAAACGTGATTGGCATTGCAGTCTTGCCGTGCTTTAGCAGGCAGGCCCTCGGCAGGGCTGATTGCAGGAGTTGCTGTTGTCAATTGCGGACATATCGCTGTGGAGTGCCTTGCTAGCGGGAGCGCTGTCGTTCCTGTCGCCGTGCGTGCTGCCGCTGGTACCGCCCTATCTCTGCTACATGGCTGGCATTTCCGTGGACCAGTTTCGCGGGGAGGGGCCAAGCGAGGCCGCAGTGCAAACGCGGCGGGCGGTGCTGTCAGCCGCGGTTTTCTTTACGCTCGGCTTTGCAACAGTCTTCGTGGCACTCGGCGCCGGTGCATCGACCATTGGCGTACTGCTGCGCCAGCATCTCGACCTCCTGGCCAAGATCGGCGGGATGATCATCATTGCCATGGGCCTGAATTTCCTCGGCGTTTTCCGGATTGGCCTTTTTTCCCGCGAGGCGCGCTTCCAGGGGAGCGGGAAGCCTGCGACACTTTCCGGCGCCTATGTCATGGGTCTGGCCTTCGCATTCGGCTGGACCCCCTGCATCGGTCCGGTCCTCGGGGCAATCCTCGGTGTCGCGGCCTCCCGCGAGACGGTGGGCGACGGAGCGACGCTGCTTGCCGTCTATTCGCTCGGGCTTGCCGTCCCCTTCTGGATCGCGGCCGGCTTCTCGGGCTCATTCATGCGTTTCCTGTCGCGCTTCCGCCGGCACCTCGGTGCGGTCGAGAAGGTCATGGGCGTGCTTCTCGTCCTCACCGGACTGGCATTCATGTTCGGGTTCATCAGTACGGTCGCGATCTGGTTCCAGCAGACCTTTCCAATCCTGATGCAAATCGGCTAAGCCGGGCCCGGCGCCGGATCGGTGCGGGTGAAGGATAGACGATGGCCGACATCACAGCATTGCTGTTGCCCTTTTTCGGACTGATCCTGATCGGCTATGTCGCCGCCCGCGTGACGCGCCAGCCGGCCGAAGCGCTTGGCTGGATGAACACATTCATCATCTATGCCGCCTTGCCGGCGCTTTTCTTCAAGCTCGTTTCACGAACGCCGATCGAGGATCTGGCGCGCATCGACTTCATCGCTGCCGACATTGCTGCGACCTATGCAATCTTCATCCTGCTCTTCCTGATCGCGCGGTTCCTCCGGCGAGCATCGGTGGCCGATTCAACGATCCAGGCGTTTGGCGGCTCCTACGGCAATATCGGCTATATGGGCCCGGGTCTCGCGCTCCTCGCCTTCGGCGATGCGGCTGCGGTGCCCGTCGCGCTCATCGTCTGCCTCGAGAACGCCACGCACTTCATCGTGGCGCCGGCCATGATGGCGGTGGCGGGCGGCGACAAACGCCCGCCGCTTCAACTGGCCGGCGAAGTCGTGCGAAAGGTGGCGCTGCATCCGTTTATCATATCCACCGGGCTGGGTTTCCTAGTGGCGGCAAGCGGGCTTGCGGTGCCGACGGCGGCGCAGCGTCTGGTAGACTACCTGGCCCAGGCGGCCGCTCCCTGTGCACTCTTTGCAATGGGAGTCACCCTGGCGCTACGGCCGCTCAAACGGGTCCCGGTAGAGATCGGCTATCTGTCAGCCGCAAAGCTGATCATTCACCCGGTAGCAGTCTACGTAGTCCTGTCTCTTGCCGGTGACTTCGATCATGTCTGGGTCTATTCGGCCGTCCTGCTCGCGGCACTTCCCACTGCGACCAATGTGTTCGTCATCAGCCAGCAGTACGGGGTCTGGCAGGAAAGGGCATCCGCAACCGTGCTGATCACCACGGCACTCTCGGTCCTGACACTACCGGTGCTTCTCTACCTGATCACCGCCGGGCTTCTTCCGCCGGACCTCTTCCCGTAGCTGGTCGACAAAGGCCCGCAGGCCGCGTCCAGGCTCCACGCCCTCGCGCATAACGAGATTGCGCAGCGGTGGGACCGCGTTCAGAAGGTGCATGCCTGTAGCGCGCAGCATCTGGATGGGCAGGAAGTCTGACAACAGCGACCGGTTCAGGAGATCGACGCCGAAGGTCCGGGTCATGATGTCGGGGCGGCGACGGCGGTTGAAGCGGTCACCGGCATCGGCGGCAACGGGCCTGCCCACCGTGTCTGCCAAGAGTTCCGTCAGCGTGATGATGTCCCTCAGCGAGAGGTTCAGCCCCTGCGCGCCAATGGGCGGAAACGCGTGAGCGGCTTCTCCGACGAGAGCCATGCGGCCCTTGCCGAATCGATCCGCCATCAGGCTCGACAGAGGCCAGCATTGGGGGCCGGGCTCGACCGTCACCTTTCCGAGCATCGACTGCATCCGCTTCTCGACCTGCAGGGAAAGCTGATCGAGCGGAAGCGCCAGCAACCGCTCTGCCTCGTCCGGTCTGACGACCCAGACCAGGCTGGAGCGATTGCCGGGCAGGGGGACCTGGGTAAAGGGGCCGGTCGGCGTATGGAATTCGGTGGAGATATTGCCGTGTGGCAGGGCGTGGCCGAAATTCAGCACGATGGCCGACTGAGGATAGGACCAGCGCCGGGTGCCGATGCCGGCACTTTCGCGAACGCGCGACGAGCGCCCGTCCGCACCGAGCACGAAGTCCGCGGTCACGGTCGTTCCGTCAGCCAGGGTGAGGTGTGCCTTTTCCTGCGCCAGCGCGCAGGCCTCCATGGTGACCGGATGACGGGTGACATTTGGCTCTGCCGAAATTGCGCTCTCCAGGCATTCGAGCAGACCGCGGTTGGGAATGTTATACCCGAATGCGGTCAAACCGACGTCGGCGGATCGGAACTGCGCCGTCGGCGCCCGCAGGAGCCGGTCGGTTCCGTCGATGATCTGCATCACGCTGAGAGGGGCGGCAGTCGGGGCGATCCGGTCCCATACCCCGAGGCGCTCCATGAAGCGAATGGAGTGGTCCATCAGCGCCGTCGTCCGCTCGTCGTGCGCCGGTGCCTCCGGTGCGATCAGGGCGACCCGACGCCCGCCACGCGCCATCGCAAGCGCTGCAACCGTGCCGGCCAATCGGCCACCTACCACCGCAACTTCATAGTCCAGCATGATGCATCCTCGTCGGCAAACCAATCCGCGCTATGTAGAGCCTTCCCGCCTCCTTATCCATGGGACGTGGTAGCGCAGATCGCAAATCCTGCGCGCAAGGGGTGCCGGTCGGGAGTGGCCGGTTGCAAAGCCGCAGTTTTCGCAGCATAGGTCGTCAAACAGAACGGGAATGGCGCGTGATCAGACGAATTTTCAACTACCGAAAAGTCCCCTATGCCGAAATCCGCGCGTTCTCCGTCCACCTCCTGACCGCATCGGGATCGTTTCTCGCCTTTCTCGGGGTGGTGGCAGCGGCCGAGAGCCGCTTTGTCGACATGTTCTGGTGGCTAGGGCTTGCGCTGTTCGTGGACGGGATCGACGGTCCCATTGCACGCAAGGTGCGGGTGCGCGAGGTCCTGCCGAACTGGTCGGGAGATACGCTCGACAACATCATCGACTATGTCACCTATGTTCTTCTCCCCGCCTTTGCTCTCTACAAGAGCGGCATGATCGGGGAACCGTGGTCCTTCGTCGCCGCAGGGCTGATCGTGGTCTCGAGCGCGATCTATTATGCCGATACGGGCATGAAGACGGATGAATATTTCTTCTCCGGCTTTCCCGTCGTATGGAACATGGTGATCTTCACTCTCTTCGTCATCCAGGCGAGCGAGACCACTGCCTTCATTGTCGTGATCGTCTCGGTGATACTCACGTTCCTGCCCATCAACTTCCTCCACCCGGTGCGCGTCAAACGTCTAAGGCCGGTCAATCTGGCCATTCTCATGATCTGGTGCGTGCTCAGCGGCTATTCCCTGCTGTTGCACTTCGCATCTCCCGACTGGCTCGTCTATGGGGTCGTGGCGTCTGGCGTTTACCTCTATTTCATCGGAGCAATCCTGCAATTGTTTCCGTCTCTTGGCAGGGACGCCTAACCTGTTGGCGATGCATGTTTTCGGTTGTGCGCAGCAACAAATCCGATAACAGTAGACGCCTGCGGTCCCATCGTGGCCGTGTGTAAACAGGACGCGCGGTGTTTCTCGCAAGCCTCGAAGAAGGTGAAGCCGCGTGAACAAGGGGGTGCAGTGACTGTGATGGAGGGATCGGCCGTCAATCCGCTATTGTCGGTCCGCAAGCTTACCAAGTATTTCGGCAGCTTCCCCGCCTGCTCCGGAATTGACCTCGATATCGGCGCCGGCGAGATCCATGCGCTACTGGGAGAGAACGGCGCCGGAAAATCGACCTTCGTCAAGATGCTCTTCGGCATTCTCGATCCGACAGAAGGTGAGATTCGCTGGGAGGGGCAGCCTGTCAGCATACGCTCGCCTGGGGAGGCCCGCTCAGTCGGAATCGGAATGGTCTTCCAGCACTTTTCGCTGTTCGAGGCCCTGACAGTAGCCGAGAATATTGCCCTCTCTCTCGATCCCAAGATTTCGCTTGCAAGGATTTCCGACGAGGCTGCGAGCCTGTCCAAGGCCTACGGATTGCCGCTCGATCCCAAGGCCCATGTCGCGGATCTCTCGGTCGGCGAACGTCAGCGCATCGAGATCGTCCGCGCGCTCCTGCAGAACCCGAAACTGATTATCCTCGACGAACCGACCTCGGTTCTCACGCCCCAGGAGGCGGATCGCCTGTTCGAGACGCTGTTCAAGCTGAGGGCAGAGGGGCGGTCGGTGCTTTATATCAGCCATCGGCTGGAAGAGGTGCAGCGCATATGCGATCGCGCCACCGTCCTGCGCCATGGAAAGGTAACGGGCGACTGCGATCCGAAGCAGGAGACGGCAGCCTCCTTGGCGCGAATGATGGTCGGCTCCGACGTTGCCGGAGTTCAGCGGGAGGATCGTAAGGTCCCAGGCGATGTCCGGGTCGAGGTCAAAGACCTTTCTGTTGCGGCCCGTACTCCGTTCGCGGTCGCCCTGAAGGACATCAACCTGACGGTGCGCGCGGGCGAGGTGCTGGCCGTAGCCGGCGTTGCCGGGAACGGACAGGGCGAGTTGTTCGACGCGCTTTCAGGTGAATACCCTGTGTCGGACAACGAGACGATCCGCTTGTGCGGGAAGCTGGTCGGCCGCCTCGGGATCAATGACCGGCGCCTGTTGGGGGCCGGCTTTGTACCGGAGGAGCGCCATGGACATGCAGCAGTGTCGGAGATGAGCCTTTCCGACAATCTCCTCCTTGCACGGAGCCGGTCCGACCGCCGGGCGTTCCTCGGCGGCGGGGTCATGAACGTCATCCGGCACGGCGCGATTCAGCGGGCAACCCAGCGGATCTGTGAAGAGATGGATGTCCGCAAGAGTGGAGAGGATCCGCGCGCTGGCTCACTTTCCGGCGGCAATCTTCAGAAGTTCATCGTCGGACGCGAACTTGATCGTCAGCCGGCAGTCCTGGTCGTCAACCAGCCGACATGGGGCGTCGACGCAGGCGCGTCGAGCCGCATCCGTCAGGCACTCGTCGACCTTGCCAACGCAGGTTCTGCGGTCATCGTCATCAGTCAGGACCTGGACGAGATATTCGAGGTGGCCACCAGCATCGCGGTGATTTCCGAGGGGAGGCTTTCGCCATCATACCCCGCGCGCGAACTAAGTCGTGAAAGGATCGGCCTGCTGATGGGCGGTGTCCATGATTCGACGCATGCGGAGGCGTCCCATGCGCATTGAACTGCAGAAACGGGACCGGGGAGGGCGCCTGTTCTCCTTCATATCGCCTCTCCTTGCGCTGGCGCTGACGCTGTTCTTCGGCGGCCTGATGTTCTGGTTCCTCGGCAAGGACCCAGTCGATGCGCTCTACAGCTTCTTCGTGGAGCCGTTGCTGGAGGTTTGGTCCCTGCATGAACTGGCCATCAAGGCTGCGCCGTTAATTCTTATCGCGGTCGGTCTTGCGGTCTGTTACCGCTCCAACAACTGGAATATCGGCGCGGAGGGACAGTTCACCATCGGCGCGATAACAGGTGCTATCCTCCCGGTCCTCTATCCGGATTGGCACTCGCCAGCGATCCTGCCGCTGATGCTCGTCATGGGCGCGATCGGTGGAGCAATCTATGCCGGCATTCCGGCGCTCCTGAAGACACGCTTCAACACGAATGAGATCCTGACGAGCCTGATGCTCGTCTATATCGCCCAACTGTTCCTCGACTGGCTGGTAAGGGGTCCTTGGCGCGATCCGCAGGGCTACAACTTCCCGCAGACTAAGGCCTTCGTGCCCGAAGCTGTGCTGCCGGAGATCCTGGATTCCGGGCGCGCCCATCTCGCCATCGTCTTTGCGCTCGTCGCCGCCGTCGCCATCTGGTTCATGATGCGGTTCATGCTGAAGGGTTTTCAGGTCTCCGTGATCGGGCAATCGGAACGTGCGGGCCGTTTTGCCGGCTTCTCATCCCGGCGGATGGTCTGGTTTGCGTTCTTGCTCTCCGGAGCGCTGGCGGGTCTTGCCGGTATTTCCGAGGTCTCGGGCTCCATCGGGCACGTGCAGCCGGCAATATCTCCGGGCTACGGCTTCACGGCCATCATCGTTGCCTTCCTTGGCAGGCTGAACCCCCTCGGCATCATCGCTTCCGGATTTGTTCTCGCCCTTACCTTTCTCGGAGGAGAGGCGGCCCAGCTCTCGATCGGCATTTCCGACAAGGTGAGCCGCGTCTTCCAGGGGCTTCTGCTGTTCTTCGTGCTGTCCTGCGATACCCTGATCCACTACCGCATCCGCCTCGTCTGGCGTCAGGCGACAGGAGCCGCCCATGCTTGAGGCGATCCTCTTGACGGTAATCACCGCTGCGACGCCACTTGTCATCGCGTCGCTCGGCGAACTGGTGACGGAGCGGGCAGGCGTGCTCAATCTCGGCGTCGAAGGCATGATGATCATGGGGGCGGTCGCCGCCTTCGCCGTGACACAGGCGACCGGCTCCCCCTATATTGGCGTCGCTGCGGGCATCATCGCAGGCGGGTTATTCTCGCTCCTGTTCGGTGTCCTGACCCTCACGCTGGTCGCCAATCAGGTTGCGACGGGGCTTGCGTTGACGATCTTGGGACTGGGGCTTTCCGGGCAGATCGGGGAGAGCTTCGTCGGGCAGCCAGGGATCAAGCTGCAGCCAATCGCCATCCCACTGCTTTCCGAAATTCCTCTTCTCGGGCCATTGCTGTTCCGGCAGGATATCATCTTCTATCTGTCTGTCCTGCTCGTGGGCGGCATCCACTGGTTCCTGTTCAGGAGCCGCACGGGCCTGAAGTTGCGGGCGATCGGCGACAATCATGGCTCCGCCCACGCGCTGGGGATCAACGTGATCCGGACCCGATATCTCGCCGTCATGTTCGGTGGCGCCTGCGCGGGGCTCGCCGGCGCTCACCTGTCCCTCGTCTACACCCCTCAATGGGTGGAGAACATGACGGCCGGACGCGGCTGGATCGCGCTGGCACTCGTCGTCTTCGCGTCCTGGAGGCCGCTTCGTGTGCTTGCCGGCGGATATCTGTTCGGGGCGGTCACCATCGGCCAATTGCATGCGCAGGCGCTGGGGATCGGTATACCCTCCCAGCTTCTGTCCGCCATGCCCTATGTCGCGACTATTGTCGTCCTGATCATCATCTCGCATAATCGGCGCACGACGCTGATCAATACTCCCGCCTCGCTCGGAAAACCTTTCGTTCCCGAACGTTGAGGCCTGTCCCGCATCCAAGTCTTCAAGCCAACAGAGGTCGAAAAATGAAGAAACTGATCATTGCACTTGCCGCCTCGGCCGCCCTTCTCGGCGGCTTCGTCAGCGGCGCCCAAGCCCAGGACAAGACGAAAGTCTGCTTCATCTATGTGGGCTCCAAGACGGATGGCGGCTGGACGCAGGCGCACGACATCGGCCGCCAGGAGCTGCAAGCGCACTTCGGCGACAAGATCGAGACACCGTTCCTCGAAAACGTTCCGGAAGGTCCGGATGCCGAGCGCGCCATCGAGCGCATGGCCCGCTCCGGCTGCGCGATGGTCTTCACGACCTCGTTCGGCTTCATGGACGCGACCATCAAGGTGGCCGAGAAGTTCCCGGACGTGAAGTTCGAGCACGCTACCGGCTTCAAGGCCGCTGAAAATGTCGCCACCTACAATTCGCGCTTCTATGAAGGCCGCTACATTCAAGGCCAGATCGCCGCGAAGATTTCGGACAAGGGCGTGGCCGGTTACATCGCCTCGTTCCCGATTCCCGAAGTGGTGATGGGCATCAATGCCTTCATTCTCGGTGCGCAGTCGGTCAACCCCGACTTCAAGCTCAAGGTCGTCTGGGCCAATACCTGGTTCGATCCGGGCAAGGAAGCCGATGCGGCCAAGGCGTTGATCGACCAGGGCGTCGACGTGCTGACGCAGCATACCGATACTACCGCGCCCATGCAGGTTGCGGCAGAGCGCGGCATCAAGGCGTTCGGCCAGGCATCCGACATGATCAAGGCCGGACCGGAGACCCAGCTGACCGCGATCGTCGATACCTGGGGCGCCTATTACATCAAGCGCACCCAGGCGCTGCTGGACGGCAACTGGAAGTCCGAGCAGATCTGGGACGGCCTGAAGGACGGCATCCTGACCATGGCGCCCTATACGAACATGCCGGACGACGTGAAGGCGATGGCCGAAGAAACCGAGGCGAAGATCAAGTCGGGCGAGCTGCATCCGTTCACCGGACCGGTCAAGAAGCAGGACGGTTCTGACTGGCTCGCGGAAGGCGAGAAGGCCGAAGACGGCGCTCTCCTCGGCATGAATTTCTACGTTGCCGGCGTGGACGACAAGCTGCCGCAGTAAGGCAATGGCATCATGCAGGAAGGGCGCCTTCAAGGGCGCCCTTTTTGTTGCAGCGAGAAACAAGCCGTTTATCGCCTGTCAATCGAGTTGCTGCTAAGTGCCGCTCGACTGAATCGAGGAAATCCATCATGACCCGCACCTGCCTGGCCGTCATTCTTGCCGCTGGCGACAGCACCCGCATGAAGTCGTCAATGTCGAAGGTCCTTCACCCCGTGGCTGGACTGCCGATGATCGGGCACGTGATGCGAGCTGTCGCCTCGGCCGGGATCTCGGACGTTGCCCTGGTGCTCGGACGCGATGCAGATGCGGTGGCCCAGGCGGCTGAGATAGATGGGGTGGCAGTCCGTACCTTCCTGCAGACGGAACGGCTTGGAACGGGCCATGCGGTCCTGACTGCGCGTGACGCGCTCTCTGCAGGCTTCGATGATGTTCTGGTCACCTATGGAGATGCGCCGCTTGTCACCGCGGAGCCGCTGGCAGCAGCGCGGGCGGAAATCGCCAAGGGGGCAGATGTTGCCGTCATCGGATTTCACACGGAGCGCCCCACCGGCTACGGGCGGCTGCTCGTCAAAAACGGCGAGCTCGTCGCCATCCGCGAGGAGAAGGACGCGACCGAGGAAGAGCGACAGGTCACCTGGTGCAACAGCGGCATTATGGCGATCAATGGTCACAAGGCGCTTGAGCTTCTAGATCGTATCGGCAACGACAACGTAAAGGGCGAATACTACCTGACCGATCTTGTCGAGATCGTTCGGGCATCGGGCGGCAGGGCCGTGGCGGTCGATGCGCCGGAAGCCGAAATGGCCGGCTGCAACAATCGCGCCGAACTTGCGGTGCTGGAGCGGCTTTGGCAGGAGCGGCGCCGGCATGAGATCATGCTTGCGGGTGTTACCATGATCGCGCCCGAAACAGTTTTCCTTGCACATGACACGACCATTGGCCAGGACGCGGTGATCGAGCCGAACGTCGTTTTCGGACCCGGCGTCACGGTGGAGGCCGGCGCCGTCATTCACGCCTTCTCCCACCTCGAGGGAGCACATGTCAGTGCTGGCGCAACGGTCGGTCCGTTCGCGCGGCTGCGTCCGGGCGCGAACCTCGCGGCCAAGGCGAAGGTCGGGAACTTCTGCGAGGTCAAGAAGGCCGAGATCGGCGAAGGGGCGAAGGTCAACCACCTGACCTATATCGGCGACGCTGTCGTAGGCGCGCATGCGAACATCGGGGCAGGCACGATTACCTGCAACTATGACGGCGTCAACAAGCACCTTACCCAGATCGGCGCCGGCGCCTTCATCGGCTCGAACTCGGCGCTGGTCGCACCGGTCGCGATCGGGGAGGGCGCCTATGTAGGCTCCGGAAGCGTCGTGACCGAGGACGTGCCGGCGAATGCCCTTGCGCTTGCGCGCGCGCGCCAGGAAATAAAGCCTGACCGAGCAAAGGCGATCCGCGAGCGCGCACTTGCACTCAAGGCCGCCGCCAAGGCGAACAAGTGAAGCGCTCTAAGGTAACCTTCCGACACGCAAAGTGACCGGCAAGGGAATTGCAGCAGTCGGTTTATCGATTAGAACTCCCGCGACATTACGGGAACAATGAGGTTTTGAATGTGCGGGATCGTTGGCATTGTCGGTAAGGAGCCAGTGGCGGATCGATTGGTGGATGCGCTGAAGCGGCTCGAATATCGAGGCTACGACTCGGCCGGTGTCGCGACGATCCACGAGGGACACCTGGCCCGCCGACGGGCGGAGGGCAAGCTGGTGAACCTCGAGAAGAAGCTCGCGGCCGAACCGCTGGCCGGGAATATCGGCATCGCCCATACCCGCTGGGCCACCCATGGCGCTCCCAACGAGACCAATGCCCATCCGCATATCGTGGACGGCGTCGCAGTCGTTCACAATGGCATCATCGAGAACTTCTCCGAGTTGAAGGAAGGGCTGCTGGCGGAGGGCGTCACCTTCGAGACGCAGACGGATACCGAAGTCGTCGGCCAACTGATCGCCCGCAACCTGCGCAACGGTATGGGCCGGCGACAGGCAATGCAGGCCATGCTCCAGGAAATCACCGGGGCCTATGCCCTGGCCGTGATCTTTGCGGATGATCCGTCGACCATCATGGCAGCGCGCTCCGGCCCGCCGCTGGCAATCGGGTTCGGTGACGGCGAGACCTACCTCGGTTCGGATGCCATTGCGCTCGCACCGCTCACGAACGAGATCACCTACCTCGTGGATGGCGATTGGGCCGTTATTGGTCGTGAAGGGGCCTTCATCTTCGACCATGAGGGCAACCAGATCGATCGACCGCGCCAGATCACGCAGGCCGCCGCCTATTTTGTCGACAAGGGCAACCACCGGCACTTCATGGAGAAGGAGATCCATGAGCAGCCGGAAGTCGTCTCCCATGCACTTGCCCACTACGTTGACCTCGGCAAGCATACGGTTGATCCGGCCGCCACCGGGCTCATCGATTTTTCCTCCCTGCGTGGCCTTGCGATCTCTGCCTGCGGCACGGCTTATCTTTCCGGCCTGATCGGCAAGTACTGGTTCGAGCGCTATGCGCGTCTGCCGGTCGAGATCGATGTCGCCTCGGAATTCCGTTATCGCGAAATTCCGCTTTCCGCTGACCAGGCGGCTCTCTTCATTTCCCAGTCCGGCGAGACCGCCGACACACTTGCATCGCTTCGCTACTGCCACGAGGCCGGGCTGAAGATCGGCGCGGTCGTCAATGTCAAGGAATCGACCATCGCACGGGAATCGGATGCCATCTTCCCGATCCTCGCGGGCCCGGAGATCGGCGTTGCTTCGACGAAGGCGTTCACCTGCCAGCTTACCGTCCTGGCATCTCTCGCGATCGCTGCCGGAAGGGCCCGCGGGACGATCTCGGAGGCCGAGGAAAAGCAACTGATCAAGAGCCTGGCGGAGATGCCGCGGCTCATGAACGCCGTTCTCAACACCATCGAACCCCAGATCGAAGCGTTGGCGCGCGAACTCTCGCGCTACAAGGACGTGCTGTACCTCGGTCGCGGCACCAGCTATCCGCTTGCAATGGAAGGCGCGCTGAAGCTCAAGGAAATCTCCTACATCCACGCGGAGGGATATGCGGCCGGAGAACTGAAGCACGGCCCCATCGCGCTGATCGACGAGAACATGCCGGTAATCGTGATCGCTCCCCACGACCGGTTCTTCGAGAAGACCGTTTCGAACATGCAGGAGGTCGCGGCGCGCGGCGGCAAGATCATCTTCGTCACGGACGAAAAAGGCGCCGCTGCCTCGAAGTTGCCGACCATGGCGACAATTACGCTCCCGAACGTGGCTGAGATCGTTTCGCCGATGATCTACTCTCTGCCAATTCAGCTTCTGGCCTACCACACCGCCGTCTTCATGGGCACGGATGTGGATCAACCGCGCAACCTTGCGAAGTCCGTGACCGTGGAGTGAGCCACCCGCTAGGCGGGTTGAGACCATCCCTTCGGGGCTCCCCCCGTCCGCGCAGCGGGGTATCGAAATCTGGATATCCCGCCCTTGCATGGCGGGGGTCCCTCGGGCATGGTCGCTTCGACCTGACCACTTTTATGCGATGCAGCATGACGGCGAGACGATGAACGATAGCCCAGAGCGCATTTCGCTGGCGACGCGCATCCGCAACAACTTCCTGACCGGATTGATCATCTGTGCGCCGCTGGCCATCACCATATGGCTGACCTTCAGCTTCATTCGCTGGGCGGACAGCTGGGTGAAGCCGTATATCCCCGCCCGCTACAACCCGGAGAACTATCTGGACGTCGCCATGCCCGGGCTGGGCATGGTGATCGCGATCACGCTGATCACCCTGATCGGTTTCCTGGGAAAGAACCTGATCGGCCGCTCGATCGTCAGCTTCGGCGAGTCGGTGCTGCACCGTATGCCCCTCGTCCGGACGATCTACAAGAGCCTGAAACAGATCTTTGAGACGGTGCTCAAGGAGCAGTCCACTTCCTTCAAGAAGTGCGGGCTGATCGAGTTTCCAAGCCCCGGCAGTTGGGCACTCGTGTTCATTTCCGGCGATGCCCAAGGCGAGATTGCGGCCCGTCTGAACGAGCATGGTGAAGAGATGGTCTGCGTCTTCCTAGCGCCGACGCCGGTACCGACTGCAGGCTTCCTCATGTTCGTGCCGCGCAGCAAGATTGTCATGCTGGACATGACACCGGAGGAGGGGGCCAAGCTCCTCATCTCGGGAGGGCTGCTTGCGCCAGACTACCGGCCGAAAGCCGGCCCGTCGGTGATCTCGTCGAATGTCAGCCCGCTCCAAGGAACCTGACTGCTTCATCGCGGCGGAACAGATAGAGCAGGGTGCGGACGTTCTTCCCGCGTTCGCTGGTCAGGTCCGGATCCTTCTCGATGAGATAGCCGGCATCCTTGCGGGCGGTCTCCAGCAGGTCCGCATGGGCCTCAAGGCTCGCGATACGGAAGCCGGGCGTCCCGGATTGACGCGTGCCTAGGAGTTCGCCTTCACCACGCAGCTTCAGGTCCTCTTCCGCGATCAGGAAACCGTCTTCGCTGTCGCGCAGGATCGACAGGCGAGCATGTCCCGTCTCGCTCAGCGGTCCCTTGTAGAGAAGGATGCAGGTGGAGGCGTCCGCTCCGCGGCCGACGCGACCCCGCAACTGGTGTAGCTGGGCGAGGCCAAATCGTTCAGCATGCTCGATGACCATGATTGTCGCATCCGGCACATCGACGCCGACTTCAACCACCGTCGTTGCAACGAGCAATCGCACTGTACCGGCCTTAAAGGCGGCCATCACGGCATCCTTGTCCGCGCCAGGCATGCGGCCGTGGACCAGGCCGACGTCGCGGCCAAACTCCTTGGCCAGCACGGCGAACCGCTCTTCTGCCGACATCAGGTCCGAAGCCTCCGACTCCTCCACCAGCGGGCAGATCCAATAGGCCTTCTTGCCCTCTGACAGGGCGGTCCTCAACCGAGCGACAATCTCACCTGTGCGTTCCGTCGGGATCGTCACCGTCTGGATGGGCTTGCGCCCCGCCGGCTTCTCGGTGAGCTTGGAGACGTCCATGTCACCGAAGGCGGCCAGCACAAGCGTGCGCGGTATGGGTGTCGCCGTCATCACCAGCATATGCGGCGTGACGCCCTTCGCCGTCAGCCGAAGCCGCTGGTGGACGCCAAAGCGATGCTGCTCGTCCACCACGGCCAGAACCAGATCGTGATAGTTGACCGCATCCTGGAAGAGAGCGTGGGTGCCGATGATGATCTGCGCCTCGCCCGACGCAATCCTCTCGACGATCGCGTCTCTCTCGCGACCTTTCGTCCGTCCTGTCAGGACGTCCACCGAAAGGCCGACGGCCGCCGCCAGCTTCGATATGGTCGCATAATGCTGTCGGGCGAGGATTTCGGTCGGCGCCATCAGCACCGCCTGACTTCCGGCCTCGACCGCGGCAGCCATCGCCATCAAGGCGACGAGCGTCTTTCCCGCCCCGACATCGCCCTGCAGCAGGCGCAGCATGCGATCTTCGCCCGCCATATCATCCAAGATATCGGCGACGGCACGTTCCTGGCTGCCGGTGAGGGCGAAGGGGAGGGTGGAGCGTATCCGGTTCGCCAACTGACCTGTCGAACGCACAGGTCGGCCAGGCACCCGGCGCAGGCGCTGGCGCACCAGCGCCAGAGACATCTGTCCGGCCAGGAACTCATCATAGGCGAGACGCCGTCGGGCAGCGGACCGCGGGTCGACGTCGGTTTCGTCACGCGGATCGTGCAGCCGGCGAAAGCTCTCGGAAAGGGAGGGAAACCCCTGGCGCTCCGCCAGGGTGGCATCGAGCCAGTCCGGGAGTTCGGGCATGCGGGCCAGGGCGGCATCCAGCGCTCTCCTCAGGACTTTCGGTGAAAGGCCGGCGGTGAGGGGATAGACCGGCTCCACCAGCGGCAGGTTGTCGGCTTCCGACATCTTCACCATGAAGTCCGGATGGACCATCGACGGGCGCCCGTTGAACCAGTCGACCTTGCCGCTCACCATGACCTCTTCGTCGAGCGGCAGCGCTTTCTCCAACCAGTTGCCCTTGACGCGGAAGAAGGTCAGGGCAAGTTCGCCCGTCTCGTCGTGAAGGAAGACACGGTAGGGCAGGTTCGCTTTTCCCGGAGGCGGCGGCTGGTGGCGGTCGACCCGCCCCTGGATGGTGACGATGGCGCCCTGCGGAGCCAGCGCTATGCCCGGCCTGTTGCGGCGGTCGATGATTGAAACGGGCGCATGGAAAAGAAGATCGACGACGCGGCAATCCTCCGCGTCCTCGCGTCCCGTCACGCGCGCGATCAGTTCCGCGAGCTTGGGACCGACGCCCGACAGGGATGCAACGGGCGAAAACAGCGGATCGAGGATGGCGGGGCGCATGGGCGGCAAAATGCGATGGATTTCGACCGCTTTGCAAGGTGACGAAGCGGAAATTCCGACCTATATGGTCCGGGCTACACAAGGACTTTTCCATGACAGGACTGACACGCAGCAGCGCGGACCTCAGCCCCCGCCGTCGCCGCATCCTCTACCGCTGCTGGCACCGCGGCATTCGCGAAATGGACCTCGTCTTCGGCCAGTTCGCCGAAGAGGAGATCTCGGCGCTTTCCGACGCTGAGCTCGATGAGTTCGAAGCAATCATGGGCGAGGACGATCACGATCTGCATGCCTGGATCACTGGCGCAAAGCCGCTGCCCGAGCATTTGCAGACGCCGCTTTTCGCCCGAGTTGCTTCTTACAGGCCAGACTTCGATCCGGTGACGACGGCGAGCCTGCAGGCGAAGTCAGAGCGATAGAAAATGATCCCAGGTTTCGATGCCAAGAAGATTGCCGCGGCCGGCAGCTCGCTGACTATCGGCAACGTTCCGCCCGGTATGGAGGCGCTGCTTCTGGCGGAGATGGCCAGGGCAGGTCAGCCGGTAGCCTTCATCATGTCTGACGGCCAGCGGATGGCGGATATCGAGCAGATGCTCGGCTTCATCGCGCCTGAAATCCCCGTCCTGACACTGCCGGCCTGGGACTGTCTTCCCTATGACCGAGTCTCGCCCGGCGCAGATGTCTCTGCCCGTCGGTTGGCGGCACTCTCCGGGCTTATCGCCCATGCGCGCAAGCCGCATCCGGCAATCGTCCTCGTTACCGTCAACGCCATGCTGCAGAAGATTGCTCCGGCGGAGGTGATCGAAAGCCTGGCATTCTCGGCACGGCCGGGGAACATCGTCCGCATGGACGATATCGCCGCGCGGCTGGAGCGCAACGGTTTCGATCGCGTCCCGACGGTGCGTGAGGTGGGCGAGTTCGCCGTACGCGGCGGCATTCTCGACGTCTTCGTACCCGGGAATGACGAGCCCGTCCGCCTCGATTTCTTCGGCGACACGCTAGAGACTATCCGGACATTCGACCCCGCGAGCCAGCGCACGACGGGGCAGGCGCGCTCACTCGACCTCAACCCGATGAGCGAGGTGTCGCTGACACCTGATACGATCAGTCGGTTCCGGACCAACTACCTGGCGCTCTTCGGCGCCGCCACACGGGATGATGCTCTCTACCAGGCAGTGTCGGAAGGACGACGCTATGCAGGGATGGAGCATTGGCTGCCGCTCTTCTACGAGCATCTCGATACCGCGTTCGACTACCTCAAGGACTTCCGTCTCGTCACGGATCATACAGCCCGCGAGGCTGCCAACGAGCGCTCCAAGCTGATCATCGACTACTATGAGGCCCGCCGCGACAGTGGCACGCAAGGCAAGGGCGCTGCGGCTCAGGCAGCGCCCTACAAGCCGGTACCACCGGGGCAACTCTATCTGGATACCAAGGCGTTCTCCACCGCACTGGATGAGGCGAATTCAGTTCGCCTGACACCCTTCAACGAACACGACACGCAAGGCCGCCGCGTCATCGAGCTTGACGCACGTGTCGGTCCGCGCTGGGCCAAGTCCCAGGCCGAAAAGGATGATCGAGACGAGCGCGTCAACGTCTTCGACCTGGCGGTCAAACATATTTCAGAAAGGCGATCTGCCGGCCGTAAGGTGCTAATCACGGGGTGGTCGGCGGGATCTCTCGACCGGTTGTTGCAGGTCCTCGAAGAACACGGGCTCCAGCGCGTCAAGCCGATCGAAGCGTTCGCTGATCTGGAGAAGCTCGAAAAGGGTGAAGCCGCATCGGCTGTTCTCAATCTGGAAGCCGGCTTCGAAACCGACAGCTTCGCCGTCATCGGCGAACAGGACATCCTCGGCGACAGGATGGTCCGCCGCGGCAGGAGACGAAAGCGCGGCAGCGACTTCATCTCGGAAGTCTCCGGTCTCGACGAGGGCTCGCTCGTGGTTCATGCGGAACACGGGATCGGGCGCTTCGTCGGGCTCGTGACGATCGAGGCGGCTGGCGCACCCCGCGCCTGCCTTGAACTTCACTATGCCGATCAGGCCAAGCTCTTCCTGCCGGTCGAGAACATCGACCTCCTGTCCCGCTACGGATCGGATGCCGCCGAAGCGGCGCTGGACAAGCTCGGCGGTGGAGCCTGGCAGGCCCGCAAGGCGAAGCTCAAGAAGCGCCTGCTGGACATGGCCGAAGGCCTGATCCGGGTCGCAGCCAGCCGGATCACGCGTCGCGCGCCTGTTCTAGCGGCCCCTGACGGCCTCTACGACGAGTTTGCGGCCCGTTTTCCCTATGACGAAACGGAGGATCAGGACAGCGCCATCGAGGCCGTCCGGGACGACCTGTCGGCCGGCAAGCCGATGGACCGGCTTGTGTGCGGCGATGTCGGGTTCGGCAAGACCGAGGTCGCCCTTCGCGCGGCCTTTCTTGCTGCAATGAACGGGGGGCAGGTGGCCGTCGTCGTACCAACCACACTTCTGGCGCGGCAACACTACAAGACATTTCGGGAGCGCTTCCGCGGCCTCCCCATCAAGGTCGCGCAAGCCTCCCGTCTGGTCCCCACCAAGGAACTCAACCAGGTCAAGAAGGATCTGGCCGAGGGGAAGGTCGACATAGTGGTCGGCACCCACGCGCTTCTGGGTAGCGGCATCAGCTTCTCCAACCTCGCCCTCCTGATCATCGACGAGGAGCAGCATTTCGGCGTCAAGCACAAGGAGAGGCTGAAGGAGCTGAAGAGTGACGTGCATGTGCTGACGCTTTCGGCCACCCCGATCCCCAGAACGTTACAACTGGCGATGACGGGTGTGCGGGAACTCTCACTCATCACGACGCCGCCTGTGGACCGCATGGCGGTGCGCACCTTCATCTCGCCCTTCGATCCGCTGGTGATCCGCGAGACTCTGATGCGCGAGCACTACCGGGGCGGCCAGAGCTTCTATGTCTGTCCGCGTCTCGCCGACCTGCCCGACATCCAGGCCTTCCTGCAATCGGATGTGCCGGAGTTGAAGGTGGCGGTCGCGCACGGACAAATGGCGTCCGGTGAACTGGAAGACATCATGAATGCCTTCTACGACGGAAAGTACGACGTCCTTCTGTCAACGACGATCGTGGAGTCGGGGCTCGACGTACCGACCGCCAATACCCTGATCGTCCACCGCGCCGACATGTTCGGGCTAGCCCAGCTCTATCAGTTGCGCGGCCGTGTCGGGCGCTCGAAGGTACGTGCGTTCGCGCTGTTCACACTGCCGGTCAACAAGCAGCTGACTGCGACGGCGGAGCGACGCCTGAAGGTGCTCCAGTCGCTCGACACGCTGGGTGCAGGCTTCCAGCTTGCCAGCCACGATCTCGATATCCGCGGGGCCGGAAACCTGCTCGGAGAAGAACAGTCCGGTCACATCAAGGAGGTCGGGTTCGAGCTCTACCAGCAGATGCTCGAGGAGGCCGTGGCCGAGGTCCGAGGCGATGACGAGATCGTCGACACGGGCTGGTCGCCGCAGATATCGGTCGGGGTTACCGTGATGATCCCGGAGGACTACGTTCCGGACCTGCATCTGCGCATGAGCCTCTACCGCCGCCTTGGCGAACTCACCGACCTCAAGGAGATCGACGGCTTCGGCGCAGAGATGATCGACCGCTTCGGCCCGCTGCCGTCCGAGGTGCAGAACCTGCTCAAGGTCGTTTACGTGAAATCGCTCTGCCGTACCGCCAATGTCGAGAAGCTCGATGCTGGACCGAAAGGCCTCGTCGTCACCTTCCGCGACAAGCAGTTTCCGAACCCTGCCGGCCTTGTGCAGTACATCGCCAAGCAGGGGACGATGGCGAAGATCCGGCCGGACCAGAGTGTCTTCCTGACCCGCGACCTTCCGACCCCGGACAAGCGGCTGGCAGTTGCGGCTCAGGTGATGAAGCAATTCGCCGCGATCGCGAAAGAAGCAGAGTAGTGCCGGAAGCCGTCAGGGCGCGGTATCGTCAGTGGCCGCGAGCGCAGTTGCCGGCGGGTCGCTGACAACGGAGGCTGGCAGCGGCACGTTTCGCACGCGCTCGCGCGCCAGCGTCAGCAGGCCGGAGCCGATGATCAGCAGGATGCCGAGCAGCATCGGCAGATCAACGGCGTCGCCGAAGACGAGGTAGCCGAAGAGGACCGCCCAGAGCATCTGGCTGTACTGCGTAGGGCCAACGACTGCTGCGGGTGCGTGAGCCGTGGCATGCATCAGCAGGATGGTTGCAAGCGCGGCGAAGAGACCATAGCCGGCGAGCATCAGCCATTGCAGCGCGGAGGGCCAGGCGAAGCCGGGCAGCATCAGGACGCCGCAGACCAGCAGAGATCCCAGGACACCGGCGCCATAGAGCGATATGCCTTTTTCCCGATGACCAATGGCGCGATAGACAACAATGGAGATCGCGCCGCTCAATCCCGCAAAGACCGCTGCGAGGTGACCGATGGAAAGCTCGCGAAATCCGGGGCGCAGTACCACCAGAACGCCGATGAAGCCGATGATGACTGCGCTCCAGCGGCGGATGCCGACCTGTTCCTTCAGGAAGACCACGGACATGATCGTGACAAAGGAGGGCAGCAGGAAGATGAGGGCGAAGGCCTCCGCCATGGAAAGATAGGTGAAGGCGGTGACGCTGGCGATGGTTCCGACTGCTGCCGCCAGCGCCCGCAATAGCCACAGCGGTCGGCTCGTGGTCCGCAGCATGTCCGAAAGTCGGTCCTCGCGCTTCATCAGGAACGGCAGGCCCACCAGACCGAACACCGCCCCCAGGAATGCCATTTCGAAGGCGCTCAGCGCCCCCTCGATCAGCTTCACACTCGCATCGCTCCAGGAGAAGGCCGCAAACGCGGCGAAGGCGAGGAGCACGCCCTTCAAGGTCGGTTCGGCGGACATGGAGGAGACCCGTCAGATCATGCCCTTGCGGGCGTCGGCCTTCATGCGCGCAATGTCGCGCAAGGCTTCAGCAAGCACCTCGGGCAGCTGCGCTCCACTGACGGCATACTGGCCGTCGAAGATCAGGAACGGGACACCGTTGACGCCCATCTGCCGGGCGGCCTCTATTTCGTCGAGTATCTTGGCCTTGTCTGCATCCGACGCGAGCAGATTGGTGATCACGGCGGGGTCAAGCCCACATTGTTCGGCAATACCGATCAGCACATCACGGTCCGCGACGTTCGCACCATCCTCGAAATGGGCCTTGAACAAGGCAGTCGCCACACGGTCCTGGATCTCTCGACCCTCAATGCCCGCCCAGTGGAGAAGCCGATGCGCGTCGAGCGTGTTTGCGCGCACCTTGATGTTCTCGAAACGGAACCTGATGCCGATCTCGCGGCCGTGTTGCCTGAGGGTATCCTGCATCTCGTCGAGGCGCTCGGCGCCTCCCAGCTTGTTGATCAGGTGCGTGCGGTAGTCCGTGCCCGTGCTGCTCGCATCCGGGTCTAACTGGTAGGGCCGCCAATTGACATCGACGCCGACCTCACCCTGCACCTCGGCGATTGCGAGTTCCAGCCGCGCCTTGCCCAGATAGCACCATGGGCAAACCACATCGGATACGACATCGATGGTAACGCGCTCCATGGCCGCAACCCTTCCTGAAATGGTAATGGCAGTCGGCTGTGGTCAGTCCTGTACGCGCTTGTCGAACCAGACGGGAAGCTGATAGCCGTAGAGAGGTGTCTTGTCTGGATAACCGATATAGCTACGCCGCGCCACCCATTGTTCCGGTACGTGGTAAAGCGGGACCAGATAGTGGCCGGCGATCAGCAGCCGGTCATAGGCCCGGACCGCCGCCTCGAACTCCTCGCGGCTGCGAGCGCTCAACATGGCTTCGATCGCGCGGTCTATGGTCGGATCGGCCACGCCGGCGAAATTGTTGCTACCCTCTCGATCCCGCGAGACCGATCCCCACCGGCCAACCTGTTCTATCCCCGGAGAGAGCGAGGAGGGGTAGGACTTCACGATCACATCATAATCGAAGGTGCCGGAGCGTGCCTGGTACTGCGCATCGTCCACGGTACGGATGGTTGCCTCGACGCCGATCATCCTGAGCGTCCGCTGGTAAGCGATTGCCAGCTTTTCCTGATCCTGTGTCTGGGTCATGATCTCGAAGCGAAGGGGGGTGCCGGATCCGTCGGACATCCTGCCGCCCTTGATCGTGTAACCGCCTTCCTTCAGAAGCTCGACGACACGACGCAGAATCTTTCGGTCGCCACCCGAGGCATCGGTCTTGGGAATGCGGTAGCTGCCGTCGAGCACGGTGGGATCAAGGGCATCCTTCGCGTCTCCGAGAATTGCCAGTTCGCGCGGGTCAGCCGGCTTGCCGAGCGAAGAGAGAGAAGAGTTCTGCCAGAAGCTTTCCGTCCGCGTGTAGGCGCCCTCGAAAAGGTTCCTGTTGGCCCATTCGAAATCAAAGGCGAGCGCGAGCGCCTCGCGGACGTTCGGATCGGCGAAGACGGGGCGGCGCGTATTGAAGACGAAACCCAGCATGCCGGTTGGCACTTCCGGCCGGAAGGTGTCCTTGATCACGGCCCCGTTTTGGACATCAGGGAAATCATAGGCCCGCGCCCAGTGCGTTGGGCTTCCATCCGGATAGATGTCGACAACACCCTTCTTGAAGGCCTCGAACAGGGTGTTTTCCTGAAGAAAGTATTCCACGGAGATCCGGTCATAGTTGTCGAACCCGACCTTGGCCGGAATGTCCTTACCCCAATAGTCAGGATTGCGCTCGAACACGATGCGTTCTCCCGGAGTCAGCGACTTCACCCTGTAGGGCCCGGAACCGACCGGGATCGCCAGCGAGGACTGCTCGAACGCAGCGACGTCGGTGGCATGCTTCGGAAGGATCGGCGTGGCCGTCGCCAGGATCAGCGGGAATTCCCGGTCCGATTTCTCGTTGAAGACGAACTTCACGGAATGTGTGCCGACCTTCTCCATCCGGGCCACCGGTGTCAGCCTGTTACTGAACGGCGTACGCCCCTTGTCTCGCAGGAGTTCCATCGTGAAGATCACGTCGTCCGGCGTCACCGGCTGGCCGTCCGACCACTTGGCATCGGGATTGAGGTTGAACTGGATGAAGCTGCGCTCCTCGTCCATCTCGACGCTTTGCGCCAACAGACCATAGAGAGTGAACGGCTCGTCCGCGGAGCGCTGCATCAGCGGTTCGAAGACGAGGTGTCCAAACTGCGGATCCCACATGCCGCGTGCAGTCGTGCGCATACTCTTCAGGATGAAGGGATTGAGGCTGTCAAAGGTGCCGACCACACCGTAGCGAACACTGCCGCCTTTCTTCACGTCCGGCTCGGCATAGGGGAAATGCGTGTAATTGGCCGGCAGCGCCGGCTCGCCATGCATGGCAATGGCGTGCAGAGGTTCGGCGGCGGCAGGCCAGGACATGCCGGCAAGCACCAGGAGCGGGATGAGGCGGCGCATGGTGTATCCTTCGGAAGTCGAATCGGTCGTGGCCAAAATAGACCAACCATTGAACGGGACCAACCTCCTGCTCCCTGGGGGTGGGAGCTTCCGTTGGTAACCGTCCTGCAAAAAAGCCCTGTGGAAGGACTGGATATCACTCTGTCGCCGATGTAACAGGATGTCGAAGCCGGGAGTCATTCAATTGCCTCATTTCGCCGACAGGTGGAGTGCAGTAGGACACCCGAGGGAGGGCGGCGAAAGCCGTACCCGGACCGATTTCAGGAGACGGATCTTTCGTTATGAAACTCAAGGCAAATACGGCTCTGCGGACGGCGATGTCCGCGCTCGCTCTTTCGTTCGCGGCATCCACCGTGCCCACCGCCGCGCTGGCGCAGGGTGCTCCGGCAGCCGCAGGAGCAGGGGCGCCACCGCTTGGCTGGTTCAAGACCTGTACCAAGCAGGATGACAGCGACCTCTGCGTCGTTCAGAACATCATGCTCGCCCAGAACGGGCAGTTGGTGACCGCCGTCGGCCTGATCACCGTTGAAGGCAAGGTCAACCGCAAGATCCTTCAGGTCTCGGTGCCAACCGCACGACTGATACCGCCCGGCATCACCATGCAGATCGATGGCGGAAAGGGTCAGAAGCTCGATTACGCTGTCTGCCTTCCGGACAAGTGCACGGCAGAAGTGCCGCTGACGGATGCGATGATCGCCAGCCTCAAGAAGGGCGGTGAGGTCGTGTTCACCTCGATGAACTTCCGCCGCGCCCCCAATCCGATCAAGATTTCCCTGAACGGCTTCACCGGAGCCTTTGACGGAGAGCCGATTACGCAGTCTCAGCTCGCTGAAAGCCAGCGCACTCTGCAGGAAGGCATGCAGAAGAAGGCCGAAGAAGCCCGAAAGAAGCTTGAAGACGCTCAAAACGCCGCCAAGCAGGGTCAGTAATCCGGGCTTTCAGCCAACAATAGAAACGCCGGCCTCAGGTCGGCGTTTTTCGTTTGTGAGTTCTGTCGGGCCTAGTGCGCGAACCCCATCTTCGGCGTCAGCCGCCCGCGGGGGCCTTCCTCGAAGATCTGGTAGACCTGCGGGTTGCGAAGCGGCATGTCGCTCTCGTCATGCTCGAGGTTCTGCTCCGACACATAGGCCACATATTCCGTCTCATCGTTTTCGGCCAGCAGGTGATAGAACGGCTGGTCCCGGTTCGGGCGGATCTCAGCGGGAATGGCATTCCACCATTCCTCGGAATTGGCAAACTCCGGATCCACGTCGAACACCACGCCACGGAACGGGAAAACCTTGTGGCGGACCACTTCACCGATAGTGAACTTAGCGCTGCGTTGTTTCATGGTGCGATATCCTTTCGCATCCTGATGTGGGAATAAAATCTCACCGCATCAAGGGGGTAATGCGAAGGCACGAGGGTTGTTCCGCACTCTGAATATAGCCACGGAAAAGCGGCGGGCATGACCCGCCGCCTTCATATCTCGACGTTGCCTGGATCAGGCCGAGTAGTACATGTCGAATTCGACGGGATGCGGCGTCATCTCGAAGCGCATGACTTCCGTCATCTTCAGCTCGATATAGGCGTCGATCTGGTCGTCGTCGAAAACGCCGCCAGCCGTCAGGAACTTGCGATCCTTGTCGAGGCTCTCGAGAGCTTCGCGCAGCGAACCGCAGACGGTCGGGATCTTCTTCAATTCCTTCGGAGGCAGATCGTAGAGATCCTTGTCCATGGCCTTGCCAGGATGGATCTTGCTCTTGATGCCGTCGAGACCTGCCATCAGCATGGCGGCGAAGCCGAGATAGGGGTTCGCCGTCGGATCGGGGAAGCGGACTTCGACGCGCTTCGCCTTCGGGCCGGAGCCGAAGGGAATGCGGCAGGAGGCGGAACGGTTGCGTGCGGAATAGGCCAGCAATACCGGTGCTTCATACCCTGGGACGAGACGCTTATAGGAGTTCGTCGACGGGTTGGTGAAGGCGTTGATCGCCTTGGCATGCTTGATGATGCCCCCGATGTAGTAGAGGCAGGACTCCGAAAGGCCTGCATACTCGTCGCCTGCGAAGGTCGGCTTGCCGTCCTTCCAGATCGACTGGTGGACGTGCATACCCGAGCCATTGTCGCCGAAGATCGGCTTCGGCATGAAGGTTGCCGTCTTGCCATAGGCGTTGGCGACCTGATGGACCACATACTTGTAGATCTGCATCTTGTCGGCATTGCGGACCAGGGTGTCGAACTTCACACCGAGCTCATGCTGTGCAGATGCCACCTCGTGGTGATGCTTCTCGACGACCACGCCCATCTCGGCCAGAACGGTCAGCATTTCCGAGCGCATGTCCTGGAGGCTGTCGACCGGCGGGACCGGGAAATAGCCGCCCTTCACGCGCGGACGGTGGCCGAGGTTGCCGGTTTCATAATCGGTATCGTCGTTGGACGGCAGTTCCGAGGAGTCGAGCTTGAACCCGGTGTTGAAGGGGTCCGCCTTGTACTTGACGTCATCGAAGACGAAGAATTCGGGCTCGGGCCCGACATAGACGGTATCACCGATTCCCGACGCCTTCAGGTAGGCCTCGGCCTTCTTGGCGGTACCGCGCGGGTCGCGGTTATAGGCTTCGCCGGACACTGGGTCGAGAATGTCGCAGACGACGACCATCGTCGACTGGGCGAAGAAGGGGTCCATGTGCACAGTCGCGGGGTCGGGCATGAGCACCATGTCGGACTCGTTGATCGCCTTCCAGCCGCCGATGGAGGATCCGTCGAACATGACGCCGTCGGCGAACATGTCTTCATCGACGGCGGCGACGTCCATGGTGACGTGGTGAAGCTTGCCCCGGGGGTCCGTGAAACGCAGGTCGACGAACTTGACCTCGTTTTCCTTGATCTGCTTCATGATTTCGCTTGCGGTCGTCATTTGCTGCTTCCTTGAAATGTGATGACGAATTGTGCCGAGGCTGGGAGGCCTTGGCGAACTAGATGGCGTCGACGCCCGTTTCGCCCGTTCGGATCCGGACGACTTCCTCGACATTTGATACGAATATCTTTCCATCGCCGATGCGGCCGGTCTGGGCCGCGTTGCGAATGGCTTCTATGACGGCGTCGACGCTCTCGTCGGCGAGTACGACTTCGACCTTCACCTTGGGCAGAAAATCCACCACGTACTCGGCGCCGCGATAGAGCTCCGTATGGCCCTTCTGCCGCCCGAAGCCCTTCGCCTCCGTCACAGTTATTCCCTGCAGGCCGACCTCCTGAAGGGCTTCCTTCACTTCGTCCAGCTTGAACGGCTTAATGATGGCTTCGATCTTTTTCATGAGAAACTATCTCTCCCTGACGTGGCCGTTACCGGCGTCCCTACTAATGCAGGTATCATGCCAGTCTGCAAAGACACTCGGGCAAAAAATTCGTTGGCCGAGCCCAAAAGCGGGTAAGCTGCACGTCTCAGGGGTATGTGTTGACGGCTCCCGCCAGCCTTCATTTTAGGCGGATGACGCTTTCAACGCCGCCGCGTTGCCCTCGCGCTCCCTCGGGATGCACTCAGACGCTTACCTCTTAGGCATTTGCATATCTGTTGGGCGTCTCGCCGGGGTCGGTGAGTGACCTTGCTTGCTGGCAGACTTTGGTTTCAATTGGCGGGATGATCACGGACCTTGCCACACTGCTCACCCCGAAGGAAATGGCCGATGCGGACGCTGCCGCGGCTGCCTCAGGCGTCAACTCCTACGGACTGATGGAGAAAGCAGGGTGGGCGGTTGCGGCGGCGGCGCTGCGGCTTTATCCGCAGACGGGCCGCTTCGTTGTGCTTTGTGGGCCGGGAAACAATGGTGGAGACGGCTATGTTGCCGCCCGTGCGCTTGCCGAGGCCGGCGGCAGGGTGCAGATCTTCGTGCTGGATGTCGCCTTCGAGCCTGCCGGGGACGCGGGGATTTCCAGGCGGGCCTGTCCGCTCCCGGCCTTGCCGCTGTCGGATCTGAGCTTGCGGGACGGTGACACCATCATCGACGCGGTCTTCGGTGCCGGCCTCGCACGGGACGTTCCTGCCGACCTTCGGGAGGTGATTGCGGCCGTGGAAGCGTCCGGCCTTCCCGTCATCGCAGTCGACCTCCCGTCGGGCCTCTGCGGCCGCAGGGGCGTGCCGCTCGGCGGCGCGTTTAGCGCGACCCATACGGTGACCTTCATGGCGCGCAAGCCGGGCCACCTGCTGATGCCCGGCAGGTCACTGTGCGGTGACGTCGAGGTCGTCGACATCGGCATCCCGTGGCGCATAGTTCGAAGTGCCGGGCGCGCGCTCCGGGTGAACCAGCCGTCGCTGTGGCGCCGCCTGCTGCCGAAGCCTGATTCAGGATCGCATAAGTACAAGCGGGGGCATCTCGTCGTCTTCTCCGGCGGCGCATCGCATACGGGCGCCGCTCGCCTGTCGGCGGAGGCAGGACTGGCCAGCGGCGCCGGACTCGTCACGGTCGCTTCGCCTCCCGATGCAATGGGGACGAACGCCGGACACCTGACTGCTGTCATGCTGCGCGAAGTGAAGAATCCAGATGAGATCGGGGAGTGGCTGGCAAGCGGGAAACTCTCGGCCTTCGTCTTGGGGCCAGGATTTGGCGTTGGTGCAAAGGCGAGGGATTTTGTCCTGGCGCTCGATGGCCACCCGCTCGTGCTGGACGCTGACGGGATCACATCCTTCCGGGACTGTCCGGACCCGCTCTTCGATGCCTACCGCGGCGAAACCCGCCTTGTCCTGACGCCTCACGAGGGGGAGTTCGCCCGTCTTTTCCCGGATATCGGTGACGACTTCGAGCTGAGCAAGGTCGAGAAGGCGGTGGCTGCCGCACGACGGTCGAATGCCGTCGTCGTCTACAAGGGTGCCGATACCGTCATTGCTGCGCCCGACGGCCGGGCCGCTGTCAATGAGAACGCTCCGCCTTGGCTCGCGACGGCCGGCTCGGGCGATGTACTGGCTGGAATGATCGGCGCGCTGCTGGCGAACGGCATGCCGGCATTCGAGGCGGCCGCCGCGGGCGTCTATCTCCACGGGGAGGCCGCTCTTCGCGCAGGGGAGGGCATGACGGCGGAAGCGCTGGTGCACGCCATTCGGCCGCTCGATGTTGACTGATCAGCCGTCGACCAAACCCTGGAGGGCCATCGCCCCCTGCGGGGCATTCACCTTGCCTTCGTGAATGAAGAAGGCAAAAACGTCACGTGGTTCCTGCCTCGGTTTACGAGCCCCGTCGACGAGCGGCAGGTCGCCCGGCACACCACCCGACGCCCATGTCTCCAGGCGATCCGCCCACGCCTTCAGATCGGCTTCCGCATAGCAATTCGGGATGTCGTCTGATCCCGTTTGCAGCCGCGCGTAGACGAAATCAGCAGTTACGTCGGCGATCATCGGGTATTCATGATGCTCGGCGCAGACGGGCGCGACATTGTAGCGTGCCAGGAGTTGCACGAATTCCGGCACCTTGAAGCTGTCGTGGCGTACTTCCACGACATGCCGCAGACGCAGTCCGTCTACATTGTCCGGCAGAAGCTTCAGGAATGCTTCGAAATCCTCGGGCTCGAACTTCTTGGTGGGTGCGAACTGCCAGAGAATCGGTCCGAGATGCGGGCCGAGTTCCGTCAGCCCCTGGGCGAAGAACCTGTCGATCGATTCGCCGGCCTCCGCCAAGACCTTGCGGTTGGTCGTGAAGCGGCTGGCCTTGAGCGTGAAGATGAAGCCTTCCGGCACTTCGGAGGCCCATTTGGCGAAAGTCTCTGGTTTCTGCGATCCGTAATAGGTGCCGTTGACCTCGATGACCTTCAGCTTGCCGGCCGCATATTCGAGCTGCCGCTTCTTCGGCAGCTTCTCGGGATAGAAGCTGCCTTCCCACGGCTCGAAGGTCCAGCCTCCGATTCCGGTGCGGATCGTGCCTTTCGCTGCCATCTTGCCTCCCCGGCGACTACTCCGCCGCCTCAACCCTCTTCGCCGGTCGCCGATCGAGCAGTTCCTTGAGGAACTGACCCGTGTAGGACCGCTTTTCCTTGACGATCGCCTCCGGCGGTCCGGCTGCCACCACTTCGCCGCCGCCGGTTCCACCTTCCGGTCCGATATCGATGATCCAGTCCGCGGTCTTGATGACCTCCAGATTATGTTCGATCACCACAACCGAATTCCCCTGGTTTACCAGTTCGTGCAACATGTCGAGCAGCTTTGCCACGTCATGGAAATGCAGACCCGTCGTCGGCTCGTCGAGGATATAGAGCGTGCGTCCGGTCGATCGCTTCGACAATTCCTTGGCTAGCTTGACGCGCTGCGCCTCGCCACCCGAAAGCGTGTTGGCCTGCTGCCCCACCTTGATATAGCCCAGGCCGACATTGAAGAGCGCCTGCAACTTGTCACGCACGGAGGGAACGGCCGAGAAGAACTCGACACCTTCCTCGACCGTCATGTCCAGCACATCGGCGATTGACTTGCCCTTGAAATGCACGTCGAGCGTCTCACGGTTGTAGCGCTTGCCGTGGCAGACGTCGCAGGTGACGTAGACGTCGGGAAGGAAGTGCATCTCGATCTTGATGACGCCGTCGCCCTGGCAGGCCTCGCAGCGGCCGCCCTTGACGTTGAAGGAAAAGCGGCCGGGCGCATAGCCCCGCGCCTTCGCCTCGGGGAGGCCTGCAAACCAGTCACGGATCGGGGTGAAGGCGCCGGTATAGGTGGCCGGGTTGGAGCGCGGCGTGCGTCCGATCGGCGACTGGTCAATATCGATCACCTTGTCAATGTGTTCGAAACCGTCGATCCTGTCGTGCTCGGCAGGGGTCTCTCGCGCACCCATGACCCGCCGTGCGGCGGCCTTGTAGAGCGTTTCGATCAGGAAGGTGGACTTGCCGCCGCCCGAAACGCCGGTTACCGCCGTGAAAACGCCGAGCGGCACAGATGCGGTGACATTCCTCAGGTTGTTGCCGCGGGCGCCGACGACCTTGATCTCCTTTCCCTTCTTCGGCTTGCGACGTTCGGCGGGCACCGCGACACCGAGTTCGCCGGAAAGATACTTGCCGGTGATCGATTTAGGGTTTGCCATGACCTGCGCGGGCGTGCCTTCCGCGACCACTTCACCGCCGTGAATGCCTGCGGCAGGACCGATATCGACGACATAATCAGCGGTGAGGATCGCGTCCTCGTCATGCTCGACGACAATCACGGTATTGCCGATGTCCCGCAGGTGCTTCAGCGTATCGAGCAGCCGCGCATTGTCGCGCTGGTGAAGACCGATCGACGGTTCGTCCAGGACATAGAGCACCCCCGTGAGCCCTGAGCCGATCTGCGAGGCAAGCCGGATGCGCTGGCTTTCGCCGCCGGACAGCGTGCCTGAATTCCGGGAAAGGCTGAGATAGTCGAGGCCGACATCGTTGAGGAAGCGCAGCCGTTCGCGGATCTCCTTGAGGATGCGCACCGCAATCTCGTTCTGCTTGGTGTTCAGGTGCTGCGGCAGTTCCTCGAACCAGTCCCGCGCCACCTTGATGGACATGTCGGTCACCTGACCGATATGCAGCGCGTTGACCTTGACGGCCAGTGCCTCCGGTTTCAGACGGAAGCCGTTGCAGGCGGGGCAGGGCGCCGCCGACATGTAGCGCTCTATCTCCTCGCGCGCCCACGCACTGTCGGTTTCCTTCCAGCGGCGTTCGAGGTTGGGAACGATCCCTTCGAATGTCTTCGTTGTCTTGTAGGACCGGGCGCCGTCCGCATAATGGAACTCGACCTTCTCTTCGGTCCCCTGGAGGATGGCGGACTGCGCCTGCTCGGAGAGTTCCGACCAGCGGGTGGACAGCTTGAAGCCATAGACCTTCCCAAGCCCCTCCAGGGTCTGGTTGTAATAAGGTGAAGTCGACTTGGCCCATGGGGCTATAGCGCCGTCGCGCAGCGTGCGGCTCGGCTCCGGCACGATCAACGCCGCGTCGATCTTCTGCTGGAAGCCGAGCCCGTCACAAGTGGGGCAGGCACCAAAAGGATTGTTGAAGGAGAACAGTCGCGGTTCGATCTCTGGGATCGTAAAGCCCGAAACGGGGCAGGCGAATTTCTCAGAAAAGAGCACGCGTTCGTGCGTTTCGTTCAGCGACTTGTTCGCCGAGCCGCCCGCGGCCGTTTCCTGCGGCGGGAGCGGCTTGTCGGCAAATTCCGCGATTGCCAGACCGTCGGCAAGCTTCAGCGAGGTCTCGAGGCTGTCGGCCAGTCGCGCACCGATGTCCGAACGCACAACGAGGCGATCCACCACCACGTCGATGTCATGCTTGTATTTCTTGTCGAGCGCCGGCACATCGGCGATCTCGTAGAACTGGCCATCCACCTTCACCCGCTGAAAACCCTTCTTCATCAGCTCGGCGAGTTCTTTCTTGTACTCACCTTTGCGGCCGCGGATCATCGGCGCCAGAATGTAGAGACGCGTCCCTTCCTCGAAGGCCAGGACACGATCGACCATCTGGCTGACCGTCTGGCTCTCGATCGGAAGACCGGTCGCCGGGGAATAGGGAACGCCAACGCGCGCGAACAGCAGGCGCATGTAGTCGTAGATCTCGGTGACCGTGCCGACCGTGGAGCGCGGATTGCGGGACGTCGTCTTCTGCTCGATCGAGATGGCCGGAGAAAGCCCGTCGATCTGGTCCACGTCCGGCTTCTGCATCATCTCCAGGAACTGGCGCGCATAGGCCGAAAGGCTTTCGACATAGCGTCGCTGCCCCTCCGCGTAGATCGTGTCGAAAGCGAGGGAGGATTTGCCTGAACCGGAAAGCCCGGTCATGACGATCAACGAGTTGCGCGGCAAGTCGAGATCGATACCCTTCAGGTTATGCTCACGCGCACCACGGATGGAGATCGTCTTAAGTTCGCTCATTAGTCTGCTCGGTGGGGAAGGATCGATGCCCTTATGTAGTGAATGAAGTGGCGGTGTGAAGGCAGAAACTCCAACAGACCGCGTCAAATGCGACTCGCTTGACTCGATCATAGAGAATAAATAGAACAAAAAAAGAACAAAAATCGACTGTGGATGAGCGGCAGAGAGAGGCCAATCCCGGCTGCATATGGTCTAAGCTGCCGTCCTCTCGGAAATTGGCTGCACGACAGGCAGCGAACAAGGTGAAGAACTATGGCTGGAAGCGTCAACAAGGTAATCCTGATCGGCAATGTCGGCGCCGATCCTGAAATTCGGCGCACGCAGGACGGCCGTCCGATCGCCAACCTGCGCATTGCCACCTCGGAAAGCTGGCGTGACCGTAACAGCGGCGAACGCAAGGAGAAGACCGAATGGCACAATGTCGTCGTCTTCAACGAGGGCCTGTGCAAGGTTGTCGAACAGTATGTGAAGAAGGGCGCCAAGCTCTACATCGAGGGCGCGCTGCAGACCCGCAAGTGGCAGGACCAGAACGGCAATGACCGTTACTCGACGGAGGTCGTGCTGCAGGGCTTCAACTCGACACTGACCATGCTGGACGGGCGCGGCGAAGGTGGCGGGCAGGGCAGCTATGGCGGCGGCGGTGGTGGCCGCGTTAGTGGCGGCAGCGACTATGGCGGAGGCAACTTCGGCGACGACTATGACCGGCCAGCCTCAGGCGGAAGCCGTGGAGGCCAAGGTGGCGGACAGGGTGGCGGAGGTGGCTTCTCCCGCGATTTGGACGACGACATCCCGTTCTGATCTACGTTCGGTCGCTTTGTGAGCGACTGAACTGACGAGCCTCAGACGGTGTTGAACGCCGACTTCACGCCGTCCACCACGAACTGGACGGAAAGTGCGGCGAGAATAACTCCGAGAAGGCGGGTCAGGATGGCCCGCCCGGTCACTCCCAGGAAGCGGTCCAGCCGTTCTGCAATCAGCAGGGCCGCCAGCACTACGCCCATCGTAAGCGCCAGAACGCCGATCAGCAAAAGCCGATCCCACGGGCCTGCTAGCGTGCCGGCGAGAAGTACCGTTGCGGAAATGGCTCCCGGCCCGGCGATGAGCGGAAGCGCCAGCGGAAACACCGCGATGTTGTGGAGGTGGTCGGCGGTCACTGCCGCCTGCGACGCCTTTTCCTTGCGCTCCTGCCGACGCTCGAAGACCATCTCGAAAGAGATCCAGAACAGCAGAAGTCCGCCGGCGATGCGGAATGCGCCCATGGATATCCCAAGGGAGCCCAGCAGGCTCGCGCCGAAAAGGGCAAAGACGGCAAGTATCCCGAAAGCTATCAGTGAGCCCCGCACAGCGACATGACGGCGCTGGTCCCGGTTCATACCGACCGTCAGCCCCAGGAAGACCGGTGCAAGCCCGGGCGGGTCGAGCGTCACGAGCAGGGTCGTGAAGGCATTGACCAATATGTCCGCAGTCGCCATCTCTCCTCCGGCGCGTTTGCCGATCCTTGCGGACCCCCTCTGACCTTGTTAGGACAGCGTGACCTTCAAGGGAAGGGCGGCCGGGCCATTTCCAGCGCCACGCCGGCTTTTGCGCCAGGGTTCGAAACCTGTTCACAACCGGTGTCGAACTTGGCGCATGAAGCCGCTTTCCGCTATAGAAACACAACTGATTCCGAACAAAGATCGTGATCCGACTTGACTGAGCAAAGCACCCCCGGCGGCGGAAAGCTGCCACCCGGCATCGAACCCATTTCCATCATGGAAGAGATGCAGCGGTCCTATCTCGATTACGCCATGAGCGTCATCGTCAGCCGCGCGCTCCCGGATGTTCGAGACGGATTGAAGCCGGTCCATCGCCGCATCCTGTTCTCCATGAGCGAGATGGGCATCGACTGGAACAAGAAGTACGTGAAGTCGGCGCGCGTCACCGGTGACGTGATGGGTAAGTACCATCCGCACGGCGACGTCGCGATCTACGACGCGCTGGCCCGCATGGCGCAGGACTGGTCGCTCCGCCTGCCGCTGATCGACGGCCAGGGCAATTTCGGCTCGATCGACGGCGATCCGCCAGCGGCCCAGCGATATACCGAATGCCGGCTCCAGAAGGCAGCCCATGCGCTTCTCGACGACCTCGACAAGGAGACGGTGAACTTCCGCGACAACTACGACGGCACGCTCTCCGAGCCTGTCGTGGTGCCGGCGCGCTTTCCGAACCTCCTCGTCAACGGCGCCGGCGGCATTGCGGTCGGCATGGCGACGAACATCCCGCCGCACAACCTGTCGGAAGTTATCGACGCCTGTATTGCCCTGATCGACAATCCGGCGATCGAACTGCCGGAACTGATGCAGATCATCCCGGGTCCGGATTTCCCCACCGGCGCGCTGATCCTCGGCAGGGCGGGGATCAAGTCCGCCTACGAGAGCGGGCGGGGCTCCGTCATCATGCGCGGCCGGGCGCATATCGAGCCGATGCGTGGCGACCGCGAACAGATCATCATCACCGAAGTGCCCTACCAGGTGAACAAGGCGACGATGATCGAGAAGATGGCCGAGCTCGTGCGCGACAAGCGCATCGAAGGCATTTCCGATCTGCGCGACGAGTCCGACCGCCAGGGTTACCGCGTCGTCATCGAGCTGAAGCGCGATGCGAATGCCGAGGTCATTCTCAACCAGCTCTACCGCTACACTCCGCTGCAGACCTCGTTCGGCTGCAACATGGTTGCGCTGAACGGCGGCAAGCCCGAGCAGCTGACGCTGATCGACATGCTGAAGGCATTCGTTTCCTTCCGCGAGGAGGTCGTCAGCCGGCGCACGAAGTACCTTCTGCGCAAGGCTCGGGAACGCGCACATGTGTTGGTCGGACTGGCGATCGCTGTCGCGAACATTGACGAGGTCATCAACCTGATCCGTCGCGCACCCGATCCGGCAACCGCGCGTGAGCAGCTGATGACGCGCCGCTGGCCCGCGCATGATGTCGATGCGCTGATCCGGCTGATCGACGATCCACGCCACCGCATCAATGAGGACAGCACCTACAACCTTTCGGAAGAACAGGCTCGTGCGATCCTCGAATTGCGTCTTGCGCGCCTGACCGCCCTCGGCCGGGACGAGATCGCCGACGAACTCAACAAGATCGGTGTAGAGATCAGCGACTACCTGGAAATCCTTTCCTCGCGGGTTCGCATCTACCAGATCGTCAAGGACGAGCTGACGGCCGTCCGGGACGAATTCGGGACGCCGCGGCGCACCGAAATCCTCGAAGGCGGCCCCGACATGGACGATGAGGATCTCATCGCCCGTGAGGACATGGTCGTCACTGTTTCACACCTCGGCTACATCAAGCGGGTGCCGCTCACGACTTATCGCGCCCAGCGGCGGGGCGGCAAGGGCCGCTCGGGCATGGCCACCCGCGACGAGGATTTCGTTACCCGACTGTTCGTTGCCAACACGCACACACCGGTACTGTTCTTCTCCTCTCGCGGCATCGTCTACAAGGAGAAGGTCTGGCGCCTGCCGATCGGCACGCCTACATCGCGCGGCAAGGCACTGATCAACATGCTACCGCTGGAGCCAGGCGAACGCATCACGACGATCATGCCGCTGCCGGAAGACGAGGCGACTTGGGACAACCTCGACGTCATGTTCTCGACGACACGCGGCACTGTACGCCGGAACAAGCTCTCCGATTTCATCCAGGTCAATCGCAACGGCAAGATCGCGATGAAGCTCGAAGAGGAGGGCGACGAAATCCTGTCCGTCGAGACATGCACGGATCGTGATGACGTGCTCCTGACGACCGCGCTTGGCCAGTGCATCCGCTTCCCTGTCGACAGCGTACGCGTCTTTGCAGGCCGTAACTCGATCGGCGTGCGCGGAATCACATTGCAGTCCGGGGACCGCATCATCTCGATGACCATTGTCGGACATGTCGATGCCGAGCCCTGGGAGCGCGCTGCCTACCTCAAGCGGTCTGCCGGGGAACGTCGCGCGATGGGCGTTGACGAAGAGGATATCTCCCTGGTCGGCGAAGAGGTCGGCGCCGAAGGTGAACTCACCGAGGAGCGGTACCAGGAACTCAAGGCGCGGGAGCAGTTCGTGCTGACGGTTTCTGAGCGAGGCTTCGGCAAGCGTTCGTCCTCCTACGACTTCCGTACCTCTGGCCGCGGCGGCAAGGGGATCCGCGCCACCGATACCTCGCGCACGAATGAGATCGGGCAACTGGTGGCCGCTTTCCCGGTCGAAGATACCGACCAGATCATGCTCGTGTCGAATGGCGGGGTACTGATCCGCGTCCCGGTCAACGGCATTCGCATCGCAAGCCGCGCCACGAAGGGCGTCACCATCTTCTCCACCGCGAAGGATGAACGCGTCGTTTCAGTAGAACGCGTCAGCGAGCCGGAAGGCAGCGATGAGAACGGTGGCCTGGTCCCCGACGAGATCGTTTCGGAAACGGGCGATTTCGGACCATCTCCCAAGGCAGAGGCTCCGCCTCCGGATACGGACGCTGAGTGATGCTCAGAACGAAAATAAGCCGGGCATCATGCCCGGCTTATTTTTTGGCTGCACGGTCGACATCTCGTGCGACGGTGCAGTCCGCTACCGTGAAATCAGTAAAACTCGATCTCAATGACTAGAAGGTGACCCGGCGGGCCGCGAAGACCTTCATTTCCTCGCGTTCACGGCGCAGTTCGGAAATCGTCGACGCGATCGACGCTACGAACATGATGCTGATCAGACTTGCCAATACCGAAAGGGTCACGAACATAACCTGCCTCTTGCTTCGGGCCGTCAGTAGAACGAGATATCGTGATAACGTCCCGTCATCTGCGGATAGTTTCGGTCGCTCCATTCCGAACGATCCTGGTAAAGGGTCACCGTGGCCGTGAGCATTGCCGCAATCATTGCTGTCCATACCATGTTGATCATGGAAATCTTGTCCAGCATGATCGGCTTCCTTCTCTCGATCATCTCAGTTGTCCTTCTTGCTGGCCAGAACGCTCTTCCGGCGAACTGGTTCCAATTGCATGGAGAAGCATGGGGTCGCTTCTCGGTTCGGTCTCCCGCCCACTGCTGGCAAGAATGCATACCGTCAATGAAACGGGCTTGAATGGCGCATTCATCTGGCGTTCATCTTCGCGGCTTGCAGCGCCGGACCTTCCGTGACAAAAGGCGATAAAACCCGTGAGAGGCTTGATGGCGACCGCATTTTATCCCGGATCATTCGATCCGATGACGAACGGACACCTCGATGTGCTGCTCCAGGCGTTGAATGTCGCGGAAAGGGTGGTCGTTGCGATAGGGATCCATCCTGGGAAGACGCCGCTTTTCACCTTCGAGGAGCGAGCACAGCTAATCCGAGCATCACTTACCGAGGCATTGCCGTCCGCAGCCGGCGAGATCGATGTCATTTCGTTCGACAACCTCGTGGTGGATGCCGCACGTGCCCATGGCGCAAGCCTGCTTATTCGCGGACTGAGGGACGGTACCGATCTGGACTATGAAATGCAGATGGCTGGCATGAACCGGCAGATGGCGCCCGACGTGCAAACGGTATTTCTGCCCGCTGGCGTTGCCTCGCGGCCCATTACGGCCACATTGGTACGTCAGATCGCCGCGATGGGCGGTGACGTCGGTGCCTTCGTTCCGGCTCCGGTGCTTGCTGCCATGAAAAACAAGCTGAACCGCTGAACTCTCGTTCTTGGAGAAGACATGAAACTGCTTCGTCTCGCCTTTGCCGGTGCCCTCGCATTTACCTCGGTTGTCTTGCCGGCATTCGCCGCAGAGGACGATTACCTGACGATCGAACTCAAGGACGGCCCGGTGGTCGTCGAACTGCTGCCGGACGCGGCACCCAAGCACGTAGAGCGCCTGAAGGAGCTCGCGGCGAAGGGTGAGTACGACAATGTGGCTTTTCATCGCGTGATCGAGGGTTTCATGGCCCAGACCGGTGACGTCGAGTTCGGCGATATGGAGGATGGCTTCAATGCTGCGCGGGCTGGTACTGGTGGATCGCAGCTGCCCGATCTTCCCGCCGAGTTCTCCCAGCTTCCGTTCGAACGCGGTACAGTCGGCATGGCACGGTCGCAGGATCCCGATTCTGCCAATTCGCAGTTCTTCATCATGTTTGACGAGGGATCGTTCCTCAACGGCCAGTACACGGTCGTGGGCAAGGTCGTCTCGGGCATGGAGAACGTCGACAAGATCAAGCGGGGCGAGGGTGGCAACGGCGAGGTTTCCGATCCTGACCGTATGGTGAAGGTCACTGTCGGACGATAGACGAAGGACGCTCACCGGCGTCGAAACGAAGAATGAAGGAGAAGGACATGGCCGAGATCAAGGATCCGGAAAACACGCTCATCATGGAAACCACGAAGGGCAAGGTCGTGATCTCGCTGATGCCTGATCTTGCACCCGACCACGTCGCCCGGATCAAGGAGCTCGCCCGTGAGAACGCCTATGACGGTGTCGTCTTCCACCGCGTGATCGCCGACTTCATGGCGCAGACAGGCGACGTCCAGTATGGCAAGAAGGGCGGCGCGAGCTTCAACCCTTCGCGGGCCGGCATGGGCGGTTCCGACAAGCCGGACCTGAAGGCCGAGTTCTCGGCCGTTCCGCATGTCCGAGGCACCTGCTCTATGGCCCGTTCCCAGAACCCGAACTCCGCCAACTCGCAGTTCTTCATCTGCTTCACAGAGGCTCCCTGGCTCAACAAGCAGTACACCGTATGGGGTCAGGTCATCGAAGGCATGGAGCATATCGACCAGATCAAGAAGGGTGAGCCGGTCCAGGATCCCGACTCGATCGTCACGCTGCGGGTTGCTGCCGACGCGGCTGCCTGATCATCCAGGCACGGATGATCCCTGCGCCCCGGGAAAGACCGGGGCGTTTTCCGTTTGTGACAATGGTTCAGCGAGGCGATGAAGGTACTTCGATGACTGGCTTTCTTTGGGGCATCCTCGGCGTCGTTGCCGGCGCATGCATCGCGATCCAGGCCCCGATCAACACGCAACTCGGCCGCGCGCTCGGGATGCCGGTGGCGGCCGCCATGATATCCTTCGCCGCCGGTGCGGTGGCCCTTGCGGCCGTGCTCGTCGTCTTCTCCCGCCTCCAGGGCGTTGCGCCGGATTGGCGCGCGCCAGCTCCCTGGCTGTACTTCGCGGGTGGCTGCCTCGGAAGCGTTTATGTCACGGCTGCCATCCTGCTGACGCCCCGGATCGGCGCAGCCGCCGTCATGGCGTTTTCCGTCGCGGGCCAACTCACGGCCGGTCTTCTCATTGACCGCATCGGCTTCATGGGTGTAGCCGTGCGCGAACTGACGGCCGGACGGGTAGTAGGGGCTCTGCTGCTCTGCGCCGGCGTCGTGATGATCCGGATGTTCTGACCTCTCATGCGCGTAGACCTCTTCGACTTCGACCTGCCTGACGAAAACATCGCCTTGCGCCCAGCTAGCCCGCGCGACGCCGCTCGCATGCTGGTTGTCCGCCCCGCGGGCACACCTGTCCTCTCCGACCGGGCGGTTCGCGATCTCCCATCCCTCCTGCGAGAAGGCGATGCGCTGGTCTTCAACGACACCCGCGTCATTCCCGCGCAACTGGAAGGGCAGCGTGTCCGCGAAGGTGGAAGCGAATTGCCGGTGTCCGCGACACTGCATATGCGGGCAGGTCCTGAGCGTTGGAAGGCTTTTGCAAGACCCGGCAAGCGCATCAAGGTCGGTGACCGGATCCTCTTCGGACATAGCGGCGATGCCTGCCTTCTCGGCACGCTGAATGCTACCGTCGAGGCGAAGGGCGAGGGGGGCGAGATCACGCTTCTCTTCGACCTTTCTGGCCCTGCGCTCGACGAGGCGATCATGACGGTCGGGCACATTCCTCTGCCGCCTTACATCGCGGACAAGCGGCCCGAGGACGAACGCGACAGAGAAGATTACCAGACCATCTATGCGCGCGAGCAAGGTGCCGTCGCCGCACCGACGGCCGGTCTGCATTTCACACCAGATCTCTTCGCGGCGCTCGACGAGGCGGGGATCGAGCGGCATTTCGTGACGCTGCACGTCGGTGCGGGAACTTTTCTTCCGGTGAAGGCAGATGACACGAGCGAGCACCGAATGCATGCCGAAATCGGACATGTCAGCTCCGACACCGCCGAGCGACTGAACGCGATCAGGAAGCGGGGCGGGAGAATCGTCGCCGTCGGAACCACATCCCTGCGCCTGCTGGAGAGTGCAACTGCAGAGGATGGAACCATCCATCCCTGGAGCGGCTCGACCGACATCTTCATCACGCCGGGTTACAGGTTCAGGGGCGTCGATATCCTGATGACCAATTTTCATCTGCCGAAATCGACGCTCTTCATGCTCGTCTCCGCCTTCAGCGGCCTTGAAACGATGCGAGGCGCCTACCAGCACGCCATCCGTACCGGCTATCGCTTCTATTCCTACGGCGATGCCAGCCTCCTGTTCCGGGACCCAGAATGACAGAAACATTTCAGTTCACCCTCAAGGCTACTGACGGCGGTGCGCGGCTTGGCGAAGTCAGCATGCCACGGGGCACGATCCGCACGCCGGCCTTCATGCCCGTCGGCACGGTCGGCACCGTCAAGGCGATGTATCTCGACCAGGTGCGGGAGACCGGTGCGGATATCATCCTCGGCAATACCTACCATCTGATGTTGCGGCCGGGAGCTGAACGCGTCGCGCGGCTCGGAGGACTGCACAAGCTCATCCGCTGGGAGCACCCGATCCTCACCGACAGCGGCGGCTTCCAGGTCATGTCGCTGTCCGGCCTGCGGAAGCTGGACGAGCAGGGCGTCACCTTCAAGAGCCACGTGGACGGCTCGCTGCACCACATGTCGCCGGAGCGGTCCATCGAAATACAGGGGCTCCTCGGTTCCGACATCCAGATGCAACTGGACGAATGCGTCGCGCTCCCTGCAGAGCCGAAGGAGATCGAGCGGGCGATGGAGCTTTCCCTCCGCTGGGCGGAACGATGCCGCGTCGCCTTCGGCGAGCAAGCCGGCAAGGCTATGTTCGGCATCGTCCAGGGCGGTGACCAGCCGGATCTGCGAATACGGTCAGCAGAAGGGCTGAAGCAGCTCGATCTGAAGGGCTATGCGATCGGCGGCCTTGCCGTCGGAGAGCCACAGGATGTGATGCTGAAGATGTTGGAAGAAACACTGCCGGTTCTTCCGACCACAAAGCCACGCTACCTGATGGGGGTAGGCACGCCCGACGACATCCTGAAATCCGTCGCCCGCGGTATCGACATGTTCGATTGCGTGATGCCGACTCGCTCCGGACGCCATGGCCTTGCCTTCACGCGGCGCGGCCGCATCAACATTCGTAACGCGCGGCATGCTGAAGACATGCGCCCGCTCGACGAGGACTCGAGCTGCCCTGCGGCGCGCGACTATTCCCGCGCCTACCTGCATCACCTGGTTCGTTCGGACGAAGCGCTGGGAGGAATGTTGCTGTCCTGGAACAACCTTTCCTACTACCAGGACCTGATGAAGGGTATTCGCCTCGCCATTGCCGAAGGACGTTTCGAGGAGTTTTATGCGGAGACGCAGGCGACGTGGGCGAGGGGTGATCTGGACCCTATTTGAGCATCGACGACTGCGTCAGATGCCTCGGTCGGCGCGGTTGGGTTGAAGGCGGATGCCGTTGACCTTGTAGATACCGCTGTCCAGCAGCCTGATCTCGAAGATCGCCGTCCAGTCACTGCCGTCCCGGTCGGCCAGCATCACCTCCTGCAGTATGAACTCACCTCCGCCGACCAGCTTCGAGCGCCCGAACGCGTAGTTGCGGACGGCCTCAAGCGGCGGGTAGCGGTGAAGGATCATGGCAAGGAAACGGCTCTCGTCCGATATGCTATTACGCATGTTCGGACCGGCCTCCGCAAAAGCTCCCGTCGCGTCACCGCGCGAGAATGCGATGATCTGGCGAGAGACGACCGCCTGTGCGTCGGCCACGGGATCTTCGGCACGCAATGGCCCGCCGGAGAGAATTGCCAGTGCCAGGACGATCGATACGAAGCGCAAGAGCATCGGCTATCCCTTCGACAAATGCTCATCGACAGCTTACATCAAACGGCATGTCTGAAAAGGTCACAACACCGTCAAGCCCGGAGGAGAGCTTGTCGCTCGCAGACAGCGGGACAGATGCTGACGTGCCGACGGCACGAATGCTCGCCTGGGCACGAAACTCCGCGCTCTATCGGCTGTCCCGCCGCATGATGACGGAGCAGGAACTGGGTACTGCCATTCGCAGAAAGGCGAAGCAGAAGTTCGAGGGCATCTCTGAGCCCCAGCTGCAGGCGCTGGCGGCACGAGCAATCGACTGCGGGCGTCAGATGGGCGGACTGGATGACCAGGCCTATTCGGCTTCCAAGGTCCGCGCCGGAATCCGGGGCGGAAAATCCAGAAGGCAGATAGCCGATACGCTTCGACGCAAGGGCGTGAGCAACGACACCGTGAGCGAAGCCTTGCTGGACGCGGATGATCTCCGTGCCGCGACTGCATACGCCCGCAAGCGCGGGTTCGGTCCATTCCGGACCGCGCCCGCGGACGAGAAACGTCTCGCACGGGAACTCGCGTCGCTGGCGCGAAGAGGTTTCAGCCTGGACATCGTCCGGCGGATTACCAGCATGGAGAGGGAGGAAGCAGAAGAGGTGATGGCGGATTCACACTGGTGAGGCGTGCCACGTCGTAACGGCTTTCGTCAAATCCGAAGATCACATAAGATGGATTATGGAACTTATCGATCAAGCTGCGGGTCCAGAGACTTATAGAGAGTCCGTGAGCCTCGCTCTCAGCTTCCAACACGGTCGCGCGTGCACCACCGCTAATTGACCTCGAATTCGTACTCGAAGCTCAGTCCGTCGTGCGCCGGCTGCACATGGTCCGGCGTTGCGGTGTTCACAGCGTCGTAGTCCATGGGTGTGTGCATGTGCGTCAGGTAAACCTGGCGCGGCATCAACCGAGCGATCCACTCCAGCGCCTGCTCGAGCGAAAGATGGCTCGGATGATGATGATACTGCAGAGCATCGAGTATGAGGACATGGAGCCCCTCCAGGCGGGCGATGCTCTCCGGCGGAAAATCACTGACGTCGCTGCAATATCCGACATTGTCGAACCGGAAGCCGAGCGAATGTATCTCGCCATGCACCTGGCGGTGCGGCAGAACCTCGATCGGACCACCCGCACCGCTAATTACCAGCGGCTCGGCGAGTGACTGGATAAGCCTGGGCTCGACGATCGGCGGATAGTTTCCACCAGCCGGTGTTTCGAGGCAATAACCGAAGCCCAGGCGAATCCGCTCCATTGTGGAGCTATCCGCGTAGATGGGAATGCGCTTCCTCTGGGTATGGAAGTAGCCCCGCAGGTCATCGATCCCGTGGAGATGATCCGCATGGGCATGGGTATAGAGCACTGCATCGATATGCTGGACCCGCGCGGCAATCATCTGTTCGCGAAAATCCGGTCCCGTATCGACGACGATGGTGGTTGCGCCGCCGTCCGGTGAGAACTGCTCCACGAGGAAGGCAGCGCGCGTACGTCGATTGCGCGGATTGTTCGGGTCGCAGGCGCCCCAATCGCCGTTGATGCGCGGCACTCCGGGAGAGGACGCACAGCCGAGGATGGTATATCTGCGCCTGTACCGCATGCTCCTCAGAGCCTCGGCATCTTGGCAAAGATCCGAAACGCGTTGTCGGTTGTCATCCGCGCCACTTCGTCGAACGCAAGACCGAGCGTTTCCGCCAGAACCTCCGCCGTATTGACCACATAGGCAGGCTCGTTGCGTTTCCCGCGCCACCGCTTCGGTGCAAGATAAGGAGCATCCGTCTCGACCAGCAGCCGCTCATGCGGAACCGTTTTCGCTATTTCGCGGAGTTCTTCCGACTTCGGAAAAGTCAGGATTCCGGAGAAGGAAATGTAGCCGCCCAACTCGACGCCGGTGCGGGCAAGATCTGCTCCGGACGAGAAGCAATGGAGGATGAAAGGGAAGGCCCCCTTCCCGCTTTCCTCCCTCAGGATCGCCGCCATGTCATCGTCTGCGCTGCGGCTATGGATGACCAGCGGCAATTGCGTCCGGCGGGCTGCTTCGATGTGGCGGCGAAACCCGGTCTGCTGGTCTTCCGGCTTCTGCGTGTCGTAGAAATAATCGAGCCCCGCCTCACCGATCGCGACGATTTTCTCGTGACTCTCTGCCAGCCGAACAAGGTCGTCCGCCGTGATGTCCAGTTCGTCGCCGGCATTGTTCGGATGGGTGCCGACCGAGCAGAAGACGGAGTGATATCGGGCGGTCAACGCCAGCAGGCGATCCAGTTTCCGCACATGCGTCGAGATCGTCACCATCTGTCCCACGCCGACGCCGTGGGCGCGCGCGACGAGGTCGTCGCGCTCCTCATCGAAATCGGCAAAGTCGAGATGGCAGTGTGTATCGATGAGCATTTCTTGCCTCGAACTCAGGCACCTGTCTCCGGTGCGACGTAACGCGGGAAGACCGGCGTCGGCGCCTCGAGCACGGTGCCCGGCACAAGCCGTCCCGCCTCGCCCAGCGAGCCGAAATCACGTTTGTCGGCAGGCGCGGCTACAAGGTCCAGAAGCTTTTCGCTGGAATCCGGCATGTAGGGCTGAAGCAGGATGGCGATCTGCCGGACGATCTCGGCCGTGACGTAAAGCACCGTCGCCATGCGTTCGGGATCCGTCTTCTTCAGCGCCCATGGTGCCTGTCCGGCGAAATAGCGGTCAGTCTCGGAAACGAGACCTATCACGGCAGCGACCGCCCGATGGATCATTTGCTTCTCCATCTCTTCGCGGCACGTTCCCAGAAGCGAATCGGCCGACGTCAGGATGGCCCGATCCTCCTCAGTAAATTCGCCAGGCTCGGGGATCTTGCCATCGCAGTTCTTGACGATCATCGAAAGCGACCGGCTGGCGAGATTGCCGATCCCGTTGGCAAGATCGGCATTGATCCGGGTCCCAATGGCTTCCTCGCTGTAGCTGCCATCCTGGCCGAAGGAGACTTCGCGCAGGAAGAAGTAGCGCACCTGATCGAGCCCGAAGTGGTTCACGAGATTGACCGGATCGACGACGTTGCCGAGGGACTTCGACATCTTCTCGCCCTTGTTGAGCAGGAAACCATGCGCGAAGACCCGCTTCGGCAATGGCAGACCCGCCGACATCAGGAAAGCCGGCCAGTAGACAGCATGGAAGCGGATGATGTCCTTGCCGATGATATGGGCGTCCGCCGGCCAGTATTTAGCGCGCGGGCCATTCTTATCCGTCAGGTAGCCAGTTGCGGTCACATAGTTCGTCAGCGCATCGACCCAGACATACATCACATGCGCCGGATCGTTCGGCACCTTGATGCCCCAGTCGAAGGTGGTCCGGGAGATCGAGAGATCCTTCAAGCCGGACTTGACGAACGAGATGACTTCATTCCGCCGCTCCGCAGGACCGATGAAATCAGGCTTGTCGGAGTAGTGCTTCAGCAGCTTCTCTTCGTAAGCCGAGAGCTTGAAGAAGTAGCTCTCCTCCTCCACCCATTCGACCGGTGTGCCCTGCGGGCCGTAGCGTACGCCATCGTCCCGCACCTCGGTCTCGCCCTCCTGGTAGAAGGCTTCGTCGCGGACGGAATACCAGCCGGCGTAGCTGTCCTTGTAGATGTCGCCATTATCGGCCATCCGGTTCCAAATCTCGCGGCAGGCTTCGTGATGGCGAGGCTCAGTCGTTCGGATGAAATCATCATTCGATGAGTTAAGAAGCCGCCCCATCTCGCGGAATTCGTTGGAATTCCTCTCCGCAAGTTCGGACGGATCGATCCCTTCGGCGCGCGCAGTCTGCTGCATTTTCTGGCCGTGTTCGTCCGTGCCGGTCAGGAAGAAGACGTCCCTGCCGTCCAAGCGCTGGAAGCGCGCCATGGCATCCGTCGCGATCAGTTCATAGGCATGGCCGATATGCGGCTTGCCATTGGGGTAGGAAATCGCGGTGGTGATGTAATAGGGAAGCTTGTCCGGCATTATCGCACTCGAGCATGGGAGGGTCGGTTTGGCTATTAGCCTATGTTTCGCAGCAGCGAAACCCATACTTCGCCGTGCCCCCCACTGGATCAGCGATGGGCGGCTTCGAGGATCGATAGAAGCGTCTGCTTCCGGTCGAGGTTATAGGCCTGCGAGACGGTGACCTTCTCCCCCACCTCGCTGGCCAGATCCGCCATGCGTGCCGCGGCGGCGAGGTCTCCCGCGAAGGCGGCCTGGCGCGCCCGGTCGGAAAGATGGTCGCCAAGATGCTCCAGAAAGAAGCCGAGCGCGACGTCCGCATCCTTCGCCGAGAGCACGTCGGACAAACGATGCATCGCTCGTCTTGCGGCGGGTCCCTCCTCCGCCAGCATCTGGTTGAATGCGCTGACAATGTCGGCGCCGCCGTAGTTCAGAAGCTTGAGCACCTGCGAGACGCTCCCTTTCGACATGGCGAGCACGGTCTCCCTTGTTCGGCCCTCGACCGAAACGCCCAGTGCTTCGAGCGCGCGCAGAAGATCCTCCTCGCCGAGCGGTGACAGGCGCAGCGGCAGGCAACGGGAGCGTATGGTTGGCAGGAGCTTGCCCGGGGCATGCGACAGGACGAGGAACATCGCCCGCTTCGGTGGCTCCTCCAGGATCTTCAGGATGGCGTTGGCAGCATTGCGATTGAGATCGTCGGCGGGATCGATGATGACAATTCGCCAATTCCCTGTGCCGGATGTCTGGGAGAAGAAATGCCCCGCCCGCCGGACTTCGTCGATCGTGATCGCGGTCTTCTGCTTTCCCGACTTCTCATCAACCGGCCGGGTCAGATGCAGGAGATTGTGAGAAGCACCGGAAGCAATCTGCCTACCGATCGCGGACTCTGGATCCGGGATTGCAAGCTGGTCCGGTGCCGTCTCCGGGTCAGGGTGAGAAAGAACGTGGGCCGCGAACCGGAATGCCAGCGTTGCTTTGCCAATTCCCTCCGGGCCCTCGATGAGGATTGCGTGGTGGGCTTTGCCCGTGCGGTAGCTGCGTGCCAGGAATTCTTCTGCAGCCTGATGACCGAACAGGTTCGGATTTCGTGCGGGCGGGATCGCGCCGTCAAGGATGTGAGCGTCCTCACCCATCAGACGTTTTCCGCGCTGGCCGTTACCTTATCCTGCCGCGCCGCCAGCGGTTCGACAATGGACAGAACTTCGGCTGCGATGGTATCCTCGGGCTGGTCCGCGTTTACGACGTGACACCTCCCCGGATCGGCGGAAGCGATCTCGAGAAAAGCCTCGCGACGCTTCTCATGTGTCTGGAGTTCCTCCCTTTCGAAACGATCGGGCGCAGTAGCCCCTCCCCTTGCACGCGCCCTTGCAAGTCCCTTTTCGGCAGGCAGGTCAAGGATCACGGTGCAGTCGGGATAGACGCCGTTGACAGCGATCCTCTGCAGGGCTTCGAGGTATTCGGTTTCAAGGTTCCCGGTGACCCCCTGGTAGACTCTGGAAGAGTCCATGAACCGGTCGCACAGGACGACGGCACCGCTTTCCAGTGCCGGACGAATGACTTCCTCGACATGGTCGCTCCGAGCCGCGGCAAATAGGATCGCCTCCATGCGGACGCCGAACTCCTTTGCGGCGCCCGAAAGCAGCACGTGTCGTACCGCCTCTGCGCCCGGAGACCCTCCCGGCTCCCTCGTCACCAGAACGTCGAGGCCCCGCCGCCGGAGCGATTCCGCAAGCCGGCGAATCTGGGTGGACTTCCCTGCCCCTTCGCCGCCTTCGAACGTTACAAACAGTCCTGGTCTTTTTGCCAACCGCAACAACTCTTCACGCTTCCGGGCCACGGCGGCCCTCGGCCATGCTCGAGGCCACCATCAATGCCTATCGTATCTATTGCTAAGATAAAACCTCTCTGGCGCTACAACCAGAAGAACATGAGTTCGAGCAGTGCATCGGTCGCCTTGGAGAGCAGCGTTCCGGATCCGACCGGATGGGCAGCCACGAGCTCGACCTCGCGAACCAGTCGCTCATCGGCGGAAATCTTTAGCATGCCAACCGCCTGTCCCTCGGCGATCGGCGCCCTCAGCGGCCACTGGTAGACGATCCTGCCGCTCAACCTCGGCGGCGTTTCCGTCGGCAGGTAAATATCTACAGGCTCGCGGGCCGCTAGATCGAGATAGCGTGTCTCGCCTCCGTAGACGCTCACCTGGCCGACCACCTCGCCCGGAGAGAACAGCAGCTTGGTCTCGAATGAAGACAGCCCCCATTCAAGGACCCGGCGAGCCTCTTCCAGCCGCTCCTTCTCGCTCGCCAATCCACCCATGGCCAGAAAAAGCCTGGTGCCGCGACGTTCGATCGATGCCACCAGAGCGTATCCAGAATCCTTGGCGTATCCCGCGCCCAGCCCATCGATACCGATGTTGAGCGACAGCAGGGGGTTCTTGTTCCGCTGAAAGATCCCGTTCCACTCGAAGTCCGGCTGCGAATAGAGCCCATATTGCTCAGGGTATTCGCGGTGAAGATGCCGTGCCAGTTCCACAAGGTCACGCGCGGTCGTGAAACTCTCCGCTGGAGGGAGCCCTGTGGGGTTTGCGAATGTCGAACGACTGAGGCCGAGGTCCTTGGCCCGCGCGGTCATACGGGCCGCAAACTCTGCCTCGGAGCCACTTATCCCCTCGGCCAGGACGATGCAGGCGTCGTTGGCGTTCTGGATCACGACGCCCCTGATCAGGTCGGCCACAGAAACCGTCGAGTTCAACGCGGCAAACATCGTCGTTGTACCGGACGGTGCACCACCATTTCTCCATGCGTATTCCGTAACCGGAAAGCTGGTGGCTGCGGAAATTTCCCGCCGCTTCAAAGCGCTGAAGACAACCTCCATTGTCATCAACTTGGCCAGGGAAGCCGGCGGGAAGGCCTGGTTCTCGTTGACCGCCAGCAGAACCGTACCTGTCTTTGCCTCGACGAGGTAGGCTTGTCGGGCCTTGGTGACGAAGCCGGCATCCGCCTGCTGTGCAACAGCCGTATCCATGCCGATCGTTGCCTGCACCAGGGCAAGCAGCACCAATACCAGGAATCTCATGACTGCTCCGCGTATGATCGGCATACGCGTATCAACATGGCACGATCGGGGCAATTGCGCTCGTGTTACTGCGACGCTTTTTTGCCGTATTGCCGACCGGCGTACGAAAGGATGGAGCTTTCGGTAAGGCCGTCATTCCGCACCATTACCGCATCGAAGACGAGTTCCACCTCGCTCACCGGTTCCACGACATAGGCCGATGTCAGGCCGCTCGAGAGCCCTACTATCCCATAACCGGGGCGCTCCGCAGGCAGCGGCCCCATCTCGGGCAGGGCTGCAAACGTATCCTGCGTGCCGAGGGCTTCGAACGCCTGGGCAGACGTATCTCGTGGTCCGCTCGGCGTGGGTCCGCCGAAGGCGACCGGCACAGGCACCGCGCCGCCATAGCTCTGCAGTTCCTGGCCAAACGGGGCATTGGAAGCAACCATGACGCCACTGGCGATCTGGCCTTCCGGCTGGACCGAAGGCAGACGGTCTCCCTTGCCGATATAGGAGGCCATCAGGTACGGCATGTCGTGTCCGTCCATTCGTGCACGCCCGACATACTGGACGTTCACCTTCGCGGTTCCCGCACGTTTCATGTCGAGCAGTTCAGCAGTCTTGGCAGAGACATCGATGATGCGGCCGGGATGGAACGGGCCGCGATCATTGACGCGAACGATGACGGATGCACCGGTTTCGGTGTTCGTCACCCGCGCATAGCTAGGCAGAGGAAACGTCGGGTGAGCCGCCGACAGATGTTCCTTGTCGTAGACCTCGCCGTTGGCGGTGAGCCTGCCGTGAAAGGCCGAGCCGTACCATGAAGCCAGACCGGTCTTGTTGTAGGAAGGATCTTCGTTGGGGACGTAGGTCTTGCCCTTGACCTCGTAGGGCTTGCCGACCATGAAGCGCCCTCCGCCCTTAGGGACGGGCTTGCCTTCAGTCACCACGCGCGGGCTGGCCTTTACGCCATATTCCTTCTCAGAGAAATACTCCTTGCTCCGCGGCTTCTGGCCTTTCGGTTGCGTGGTGGAACACGATGCCACGCCGAAACACATCAAGGCCACTCCGAGCCATCTCGCCGAATGGAAAAGTCTGCCGCCGCCAGATTTCAACTCTCAATGCCCCTGCCGTCACCGGGCGCCCCTGCACCCGTCATTGGTCAGTGCCCCATCGGGACTCCGACCGAACAATGGTGACAACCAATGTTTTCAAAGTGGCGAAAATGCGAATGATTTCTGTGGGCAAATGAGCGTTTCGCCTCGCATGGTTAGCGAGAGGTTAAACTGCAACGACTAAGTGCTCCAGCGCGTCTGGAAATCGAGCGAACCGACAAGAATCGTTTCGCCCATCTCGTCGCGCACCGAAACGCGAATGCCGCCACTGGAAACGCCAGGCAGCTCCTCGCGGGCGACGTCGGTGAGGATGCGGCTTACCTCCTTCAATAGGAGATCATGCCGCATGGGGAGGGTTACTCCCATTTCATCACGGGTCAGGCCGTCGCCGTTTGCAAGGTCGAAGAAGTATCGGGGCATGTGTCGTCTCTTCCGGCATATGTCCGTCGAAAACTTCTTAGGCAACTTTGTTCCAACCATCGGTGTTCTCCTCCACAACGAACCCAACGTGTCGCCACCAAGAAGACAAGGCTAGATGATCGAAGCGCTATTCCAGAACCTCGAACACCGGGACGTTCTTTCGGGAGCGGAGCGGGCTCTCCTCCACGGAACACTCTCGAAGGAACGGAGCTTTGGAAAGGGCGACGACATCGTCGCCGAAGGAGCGCGGCCGACCGTCAGTACATTGCTTTGCGAAGGATTTGCCGCCCGCTACAAGATCACCGAAGGGGGAAGCCGCCAGATCACGGCGCTCCACGTCGCCGGCGATTTCGTCGATCTTCACGCCTTCCTGATGAAGACGATGGACCATGGGATTGTCGCACTTTCACCATGCCGCGTTCTTCTGGCCGAGCACGGTGAACTCAAGTCGCTTACGGAGAATTCGCCTCACCTGACGCGGCTGATGTGGCTCGATACCCTGATCCACGGGGCAATCCATCGATCCTGGATCGTCGCCATGGGCCGGCGTTCGAAGGCCTCCCATCTGGCCCACATCATGTGCGAGCTCTATGTCCGCCTGCAGGTAACCGGTCGCGTCGAAGGGCTGAGCTTCCACTTGCCCCTCAGCCAGGCCGAAATGGCGGACGTGATGGGCCTGTCTCTCGTCCACATGAACCGGGTGATACAGGCCATGCGACGCGAAAACCTGGTCACATGGATCAACCAGACGATCACCATTCTCGACTGGGACCGTCTACGCAGCCTGGCCGAATTCGACCCGACCTATCTCAACCTGTGGATCGAACCGCGATAGATGGCAGCCGGAGCGACGACGTCGCCTGCCCTGTCCGCGCAGTCGCCAGACTCGCATGTTGACGCTATCGAAGCCAGGAGCTAAAGCCCTTGCACCACATGGATCAGCATCGGCTCAGGAAGAGTGTCCGAGTGGTTTAAGGAACCGGTCTTGAAAACCGGCGTGCGGGAAACCGTACCGTGGGTTCGAATCCCACCTCTTCCGCCACTTCGGTATAAAACCGGGAACGCCGATTCCCGCCGATTTCCCTCCTTTTGTGGCTATCAGCGCCCTCAACAGCGTGTTTTTGCTGCCGTTGATGTAGATCGCATCGTCCCCGACCTCGACATGCTGGGCGAAAGCCCGGACGTGATCCCGCCGATAACCGCCCTTTCCGAGCCGAAGCCCGGTCCGCGCTTCGCTCGCCAGCTCCCGCACGGCCGCGCCTGTGAGGCCCTTATGGGCCGAGCTTTTCAGCATGGCCTCGGTCCTTACGGCGTCGGCCCGTGCCTGATCCCGTATCGCCGTAAGGCCCGCGATGCGTTCGCCGAGGGCGGATTCGGCCGGGTCGAGCGAACCCGCCTCGATAGCCTCGTAGAGCCGCTTTAGCCGCATATCGGCCTCGGCCGCGCGCTGGTTCAACTCGGTGATGTGCTGGCTGCGCCGCTCGACGCTCTCCTGCCGGCGATCCAGCAGCGAGGCGAGCACGTCTTCGATCCGCTCGGGGTCCAGCAGCCTTTCCTCGATGTGGCTGACCACGATGCGGTCCAGCTTGTCCATCGGGATCGCGCGGCCCTTGCAGCCGGTTTCGCCCTGCCGTGCCCGGATCGAACAGGCATAGTAGCGGTAGCGGCCGTTCTTGCCCGTGCGCAGCGTCATGGCCCCACCGCAATTGCCGCAATAGCAAATGCCGGTCAGCAGGTTCGGGCCGCTGACGACGCGCGGCGGCGTCACCTTCGGATTGTTGACCTGCAACCGCTTCTGCACCGCCTCGAATATCTCAAGGTCGATCAGCGGCGGCACCGCGACGGTGACGACTTCTTCCTCGGGCTTCACCTCGCCTTTCTTGGACCGGCGGTTGAACCGATGTTCGCCGATATAGGTGCGGCGGGTCAGGACGCGGTGAAGCTGGCCGATGCCCCAACGTCCGCCGCTGCGGGTGAACATGCGGTTCCTGTTGAGGTAGCTGACGATGTTCTTGACGCCCATGGGGCCGGACGTGCCGTCGCCTTCCAATGCTAGGCGGAAGATCATCCGCACGGTGTCGGCGTGCAGCGGGTCGATTTCCAGCTTCTTCTTCATCTTCGTGCCGCGCTGCTCGGCATCGACGACGCGGTAGCCGATGGGCGGCAGCGAGCCATTCCAGAAGCCTTGCCGCGCGTTCTCCTTCAAGGCGCGCAGGACGTGCTTGGCGTTCTCCTTCGACTGGTATTCGTCGAACAGTGACATGATCCGCCGCATCATCTGGTGGATCGGATCGTCGCCAAGCTCCTGCGTCATGGATACGAGCTTGACGCCGTTCTTCGCCAGCTTCCGGTAGTAGTATTCCATTTCAAATTCGTCGCGGAAGAACCGCGAGAAGCTATGCACCACCACCACGTCGAACGCTGGCGGCTTCGACGTGCCGGCTTCGATCATGCGCTGGAACTCGGGGCGGCGGTCGTTGGTCGCCGATGCGCCCGGCTCGATGAAGGTTTCCACAAGCTGATAACCGCGAGACTCGCAATAGGCTTCGCCCTGCCGCTTCTGGTCGGGGATCGACACGTCATGCTCGGCTTGCCGCGCCGTCGAGACGCGCAGATAGAGCGCGGCGCGCAGGGCGACGTGTGGGGAATGAATGTTCATAGCGCGCCTCCTTTCGCCGCGCGGCGTTCGAGCAAGGGCAACGCCAGTTCAACACGGTCATGGACAACCTTGGGCGCGAGCTTGCGGCCTTCCTTCTCCAAGCGGACAAGGCCGTAGCTCTCCATCGTCTTCATGGTGCGTGACAGGTTGGATAAGGCCCGGCCGGTGATCTCCGAAAGTTCCTCCAGCGAGGCCGGAGCTTTCTCGGCGATGACGCGCAGCAGTTCGCGGTTCCCGGCCGACAGCACCTTGGCGAAGGATTCGGTTGATGTGAACCACACCTTCGGATCGTCCGCCGCCGGCTTTTCCTCGCCGCGCGCGATCCGCATGGTGCGGGCCTTCATCTCGTCGTAGCCGGCAATCCCAACTTTCAATGTGGTCATAGGGCACCTCGCTCCTTCAATACCGCGTCCACCGCCTGCCAGAAGTCGGCCAGCAGCGTGGCCGCATCCTCGTAGGCGTAGGGCTTCACGGTCTGGAGGCGGTGTCGATGGTCCATCGGCTCGCCCCTCCTGCCTCGGCCGACCGGATGGGCATTATCGAAGCCGACCAGCCGTTCGCCCGAAGGCCCGTGAAGCGTGAGCGAGTAATCGAGGCCGCGCGGCTTTTCCGGCGATGCCGGAACGCGGGTGATAACGAACTTCACCCAATGGCCGCCCTCGGGATCGACAACGAGCACCTGTCCGTCGAGGTCCAGAAGCGTGTCGAGGCTCGGGTCACGTTCCTCGCTCATGACTTATCCTTATCACTTTCTGATAAGTATGGCAAGGATTTATTCTCGGCTTCAAGGTCGATTGGGCCGAAAAGGCGGTCGAGCACATGACCGAAATACCGCTCGAAGATTTGTAGTTCTTCCTCGGTGATCGGCACCTTTTCGGGCCAGTCGTCGAAGACCGGCAGCGTCTCAACATCGACGATGCGAAGCGGCGAGCTGCGGCGTTCCCGGCCGTCTGGCGTGGGTTCGTCGGCGTAGTCGAAAAGATCGTCGGGAAGTGCTTCGGGGACCGGGTGTCGCGGTCGCCCTTTGCGGGCGCGGCGGCGCTCTGCGCACATGGAATCCTCCTTGGTTCTGGTGGATTCCGGGGCGCAATAGGCCCCGGAATTAGGCGAACCATGGAGGGCAGTCGGCGGCCTGTAGCGTGCCGCATTTGCGTCTATGCGCTGGCGGCACCCCTGCCGGGATGGGACTTAGTTGGCGGCTCGCCGCGCTCTCGCAAACCCCCGATCCGTTGCGATGAACCGCTCCAGCATCGGCACGATGAGCCTGACGGGATCGGCGACAGGCTGGCCCGTCTCGCGCGCCAGCACTTCGGCATAAGCGACCAGATCGCGGTGGAGCGGCGCGGGCAACTCCACCGTCACCTTGACGGGCTTGTCGTCTGGCAGCGGGCCGAGTTTCAGCTTGGTCATGGTCAACCTCCTGCCGGCTCGAACACAAGATCGCGGGTGACGATAATCCTGACCGGAAAGCCGGGCCGGATCGTCAGCGTCGGCGCGACCTGCAACTGGCGTTGGACGATCTGCTGGCCGGCCTGATTGACGGTATCCTGCGCCCCGTCGCGGATGGCGCGGATCAGCCGGTCCTCGTCGCTGGTCGCCAGCTCGGTGCCGACTGCGAGCAGCGTGGACAGCCCTGCGGCCTTCATCAGATCCCACCAATGATAATCGACGCCATCCTCAAGGCCAGCATAGCCGCTGGCGTCCGCGCCCGGCAGGCGTTCCAGAACGATGGACCGGCCGCCCGGCAGGATCAGGCGATTCCAGACCAGCAACACGCGACGCTGGCCGAAGGTCACGCCGTCATTGTATTGGCCGATGATGCGGGTGCCTTGCGGGATCAGCAGCAGCGAGCCGGTCGGGCTGTCATAGACGTTCTCCGTCACCTGCGCGGTGATCTGGCCGGGCAGATCGGAACGGATGCCGGTTATCAGCGCAGCGGGGATCACGGCCCCGGCCTGAAGGATGTAGGGCGATGCCGGCGGCGCAACGCGATCCGGGGCGACGGTCTGCCGGTCCACGGGTCCATTGAGAAATGCCGCGTGGCGATCCTGTGTCGCGGGCTGCCCGCCGAGGCCAAGCCCGGCAAGGCCGGGCATGGCGGTGCCGGCTGGCGCTCCCCTGCGGGGGCCGGACTGGAAAAAGACGTTGCTCAAGCGCGCGGCTTCTTCCTCGGCCCTGCGGCGTTCTTCCTCTGGATCGACGGCGGGCGTCGTGATTGCCGGCGTTACAATGGGCTGCCCCCGGTTCTGCGCGTCGAGGATCGGGCGGCCGAGGTCGCCGGGTAGCGCCGGGCCGAGCGCCGGGCCGCTATAGTCGCGCGGCAGGCCAGACAATCCGTCCGCCGTGGGGCGGTTCTCGGTCGAATAGAGTTCGTCCCCTCCCGGTCCTGCATCGCGGGTCTGGAGCGCATAGATCAGCGCCCCGCCGATGCCGAGAAGCGCGACGGCTCCGACGCCTGCCAGCATCTTGCGCGATAGGCGCGTGACACGGGGCGTTTCGGCGCGCAGGCGCATGGGGGCGGCGGTATCGGTATCGCTCATGAGGACGATCCTCCCGTGGTCGTGCTGGCTGGCTCTGCTGCGGCCTGCGTCGGGTTGGTGCGGACGATCCTGACGACCTGCTGGCGGTTGCCGCTGCCAAGGCGCAACTCGGCCGCGCCGAACAGGCGGTCCACGATCAGGACGTTCTGGTGGATGCGGGAATTGACGATCTGCGGCTCGCCGTTCGCGCCAAGCACGAAGATCGGCGGCATTTCGCCCTGCACAATCCCGGCCGGGAAGACGACATAGACGCGGCGTCCATCGTCGAACACCGAAACCGGCCGCCATGGCGGGCTGTCGCCCTGCACCTGCAAGCCATAGCGATAGTTCCGCGCAGCCTCGGCCGGGATGATTGGCGCGGCCGGGACGGCGCGGCGCTGGCCGGGCGTTGCGGGATAGGACCATGCGACGGAAGGCATGTAGAGCGATTCCCGCGCGCGCAGCTCGATCATGTAGGTGCGTCGGTCGGTGGTGACGACAAGGTTGGTGGAAATGTCCGGCCGTGTCGGCTTCACGAGGATATGGACACGGCGGTTCGCACCGCTGCCGCTCTCGGTGTCGCCGATGATCCAGCGGGCGGTGTCGCCGGCTGCAATCGGCCCCGCGCCGGTCAGACTCTCGCCCGGCTCCAGCGCAATGGTCGTGATCTGCCCGACTGCGGCATAGACCTGATAGAGCGCGCCTTCGCTCCACGGATATATCTGGATGGCGTTGTAGTAGCCTTCCCGGCGCGGCTCGACGCGGGCGGCGGCATTGGCGTTCTCGACGCGGCCGGTTGGCGTGCCTGCGGCGGTGCCGCCGCGCGCCACGGTCCATGCCGGGGGCACATGCAGCGGCCGAGGCGTGTTGTCGGTTGCCGCCACCTGCACGGTCGGCAGCGGCGGCACGCTGGCGTCGTAGCTGAATTGCGGCGTCCGGTTGGTCGCGCAGCCTGCCAAAGTAATTGCCACCGCCGACGCAAAAATCGCATAGGTTAGCGACTTCAGGATCAGTAAGGAGGAACCGACAGAATGGATTCTGTGCCGACGATTGTTGCCCGGTATATCGACGCCTACAACAGGATGAATGTTCAGGCGATGCTCGACTGCCTGTCGGGCGACGTTCGGTTTATCAACAGATCGAACGGAGAGATGACGAACGAAACGCACGGGATCGAGGCATTTCGCGCGCTGGCGGAACAGGGCGTCCAGTTGTTTGCTGAAAGAGAACAGACGATCCTCGACTGCATCGCCATAGACGACCGTGCAGCGGTGCGCATCGGCTATCGCGCCAAGGTCAAAACCGATCTGCCCAACGGCTGGAAGGCCGGGCAGGAGATCGAGATGACGGGCACCTCGTTCTTCATGATCTCCGAGGGGAAGATCAGCGAAGTGATTGATGCAAGCTGACGCTTTCATTGGCTCATCTCCCGCGACCACGAAATTGCATTGACGTATATTCCCAACGGATTGGCGCGCAGGCGCTCGGCGTCGCGCGGGGGCTGGATGACGATGGTGAGAATAGCCGTCCATCGTTCGGTCGTGGAAAGCTGGCCGTTCTCGAAATGCCTTTCCGTCCACGCCACGCGGAAGCTGTTGGGCGAGGCCCGGATGACGCTCGACACCTCGACGGCGACTTGGCTCCGGCCGACGCGGGTGAAGGGATCATTGGTGCGGGCGTAGTCGTTCAATGCCGCCGCACCGCGATCCGTGGTCCACTCATAGGCGCGAAGCCAGTTCTGGCGGACAATGATCGCGTCGGCCGGGATCGCGCGGACCTGCTCGATGAAGCGGCCGAGATGGAACGCGATCTGCGGATCGGTCGGGCGATAGTCGGCGCTCGCGGGGGCGACGGTCTGCGCCTGACCGAGATTATCGACCTGAACGACCCAAGGCACCACGGTCCCACGTGCGGACTGCCAGACCAGCGCCGAGGCAAAGCCGGCCGAAAGGATCAGGGAGCCGAAGGCCATGAGCCTCCAGTTCCTCGCCTGCACGCGGGCCGAGCCGATACGCTCGTCCCATGCCTGCGCGGCCTTCTGATAGGGCGTCTCGGGTTCGGGCGATTTGCCGTAATGGGTTGCTGGTCGTTTGAAGATGCTCATGAGCGGTCACTTTCGGAAAGGTTGACGGAGGAACCGGAGCCGTGGCTGTCGCCGGAGCGGACGGCATGGGCGGTCATGGTGGTGCCATGGTTCATGGCCTGCCGGCGCTGCATCCGCTGCGCCCAAGCCGGAGGACCGCCGGCCGGGCTGGATGGCGCGGCTGCGGGATCGGCACTCGCACCGCCGACCGTGCCCATGGTGGAGCTGCCGCCAGTCGCGCCGAAGCCGGCCTTTACGCCAGCGGAGAAGCTGGATTTGACGCTTTCGCTTGCGCGGGATGTTGCGCTGGAGGCTGCGCGTTTGAGCGGCGAGACGGCGGCCGAGCCTGCCGCTCGGGCGACACCGCCGAGGCCGGAGGCAACGCCCGCCGCGCCGGACTGGCCGAGCGAGCCGACGCTATAGGCAGCGGTCGCCGCGCCCGCGGCGGTCGCGCCGCCGCGGACGGCCGCGGCCCCACCGGACAGAGCAGCAGCGCCGCCCTTCGCGGCAAGCATGGCCCCGCCGCCAGCCGCCGCGCCGCCGGCAAGCACCATGCCGCCAGCGGCGAGGCCCGTGCCAACGGCCGCGCCTGCGCCGAGTTGCGGCCCGCCCGAAACGATGCCGTTGGCGATACCGGGGCCGAAGATGCCGAGGCCAAGCAGCGACAGCGCGGCGAGCACAATCGCCATCGCGTCGTCGATGGTCGGGGTCGCCCCGCCGAAACCGGCCGTGAATTGCGAGAACAGTGTCGAGCCGATGCCGATGATGACGGCGAGGACCAAGACCTTGATGCCGGACGACACTACGTTGCCAAGCACCTTTTCAGCCATGAAGGCGGTCTTGCCGAACAACCCGAACGGGATCAGCACAAAGCCGGCTAGCGTCACCAGTTTGAACTCGATCAGCGTCACGAAAAGCTGGATCGCCAAAATGAAAAAGGCCAGCACCACAAGCGCCCATGCGAACAGCAGGCAAGCGATCTGGATGAAATTCTCGAAAAAGCTGATCCAGCCCATCAGGTCGGAAATGGAATCGAGCAGCGGACGGCCGGCGTCGAGGCCGGTCTGCGCGACGCGGCCCGGCCGCATCAGATCGGTGACAGAAAAGCCGGTGCCCGACGCCATGAGGCCAAGGCCGGCGAAGCTCTCGAAGACGATCCGGGCGAGGTTGTTCCAGTTAGAAATGATGTAGGCGAAGACGCCGACGAACAGCGTCTTTTTCACCAAGCGCGCGATGATGTCGTCATCCGCGCCCCATGCCCAAAAGAGCGCGGCGAGCGTCACGTCGATCACGATCAGGGTGGTGGCGATGAAGGCGACCTCGCCGCCGAGCAGGCCGAAACCGCTGTCGATGTAGGAGGTGAATACGCCTAGAAAAGAGTCGATGACGCCCGTGTTGCCCATGGTCAGCGCCCTTCGCTGGATTGCGGTGCGGCGGGCGCTGGCGTGCGGCCGAGGAAGCGGTCGCGGGATTCAGCCCATGCGGCGAGGCAGTCGGCGTCGCTTGCCGCCGCCTCGCCGAGCTGCTGGCAACGGCGCAGGCTTTCGCGCAGCGGATCGGCCGGGGGCTGGAGGGCCGATGCGGGCCGTGGCGCGGGAGGTTCGTCCTTCCGCGCCATGTCGATTGCGGTCGCCGTAACGGCGATGGCGATGAACACAACGGCTGTAAGCCGCGCCAGCATCTTGCCGTCCATGGCGAGCCTCCCGGTCAGTTGTTACCGTTGAACATCTGCGCGTTGCCCGGCTGGTAGCCGGTGCCGGGCGTCAGGAACCGCTCGCGCTGGATGCGGCCCTGTTCGGCGGCAGTCGCGCGCTCTGCCTCGGTCAGCGCATCGGCGCGGCCATTCGCCGAGATGACCGCGATCAGGTCGGAAAGCTGTTGCGACTGGAGCGCGAGAAGCTGATTGCCGGCCTGCGTGGCTTGCAGCGCGCCGGTTGCGCCCTGACTCTGGCCGACCAGCGCGGCCATCTCGGCACGGTTGCCGTCGATATTGCCGACCGCGCCCGCCTGAACGCGCATCGCGTCCTGCAAGCCGCCGACCGTGTTCTCCCAGCGGCTACGTGCATCGGCGACAAGCTGGGCGTCGGTCGTCGAAAGCGAGACGTTGCCATATTGCTGCTGGAACGCTTGGTCGATCTGGCCGACCTCGAAAGCGATGTTCTGCGCTTGGCCCAAAAGCTGTTGCGTGCGCTGGACGTTCTGCTGGAGCTGCTGGAGCGATGAATATGGCAGGCTCGCCAGATTGCGGGCCTGATTGATGAGCATCTGCGCCTCGTTCTGGAGGCTGGTGATCTGGTTGTTGATCTGCTCCAGCGTGCGCGCTGCCGTGAGCACGTTCTGCGCATAGTTGCTCGGGTCATAGACGATGCGGCCGAAGCCGAATTGCGCATGGGCCGGGCTTGCCAGCATGGGCGAAAGCGCGACGGGCACGGCGAGCGCCAGCGTAAGGGCCGAGGCACCGACGATCTTGGAATAGGTCATAGAAGAATCTCCTGTGTGGGGTGGTTATCGAGCCGGGCCGGCACGGCGGATTCCGGCCGGTCGGCGAGATTGGTGAGGTTGGGGATCAGGTCGGCCGCCCAATCGACGCCGCGCGCCTGTAGCCATGCGGCGAGGAAGCCATCGCGGCCGTGTTCGGCGACGATCTGCGCGATGAGCGTCTGGTCGGATTTGGCGGATGCGGCGCAGAGCGCGAGGCCGACTTCGGACAGGCCAAGCTCGAACAGGCGATTGCCCCTGCGGCTTTGGCAGTAGTAATCCCGTTTGGGCGTGGCCCTTGCGAGGATTTCGATCTGGCGGTCATTGAGGCCGAAGCGGCGATAGATGGCCGTGATCTGCGGTTCGATGGCCCGCTCGTTCGGCAGCAAGAGCCGCGTCGGACAGCTCTCGATAATCGCGGGCGCGATGTTGCTGCCGTCAATGTCGGACAGGCTTTGCGTGGCGAAGATGACGCTGGCGTTTTTCTTGCGCAGCGTTTTCAGCCATTCGCGGAGCTGGCCGGCAAAACCTTCATCGTCGAGCGCGAGCCAGCCTTCATCTATGATGAGAAGCGTGGGTCGGCCGTCGAGCCGGTCGCCGATGCGATGGAACAGGTAGGACAGCACGGCCGGGGCCGCGCCGGTCCCGACAAGCCCCTCGATCTCGAACGCCTGCACGTCCGCCGAGCCGAGGTGTTCCGCCTCGGCGTCGAGCAGCCGGCCATAGGCACCGCCGACGCAGAACGGTCGAAGCGCCTGTTTCAGATCGTTGGATTGCAGCAGCACCGCAAGGCCGGTGATGGTGCGTTCCTCGACCGGGGCCGAGGCCAGCGAAGTCAGCGCCGTCCAAAGATATTCCTTCACCTCGGGCGTGATGGCGACGCCTTCGCGCATGAGGATGGCGGCGATCCAGTCAGCCGCCCATGCGCGTTCATAGGTGTCATGGATGCGGGCGAGCGGCTGGAGTGAAACGAACGCCTCGTCCCCTTCTGTCAGCCCGCCGCCGAGGTCGTGCCAGTCGCCGCCCATGGCGAGCGCGGCGGCGCGGATCGAGCCGCCGAAGTCGAAGGCGAAGATTTGGCTGCGTTCATAGCGGCGGAACTGCAAGGCCATGAGGGCGAGCAGCACGGATTTGCCCGCGCCGGTCGGGCCGACGACTAGGGTATGGCCGACATCGCCGACATGGAGACTTAGCCGGAACGGGGTTGAGCCTTCGGTCTTTCCAAAGAGCAAAGGGGGCGCACCGAAATGCTCGTCCCGTTCCGGCCCCGCCCACACCGCCGAAAGCGGGATCATGTGGGCGAGATTCAAAGTGCTGATGGGCGGCTGGCGGACATTCGCGTAGGCGTGTCCGGGCAGGCTGCCAAGCCATGCGTCAACTGCGTTGAGGGTCTCGGCCATGGCGATGAAGTCGCGGCCCTGAACGATCTTCTCGATCAGGCGCAGCTTCTCTTGCGCCACGCGCGGGTCGGCATCCCAAACGGTGACGGTCGCCGTGACATAGGCCATGCCCGCCACGTCCGCGCCGAGTTCCTGCAACGCCATGTCGGCGTCGAGCGCCTTGTTGGCGGCGTCGGTGTCCACAAGCGCGGACGCCTCGTTGGTCATCACCTCTTTCAAGATCGCCGCTACGGACTTGCGCTTGGCAAACCACTGGCGACGGATGCGGGTCAGCAGCCGGGTCGCATCGGTCTTGTCGAGCAGGATCGCGCGCGTGCTCCACCTGTAGGAGAACGGCAGCCGGTTCATTTCGTCGAGCAGGCCCGGCGTCGTCGCGGTGGGGAAGCCCACGATGGTCAGGACGCGCAGATGTGCATCGCCAAGGCGCGGCTCCAGCCCGCCGGTCAAAGGCTGGTCGGCGAGCAGCGCGTCGAGGTGCATCGGCACCTCGGGCACGCGCACGCGATGGCGGTTGGTCGAGATGGTGGAATGAAGATAGGTCAACGTCGCACCGTCATCCATCCAACGGCATTCGGGCATGAAGCCGTCGAGCAAGGCCAGCACGCGGTCGGTACGGTCGATGAAGCCGCGCAGCAGTTCCCACGGGTCCACGCCCGCTTTCTCCCGGCCCTCGTAGAGCCATGCCTCAGTGCGGGCGGCTTCCTCGGCCGGGGGCAGCCAGAGGAAGGTCAGGAAGTAGCCGGACACGAAATGCGCGCCCGCTTCCTCGAAACCGGCCTTGCGCTCGGCATCGACCAGCGCCGACGCGGGATCGGGAAAGGTGCTGTCGGGATAGGTCGCGGCCTCGCTGCGCTGCGCCTCAACGAAGATGCTCCAGCCGGAGCCGAGGCGGCGCACGGCATTGTTGATGCGGCCGGCGACGGCGACTAGCTCGGCGGCGACGGCGGAATCCAGATCGGGACCGCGAAACTTCGCCGTCCTCTGAAAACTGCCGTCCTTGTTCAAGACGACGCCCGAGCCGACCAGCGCGGCCCATGGGAGATAGTCGGCGAGCCGGGATGCGGTGCGGCGGTATTCGGTAAGGTTCATCATGGCCGCGCCCTCACACCGCCAGAAAAGCCGGGATGCGGATATGTCGCCGCCCGACCTCGACGAATTGGGGGTCGCGCTTCGCCGCCCACACGGCCGCGAAATGCCCGATGGCCCATAGCGCGATGCCCACCAGCCAGAGGCGCAGGCCGAGGCCCACGGCCCCGGCCAGCGTTCCGTTCATGATGGCGATGGCGCGCGGTGCGCCGCCGAGCAGGATATGCTCGGTCAACGCCCGGTGGACCGGGATCGAGAATCCCGGCACCGCGTCGAGCTGTTCGAGGCCGCCCGCCATCAAACGAGCGCCCCGCCGCCGAACGAGAAGAACGACAGGAAGAAGCTCGACGCCGCGAAGGCGATGCTGAGGCCGAACACGATCTGGATCAGCCTGCGGAACCCGCCGCTGGTATCGCCGAAAGCCAACGTGAGGCCGGTGGCGATGATGATGATGACGGCGACGATCTTGGCAACCGGCCCCTCGATGGACTGAAGGATTTGCTGAAGCGGCTGCTCCCACGGCATCGACGATCCCGACGCATGGGCGGCCGGGGCGAGCATGACACTGATGGCAAGGATGGATGCGGCGGTCGCCATGCGGCGATAGCCGCGCGAAATCGTGCGGATCATGAAGATTCTCCTGTGTTGGTGGGGATTGCCGAAGGGATGGGATGCGTGATGCGGTAGTCGCCGTCCGGCCCCAGCCCTTCGACGCGGGCAAGCTCGGCAAGCCGGCGCGCGGAACCACGCCCGGAAAGGACGGCAACAAGGTCGATTGTCTCGGCGATCAGGGCGCGCGGGACGGTGACGACAGCCTCTTGAATGAGCTGTTCAAGGCGACGGAGCGCGCCGATGCCGGTGCCGGCATGGATGGTGCCGATCCCGCCCGGATGGCCGGTGCCCCACGCTTTCAGAAGGTCGAGGGCTTCCGATCCGCGCACCTCGCCAATGGGGATGCGATCCGGGCGCAGGCGTAGCGAGGACCGCACCAGATCGGAAAGCGTTGCCACGCCGTCTTTCGTCCGCATCGCCACTAGATTGGGCGCGGCGCATTGCAGCTCGCGCGTATCCTCGATGATGACGACGCGATCCGCCGTCTTCGCCACCTCGGCGAGCAGCGCATTGGTCAGCG